>CAZTVS010000005.1:0-93104 GCA_964617125.1 uncultured Acidobacteriota bacterium
CGCGAGCCGAGGCTCGCTGCACAAAGCGGTGCCGAGGCACCGCACTCCATAAAAATGCCTCCATGGCATCAGGCACCGGTCCTCTCTCTTCTTTTTCAACACTTCTTTTGCAGCTGGGTAAGCAGCATTTGTTTTCTGTTCCATGCCCTTCAACATACAAAACCAAACCGCACGCCAGATGTACCACCCTTACCACTTACGAGTGTCCTCTGCGCTCTCCGTGTCTCTGTGGCGAGAGCTTTTCCCAGGGGCGAGGAATTTGGTTCTACGGGGCTATTCTTTGGGCGGGGCTTCGCGGACGATCCTGATTTCCAGGGGTTTGCGCTCGCGCATGAGTCGGAAATTCCACTGCGTCGCACTTTCCAGGCTGTCCAGGACCACGGCGAATTCCATCTGATTGGCTATTTCCATGTCGTTCAGAGACAGAATCACATCGCCTGCCTTCATGCCGTTTTTCTCCGCCAGGCTCCCTTTCTTCACGGAATTGATCAGCACGCCGCGGCCGTCCTTGACCCCGAAATACTCTCCCAGCTGGGGAGTCAGGTCGTCGCCGACGATACCGAGCACCGGTTTGCGGTTGAGGAGGGAACTCAAGGTCATCTGATCGGGCGGAGGCGGTACCGGCGGCCACACCTCGGCCAGCTGAACGTTGGCCAGGCCCGAGCGGGCGTCCGTCGGAGAGACCTGCAGGTAATACTGCGGCGGATCGACGGCAAAATCGAAGGCGGTCTTTCGCTGAGACACGGTTAGCGGTAGAACCATGGATTTTCCTTCCCGTTCCAGTCGAATCCGGGAACGATTCCCGGGAACCGTCCAGCGTATACGGGAAGAGAGGTCCTGCATGCCCTTGAGGGAATGTCCGTCGATCTCCAACAATCGGTCGCCGCGGCGCAGGCCGGCGATGAAGGCCGGGCTGTCGGGAGCCACCTGGGTAACGACCACCTGGTCCTTATCGTTCGGCCCTTTCCGTTCCTCCATGAAGATCCCGATCCATCCGGCGGTCACATCGTTGCCGGTGGAGATGATGCTTTGTATGTTGGAGGAAAACTGACTGGAAGGAACCGCCAGAATCCTGTTCTCTTTTCCGGAAGACTGCATGTTTCCGGTAAAAAATCCCCAAAACGCACCGTCGGCGGTGAAAAGCGGCTGCCCTTGGCGGAAGCGGCTTTGAAAGGGCGTCGAATATTCCATCCCCGGGCCGTCCGGGCTTCTTTCCAGCAGGATCTTTTCCCCGACCGGCGTTCGTCCCTCCATTTCTATGGGATAGCATTCCACCGTCGCTTTTTGCGGCAAGTCTTTTCCGGCGCCGGTCACGGATAAAATCCCGGTCTGGGGCAGCTTCAGAACGGCCACCCCGCTCCGTTGATCGACACCGATCAAAGTTGCCGGGAAGATCTGCTGATTGGGGCCGACCAACTCGACTTGTACCTGACGGTCCTTCGGATCCTGAGAAAGCCAGTTCCAGTGCAATCCGACATAGGTGACGGCATATCCGGCCGCTGGATTCCCGATCGCCTGGCCCTGAAAGCTCTTGATGATGGTGGGGACCATGCGGGCATCGACCAGGGCGCCATTGAGCAGAATCTGACGGATCGCTTCCGGGCCCCTGGGGTTACCCAGTTGTTTTTGAATACGAACCTCCGCCACCGAGGAACGTATACGGGACCATAACTCCTCGGAGGCCGGCTGGGCGAAGAGCCCCATGGAAAAGAGACCGGCCAACCATATGCGGCAGCCTGCCGAGTATTTCCAGCCTCTCGCGGATAAGCGGTTCCTACCGTTCCTGGTTTGCTCCGGTAATCCGCTGTCTTGCCTTATTTTCGTGATTCTGCCAAACATTCCTTTTCCCCTAAATTCCAATGTCCCGGTAAAGAGTCTTTGTTCCGTTTCTTTTCTTAAATTTCGTGCCGATTCCATTGCTTTTGCCGGCGGGACGCCGGCGCTCCCAGGATTTTTCCCGTCCTCAGTGACTGATGTAGCGGAAGTATCCCTGATCGTTATCGACCGGGGGATTTACACGGATGACTTTCGGCATACGGACCAGAATCTCCTCCCGGCCGGTCCCCTTCAACAGATACTCCACATACTCTCCGTTCTCGTTCACGCTATAGGTTTCCGGAAATCTGCCGGCCTGCATTGGATTTCCTGCCGTTCCGGGCATGCCGACCGCTACGGGAGTGGCGACCGGATATTCCTCCCGGCGTAACGGCTCCGGTTCCCGGAACAGGGTGGTCGTCGGCTCTGCGGACGTCATCGCCGCCGTTTCCATACCCCCAGCCGTTGTTCCGACCGGCTGGGTGCCTGAAGGTCCGACGGGATAGAACAGGTAAAAAAGGACCGATCCGATGACCATTCCCAGCAAACCGATGGAGGCCGTCTGCATAACGAAGCGCGGGACGAGCAGGCGGGAAAGCCAGGAGAAGCTCGGCTTCTGCTGCCTCAACCGCCGCCTCAGTACCATCTCCAGATCCGGCTGGGCCTCGACGGCGGGCAGGCCGCGGGCCGTTTCTCTGACCCAGGCCCACTGCCGCATACGATCGGAACAATCCGTACAGGCGGCGGAATGCCTCCTCATCTCTTCGGCCGCGGCATCCGGCAGCACGGAATCGAGGTAATCTTCCAATTGTTCGTCAAACTGTCGACAATTCATTCTTTTTATTCCAATAAGGAGCTAATTTTTTTTGCAGCAGACTCTTGGCCCGATGCAGCCTGGACTTCACCGTTCCCAGGGAGCATCCCAGGGTTTTACCGATCTCTTCATATTCCATCTCTTCGACCTCCTTCAGGACAAAGACCGTCCGATAAGCGGCGGGCAGAGATTGGATGGCATCTTTCAGTACTTTGCTGTGTTGAACATCAAGACATTTTTCATCCTGCAGGCGCTTCGTGTCCGCCACCTGCTCTTCCGGACTGCTTTCATGGGCCTCTCCCTCGCCGGCACCGGTCGATCCGAAGAAGATACTGCGCCTTCTCCGCCAGCGTATGTCATCGATGGCCAGGTTGGAGGCAATACGATAGATCCAGGTGGAAAACTGATAATCGCTGCGATAATTCCCCAGACTCCTGTATACCCGTAAAAAAGTCTCCTGAGTCAGATCCAAAGCCTGATCGTAATCTCCGATCATCTTATAGATGAAATTGGTGATCGGCCTCTTGTACTTGCTGACCAGTTTGTAAAAAGCTTCTTCGTCGCCGGCTAAATACTGCTGGACCAATTGGTTGTCGTTTTCTTGCATCGGCGATCGTGCTTTCTTCCCATCAGTTCACGTCCGGGCTCGGCCGCGGGTTCCCAAATTTAGTGTCGCTTGGTCTCGATCCAGTTTTTTCCGACGCCGGTATCCACCAACAGCGGCACCCGGAGCGTATGCACCGTCTGCATTACCTCTTTTACCAGTGCGGTAACCGGATCGACCTCCTCTTCCGGCACCTCCAGCACCAGTTCGTCATGGACCTGCAGCAAAATTCGGCTCCTCCACCCCCCTTCCTGCAGTTGCCGATGCAGGCGGACCATGGCCAGTTTGATCAGATCGGCGGCGGTACCCTGTATGGGGGCGTTCATGGCGGCCCGCTCCCCGAAGGAACGCAGGTTTTTGTCCTGGCTTTTGAGCTCCGGAATCGTGCGTATACGGCCGAACAGGGTGCTTACCTCCCCCGTTTCCGAAGCCCGGCTGATGGTGGTTTCGATCCAGCGCCGCACCCCCGGGTAGCGGGCAAAATACTGGTCGATGAAGCGTTGGGCCTCCACACGGCTTATCTGCAGGTCTTTGGCCAGACCGAAGGCACTCAGCCCGTAAAGGATGCCGAAGTTGATGACTTTGGCGCGACGGCGGCATTCATCCGGGTAGAGCTGGGCCGTCATCCCGAACACCTCCCGTGCGGTCCGCTGGTGTATGTCTTCTCCTGCCTGGAAGGCGGCAATCATGGCGGCGTCTTCCGACAGATGGGCCATGATGCGCAGTTCGATCTGGGAATAATCGGCGGCCAGCAGGAGATATCCCGGATCGGAACAAAAGGCCTCGCGGATGCGGCGCCCCTGGGCAGTGCGAATCGGGATGTTCTGCAGGTTGGGATTGCTGCTGGAAAGCCGCCCGGTAGAGGTGATCGCCTGATTGAAGGAGGTGTGTATCCGTCCGGTCTCGGCATTTCTCAGGCGGGGCAGGGCATCCATATAGGTCGATTTCAGCTTGGCCAGCTGCCGGTACTCCAGCAGGAGTCGCGGCACCTCATACTTCTCGGCCAACTCCTCCAGAACCTCCTGATCGGTGGAATGGCTTTTTGTCCGCCGGGTCCGCTTGAGAACGGGCAGCTGCATCCTGTCGAACAGAACCTCTCCGACCTGTTTGGGGGAATCCAGATTGAACGGCATGCCTGCCAGATCGAAGATCCGGTGGCGGTACTGGTCCAGTTCTCGGGCCGCATTCTCTGACAACTCCTCCAGGAGCGCTTTGTCCAGGGCAATCCCGACGGTCTCCATATCTGCCAGCACACGGATCAGGGGTTTCTCGATGTCCGTGTAGAGTCGAAGCAACCCCTTTTCCTCCATCGTCTTTCGGAACAAGGTATAGAGTTCGTCGATGGCGGCAACGTATTCCCCGGTCCTCCCCGTCTCCGGGGCCCATTTCTTCCCGGTATACTGGAAAACCAGATTTTCCAGGGAGATATTGGCCAGGGAGGAGTTGACCAGATAGCCCATGACCATAACGTCTTCGGCGGACATATTCCTGGCGGACATCCAGGCAGCAGCGCGCAGACAGAAACTCTTCCAGTCGTAGGTGATCAGGACGGAGATGTCCTCGATGCAGCGGAAAATCATCTTTACAATCTCGACCGGGGTGTCGGCTTCCATCGAGAAGATGTGGTTCGGCGGAATGTAAAAGAGGAAGGGACCACCGGCCTGGTTCGGGTTTTGATAAAAGGCCAGCCTGTCTTTCTCGTGGGCGATCGCCAGAAAGGCCTCGATGCCGGCGGCATCCCTTAGATCTCTGTGCTCGAAGACCGGTGCCGCTTCCGCCTGTTTGGGGATGGCATTCAGCAGGGAATGGAACTCCAGTTCCCGGTAGAGATCGGCCAGCAGTGGGACATTGGGCGGTCCGACGGCAAGGCCGGCCAGATCGAGCTCGATCGGCAGGTCCCGCTGGATGGTCACCAGTTCCCGGCTTTGCCGGATGACGTCCGCGTTATCGCGCAGGCTCTCCCGATAGACCTTCTTTTCCACCTCCGCATGACGGCTCAGGCACTCCTCCAGACTGCCGAAGCGCCGTATGAGTTCCAAAGCCCCCTTTTCCCCGATGCCGGGGGCGCCGGGAATATTGTCGGAAGCGTCTCCCCAAAGGCTCAGCAGGTCGATGATCCTCTCCGGAGGAACTCCCATTTTGCCTTCGACCCCTTTTCGGTCGAGGTATACGTAATCCTGGCGGGTGTCGAGCAGACGGATGCGGTCGCTGACCAGCTGGCACATGTCCTTGTCGATACTGACCACCACGCATTCCAGTTCCTTTCTTTCCGCCTCTGCGGAAAGGGTTCCGATGACGTCGTCGGCCTCGTAACCGGCGATCTGCAGGACCGGGATATTCATGGCCTCACAGAAACGCTGTACCAGAGGGATCTGTCGTATCAGATCGGGTGGAGTCGGTTTGCGGTTGGCCTTGTACTGCTCGTACTGGGCATGACGGAAGGTCGGGCCCGGCGGATCGAGGACCACTCCGAGATAGTGCGGCTTCTCCTGTTCCACCAGGCGCCGCAGCATGGTGATGAATCCGTAGACGGCATTGGTCGGGAGGCCCTGCGAGTTGGTCAGCCCGCGTATGGCGTAAAAAGCACGGTAGATCTGCGACATGCCGTCGACCAGGAAAAGACGTCCGTTGTCCACAAGCGCTCCCATGGGGAAATATCAGGTTATCGTAGCAGGTAAAGAACGACCGCGGTGACGGCGGCGTTGGCCAGCGAGGCCGGAAGCAGAATTTTCCATCCGAGCTGCAGCAGCTGATCGAAGCGAAAGCGGGGCAGGGTCCAGCGTATCAGCAGCAGCAACCAGCACATGACATAGACCTTGAGGGCGAAGGCGGCCATTTGCAGCAGGGCGATCGCCACCGCAGGCAAGCCTATCGTGAGGCCGCCGGGGAAGACGAATCCGTCGGTTTGCAGAAAGGGTACCTGCCAGCCGCCGAGAAAGAAGGTAGTCAGGAGGGCCGCCACCAGTACAGTTTCGATGAAATCGGTCATCAGGAACAGGCCGAAGCGCATGCCGCTGTATTCAACGAAATAGCCGATGATCTCCGATTCCCCTTCCGGAAGATCGAAAGGGGTGCGCTTGGTTTCGGCCGCGCCGGCGGTGAGAAAAAGCAGGAATCCCAGAGGCTGCAGGAAGATCCCCCACTGGGGGAGGAGGCCGCCGATCATCCTTCCCTGGGATTCGACCAGGGCGTTCATATCCAGGGTCTGGAAGATGAGAAAGAGTCCCAGAAGGGTCGCCCCCATGGTGATTTCATAGGAGATCATCTGGGAACAGGCCCGCATCCCGCCCAGGAAGGCATACTTGCTGGCGGAGGACCATCCCGCCAAAACAATACCGTACACGCTCAGCGACAGCATGGCGAAAACGAAAAGCACCCCGATGCGCGAGGGAGTGATACACAACGGGATCGAGGTGCCCATCCATTCGATGGATTTTCCAAAGGGGATGACGGCAAAGGCCATCATGGCGAAAGCGGCCGCCAGGATGGGCGCCAGACGATAGACCATTTTGTGGGCGCCGGCAGGCAGAAAGGTCTCCTTGCTCATCATCTTCAGCCCGTCGGCAAAGGAGTGTATCAGGCCGAAGAGCCGAAATCCCAGGACGGAGGCGCGATTGGCCCCGATGCGATCCTGCATCAGGGCGCTCTGTTTTCGCTCCTGCCAGGTGAGCAGCAGAACCAGACTCATGACGCCGGCGAATACCACGACTATCTTGAGCAGCGTGGAAGCGAGGAAGATCCAATCCATGGAGATCGATTCATCCATTTTTATTGGGAATCCGGCGGCCGGCCCGCTCAGGTAATGTCCAGGGAGCCGCTTTTCCAGGCGTAGAGAAAGCCGGCGGTCAGGATTCCGAGAAAGATCAAAAGAAAGACCATGGCCTCCCCTCCCAGCCGGTCAAAGCTGACGGCCCAGGGATAGAGGAAGGCCAGTTCGATGTCGAAGAGCACAAAATCGATGGCGATCAGATAAAAGGCGATATGGCGGCGCTTCTCCGGCTGAGGGATGCCGATATTGCCGCATTCGAAAGCGGAACCCTTCACCTCGGAGGAGGCCGTCCGGCGTGGCGCCAGAAGCCAGTTGATCAGCGGCATGGCGGCAAAGGCCCCAAAGACCACGGCGGCCATCAGCAGCAGGGAAAGGAATGTCTGGGCCGTATCCATCAATAGGTAAGTCCCAATCGATCGGCCATCAGTTCCACGACGTCTTTCACCTGGACCGACTCTTCCTTGCCGCGGCCTTTGGCGGCATCTCCCAGCATCGTCATGCAATAGGGGCAGGAGACGCCGATGGTGGAAACGCCCTGACACTCCTGGTAGATCTGATCAAATCGCGCCGTGTTGACCCGCGGTTCCATCTCCTCGATCCACATACGGCCTCCGCCGGCGCCGCAGCAGAAGGATTGCTGCCGGGAGAGTTGCGGCTCGGCGATGCGTATTCCGGCCGTTTGCAGCAATTGCCGGGGAGCATCGAAGACATCGTTGTAGCGGCCGAGGAAACAGGGGTCGTGGAAAGCAACCGAGAAAGGTCCGGCCGGCCCGGGTTTGGGCAGCTTGTTGCAGCGTATCAGCTCGGCGATCAGCTGCGTAGCATGTTGCACCTGGTAGCGCCCGCCGAAATCGGGATATTCGTTCTTCAAGGTGTTGAAGCAATGAGGACAGTTGGTGACGATCTTGCGGATTCCATAACCGTTCAACGTTTCGACGTTGGCGGAGATCAGCATCTGGGCCAGATATTCGTTGCCCAGGCGACGTGCGGTCTCTCCGTTGCAGTTTTCCTCTTCGGCCAGTACGCCGAAACGCACACCGGCCGCCTTTAAGATCGCGGCCAGGGCCTTGCTAGTGCGTATGGAGCGGTCGTCGTAGCTTCCCATGCATCCCACAAAAAAGAGATATTCCACCTCGGGATCGTCGGAAAGGCGTTTCACCTCCGTACTCTGCAGCCATTGGCCGCGATCCGCCCGGGCGATGCCCCAGGGATTCGACTGTCGTTCCAGTCCGTTGAATACGCGGGTCAGTTCGGATGGGAACCGGGATTCCATCAGGGTCAGATACCGGCGCATCTCGACCATGCGCGGCACATTCTCGATCAACACCGGGCAGCGCTCCTCGCAATCGCGGCACAGGGTACAGGACCAGATGGTCTCGTCGGGAACGACTCCTCCGGTGAAGGCCGGAGGTGCCTCCGTCTCCTGCCCCGCAGCGTGTCCGTCGTGGGCTGCGCCGGATTTGCCTTTGCCGTCGGGCCGGTTCTTTTCCTCGAGATGCCGCCGTATGTCAATGTTGAGGGTACGGACGGCGAGCGGCTTGCCGGTGGCGTTGGCCGGACACTGGGGCACACAGCGTCCGCATTCGGTGCAGGTATATACATCCAGCAGGGCCTTCCAGGAGAGATCTTCCACCCTGGCGGCACCGAGGCTCCCTTCTCCTTCCAGCGCCTTCTCCATCGTGGCTTCCATATCGGCGATCGGTTCCAGACGGCCAGCCGGAGTCAGACGGGAGAAGAAGATGTTGGGAAACGAGGTCAGGATGTGGAAATGTTTTCCATAGGGAAGGTAGTTCAGAAATCCGAGAATCAGCAGACAATGCAGCCACCAGTTGACGTAATAAACCGTGGCGGCGCCCGCCGGCGCGATCAGGGTGGAAGCCAGTGCCGCCAGAGGGGCGGGCCACATCGCGGCCTCGCCGGCGAGGGATCGCTGGGCCCCATCAAGAAAAATATCGGTAAGCATCAGCAGGAAGATGACGCCCAGGATCAGGACCGGTTCGGCGTGATGCAGCCCCTTCATGCGTGCTGAGGGCGATACCAGGCGGCGCCAGGCGAAGCCGAGACATCCGATCATCACCAGTCCGGCAACCAGGTCCTTGAGAAAGGTATACAGCCGGCCGATCAAATCCGATTCCGCCAGGCCGGGTAGATGAAAGGCGGTGGAGCCGGTAAAACCCACTCCGAAGAGTGTCAGGGTGCGCAGGGAAACCACCAGAAAACCGATAAAGATGAAGATATGGAGCAGACCGGCGGAGAACTCTTGCGGCATGCGGTACTGTCCGAAGGCATACCGGATGGTTCGCCAGATGCGCAGGCCGATCTGGTCGAAGGCATCTTCCTTGCGGCCGGAGAGGATGATCTTCACCCGGCCGGTGATGGATTGTAGAAAAGCCAGGACCGCAGCCACGGTGATGGCGATGAAAATCAAACGACCGATAAGGGATAAGTCTGTTATAGGCATAGCTGTGAAATGTACCACAAATTTCCCATGGATAAGGGGCGACCTTCGCCCATCTTTACCAGGGATGGAACGGATTCAATATTCTTCGGACACGGGGACACATGGCCGCAAGGAGGTGCGGCGACACCACCGGCCAGATTAAGGCTGTTTCCTGAGCGTCATGGTCATCGGTCCGGGGCCCTGGTCTTCGCCTTCCGGACGCACCACTTTCAGTCGGATCACATCTCCTTCGACCGTCCCTTCATGCAGCATCTGCATATCGCCGGGTCCGGCTTTGAAGGAGATCTTGTTGCCTTCGATCTTGCCTTCGGAAATCACCATATCCTCGCCGCCGGGTCCGCCGGTAATGCTGCCGGTAAGCTTGGTCCCCTCCTGTTTAAAGGAGAAGACGATGTTCATCGGACCGCCGTCGCCAGGTCCGCCGGGCCCTCGCCCCTCAAAAGTGGCTTTCCACTTCCCGGAAATATCTTCCGCGGCGCATAGAGACACGGCTGCAAACAATAGGATGACGAGCATGATCGCCCGCGATAGAATGTTGGTTTTCATCGATCCTCCTTCCAGATCCTCCATTCAAGGTAAATCCAGCCCGGTGCCATCCGCTGCGGAGGACCCCGGAGTTTTTACATGGATACCTGCCGGCATTCGATTATAAACCGGGCCACCATCTTTGAAAATAGGCACCCACAAGGGATTTTACAGCGTTACAGAGAACGGTCTGCCTGGTAGTCCGGCTGATTTTCAAGGACTTCGAGAAAGGCCAGCATGTTTTCCAGAGGAACATCCTGCTCCACGGCATGGGCCGGGGAAAAGATGTAACCCCCATCCCTTCCAAGTTCCAGAAGGCGAAGGGTTTCGGACCGGACCTGCTCCGGAGTGCCGTAAGGGAGTGTGCGCTGCGTCGAGAGGCCGCCGTGAAAGGCCAGACGTCCGCGATAGCGCGGCACCAGAGAATAGACATCCATCACTTCGGGCTGGAACGGATTGAACAACTGCAGCCCCATGTCGATCAGATCGTCGAAGAGTTCATCCACATCACCGCAGGAATGAATGGAAACGTATTTGCCGGCGTCCCGCACGACACCGTACATGCGGCGCAGCGGCGGCAGGAGGAACCTTCGCCAGAGCCGAGGCCCCATTTGCAGGCCGTGTTGCTGACCCCAGTCGTCGCCGAAGTGTACGGCATCGATGTCATACTTCAGCGCCTCCTTCACCTGGACGATATTGTAATCGACGATGGCGTTGAGAAGCTCTTCCACGAAGGCGGGCTGATCGTAAAAATCCATCATCAGGTTTTCCATGCCGCGCAGGGTCCAGGCGCGTTCGTAGAGGGAGAAACCGATCTGAAAGACCCGGAAACGGTCCGGGTGAAGGTCGATCTGGTCCCTGATATCGGCAAAGAAGCGCGGATCCAGAGGATCGGGAAAGTTGTATCCCTTCACTGTCGGTTGCGGCAACACACGATTCGCAACCACCCCGATGTCCTTGTCCACGCTGCGATCCCAGACTACACCGAAGACATCCTTCACCCGGTGGTTGCCCAAATCGGTAAAGAATCCGATGTCGCTGCCCAGGCCCAGCAGATGATTGCCGATGGCATCGCCGAGATCGACATCCCCGTAATGCTCCTGCAGTTTTTCTTTCGCTTCCAGCGTGAAGCTGCAGGACCACGGCACATAGGGCGGTTTTTCGCCGTCGAGAACAGCCCGTATCACCTCGCGTTTGGTAGCCATATTGGTAATTCCTTGCTTCCGAATTTTATCCCGATATTAAAAGCTGCGTCTGTAATTAGACAGAGCTGAAGGCTCTGATTCCACGGCTCCGTGAAAATCCGAGGTTCGTAGTTCCGCGTTTACGCGGCTCAAACTTAAAAAGATACATTCAGATAACGCTACCACCGCCTAAGGCGGAACTGCCAACCCGTTCCGTCTTCGTTCTATCGAAGATGAAGTCGCAAAAAATCGAAATTTCCCTTTGGCAACTCCAGGAATCACAAAGGGATTCCGTAATACAGCCCGGGGTTGCGCCGCAGGCGCTACCCCGGGTTTCCAGCACCGAACAACGCCAACCCTGGAAGGGTTGCGGCAAGGGTTATCACAGGTGATTTAACGCAACCCCTTCAGGGTTGATCTCTTCTGACGACTCGACCCGGGGTAGGCGCTGCGCGCCAACCCCGGGCTACATGACGCTTCCCCTTCGGGGAAGATGATTTTTTTCCGCTTCATCATCGATGATACAGGGCCGAAGGCCCGGCAACATACCAGCCAGGGGTGTAGCGCAGCGAAACCCCTGGAAAACCGGCCCTCAAACAACAAGGTCTGAAGGACCGTTACCATGATACTTCCAAGAGATATTGGTTTCGGGCCTTCAGCCCTTCATCGTTTCCCAAAGCGTACCTGGGGCGTCGCTTCGCTTGCCCCAGGCTGATATGTCGCCGGGCCGTTGGCCCTCTCGCATATGCATGGGATCGATTTCATTACGGCTGTCACCAACGATCCGGAGTTCGGCTTTTTCCCTTTACCGGCCTTTTACCGCCAGCGGGGTGGCGTTCAGCAGCCGCACAGGTCCGAGCAGGCCCGAAGCCAGAAGCGGCGAATCTTTACGCCAGTGACGCCACACGGTGAAGGCAACGCGTTGACCTTCAGGTTTGGGTTTTCCTTCCATGAACCACTTGGGTATCTCACGTATGGCGTTGGCCTGTACCATGCCGCCGCCGCCTGAGGTCGGCCCGGAGCGGACCGGCCCATAGGCATATTCTTCGGGCAGCTGTTCGTCCCCGACCAGGCGGTTGGGCCAGAGGTTGGTGACCTGAATCTCGACCTGGTTTTTACCGGATCGCACCGCACCCGTGATATCCAGTCTGTAGGGAGGTTTCCAGGCGATGCCGAGGTTCCGTCCGTTCACCAGCACCTCGGCCAGGACCTCGACCCGTCCCAGATCCAGGAACAGCTTTTTGTTGCCGGCCAGAGTCGCGGCCGACAGGGAGAAGGTCTTATGGTACGACGCCGTTCCGGAAAAATATTTTACTCCCGGATCCTCATGGAGATGCAGCGAGATGAGTTCGGCCAGGTTGATTTCGGCGGGCGCACCCAGCCTGGGCGGGAAGGTAACGCGCCATGGTCCGCGGAGCAGCGTCGGATCAGAGAGGCCGGTGACACGCAGCGGTGTGATACGGCTCATACCGTCGCCCAGCCGATACTCCCCGTTCTGCCATACCAGGAAGCCGCCCGATGCCAGCTCTACAGGAGAAGGCAGCTCCGGTTCGGGCAGGACGGCAGCCAGTTGACGTATGCGTTCCTCGTTGAGGGCTTCCGTAATCAGAGCCGGACGGGTATCGTCCCCTTCGAAATGTACGAACCGGATATTCCCGTCTGGGGCTCCCAGTCCCGGATGAACGATCAAACCGGTGCTCTGCCCGGTCCGTATAAGTTTGCCGTTAAAATACAGAGAAGGGATTCCTGCTCTATAAACCACTGCCAGATGATTCCACCCCGACATCGGCTGAGATGCCACTAGAACAGGCGCAAACAGCTCCCGTGCCCTTTCGTAGACCACAATGCCGTCACGGCCTGCCGCCAATCCCACGGCGCTGTGACCTTCCCCATACAGCCCATGGCCCTCCGGCGGATGGACCACAAAACAGGAAGCATTGGCTCCGGCGGTCCCTCGGGTGGTCTCCTGGGGGAGTCCACCCTGAGCGCCGATCTCAATCTCGGGTTTAATCCAGACGGAGATGGTGAAATGGTCGGTCACATCTCGATAAGGCGCCGCCGTGTCGGCCGCGAAATCCGAGGTTTTCATCAGCGGCAGTCCTTCCTTGGTAATGGAGCGGACGGAAATGGCCGATGCAGGATTGCGGAAGACGACAAACATGGAGCCGGAGGGTTCCAACTTCATGGGGACACGCACCCGTCCTTTGCCGGCTTCATAGACTACCGCCGGTACGATCTCGCCGGTGACTGCGTTCCAGAATTCCGGCTGTTTTCCCTCGACACGGAAACCGGCCACTATCTCCTCTGTACGGCGCTGGTGATTGGTGACGAAGTATATGTCGTTGGAATCGACACGGCGGTGGATGTACCGGATGTCCCGATCCGGATTCCGACTGGAAAATTGAAAGTCCGGTTCTACACCCAGTGCCTTCAAGACCGGGCGCAAGGGCTGCGTCCGCCAGACATGCCCTTTTCCTACAGAGCGATCGTTTTCCGTGCCCTTGCCCCAAAGCTCGGTCACGATGCGCCGGAGCTCCGCATCTTTGCTTTGTGCCTCAACCAGGCCGAAGGAATATTCGGGCGGATTTCCCACCAGGCACATACCCTGTTTCACCAGTTCGAGCAGCTTTCGCGCCAGCTCGACCGTCATGCCCCGGGTCGGTTGCAGGACCAAAACCCGATAGGACATGCCGCCTTGGACAGCGATGCGCCCCCCTTCGCAACGCACCCGCGAGAGGAATGCCAGCGGATGGATCACGTCGTAATCGTAACCCTCCGGCGGCAACGGATTCAAAGGTTCTTTGGTCACATTATCCGAGTTTGGCATCTCGGACGGGGCACTTTCCCCATTCAGGTAGAGCACGTCAGCGACAAATTTTCCCTGCCGAAGCATGTATTGGGCCCGGGCGATATACTGCAGCCATGGTCCCGCCTTTTCGAACCAGGTGTTGGTCCTGTCGAAGTGGAAACCCCAATGCCCCATGGTCATGCCCGGCATGGCGTCCGGATGCGGTTGCTGGGCGTAGCGATGGAAGATATAGCGGTTCAATCCGTAGGTGTACATCAGATCGCCGATGGCTTTGGTGGCGTAGGGATGCTCCTGCCATTTGGAATCGTTGGGCCTGCCGGTAAAGGATTCGGCGCCGAGGACCGGCTTGTCCCATATATGGGCAATCGAAGAACCGAGTTTGAGGCTCCAGCCCCACTGCGCCCCGGCCTGTCGCAGCCAGAATTCGCCCATCGGTTCGTCCACCAGGGCACCCACCTGCAGTTCGTCGAACGGGCCGTTGGCCGGACCGTAGGGCTCGGTGTAGGATTTCAGGCCGTGCCGGCGGCACAATTCCACGAATTTCCCGTAATAATTGTCCGCCATGAGATCGGCCTGGGCCCGGCGAAAATCCCAGAGAAAGCGCTCGGTAACCTCCGGGCTGCCGACGACTCGTCCGGTGATGGCCGGCATGTACTTCCGCAGATCGTATCCGCGGCGCTTCTCGAATTCCTGAGGAAAAGTGGGTGTCCAATTCTGCATGCCGACTTCGTAACTGTCGATGAGAGCACCGACCAGCCCTTTGGCCGAGAGGGGAGCGAAGACATCGTACAATTTCCCGAAATATTTGTCGAAATGGAATTCCATCGCCTCGGCGCTGAATTTGTCGATCTCCAGGCCGAGCCCGGCATCCGAAGCGGCGTTCTGCATACGCCCGGTCGGAGTGGACCCGATGCGCAGGATGGTCCATGGTCCTGCCGGCGCATCCCAGGAAAGCTTGCCGTCGGAGTTCATCTGCTGCGAGAGATCCATTACCTGTTCGGGACGGATTGCCGGTCCGCTTCCTGAGCTGAATTCTTGTTCCTGGTTCCGGCGCCGCGCCAGATTGGTTTTGAATGTCCAATCGGCGAGCCGGTCCGATCCCGAAAGCTGAAATTCGGCAATTCGTCGCGACATGGGTACCGACAGGCGGAAGAACCTGGCGCGTACGGCCGGGAACCTGGCGATGATCGGTACATTGGGTCCCGCCCCGCCCCTGCCGCCGGGCAGCGGCAGATCCGTCACCTTGCTGTAAACCTTCCCGTCCGGGGAAGACTCCAGAACGATCGGCTGCGGAGGCGGGCCACCAGGGCCGCCAAATCCGCCGGGAGCGCCGGGAATATTGGTCGCATGCAGCATAAGGCTCCGTGCCTCGAAGCTCTCCGCGTATTCCAGATGGAGGTACTCCACCTGACCCACGCCCGCTGGCTGCACATCGATGCCCTGTTCATAATCCCAATCGGCCAGCACCCTGGCATCGACTTCCCGGGATCCTACGGAAGCCCTGATCAGCTCCGGCGTTCTGTCGCCCGGCAAAGACGGATACGCCAGCACCATGGCATCCCGGTAGTAGTTGATCTTGGTATAGGGTTTGGGAAGGGCGATCTCCAGTCGGCGTCCTCCCTCGACAAAGATCTCGCTCCAGACTATCTGCTGCATGGCGCGGTCCGGGGTTACCCAGGGCCCGCCGCTGGAGGACCATCCGGGACAATTGTGCATGGTGAAACTGATACCCAGGCGGTTCGACTCGCCGGCCGCATGTTTCACCAGATGCAGCCATTCCGGACCCAGGGTTTCCACCGGCCCTTTGGGAATGCCCGTACCCACATCGAACATCTGCACACCGCCGACACCCACCCTGGCCATGGCTTCGAGATCGCGGGTGATACCGTCGGCGGTTACATTGCCGTTCATCCAGTGCCACCAGGTATGCGGACGCGCATCCGCCGGTGGACGAAGGAAGGCATCTTCCAGCTTGACATTCATAACGCCCGAAGCTGTGGATTGGGAGAAAAGCTTCGGAGGAAAAAGCAGGGAAATGCCGCCGGCGGCAGCACTCTTGATCATCGTTCTGCGCTTCATATCTCCTCCAGTTGGAATACCAGGATGGCTGTCGACAGCCCTATGGCGAAAGGTTGAGTGAAACCGCAAATCATCTTGATAGAATAAGTGTTTCCCCTATACGGAATGGTGTAATTCTATCGACAGTCCAGCGGGGTGTCAATTGCCGGGGCCGGTGATGGTACCTTCTCTCCGGCCGAAACCATTCCGGATGCTTCGAAACGATTTACTCATCCGCTAAACTGTGGGAAAATCCTTTAGGATTGATGAGGTCGAAAATATGTGCCGGGGGAGCACCGGTATCTTACCGGCATCCCATTTCGAATCGATACGAAAGAAAGACGGAATTAGGGAAAGGGAAATTCTATGCTGCCAAGGAACTCTCTACGCTGGGTGTGGCTCTTTGCCGGTATATCCATCTTCGTCGTGTCGTGCAACCGTCCTTCCTCACCGTCCGATCGCCTCCCCAAGATAGGTTTTATGCAGCTGCTGGAGGACCCCCAGCTGGATCAGGGGCGTCAAGGTTTCATCAAGGCCCTCGAGGAGGAAGACCTGATCGCCGGACGCGACTACACCATGAACTACCAATGCGCCCAGGGAGACCAGACCTTACTGCCGACGATCGTACAGGGCTTTTTGACCGACCGGGTACGACTTATCGCCACGAGCACTACACCCTGCATGATCGCCGCGGCCAGAGGAACCATGGACCTGTCCGAACCGCCTCCCGTAGTCATCACCATCGTTACCGCCCCGGAGGAGGTTGGCATCAAACCTGTTCCTGCCAATCTGACCGGTTTTTACAGCCCGGTCGATATGCAGGAGTTTCTCCGCGTGATAACCGGCATTCTCCCCGGACCGGTCAAACGTCTGGGATTACTCACCAATCCTGCCGAGGTAAACGCGGCCCATGCCGCTGCGAAACTGGCTGCGGCCTGTGAGAAAGCCGGCATCGAACTGTTTCAGGCTCCGGTCTCATCCATCAACGATATCCGGGATGCCGCTCTCTCCCTTGCCGACAGAGGCGTTCAGGCCTTGATCGGAGCTGCCGACAACACGGTGTACAACTCCATGCCCGTCCTGTCCGGCATCGCCGAGCAGCGCCGCCTGCCGATATTCGTTTCCGAAGCGGGTGTCACCCGCATGGGAGCAGCGGTGGGTTTCGGTCTGGATTATTTCGACTGGGGCTACCAAAGCGGTACGATTGCGGCTCAGCTCCTGCGGGGAAAACCTCTCTCTGAACTCCCTCTGCGGCCATGCCTGCGCAACCGGCTGTCGATCAACGAAGAGGCCTGCCAAAAACAGGGTTTGCCTCTCACGCCTGCCTTGCGGGAAAAGATACGGTCCCTGTCGGTTGGCCTGAGCGGCCAATCCGATACAGGATCCGTTAAGTAACTTCCGGGAATTCTTTCAACGTCATACTTTTCTCAAGGTATATATTATGAATCTGCCGAAATGTGTTGTTACTCTTTGCTTTTGCCTGACACTTTTTGCTGCCGATCCTCAGGTCATCCCTCTCTACCCAGGCCCTGCTCCGGGATCCGAATCCTGGGAATGGCCGGAAACGGAACAGTCATCCACTGACGGTATCCGGCGTATCGCCAATGTGACCCGTCCTACCATTACCGTTTATCTTCCTGAAAAGTCCAGAGCTACCGGTACCGGGGTCGTGGTGTGTCCTGGGGGCGGCTTTCGTATCCTTGCCATCAGCCACGAAGGGGAAGATGTGGCCCGGTTCCTCAACAAACAGGGTGTTGCTGCTTTTGTTCTCAAGTATCGCGTCATGCGCACCGGCGATGAAGCAGGAAAGGACAAAGAGGTGATGGCGCGACGCCGGGCGGAGGTGATCCCGCTGAGCATAGCCGACGGGTTGGAAGCCGTTCGTCTGGTGCGCCGCCGGGCTGCCGAATGGGGCCTGCAACACAACCGCATCGGTATTATGGGTTTTTCGGCCGGAGGTTGGGTAACCACCGCCGTTACCCTACAAGGATCGGGGGACAGCCGGCCGGATTTTGCCGCGCCAATTTACGCTGCCATGCCGGAAAACCTGTCGGTGCCGTCGCAGCCGCCACCACTTTTTCTGGTCCATGCCGACAATGACGTTACGGTGCGTACGGAAAAAACCAGCGTTCGTCTTTACACTGCCTGGAAACAGGCCGGGGCTTCCGCCGAGCTGCATATCTATGCCCACGGAGGACACGGATTCGGTATGCTTAAAAAATCGCTTCCGGTCGATTCTTGGGCGGATCGTTTGCGGGACTGGATGCAATCTCTGGATCTTCTATCGCCAACACCAGGAAACAGGCCGTAGGCAGATCCGGGACCGCCGTTCCTGTAAGGCAGAATTCAATCTTTTTTTAATAGCCAGACTTCCGCCACCTGGCATCCTCTTCCGTTTACCAGATGCCAGGTCAGTTCCAGCGTACCGGCCTGGATGGCCTGTTCGGGGATGTCGAATTCCATCGGAAGCGGATCCTCCGGTCGCGGGATGGGTCCATGGATGGCCGTCTTACCGGCAGACAACGTCATAGTCGATTGAAAACGGCCGCTGTAAATGACCCGCAGACGATAGCGCGCCCTGCGGTCCAGGCCGTCATAGCGCATGCGCAGGGGTTCTCCGAAAAGCGTCTGCGCCTGGTCCTGCCAGGATAGCCGCCAGTCCTGATTGTCGATGAATTCCTGTTGCGAAGAGGCGGTGCCGCCGGGGTCCTCTCTCCAGGACTTCTGTCGAACCAGGTGGGGAGATCTTTCCGGATTTCCCAGATCGTCATAGAATCCGCCGGGACCCGGGTCTTCCCAACCGATGATCTGCCGTATGCGACGGGACTGCTCTGCGGGGTCGGCCAGGGCCTTTATCTCCCTCCATTGGGATTCGATCCAGTCGGCATCGCTCAAAGGGTAATCGAGGGTGTCGAGAACGGCCCCCCGCTCTACGTTTCGGGCCAAATACGGAGGCAGAACGCTCAATTGAAAACCTATACCGGCAAAGAGTTCTTTTCCCAGCTGTACGATCCTGCGGCGATACGCGCTGGTCGACAGGGTTTTCCGGGTTTGTTCGTTGATGGCCTCCATTTCCTCCAGAGCGGAGGAGATCCCTGCCGGATCGGCTGTCCGCAGTCTTTGATAGATACGGGCTTCCGCCAAAGATTCCTGTTTCGCTTTTTCCTGCACGTAAGCGTCATAACAGGCCCGGAAGAGGTACATCTGCAGCCGCCAGTTTCGGTCCCTTTCCTCAGGCCGGCGATCGGCGATGCCGGTCCAAAGGGCAAGGGTTCCGGCAATACCCTGGTTTTGCAGGATCGGACCCGTCCAGTTGTCCTCCAATCGTAACAAAGCACGGCTGGCCGGTTTGGCCTCTTCCGGGTTCAGAAATACCTTGGCATACTCCTCGAGAATCGTTTCGACAGGAGAGGTGGAGTCCCATCCCAGTGCGCTCCACACGATCTTGTTGAGGTCATCATGGATCCCTTCGGAGTATGTGATGAAACCGCAGGCAAGGTCTTTATACAGATTGTGAATATGAGCCATGGCCCGAGGCCGCGGACAGACCGGCTCCCGACCCAGGGTATGGGCAAAGGCCCGGTTCCAGTCCGGAACGGGATACTGGCTGCGCAGGCAATGCGAGATGTCGGGATAGCGCCGAATAGCGTAGCGGGCGGGAATTCTTCGGCGCAATTCCGGCAGGCTGAGTTTGGTCCAGGGTCCAAATACGATGCCTTCCAGCCAGTCCGGATGCTCCCGATGCAGGAATTCGAACAGGTATTCGTTGTGTTCCGCTTCAAAGGTCTGGTTGGAAAGCCAGAGCCTGGCGCCGGGATGGACTGAGCTTAACACTCCTGAAAGTCGCTGCAGCCAGGGCAGAAGAATTTCCGGAGGAGTGTCTCCGCCATCCCCTCCGGGAACAAATACCGCATCCAGCCGTTTCATGCTGCGAAAGAGGGCCCGCCATCGTTCCAGCTCCCTCTCGGCGAGTTCATCGGTGCCTATTTGAGACACGTATACCGGTATCCAGCACCACACATCCAGCCCGTAAGAATCCAGCAGGGCAGACAGCCGCATATTCATGTCCCACATGGAGAGTTTCATCAGGGGTGTCCTGGGCTCCGTAGGATCCAGGGTGGGAACGAGTTCGATGGCATTGGTGCCGAAAAGAATCAGATCGCGAAGATACTGCTCGAAGGCGGATTCATCCCAGGCGTCGTAACTATTGGGCGTACCACGATAGCCGAGCTGATGTCCCCGAATGGGGATTTCAGGTGCGGTTGCCAGAGCCATTTGTGCCGGGAAAAACAACCCATTCATTTTCATTTCCGCCAGCCGCAGAAAACGGCCGGCGGCAAACAGGACGCCTCGTGGATCGTAGCCCAGGAGACAGATCCGGGAATTCTTTGGATCGGACCAGATGGCATACGCATCTTTTTTGTGCGGCAGAGAAAGACTGCCCGGCGGTTTTGCGTCCGAAGCGAGGCGCGCAGCCGTGGCCAGAAGGATGAGAGGCGTCTTTTCCCGGGAGGGGAAAGATTTCTCCATGGTCAGAGCGATGTGGGTGCGTCTTTGAATTTCCTCCTGCAGCATCTGTGCCGCCTTGACGACAATGGCATTCGATCCGTTAAAGAAAATCTTTGCCTGTGAAAGATCGATGGAAGTCCGGGAGTCGTCTCCTGCCTGCATTCCTTTAGCGAAAATATTCTGCATGGGCAAAAGGGCGAAGAGGAGGGAAAAAACCGGTACGATGGTTCTGTGGTCGGACAGGAGCAATTTTCGCATATTACCTTCGGCTTTAATGGTAGCGCTGCACCTCTTACGCAAACAGGTGCTCGGCGGAAATGCATGGAATCGATCGATGCAATACGGCATAAAGATACCGTGGAGACGGAAGGCTCATCAAGCCGTGAGGGAATATTGTTACAGATGGGTCTTGCCTGTCGTTCTCTTAATGAATATCATTGACCCATATCATATCTGACAAGGAAGGCATCTATGCATGACTGGAAAAAAGTGATTTCTATTGTAGCGTTTGCAATCGCCCTGATTTCGGGCCTTTCGAATTCATTGAGCTATGCTTCTTCCGGAGACGAACAGGCCGTCATCCGGGAAACCAGAGAAGAACTGAAAACCTACCCTTTCTCCGATCCGGATCCGGTGCCCATTTTTGCCCGTTCCGGGTTATGGGGAAAGGGATCCCGGTTGTACCCCTATTCCTTTTTCTCCGGATTCAGCGACCAGGCGGAACGCCGGCCATGGTCGGTCGTCCGTCTGGAAAATCCGTATATTTCCGTTGCCGTTTTACCTGAAGTGGGCGGCAAGGTCTGGGGAGCCACGGACAAGACATCCGGACGGGAATATCTCTACACCAACAAGGTGATGAAATTCAGGGAAATCGCCCTGCGCGGGCCCTGGACCTCCGGCGGGATCGAGTTCAACTTCGGAATCGTAGGACATTCTCCGAACACGGCCACTCCCGTGGATTACAAGATACATCAGGACCCCGACGGAGGAGTGAGTGTTACCGTGGGGGCGCTGGACCTGGTCTCCCGCACGCGCTGGAGCGTCACCGTGCGGGCGCCGAAAGACAAGGTTTACTTCGAAACCAACGGCAACTGGTACAATCCGACACCCTTCAACCAGTCGTATTACTTCTGGTCCTGCGGCGCCATCAGGACGGCGGAAGACCTCCGTTATATCTTTCCCGGACGCTGGCAGATCGGTCACGACTACGACGTACCGTTGAAATCCTGGCCGATCGATGACCAGGGGAGAGACATCTCCCTATACCGCCTGAACAACACGGATGGGTCCAAGAGCTACTTCACCGTGGGCGAGAAAGAGGATTTCTATGGCGCCTGGTACGAGAAGAGCAACACCGGTTTCGGTCATTGGGCCCTGTATGACGATATGCCGGGTCGCAAGGTGTGGATTTGGGACCAGTCGCGCTCGGGCGAGATATGGGTCGATCTGCTGACGGATGCGGATGGACAGTACACCGAACCCCAGGCGGGCAGGCTGCTCAATCAGTCCGATCACGAATTTCTATCGCCCGGCGTCACCGACCGCTGGCAGGAAATCTGGTTTCCCTACGAAGGGATCGGGCCCATGATGGCCTCTTCCCCGGCCGGCGTGCTGAATGTGGAAAACAAACCGGAATCGGTATCGGTCAGCCTCTACCCCCTGCAGGCGCTGGAAGAAGACCTGGTCGTAATCTCGGAGGGGAAGGAAGTCTTCCGCGAACGTCTGAAACCGGCTCCCGCCAAGGCTTGGAAGAAGATCCTGCCCTGGAAACCCGCCGGCAAGGCGTTTACGATCCAGTGGGGCAAATCTCTGGTGTGGCAAAGCGATCCGGCGAAGAACGATGTCGACCGGCCCTACCGTTTCCGGGACATTACGGAAACCACCACCGAAGGAATTTTTCTGAGTGGGATACGCCTGGAAAAAGGACGCAATTTCGAACAGGCGCTGGAAAAATATCGTGCCTGTCTGGAGAAAGAACCGGGACACGTGCGAGCCCTGGTGCGTATGGCCGAGATCCATACGCGGCGTGGAGAATATGCCAAGGCCTCCGGCTTGGCAGCCAGGGCGTTAGAAGAAGACATGTACGACCCTGCGGCCAATTACACCTATGGTACGATCGCCCGCCGGTTGGGAAAATGGAACGATGCCAAAGAAACTCTGGGATGGGCGGCCCGATCCATGGAGTATCGTTCCAGCGCCTATCAGCAGTTGGCCGAAATCGCCCTGCTGCAAAAGAATTTTCCCATCGCCCTGAAATATGCGGGGCAGGCGACGGATTACAACCGCTATAACTCCGGGGCCCTGGAGATCCAGGCCCTGGCCTATCGCCGGATGGGGAAGAAGGAGGCCGCCGCCCAAATCCTGAAGCAATTGTCCGACCAGGATCCTCTCGATCATGTCGCCCGCTTTGAGGACTGGCGCCTGAAACCGACCGAGGCGAAGCAGAAGGAATTCCAGGATATGATCCGGCATGAGTTTCCTCATGAGAGCTACCTGGAAATGGCCCTGTTCTATATCCGCGTCGGAGCCGTCGAGGATGCCGTCGAACTGCTGAAGATGTCGCCGGAATATCCGACCGTTGCTTACTGGCTGGCCTTCCTGACGGCCGACAGCGCTCCCGCGGAAAGCAAGCGCTATCTGGAAACAGCCGGACGTCTTTCGCCCCGGTTGGTATTTCCTCACCGCGAGGAGGAAATACCATTATTGGAATGGGTCCGCTCGGTTCGTCCCGACGACTGGAGACCAAACTACTATTTGGGCCTGCTCCTCTGGGGAAAAGGGCGTTTGGAGGAAGCCAAAGCCTTGCTGGCCCGCTGCGACTCATCCGATTATGCACCTCTGTTCGTGACCAGAGCCATGCTCTATCGTCAATCCGATCCGCAACGGGCTCAGGCCGACTACGAAAAGGCCTGGAAGCTGGACGGCAAGAGTTGGCGTAACTGGCATGCTCTGATCGATTTTCACATCGCTGAGAAACGGTTCGATCAGGCATTGAACCTGGCAAAAGAGGCCTCTCCTCTTTTTCCCGGACAGACTCCGATTCAGGTCGATCTGGTCAAGGCGTTGCTCAACAGCGGCAAACCGGCCGAAGCGGCGGCAGTGCTGGATAGGATGAAGGCCTTACCGTATGAAGGGGCGGCGGACATTCATCGTCTCTTCGCACAGACCCACATGCAGGTTGGCCTGCAATCGATACGGGCGGCAGACTGGGCGGCGGCCATACGCGCCATCGAACGCTCCAAGGAGTATCCGGAAAGCCTGGGTACGGGCAAACCCTATCACCCGGATTATCGTCCGCAGGATTACCTTTTGGGCTGGATCTATGAAAAGCAGGGACTCCGGGAAAAGGCCGAAGCGGCCTTCCGTGCGGTGCTGGACTATACCGATCGGGCTCCGGCCCGCCGTAGCGCCGGCGCCGGCGCCTGGTTTGGAGCCCGGGCTCTGCAACGGGCAGGAAGGAAGGCAGAGGCTGACGAGCTCCTGAAAAAGGCCGTCCAGCCTTCGCCGGAAATCCTGGAGATAGTCAATCGCTGAGGAAATGGTATAAAGACGGTAAATGAGCCGTGCTGGATTCGAACCAGCGACCCTCTGCTTAAAAGGCAGATGCTCTGCCACCTGAGCTAACGGCCCGTAGCCGGAGAGAATAACCCGCACCGGGATGGAAAATCAAGACCGGACCAAAAAATTCCTTTTCGGGTCTTCTACTAACTTGATTGTAATCAAAAGGTTTACCCCAAACTAGGCAGAGGGGCAACCGCAAGGGTTGCCCCTACTCCTTTTGCATATTCATCCCTGGAGGATGGACTTCAGGTCCTCTTCCGCGGTTTTGATGGGTGTCAGTTGGAACTTCTCCACCAGAACGTTCAACACATTGGGCCCCACGAAGGCAGGAAGGCTGGGCCCGATGCGTATCTTTTTAATCCCGAGATAGAGCAGAGTAAGAAGGATACACACAGCCTTCTGTTCGTACCAGCTGAGTATGAGCGACAACGGCAAGTCGTTAACTCCACAACCGAAGGCCTTTGATAGGGCCACGGCGATCTGTATGGCGGAATAGGCATCGTTGCACTGGCCGCAGTCGAGCAGACGGGGGATTCCACCGATTTCTCCGAAATCCAGTTTGTTGAAGCGGTATTTTCCGCAGGCCAGGGTGAGAATCACGCAATCCTCAGGAACCGCCTGGGCGAATTCGGTGTAATAATTACGCCCCGACTTGGCGCCATCGCACCCGCCGATGAGGAAAAAATGTCGTATCGCTCCCGCCTTGACCGCCTCCACCACCTTTCCCGCCACGCTCATGACGGTATTGTGGGCAAATCCGACGGTAATGTACTTCGGCTCCTCATCCTTCGTAAAACCGGGTGCCTCCAGGGCCGCACGAATGACAGAAGAAAAATCGCTATTCTCTACATGCACGACGCCCGGCCATTCCACCAGGCCGGTGGTAAAGATGCGCTGCTTATAGCCTTCGGCCGGTTTCTGTATGCAGTTGGTGGTCATCAGGATGGCCCCGGGAAACTGATCGAACTCCTTCTGCTGGTCCTGCCAGGCGCCGCCGTAGTTGCCGACCAGGTGTTTATATTTCTTCAATCCGGGATAGGCATTGCAGGGAAGCATCTCTCCATGGGTATAGATATGGATACCTTTTCCTTCCGTCTGCTGCAGTAACAGATCCAGGTCTTTCAGATCATGTCCTGACACCAGAATACATTTCCCCGCTACAGGCGTAATCCTGACTTGCGTGGGTTCCGGATGTCCATAGGCCTCCGTGTTGGCGGCATCCAGCAACCCCATGACCTTGAGATTGACCTCTCCGGTCTTCATGGCCATGGACACCAGGGAATCCACATCGGTTGGATTTTCCGCCAGGTAGTTCAGCGCATGATGGAAGAAAGCAAACACCTCGTCCTCTTCCTTGCCCAAAACCATCGCATGGTCCATGTAGGCGGCCATACCTTTCAAGCCATAGAGGATCAGCTCCTGTAGGCCGGCGATATCGTCCCCCAGGGTCTGTTTCTTTTTCAGCAGTGTCAAATCTTGTCCCTGACCGGACAATCCGGAGGTGTCTGCTTCCGGCTGGAAGGTTGCCGGACCTGCCGGGCTTTGCGGCTGGATGCCCTGAGCGGCACATTGTTTTTCATAGGACCGGCGCAGTTCATTTTTCAGTGCCGCACCATGGTAAATGCGCTGCCGTATCGTCTGAGCGTCAAAATTGACATTGGTCACAGTTGTGAACAGAGCTTCAACGACAAAGCGGTCGGCTGCCGCATCCTTCATACCGGTGGAGCGCAACCTGTGGGCCCATTGGGCTACACCTTTGGTTACATACACCAGCAGGTCCTGCAACACAGCGGTTTCTTCCTCTTTGCCACAGACACCCTTCACCGTACACCCCGTCCCGCGAGCCGTCTGCTCGCATTGATAACAAAACATACTCATACTCACATTCCCCTTTCTTGATTTTTACCTTTGTAGCCGGTTTTTGTCGCTGACTTGATTCCCCTGGATTTCCGGGGCACCCTTCCGGTTTCGAGAGCTGATGGATTGCAGATTGGTCTGCTGCAGATAGTCCAGGAATTTCCGGTCCATGTCCTGAATCAGGCCGTCGAACATGCAATGGTCCCAGCCGCAGACCGGATTCTCAAAGGCACACATCGTCTGGCTCTGTTCGCCTTCAATGGCCGAGAAAATGTCGATCAGGCAAATTTCAGCGGGCGGGCGCGATAATAGAAATCCGCCTCTGGGTCCGCGCAATCCCTTCACGATTCCGCTCTTTGCCAGCCGTTGCATGACCTTGGCCAGATGAGCGCTCGAGCCCTGCAGCCGTTCCGCCAGTTGGGGAACGGTGAAAGCCATGGCCGGATTCTGCGCTAAAAGAACACAGGCGTGCAGACCCAAAGCCGCTCCCTCCGATATTTTTATACAAGATCCCATCAATCTTTCCCTAATAAAATAATCAGGTACTAGAATACCTTAATATGATACCGTTGTCAATCGCAAAAATAGAAATTCGTGTAAAAAAGTCCTTGTTTTGTTTCTTTTCGATGAATCCGTATGGATTCGAAAGATGTTGCCGGCGGGACGCCGGCGCTCCCAGGGCTTTTTATCGGAGCATAAAAAATATGGGGGGCTATCGCAGCCAGCCTGGGGGGACGTTGTTTCTGCGGGCTTCTTCCTTCAGCCTTTCCAGGGCTTTCTTCGTTTCCTCTTCCGTCTGTTTCTGCTTTTTAATCTCTTCGATCTTATCGGAGATATTCTTGCGTATGGTTTCCCGATAAAAGCCGTCACCCTCGGCATAGAACTGATTCCACAAGGTATTCAAATTCAGTTCTTCCAAAACCCTTTTATTTTCCGCCGCCTTGGCCTCATCCAAAGCAAGCTTGTAGGCGTCGCGCCAGTATTTTTCATCCCTAACGGGTTCTTCGGGGGTTTTATCCTTCCCTTCTTCCTTGGGCTTGGCGGCTTCTCCCTCTTTATCCTTCTTTTCGGAATCCGCGGTGCTTTCTCCATAGACACCGGTACTGACCGATCCCTTCTGGTAGGATCCGAGGGTGGAATTGGAGACGACCCGTACTTTGTTCTTTATGCTGGAGCGGCGTTCCTTTTCTTCTTTGGCCAGATCGGCCAGAGATTGGCTCCATAAGAAAGGGGCCACGAACAAAAAACAGAGCGTTAGTATCACCGAGGATCGGATGGTAAAAAACCGCACATTCATTTCCGATCTCCTCTCCTTCTTCCTTATCATAGGGTTATACATTCCATTGTACTTCTCCATCGGCGTTCTGTCAATTGGGAACGGCCCGTTACAGGCGGCGACCGACGATCGCGGCCACCCGGCGACAGAGTTCCATCAAATCATGAAATGCGGCAGGAGTCAGAGATTGGGGGCCATCGCTCTTCGCCTCCTCCGGTCTGGGGTGTACCTCGATCATCAATCCGTCGGCCCCCGCAGCCACGGCGGCCAGGGCCAGCGGGGCCACATACTCGGCATAACCGGAGGCGTGGGAAGGATCGATAAACACCGGCAAGTGGGAGAGCTTCTTAATGACCGGGATGACGGAAATATCGAGCGTGTTGCGTGTGGCCGTTTCGAAGGTACGAATACCGCGTTCGCAGAGGATCACCCGATCGCATCCTCCATCGAGAAGATATTCCGCCGACATGAGAAGATCCTCTACCTTGGCGGCCATTCCCCTCTTCAGGAAGACCGGCTTGCCGGCGGCGGCCACATCCCGGAGCAGATCGTAATTCTGCATGTTCCTGGCCCCGATTTGCAGGACGTCGGCATACCTGGCCACAAGTTCGATACTTCCGGGATGCATGACTTCGGTTACCACCGGGAGTCCGACCTCGTCCCCGGCCTCTTTCAACAGCTTCAATCCCTCTTCGCCCAGGCCCTGAAAGGCATACGGCGAGCTCCTGGGCTTGAAGGCCCCTCCACGGAGGGCGTGGGCCCCGGCCGATTTCACCGCCGCCGCACTTTCTTTCATCTGCTGTCTGCCCTCCACACTGCAGGGACCGGCGATCACTCCCAGAACATCCTCGGCCACCTCAAAACAGCCGAGGGAGAACCGTGTGGGCGAAGGATGGAATTCCCGGCTGGCCAGCTTGAAGGGCTTGAGAATCCGCACCGCATCAGCCACGCCCGGCAGCGGCAGAAACAGCTCCGGGGTCAGGTCGTGACGTCCGCTGCGGATGCCGATGATGGCCCGTTCCACGCCGCGGTCTATATGGGCCTCACACCCCGACTGTTCGATGCGTGCCACCACGGCAGCAATCTGTTCTTCGCTGGCCCCGTACTTCATCACTACAATCATGATTTGTCCCTCCGAGTTTGTTTGTTGACCCTTACCAGTTCAGGCGACGGCTGAGATTCCCTAACAGGATGGTGGTCGCACATCCGATGAGGGTATGCCAGGTGTAATCGATGGTGGTAAAGAAAAGGATATAAATCATGACCGTCAATCCAAACAGGAAACCGACGAAAGCGTCCTTCTGGCGGATCCGGGGAAACAGCAGGCCGAGGAAGAAGGTCCCCAACAGCCCGCCGTAGGTGAAGGAAGCTATTTTCAGACCCAGCTCCACCACCGGATTCTTCGTATCGGCAAACAACAGGGCTCCTCCGATCAGAACGACCCCCCAAAACATGGTCAGGGCACGCGACCAGAACATTTCCGCCTTCTCGTCGAGGGATTTTCCCCGTGCCGTCCATTTGAACAGATCCATATAGGTGGAGGAGGCCAGAGAACTGATGGAAGAAGAAAGTGTCCCCATGGCCGACGCCAGGACTCCCGCAATCAGTAAGCCGGCCAGACCTACCGGCATGTTTTCCACAATGAATTTGGGAAAGATTTCATCGGAGGATTTCAAGCCCATCTGGGGATAAGGAACGCCGTTATAAAAGGCATAGAGACAAAGTCCCAGGAAGAGGAAAAAGGCGAACTGGATCAAGATAAAGCTGGCGTCGAGCATCAAGGCCCGCTGGCTGTCCCAGCGGCTCTTGCAGCCGAGCAGACGCTGTACCAGGAGCTGATCCGTACCGTGGGAAGCCATGGTCAGGAATGTTCCGCCAAGAACCCCTCCGATCAGGGTATAAGGGGAAGACAGAAAGTCCATCAGGCTGTTCCCCCAGTTTCCGTTGATGATGTCGAGTTTATCGGCCCCGTTGACGCTGGCAAAATGGATGACATCGGAGAACCCTCCCGGCAGGCGGTGCACAATCAGGATCATGGCCGCCACGGCTCCACTCAGATAGATGAACATCTGAACCACATCCATTGCAACCACCGCCTTCAACCCTCCCAGATAGGTATACGCCAGGGTGAAGAGACCGATGATCAGGATACTAGAGGTGTAGCTGAGACCGGTGATGATGTGCACGGGGATGGCGGTGGCAAACAGCCTGACTCCGGAGGCCAACACGCGGGTGACAATGAATACGGTAGAGGTGAATTTGCGCAGCTCCATACCAAAGCGCTTGCCCAGAAAATCATAGGCCGTCTCCAGGTCTCCGCGATAGTATGCGGGAATAAACAGGATACTCACCAGCAGGCGTCCGATAAAGTAGCCGAAGACCAGCTGCAGAAAGTGCATATCGGTGGTGTAGGCCAGCCCGGGAATGCTGATGAATGTCAGGGCGCTGGTTTCGCTGGCGACAATAGAAAACCCTACCGACCACCAGGACATTTCCTTGCCGCCCAGAAAATAATCCCGTGAGCTTTTCTGTTTTCCGGCAATCAAGATTCCGGCAACAGTGACTCCGATGAGGTAAAGTACGACGATTGCATAATCTATGACTGAAAAGCCCAAGTCTCCTCCTTATCGCTTCCTCTTTCCGTTCCTTCCGTTCTCCGCTGTCATCACCCCCTGCACGGGTATAATTCCATTGCTTACATCGTCACGAGTGATAAGAGTATGGCCGAAAACACCAATTTTTTCACCTGCAATTCCAAAGGTGGCATATCCCTGCGACTGCACATCCAACCCCGCTCCGCGAAAGACCAGATAGCCGGAACCTTCGGCGACGCCCTGAAGATACGTATCACCGCCCCTCCCGTCGAAGGAAGGGCCAATGAGCATCTGCGGCGATTTCTGGCCAAAACACTGGATGTGCGCCTGGCTCAACTCTCTCTTTCCGGAGAACAATCGCGCGAAAAAACCGTGCACATATCCGATCTCTCGCCGCTGGATCGGGAGAGAATTCTCAACTGGTGCCGCCGGCAATCAGACAGAACGGAACAGATCAAAACAGGGAAAACTGGTAACTGACACCGAAACTTACCCCCACGCTGGGATCATTCTCGGCCAACCCTTTCACCGCTCCCAGATCCCAGCAGATCCCTCCTGTATGAGCCCGAACCCCCAGACGAAGCAAAGACTGGACCTCAGCCCCAGGACCGTCGTCGCCGGCGCGTCCGTAGAACTCACCCACTACGTCGAGAACGCGATTGGCTTTGTAAATGCCGGCAAATCCGTACGTCACCATGTCATGCTGGGAACTGACCGTGACCGGATTTCCCAGGATCGCCATTCCCATGTTGACCATGGCCCGCAATCGACCCAGACTCTTGGCGGCCATCAGGGTGGCATAGAAATTGGTTTCGTCGTTTCCCAGCCCTTTTTCGTTGGAAGCATTGGGCAGCTCCACGCCAAAACGAAAGGCTATGGCCGGAAACCCGATCCGCTCTTTGACGAGGCGGAACTTGGTGGCCAGGAGGAGATCACCCACGCTCCCGGTCGAATTTCCCTGGACATCCTGATTGAAGATGGATCCACCCGGCGACAGGCGCCGGGTGATTTTCAAACGGTTCCACAGGTCGCCGGTGGCCTGAAATTCGACCGCCCCCCCAGCTCCGACATGAACCCCCATGACCCCGAACCGTGAGAGGTTCCCTTCCAGACCGGACAGGCTGAAGGTCTGACTCTGCATGCGATCCACGCCTATCTGCAGGCGCATGGTCCCAAAAGGGAGGGTTTCGGCATCATCCGTTCGAAAGGGGCGCGGTTGCCCCTGCACCAGCGAAAGCAAAAACCACAGCAAAAATACTATCCGTATCGTCCAAGACATTCGTTTTTTAGCCATACTTTTTTATCAATTCGTTTTCAAGACCATTTGTTCGACAGCATAGACGCGCACCGGCCCCTGCCGGTATACCTGCACCAAGGCAGGGCAGTTATCCAGCATCTCCTTTTTCAGATTTCCCGGTTTTACTCCAAGGTATACATGCGTAATCTGCTCTTCCCGCAAAAATTGGGTAAAACGCTCGTCACAGGCGCCCAGCTGTCCGGCCTGCTTGGCCGTCCGGGCGGTGTAATCGATGTACTCCTTATTTCCTATGGCATGAAGTGGAGGAGGAGCCACACTCCATCTCCCGGTCATGGGCAGGATCCAGGCCCCACCATCGGTACCGCGGAAGGAACCCCACTCCCAGGGTGCGGTGTTGACAAGAAACCTGGCCTGTCGAGGTATTTTCCGGTCAATCCATTGCAACGCAACCACATCCTGCTCTTCCGCCAGAATGGTTGTAGGATTGATAATCGAACTTGTCTGCCATACACCTAACAGCACCATCAGGACCAACAATCCATAAACAACCTTATCGGCCGACTTCTCCCCCATTCGGGAAATAACCATGTCTCTTCCCCTCCATACTGTCGCTGCCGCGAGGATAGAAACAGGAAGAAAACTGACAATAGCAAAGTGGTCCGGCCGGAACGGCGATAAACGTATCCCCCAGGGCAGCACTCCCAGAAAAAGAAGAGTAGTCCATAAGGCAAACAGCCTGGTTTTTCCATTCTTCCAGGCCCATGCCAATCCTATTCCAGCCACAACCTCCAGCAGATACATTCTCCAGGGGCCCAGCAGGTACCATAAATAGCCGAGGTAATCGGGAAAATAGAGCTGATCGATGGAGTCGCCGGGAGAACTGGTACCCCACTGCACATAACTTCGGGCATAAGACCACATGCGCAAAAGCCAGGGGGTCACGAGCAGGACACCCAACAGCGGGCTGGCCAACTTCTCCAGCCAGGACAGCACATGCGTGCCCGGTTCTCTGCTTTCCCCGATAATGACATATAGGATCCACAGACCAAGGAAGAGAGCCAGAAGTACGGCAGCGAAATAATGAGTCAGTAGAATGCCAGCGGTAAACAGTGCCAGCCGGAGGAAGGTACCGGGCTGCCGGTTTCGTATCCAGCTCTGAGCCTCCGCGATGGCCAGCGGCAGCAGCACCAATCCGGCCAGCAGGGTATACCTGCCCCAGGTGGCGTAATAGGCGGGCATCTGGGTGATAAACGCCACCATCAGGGCGGCTGTAAGGGCGCGCCTTTTATCCTGCAGAAGGACTATGGTCAGGCGGTAGACGGACAGGGCAACCATGGCGTTCAACAACTGCCCGAGCAAGAAAACCGCCTGTTCCGGAGGACAGTCGGCCAGTCCGGAGAAACAGGCACTGACGGCATGAAAGGAAAAGTGATAGTAAAAAGGGACCGGGAGATAAGGAGCCAGGTTTTCCGGCACCCCGCCGATGTCCAGGAACTTACGTGTAATCAATACATGATGGAGAGAGTCTACCCAGGCGGGTAATACCAGTTCTTTGACCTGGAAAAATCGCCACCCTATGGCCGCGATCACTCCGGCGATTCCAATCCAGAGATTGGAACGGCCTGCACGCTTGTCAAAGGGGCTTCCCAGAGAAAAACCAAGGAAGAGTATGGTCAGTACCAGAAAGGTCCCCAGAAAGGTGTAAGGAGGCGGTTCCCATGGAAGGAAGAAGAGAAGTTCGGCAATCAGAGGAATGATGGATAGGCTGAGTCCGACCGAAAGGGATATCGACTGTAAAAGATCCGGGTTTTTCCAAAAGAAAAGTCTTTGAAGCACATATCCCGGAAGAAACAGCACAGCGAAGCCGGAGAATAACAGGCGCAGAGCGTCGAGAAAATGGATGTCCCAGTTCATAGATCGGTTCCCGGAGTGAAGATCGAATAGGTTGTCGCAAGGAAGAGGAGGATCTCTATTTCCTTCCCTTCCTTAGCCAGGCTATTGACAATAACTTCGTTTCTTGCTAACATTTAAGGCTCTAATGAAATGATTCTCGGACTTCCCGAAAGGAAGGAATTCTTATTCCCAATGCAAGACAAGGCAATTTACAGTCCTTCCCGGTTTCTGGCCTTGTATCATACATCCACCTCATAATCCGACACTCTGGGAACGTGAACCTTCTCCCTATACTAATAATCTATCAATAAAAAGTAAAAAGGTTGATTTTTTTCATGGGCACCATTGCCACGATTAAAAACAAGGCCGCCAAAACGGCAAAAAAAAGTGATCTTGACAGCAAGGATTCCAAGACCAATTCCACAAAAAAAACAGCCGGTTCCAAGAAAATCGAGAGTAAAGCCATTCTGCAGAAAGTCGCCCCTTTCGATTCCGTCTCTTCTTCTAAAAAGACCAAATCGGCCGGCGAAAGCACTGGAAAAAACAAAGGGGCTGCCAAAAAGACCGGCAGCAAATCCATCCCGCATCAGGAACTCCCTGAACCCAGGATCCTTCTGACCAAGATACCCAATCCGAATGCCCGTTTCTTTCGTTCCACCAGCGCCTCCAAGGAGGCCAAAATCAAGAAAGAAAGTCTGATGGCGGAAGTCGCCGCCGCTCTGGACGATTCCGACGAGACAGAAGATCAGGAACTGGAAGTCGCCAAACCGAAACCGGCCACGGAAACCATATCCTCCTTCGATCGCACCGGTGACATCAATCTCAACATCTACTTCAAGAACATCAGCAAGATCCCGCTTCTGAAAAGGGAAGAAGAGGTGGATATCGCCAAACAGATGGAGAACGGGCGGAAAAAGAAAAACCTGATCATGATCGAAAATGCCCGGGCGGAACTGGTACGCCGAAATTTGAAACTGGTAGTCTCCATCGCCAAGAAATTTTACCATCCCGATATGCATCTTCTTGATTTGATTCAAGAAGGGAACCTGGGCCTCATGAAGGCCGCGGAAAAATTCGACTACAAGATGGGCAACAAGTTCTCCACCTATGCCACCTGGTGGATACGCCAGGCGATCGCCCGTGCCATTGTCGATAAGGGAAGGACCATCCGCTATCCGGCCCACATTTCGGAAACCCTGAGCAAGATCCTGAAAGCCACGGAAATCCTATATAAAAACCTGAACCGTCAGCCCACCGAAGATGAGGTAGCCAAGGAATCCAACCTCCCCGTCGGCAAGGTACGCAAGGTTTTGAAGGTGACAGGCGAGATACACTCGCTGGACGATCCGCTCTCGGCCGAGGGAGAGGCCCAGTTGAAGGACTTGCTGAAGGACGCCCGGGTGCGCTCCCCTCTGGAGCGAACCATCGAGAGCAACTTTCGCGAACTGACTACCTCTCTACTGGATACCTTATCCCCCAGGGAACAGCAGGTGGTTCGCCTGCGTTTCGGTCTGAATCCCCAAGGGAAAGAACATACCCTGGAGGAAGTCGGACGAATCCTGAATGTGACCCGAGAGAGAATTCGACAGATCGAGAGCAATGCCCTGCAAAAGCTGCGTCGCTCCTCCAAATCTTTCATCCTCCGGACATTTCTTGATTAACGGGACATCCCGGCGAGAAACCTTCATTCCCGGTTCGCCATGAGGTTTCTATGTCCAACAATCCCGCGGAGCGGGAAGGCACGCACCCCATGAAACAAATGCGTATTGCTTTGGCACAATTGAATTGCACGGTCGGGGATTTCGACGGAAATCTGAAAAAGATGCTGTCATACTCTCGCCGCGCCGAGCAGCTGGGAGCCGATATGATCTGCTTCCCGGAGATGGCCATTACCGGATATCCGCCGGAAGATCTGCTGTTGCGTCCGGGTTTTATCAAGGAAAATCTGTCGACGTTGCAGCGATACGTTCAGGAAACGGAAGCCTGGAACCTGACCTCCATCGTCGGTTTCGTCGATCACCAGGGCGATATCTTCAACGCCGCCGCCGTCATTCACGGCGGATCCATCCATGGCATCTACCACAAGATGTATCTGCCCAATTATGGGGTTTTCGATGAATACCGCTACTTTCGGCCGGGTAATTCCTGCGGCGTTTTCGAGCTGAGGGGCATTACCTTCGGACTGAGCATCTGTGAAGATATCTGGTATCCCGACGGACCGACACTGACCCAGGCCGTACAAGGACGAGCGGAGCTGGTCATCAATATATCTTCCTCTCCGTATCAGGCGGGCAAGTTCCGTCATCGGCAGCGGATGCTGGCCACCAGGGCTTCGGACAATACCATCCTGCTGGCTTATGTCAATCTGGTCGGGGGACAGGATGAACTGGTCTTCGACGGCGGAAGCATGGTCATCAACCAGGAGGGCGATATCCTTGCCCTTGCCTCGCAATTCCAGGAGGAACTTTTACTCGCCGATCTACCGATCGATGACGTCTTCCGGGAGCGTCTGCTGGGTCCACGACACCGTCTGGGTTCGCGCCTGCAAGCGCCGGTAGCCAAGGAGATCAAACGTGTCCCGATACCGGTTTCCGAGCAGGTCCCGCCGCCGAAACCGGAAATAGCACAAAAAGAGACGAAGTCCCTGGATGCCGAAGCGGAAATCTATGAGGCCCTGGTCTGCGGCGTTCGCGACTATGTCAACAAGAACAGTTTCGCTTCCGTGGTCATCGGCCTCAGCGGCGGCATCGATTCCGCCCTGGTGGCGTGTATCGCCACCGACGCCCTTGGACCGGACCGCGTGGTCGGCGTTTCCATGCCCTCTTCTTTTACCTCCGATGCAAGTCGCCAAGACGGCAAATTGCTGGCGGAACGGCTTGGGATCCGGTTTTTACAAATTCCTATCCATGCCGTTCTCGAGGCTTACAAATCGGCGCTGCAACCTTCTTTTCAGGGACGAGAGGAGGACGTGACTGAAGAGAACCTGCAGGCCAGAATCCGCGGCAATTATCTCATGGCCCTTTCCAACAAATTCGGTTGGCTGGTCCTGACAACGGGAAACAAAAGCGAGATGGGGGTCGGCTATTGCACCCTGTATGGCGATATGGCCGGCGGCTTCGCGGCCCTCAAGGACGTACCCAAAACGCTGGTACAACGTCTGTCCCGCTTTCGCAATCGGCGCGACAGCGAGGGCGGACCCATTCCGGAGAACACACTGAACCGCCCACCCTCCGCCGAATTGCGACCCGGGCAAAAAGATACGGATTCGCTTCCTGATTACTCCATCCTGGATCCGATCCTCACCGCCTTTGTGGAGGATGAGAAAAGCCCGGAGGAGATCGTGCCTCTCGGCTTCGACGCCGATACGGTACGGCGCGTGGTAAAGCTGATCGACCGGAGCGAGTACAAACGACGTCAGGGTCCTCCGGGAATCAAAATCACCTCCAGGGCTTTCGGCCGCGACCGGCGTATGCCGCTGACTTATCGATCTTCTTTTTAGGACTGACACAACATGAATCGTGACACCTTTCTCGACATCCTTGTCCATCAACACACAACCTGGGACATTCTCATCGCCGGCGGCGGCGCCACCGGCATGGGCATCGCTCTGGACGCGGCTTCCCGAGGGTATAGCGTGGCCCTCCTGGAGCAGAACGATTTCGGCAAGGGTACCTCCAGTCGTTCCACCAAGCTGGTACATGGCGGTGTACGCTACCTGCAGCAAGGGAATGTCTCTCTGGTCATGGAGGCGCTGCGGGAAAGGGGCATCCTTTTTCAGAATGCGCCTCATCTGGTACACAACCTGCCTTTTATCGTTCCCAACTACCTTTGGTGGGAGGCGCCTTTTTATGGGATCGGACTCAAGGTATACGATCTGCTGGCGGGAAAATACGGCTTCGGCCGGTCGGAACTGTTATCGCGCGAAGAGGTGCTGGAACGCATTCCAACGCTGGAAAAAGAGGGTTTGCGGGGTGGGGTTCTTTACTACGACGGCCAGTTCGACGACAGCCGGCTCCTGATCAACCTGGCTCAATCGGCCACCGAGATGGGAGCCTGTTTGTTGAATTATGCGTCGGTGACCCGGTTCGTAAAAGACGGCGAGGGATTCCTGACCGGGCTGGAGTTTCGGGACGAGGAATCGGGCCAGTGCCATCTGCTCTCGGCCCGTTGTATTGTAAATGCCACTGGCCCCTTCTGCGACGATCTACGGACCAAGGACGATCCGCTCAGTACCAAACTGATTTCTCCCAGTCAGGGAGTCCATATCGTCCTCGATCAAAATTTCCTACCTAAAAATAATGCCATCATGGTTCCTCACACCCGGGACGGTCGCGTCATGTTTGCCATTCCCTGGCACCAGCATGTGGTTGTGGGTACCACCGACACCCCGATAGACGACTTTAATCTGGAACCGAAACCCTTCGATCAGGAGATCGATTTCATACTGGAGACCGCAGGCGGTTACCTTTCGCAAAGACCGACCCGCAAGGATATCCTGAGCGTTTTTACCGGGATACGTCCTTTGGTTAAGTCCTCCGACAGCGCCGCTACTTCCGCCCTTTCCCGTGACCACGTCCTGCAGATCTCCAAATCGGGACTGGTGACCATCACCGGCGGCAAGTGGACCACCTATCGCAAGATGGCGGAAGATTGCATCGATCACGCCATTGTGCTGGGACGTCTGGAGGAGAGACCCTGCAAAACTCGCCAGTTGCCGATCCATGGCTATCACGCCCATGCGGAAGATTTCGGCTCCCTGGCCTGCTACGGGTCAGATGCGGAGTTTTTGCTGCAAATGATCAGGGAAAATCCGGCTTTGGGAAAACCGCTCCATCCCAGACTGAATTTGTGCCCAGCCCAGGTTCTGTGGGCCGTCCGGGAAGAGATGGCCCGGACACTGGATGACGTACTGGCTCGTAGGACCCGCTCCCTTTTCCTGGATGCACGTGCCACCCTGGAAGTGGCCCCGGAAGTGGCCCGCCTGATGGCCCAGGAGAGGAAACTTGATGACTCCTGGATACGGAGGCAATGGGACGATTTCCAAAAAATCGCTTCCTGCTATCTGATACAATCTTCCTGATGACAGACCATTTGAACGGAACCGGCCTATGAATACTGCATTGACGTTCGACGATGTTCTCCTGGTACCGAATTACAACCACTGGGATTCCCGGCGGCTGGTAGATATCTCCAGCACGGATAAGACCGGTCGATTCTCCCTTTCCCTCCCGGTGATGAGCGCCAATATGGACACGATCACCGAGTCGGAGATGGCCGGGTTCATGCATTGCAAAGGCGGGATTGGCGTTCTCCACCGATTTATGGATGTCACCGTCAATATCGAGGAATTTGAAAAATGCCGCTGCCCGGTTTTTGTCTCCGTCGGTTGTTCCGAGCATGAATACGAAAGGGTAGAGGCCTTGCGCGACGCCGGTGCGGAGTATTTTTGCGTCGACGTCGCCCATGCCCATTCCAAAATTCTCGGCAAAGCCCTGAAGAACTTCCGCCAGCTTTTACCTAACGCCTTCCTTATGGCGGGAAACGTGGCCACATATGCCGGAGCTGATTTCCTCGTATCTCTGGGCGCCGATATGGTCAAAGTGGGCATCGGCAGCGGATCGGTTTGCACCACTCGTATCAAGACCGGATTCGGCGTTCCTTCGCTGAAAGCCATCAAGGACTGCTCCCGCATCAACCGGTCGATTGTTGCCGACGGCGGCATTCGCACCAGCGGCGATGTGGTCAAGGCCCTGGCCTTCGGGGCCGATTTTGTCATGATCGGCGGAATGCTGGCCGGCACCTCCCCGACTCCGGGCAAGATCACAGTCAATTCCCAAGGCGAGAAAGTAAAACTCTATCGGGGAATGGCTTCCCGCGAAGCCCAGGAGGATTACCTCGGACCTCTGACCGGATGGAAGACGGCCGAAGGCGTTTCTTTGGAGGTCCCTTATCGCCAGGATGAAGACGACATCCTACAGGATATCGTCGGCGGGCTCCGGTCCGGTTTGACTTACGGAGGCGCCAACAGCATCAAGGAACTGCAACGCAAACTCGATTATGTCGTCATTTCCTACGCTTCCCGAATCGAAAGTTTGCCCCACAAGACCATGCAACCAGACCTAAATGGATGATCCCTTATGAATCCTTTCCTTGCAGAGCTTATCGGAACCACCATACTCGTTTTGTTCGGTAATGGAGTTGTCGCCAACGTCGTTCTGGATCGTACCAAGGGGAATAGCGGGGGATGGATTGTCATCTCCGCCGGATGGGCCTTTGGGGTCTTCACCGGTGTTTTTTGTTCCCAATCCGTCAGCGGGGCTCATCTCAATCCCGCAGTAACACTGGCTTTGGCCCTGGCCGGGTCTTTTCCCTGGAAGGACGTGGCTACCTATCTGACCGCGCAAATGCTGGGGGGATTTCTCGGCGGTTCTCTTGTCTTCCTTTTTTACCGGGAGCACTTCCGGATTTCATCCGATGCGGACGGCAAACTGGCCTGTTTCTGCACGGCACCCAATATTCGCCATCTGCCTCAATCCTTCTTTTGTGAAATGGTCGGAACCTTTTTTCTCATTCTCCCCGTCTTTCTGATAACGTCCCCTTCCATAAAACTCTCACCGGCCCTGGGTGTGGGGAACAGCGGGGAAGTGACGATCGGACTCGGAACCATCGGCGCCCTTCCTGTTGCCCTGCTGGTTTTTGCCCTGGGACTATCCCTGGGCGGTACTACCGGGTATGCCATCAATCCTGCCCGCGATCTCGGACCACGCCTGGCTCACGCCTTCTTGCCCATTCCGGGAAAAAGGGATGGAGACTGGGCTTATTCCTGGATACCAGTCTTTGGGCCTTTTGCGGGCGCCGTTCTGGCCACACTTCTCTACCTGTGGATCAAGTGATTTGCTAAGGGGATAATAACGGGGGATTACAGTTTTTCCAGGAAGCCGTCGACCAGGGTGTTCAGCCTCTCCCCCCCCTTTTCCTGAATTTCGGGCATCTCCTGCAGGATGCGTACGATGCTGACGATCGCCGCCCTGATATCGGGAGAGGTCAGAATACTGGGCGATTCATTTTCTCTTCTTCCCAGAGGCGAGGAGGAAAGAGAGGTGCTACGCATGGATAGCTGCAGGAGAAGATCCACGTGAGAAAACTTCCGCTGCAATTCCATGTTCTTTAGAAGTTCGCTTGGAGCGGCAAAACTCAGCACATATCGCAGCAAGGTTTCAAAATCACTATAGTCTCTTTTTAAGATTTCGAGCACCCGTTCCACTAAAACTTCCGGGGAGACGTCTTTTGTCTGAAGGGGAGAAGAAACGGGCGGCGGCGTTTTGCCTGCCGCAACGGCATTCGGGCGACTGGATGCCGAAGTCAGGTTTCGCAGTGCTGTCTGGCCGGCTGCCGGAGGGTTGGCCTTTTTCTTCGGCCGCCGGAGAAAAAGCCAGAGAAAAAAAGCCAGAACGGCGGGTACCAGAAGAATGTAAAGCAAGTACTCATTACGCATAGGCTAATTCTACAAATATTCAATCCTTAGGTACGTGTCCTCTTCCTGCTCGATGACCAAGGAAGCTGTATCTTATTCTTAAGTATACCCGCTTTTTCTTTCAATCGTTTGGTTTCGGCAATCTTGAATTCTTCGAAAGCCGGATCTCCTTTCATGGTGCCCAGCAATTCTATGGCTTTTTCGTATTTTTCCGTCGACTCCCATACATCGATCAATCCAAGCTGAGCCTGATGAATGGTCTCCTCCGAACGGGAAGATCGCACTACCTCCTGAAAAACCGGCTCCGCTTGCACCTGGTCACCTTGAAGCACATAGATACCGGCGATTTTCAACATGGCTTTTTGCCGCAGATCCGGTTCCGCATCGTCATGCGCGGCACGGCGGAATTCCTGCAAAGCCATGTCCAGCCGGTTCTTCTTCAGATAGAGAGAAGCGATTTGAAAGGAACTCTTCTGTTGCGCACCCTTCTCCTGCTGTTCCTGACGCAAGGTAATGTATTCCGCCAGAGCCCTGTCGGGATCGCCGACATCCTGATTGTAGATGTCGGCGAGGCGTTCTCTCGCCTCCAGTCTTTTTTCCCGGGAAACCCTGCGATTGTCGATGAAAGTCCGGTACAACTCGATGGCCCGGGGTACGTTGCGTAAGTAGAAATTGTAGGTGTTGGCCGCATCCATCAAGGCCTTTTGCCGATATTCTCCATAGGGAAACTTATCCAGCAGGTGCTCCAGGACCTGTACCGCCTCCTGGTGCTTTCCCTGGAGAAGGAGTTGCTCGGCGTTATTATACAAACCCTCTTCGTTATAGCGGGCGGAAAGAAGGTAAAAGACGATCCCGGCCAGGAGAACCAGCAGCCCCAGAGAAACGCCTTGCAGGATGGTTCTACGTCGTCTCCTCGGGTTCAGGGACGGCATCCTCGGCTTCCGCCGGGGTACTGTCGTTTTCTTGTTCTTCGAAGGCTGAAACAGCGGCCAGGTGATCATTTTCCTCCAGATTAATCAAGCGTACGCCCTGAGCGTTGCGCGTAACAGTCTCGGTGATATCGGAAGCACCCAGGCGGATTATCTTCCCTTGCTCGGTGATCATCATGACTTGAGTTTGTTCGGAAACATGGCAGACATCCACCACCTTTCCGTTACGCTCGCTGGTGTTGATATTGATGATTCCTTTTCCGCCTCTGCCCTGCCGTCGATATTCGTCCGAACTGGTTCTCTTGCCGTATCCGTTCTCGGTAACCGAGAGAAGGCTTCCGGATGTGGAAAAGGTTTCCATGGAGACCACATGATCTCCTTCTGCCAGGTCAATGCCGATGACACCACGGGCCGTACGCCCGACGCTGCGAACATCGTCTTCGGAAAAGCGTATGGCCATTCCCATTCGCGTAGCCAGAAGGACATCCTGTTTCCCGTCCGTCATCTTGATCCGTAACAGTTCGTCATCCGCATCCACCGATATGGCCCTAATACCGCCCGCGCGCGGATTGGAAAAGGATGCTAATTCCGTTTTCTTCACGATTCCCTTTCGGGAGCACATCATCAGATACTTGCCTTCCTCGAAATCGTTGACCGAAATGATTTCCGCGATCTTTTCCCCTTTTTCGATCTGGATCAAGTTGACGATGGCCTTACCCCGGGCCTGGGCCGTGGCTTCCGGTATCTCGTACACCTTCAACCAGTAAACCCGTCCCTGATCGGTAAAGACAAGGAGATAGCTGTGATTGGTGGAAACGAAAACATTGGTAATGAAATCCTCTTCCCGAGTATTCATACCCATGCGTCCCATGCCGCCCCTCCGCTGTTTGCGGTAGGTGGTGGCGGGAGTTCTCTTGATAAAACCGGACGAACTCATGGTGATGACCACCTGATCGTTGGGAATGAGGTCGATCATCTCCAGATCGGCCTGCTGGTCTTCGATGCGGGTTTTTCGATCGTCGCCGTAAGTTTCCTTCAGCTCTTCCATCTCCGAGATGATCACCTGGTTCAATAGCGTCTCGCTGGATAAGATGGCACTCAACTGTTCAATGAGACGGAGGGTTTCGGCCAGTTCTTCCAGGATCTTATTTCTTTCCAGGCCGGTCAGGCGCTGCAGCCGCATCTCCAGGATGGCCTGGGCCTGCAATTCGGAAAATTCCAGTTCGGAAATCAATCTCGCTTTGGCCTCGGCCGTTTCCCGCGAGGACCGTATCAGACGAATGACTTCATCCAGCATGTCGAGGGCCTTTTTCAGTCCCTCCAGGATATGGGCCCGGGCTTTGGCCTTTTCCAGATCGAAAATCGTTCTTCGCCGAACCACATCGCGGCGGTGGGCTAAAAAGCAACGGAGCATGTCCGCCAAGCTCAGGATCTTCGGCTGATTGTTGACAATGGCCAGCATGATCACACCAAAGCTGGTCTGCATCGGTGTCAGCTTATACAACTTGTTGAGCACGACCTGTGCCGGATAATCGTTCTTCACCTCAACGACAATACGCATACCCTCCCGGTCCGATTCGTCGCGAAGATCGCTGATCCCTTCCAATTTTTTCTCTCGGACCAGTTCGGCGATCCGCTCGATCAGTCTGGCTTTATTTACCTGGTAGGGGATCTCCGTGATAAGGATGGCCTGCTGGTTTTTACGAATGATATCGATCTCCGCCTTGGCCCGGATTTGTATGATCCCCCGGCCTTCCGTATAGGCCGAACGGATTCCTTCCCGGCCGTAGATCGTGCCGGCCGTAGGGAAGTCCGGACCCAGGACAAACTTCATCAAGTCGGACAAAGAGGCACCCGGATTTCGAATCAAATGTATGGCCGCGTCCAAAACCTCCCGCAGGTTATGGGGAGGAATGTTGGTGGCCATCCCGACGGCGATGCCCGAGGATCCGTTGATCAGGAGATTGGGGATCTTGGCCGGCAGGACGAGGGGTTCATCCAGAGTCCCGTCATAATTGGGAGAAAAGTCTACCGTCTTTTTCTCCAGGTCGGCCAGCATCTCTTCGGTGATCCGATCCATGCGGATCTCCGTATAACGCATGGCTGCGGGCGGATCGTCATCGATGGAACCGAAGTTCCCCTGGCCGTCGATCAGCGGATAGCGAAGGGAAAAATCCTGCACCATGCGGACAATGGCATCGTAGACGGCAGAATCTCCATGAGGATGGTACTTACCGATGACATCACCCACGATGCGCGCCGACTTCTTGTATGCTTTATTGTGCCGGTTTCCAAGATCGTGCATGGCGTATAAAATGCGCCGATGTACGGGTTTGAGGCCGTCGCGAACGTCGGGCAAGGCCCGGCCGATGATGACCGACATGGCGTAGTCCATATAGGACTTACGCATCTCGTCCTTGATGGCGACCGATATCTGTTCCTGTGCTATTTCCATAGTAATATGATTATGTATCGTCGTATAGGAAGGTTCCTGGTGAGACCCGCTTCACCCTTAAACGCTCAGATGTCCAGATTGCTGACGTTCAGGGCATTGTCTTCTATAAACTTTCGCCGCGGCTCCACCTCTTCGCCCATGAGGATGGTAAAAATTTCGTCCGTTTCGATCTCGTCATCCACCGTCACCCGTAAGAGGGTGCGCTTAGCGGGATTCATCGTCGTCTCCCAGAGCTGCTCCGGATTCATCTCTCCCAAACCTTTGTATCGCTGGAAACTGATGTCCTTTTTTCCTTTTTCCACCACAAATTGAAAGAGATCTTCATAAGAGGCGAACTGATGCAGATCCTCATCTTTCCATACCCGGAAGGGGGGCCGATCGACTCCGGCAAGCTGCCGGTAAGCTTCTACCATACGATGCATCTCTATGGAAAATAAAAGATCGTAGTCGACGACGATCTCCGGTTCCATCTCCTTTTTAAGAGAAAAATAGAAAATGCCGGCGTGTTTCGGATCTGGATTTTGCTGCACCTGATAGCCCATGGATTCCATTTGCGCAATGAGAGTTTCCAAAATCTCGGCTTCGCCTAAAATCCTTTTCAGGCTGGAGGCATCATAGGACAACCCTTTTTCCTTGGAGAAAAACGTATTCAGGAAAAGGTCTACGATCTTTTCCTCCCGGATCAATCGCTCCATTTTGTTCAGCGCCTCTACATAATGGGAGATTTTACGCATGACCGGAAAAAGGGCCTCTCCTTGTATGCGTTCGCCGTTGTTTGCGCTTTCCAAGGAAAGGTCCGACAGTGCCCGGTTCATCAGAAAGTGATTCAGCTCGTTTTCGTTTTTCAGATAATGTTCCGCATTTCCGATTTTGACCTTGAAGAGGGGCGGCTGGGCGATATAGATATGCCCTTTTTCCACCAGGCTCTTCATCTGCCGCTGGAAAAAGGTCAACAGCAGCGTACGAATATGTGATCCATCCACATCGGCATCCGTCATGATGATGATGCGGTGATAGCGCAGTTTTTCCAGATTGAAATCCTCTTCTCCGATCCCGGTGCCGAAAGCGGAGATCATGGTGGCGATCTCCTGACTGGAGAGGATCTTGTCAAAACGCGCCTTTTCCACGTTCAGGATTTTTCCCCGGATCGGGAGGATGGCCTGGAATTTTCTGTCCCGGCCCTGCTTGGCCGAGCCTCCGGCCGATTCCCCTTCCACGATGTAAATTTCACAAAGAGAGGCGTCCTTTTCCTGGCAATCGGCCAGCTTTCCCGGCAGAGCGGAATTGTCCAATGCGCCCTTTCTCCGGGTCAAATCCCTGGCTTTCCTCGCCGCCTCCCTGGCCTTGGCCGCCTCCAGACACTTGGTCACGACCTTTCTTGCATCTGAGGGATTTTTTTCGAAGTAATGCCCGAGGTTGTCGTTGACCACGTTTTGCACCAGACCCTTGATTTCGCTATTGCCTAATTTCGTCTTGGTCTGGCCTTCGAATTGGGGCTCGGGGAGCTTGATGTTGATGACGGCCGTTAATCCTTCCCGAACGTCATCCCCGCTCAGGTTGTCTTTCACATCCTTTCCCAGATTGTTCAGGGAAATATAACTGTTGATGGTTGCGGTCAAGGCCGCTTTGAAACCGGAGAGGTGGGTTCCCCCTTCATGGGTGTTGATATTGTTGGCAAAAGAATACAACTGTTCGTTATACGTCATGTTGTATTGCAGGGCTACTTCCAGGAAGATCTCGTCGCGCGTGGTCTCAAAATAGATCGGCTCGGAAAGAAGGGAGGTTTTATTGCGGTTCAGGTATTCCACAAAGGAGATGATTCCCTTTTCTTCCTTGAAGATTTGACTCTGTCCGGTCCTCCGGTCCTCGATAACGATCTCCAGTCCCCGGTTCAAAAAGGCAAGCTCCCGCAGGCGGTGGCATAGTATCTCGTAGGACAATTCCTGACTGTCCTTAAAAATTTCTATATCCGGTTTAAAGGTGATCCTTGTGCCTCTGCGGTCGGTGGATTCTCCTTCCGTCAATTCGTTGACTTTGAGTCCTCTCTCGAAATTCTGCCGGTAGGTTTTCCCGTTTCTCCATATCTCCACCTCCAGCGTCTCCGACAGGAAATTGACCACCGAAGCCCCAACTCCATGCAGACCTCCTGAGACTTTATAGGTACTGCCGTCGAACTTGCCGCCGGCGTACAGACGGGTAAGAACCACTTCCACTGCCGGCTGGCCGACTTCCGCATGGATATCGACGGGGATGCCCCGCCCGTCATCCACTACCGATACCGAATTGTCCTCGTGGATCGTTAACTCGATCTTACGGCAAAAACCAGCCATGGCCTCATCGATCGAGTTGTCGATGATTTCGTAAACCAGATGGTGCAGTCCGTCTGCCCCGGTGGAACCGATGTACATCGCCGGTCTGGTGCGGACATGGTCCCGGCCGTCCAGAATCTGGATGCCGGTACTGGTATACTGGTCTCCGTTTTCCAACACTTCTGCTTGGTTTGAATTTTCCAATTGCATGATTAGGATGATCAGGAAATCGCCGGGTCTTTGTGCCCGGACCCGGCGACGATAATCACAAGTGAATAATAATAAATACTATAGTTATAACCGAAGAATTGACAAAGAGTTATATTCAAAAAATGAGGAGAGATTATAGCATAAAAATTGCTTGAAACCAAGCAAAGAAAGCTATTCCGCGGACACAGAGGTACGCATCAACAACGGAAAAACAACAGACAATTTGCGGATAGAAACAGGGTTTAGAATGGATCCGATTTCGTGTCGATTCGAAAGGGATTGCCGGCAGGATGCCAGCGATCCCAGGATCTTTCGCGAGGCCAACCGATTTCGATTTCTTCAGGAGGCTTTTGCTTCTTTGGTGGAAATCACCGCCAGAACACAACGATAATCGACCACATCCTCACCCTGAGGCTGGAGAAGAACAGGATTTTCATCGTCCTTGAAGGATATGGAGACCCGATCGGTTTTAATGACCGTGAGAAAATCAACGATGTAGGGAGCATTGAACTCCGTTTCGATACGCGGCCCGTCATACTCCACTTCCAGGCTCTCTTCCGACTCACCATAATCGACCGAGCTGGCCCTCATCTCCAGTAAACCGGGCGATAGGCGGAACCTGACTTTCCTCATCGTCCGCTTCTCGTTGTCCGTCTCTTCCGCCAGAACGCTGGAACGGCGCAAGCTGTCCATAAACAGACCGGCGTTTGCGGTCATAACCAGATGGTTGTCCCGAGGGATGATGGTTTCGTAATTGGGGAAGGAACCGGCAATCAAACCGGATATCAATTCCCTTTCTCCCGCTCGAAAATAGACATGGCGGTCGTCCCTTCCCAGCTCGACGAATTCCTGCTGATCGATAATACGGGAAAGCTCATTCAAACTCCGCTGAGGAACGATGAACTTCATCTCCCGATCCGAATCTGGTTCGGGTATCGCCTCCTTCTTTTCTACCAGGACCAGGCGGTGGGCATCCGAAGTGACCATACGCAGGGACCGGTTACGGATTTCCAGCTGAGCTCCACCCAGAACAAACCGCTCGTTCTCCTGTTGCGATACGGCAAAAATGGTGCGTTGGATCATTTCCTTCAAGACATCCGCCGGTAGCTTCATGGAATAGTCGGAAAGAATATTGGGCTCGGTGAATTGTTCCCGCGGCAGGCCGGTAATGCGAAAATGAGCTTTTTCATGACGGATATCCAGGCGGCTCTCTCCCGTGGTAGAAAAGGAGATGTCCGCCTCCGGCAATAAACGGATAATATCGGATAGCTTCCTGGGAGGTATGGCAATCGACCCTTCCTTTTCGTTCCTTACCCGGCAGGAACAACGCAAGGAAATGTCTTTGCCGACGGCGATCAAATGCAGAAATCCCTTTTCTACTGTCATCAGGATATACCCTTGCGAGGTGATCAGGGGCTTTTTATCGACGACGGAGGAGACCAGACTCAACTCGTCCAGCAGGGAACTGCGTTTTACGGTAAATTCCATGTTCAAATCCTCAAACTAGAATACGAATACTAAGATTCTATTCTTTATATAAATAAAAGTAGTCGTAATAGGACCGTAGGAAACTGTGGATTTCGCCCTAAACGATAGAAGTCATATTCTTTGCTTTGCACAACGCTTCCACATACGGGTTCGATATTTTCGTGGAAAAAAGAAATAAAGGTTCTTTTCCGCGCTTTTCCTCAGAGATTCACAATCTCTCCACAGGGGATCCAGGAGTGGTTCTGTGGAAACAAATTCTAACGGAATTTAGAGGAAATCTTCAGGATCAGATCGTTGATCTCCTGGTTCTTTTTTCGATCGGTTTCTATCTTGCGAATCGAGTGCAGAACGGTCGTATGATGTTTTCCGCCGAAGGTCTTTCCGATACAGGGCAGTGAAACCTGGGCCAGCTCTTTACACAGATACATAGCGATCTGCCGGGGAACGGTGATCTCGCGAGAGTTGTTCTTGGACTTCAACACCGAGGGCTTCATACGGAAATGGTCGGCCACCGCTTTCAGAATGATTTCCGATGTCAGATTGTTTTTTCCCATCTGGACGATACCGGACAATGCCTCCTCGGTGAAGGCCAGGTCGATCTCGGAACCGCTCATCTCACTGAGGGCCATAATCCGGTTGAGAGCCGATTCCAGTGCGCGCACATGCGACTTGACCTGATGAGCTATGAAGAGCGCCACATCGTCGGCAAGGTCGACATTTTTCTCGGATGCCTTCTTCTTCAGAATGGCGAAACGGGTTTCCGTATCGGGAGGTTGGATATCGGCGATCAGGCCCCATTCGAAGCGGGAATGGAGACGTTCTTCCAGGGTTGGAATCTCCTTGGGTGGGCAGTCGCTGGTGATTACGATCTGCTTTTGCGCATCATACAGGCTGTTGAAGGTGTGGAAGAATTCTTCCTGAGTCCTCTCTTTTCCTGCCAGAAACTGAATGTCGTCCATCAGCAGGATATCGATGTTGCGGTACACCTCGCGAAAACGATAAGTCCTGTCCATCTTGATGGCGTTGATCATATCGTTGGTGAATTTTTCCGCCGGAACGTAGACCAGTTTTAAATGGGCGTTCTTGCTGAGGATGGAGTGACCGATGGCGTGCATCAGGTGAGTTTTGCCCAGGGCCGAGCTGCCGTGAATATAGAGAGGATTGTAGGCGTGAGAAGGTTGCTTGGCCACGGCGAAGGCGGCGGCATGGGCAAACTGATTGGAGTTTCCCACTACGAAGGAATCGAAAGTGTATTTGGGATTCAGGTTGATGCTGAGTCCGCTACCTTCATGAGAGGAATTCCATTTTTCGGAAAGAGAGACCTCGGAACTGCTTTCCTGTGAAGGGGTATCTTCTTCCACCACAATAAACAGCTGAAAATTGCTGAGAGAAAGATCGTTGAAAATTCCCTGCAACAAGGAGGAAAATTTTTCCAAAAAGGCGTTGCGGAAATAGGAAGTAGGAACACTTACCTTGATGGTATTGTGATCTTGGGAGAGGAACAAAACGGGACGAAACCATGTCTGATAAACGGATTCATCGATACGCTTGTTGACTTCCTGCAGGATGATTTTCCACAAGTCCATAAATAATAGCAAGGGATGTAAGAAAATGGATTAAAATAAAACTATAAAATATAAAAGCCTTTAATAACAGCAATTTATAAGGAAAACGACATCTTTGAAACCGGGGTTGTGGGGAGAAATTTCCACAACCTCCGCCCACTTGTGGGAAAAAGTATCTGAAAAAAAATCATAAATCCTCACCCGGCGGAGAGGGGAGGAACAATAGCATACCGGCAGGGAACATTGCAACCGCAGAAAGGGAAAAATTTTACTAAGAAGAGGAGAAAAACACTTTGGTAAAGCAGTCCAGGAGGAAGACAAAAATGCCAGCACATTTTTTTGCATTAGAAAAGTATTGGTAAACAAGATGAAAGAGAATGTAGCACAAAGAATCCCGATCGCCAAGAGAAAAAAGAAGTATTTTTGCGGCGACGATAAGAGCGCGGGAAACGCCCTTTTTTCTGAAGGTTGGAGAGAAGAAGAAAAAAAAAAAGTTCTTTAGGAAGGGGAAAAACGATCAGGAAAGAAAAAAGGGATGGAGTTTTTTATACGTCGAAGCCAGGTCTTCGGGTAAGACCCGGGTTTCACCGGTGACGGTCATGAAGTTGGTGTCGCCCGTCCAGCGGGGCAGCAGATGCAGATGCAGATGCCCGGCCACACCGGCCCCGGCGCAGGAACCGAGATTCATGCCGAGATTGAAGCCCTCCGGCCGGTAGGCCTGCCGCAGTGCCGTTTGCGCCCGACGGGCCAGGAATATCATCTCTGTGGACTCCTGGTCGTTTAAATCTTCCAAAAAAGGCAAATGGCGAAAAGGGACAATCATCAGATGCCCGTTGGTATAAGGATAACGATTTAAGAGGACGTAGCAATGGGTACCGCGATGGAGAACATAGGAAGTTGCATCGGCAATCGATTTGGGAAGAGTGCAGAGGAAACAATCCTCCTCCTCGGTCGAGGAGGAGGAGGGCTGGGAAACGTACTGGAATCGCCAGGGTGTCCAGAGCCTGTCCATGGCTATTCTTGATTGATGAGATCTTTCAGTTCTTTTCCGGGTTTGAAAAAAGGGACCTTTTTGGGAGGGACCTGGACAACCGACCCGGTTTTCGGATTTCTCCCCTGTCGACCGCCTCGCTGGCGGATACGAAAACAGCCGAATCCGCGCAATTCGATTTTTTCCCCTTTTTTTAAAGAATCAATAATACTATCCAGAAGAATTTGCACAATCACTTCCGCATCTTTCTTCGTCAAATCGGAGCTTTTTGCCACTTCCTCAACAAGCTCAGCCTTGGTCATATGTTTACCTCCAAATATATTCGAAACGTATCGTGGATTGAGACGGGTCACCGGAGAAGGGAAGAACCGAACTGGCATCATTCATCAGGATGTCCCAAATACTGGTCTTTTTCTTTTTAATGCTGACCGTCCGGGGCTCTCCGCGGATTTCCGCCAGTTTACCGGCCAGAAGGATGGCATCCTGCAGGGTGCCCAGCTCGTCGACCAGACCCTTTTGCAGCGCATCTTCGCCGGTAAAAACGCGACCGTCGGCCAGGGTCTTGACGCTCTCTACATCCATGTGCCGCCCGTCGGCGACGGCTTTGACAAACTGGAAATAGAGGCCGTCGATCAAGCCCTGGAAATAGCGGCGTTCGTTCTCGGTAAGCGGACGAGAGGGATTTCCCGCATCTTTCATTTCGCCGCTCTTGATCACTTCGTTCTTCAGTTTGGCCCAGGCCATCAACTCACCCCAGTTGACCCATTCGGCGATTACACCGATGCTGCCGGTGATGGTAGCCGGATTGGCCACGATCTTATCCGCGGCACAAGCAACGTAGTATCCGCCGGAGGCGGCGACGCTGCCCATGGATGCGACCACTTTTTTCCTGGTTTCCTTGCGAAAACGAAGTACTTCCGTATAGATCTCCTGAGATGCAGCAGCGCCCCCGCCCGGACTATTGATGTTCAGGACGAGGGCCTTGATCTGGGACTGTTTACGAAATGTTTTCAGCTGATCGATATATGGCTTGGCATCGTAAATGGCACCGGTGACATCGATGAGAGCCACCTGGCTGCCGCTGTTCAGAGAAAAGGACCATTCTTCATCCGACGGACCGGTCATAAGTAACGCGACCAGGCAGAGGACGAAAAACAGCAGGCAGGCACCACCGATCACCAACCATAAAAACAGCTTACTCTTATTCATAATGTTCTATGGAAAATAGAGTCTGTTAGCGATAAAGAGAATGCACCACTCTATCGGAAATCCTACTCGGAATCCGAACGACGCTGGGAAAGCAGGTCCTTCAGTTGATCGCCGACCCGATCGCCCATGGTGACCGGAGCCGGTTCCGATTCGGCCAGCGCTCGAATGATGCGGGTGTCATCCTCTTTCAATGCCTTGAGGCTGAGTCCGATCTTCTTTTCGGAAATGTTCATCTTAATGATGCGCATATCGATTTCCTGTCCGGGCTTCAGGATCTCTTCCGGCTTTTCCACGTGACGCTCATCCAGCTCGGAAACGTGACAGAGGCCCTCGATCCCTTCCGCCAACTGGACAAAGGCACCGAAATTGGTAATACGGACCACGTTGCCCTTGACCACATCTCCGATCTGATGACGGGAGGCGAAATCTTCCCAACGATCCGGTTCCAGCTGCTTGATACCCAGAGAGATCTTCTGGCTGTCGGAGTCGATGCTCAGGATAACCGCATTGACCGTGTCGCCCTTTTTCAGAACTTCGCTCGGATGTTTGATCCGTTTGGTCCAGGACATATCGCTGACGTGCACCAGTCCGTCGATACCTTCCTCGATCTCAACGAAGGCCCCAAACTCGGTCAGGTTGCGTACCTTGCCGGTGACCAGGGAACCGATGGCGTACTTCTCCAGAATCTGGTGCCAGGGGTTGGGTTCGGTCTGTTTGATGCCCAGGGAGATGCGGCGGTTTTCGGAATCGATTTCCAGAACCTGGGCTTCCACCTGTTCGCCCTCGTTCAGGATCTTGGAGGGGTGCTTGATGCGCTTGTTCCAGGTCATCTCCGAAATATGGATCAGACCTTCCACTCCGGGTTCCAGCTCGACAAAGGCGCCATATTCGGTGATGTTGACGACTTTACCCGACACACGGGAATTCTTGGGGTATCTTTCGGCGGCCGTTTCCCAAGGATCCGCGCTCATCTGCTTCAGGCCGAGGGAGACACGATTTTCCGCCCGGTCGAACTTGATGACCTTGACCTTGATCTTCTCACCGATGGTCAGCTTCTCCGAAGGATGCTTTACCCTGCCGTAAGACATGTCGGTGATGTGCAGCAGCCCATCGATGCCCCCGAGATCGATAAAGGCTCCGTACTCGGTGATGTTCTTGACTACACCTTCAATAATGCAGCCTTCGGTGAGGGTTTCCAGCGTACGCTTTTTCTCCTGCTCCAGTTCCGTTTCCAGGACAACCTTGCGGGAGAGGACAATGTTCCCGCGCCGGCGATTCACCTTGATGACCTTCATGCGGAACTCTTCGCCGCGAAGGGCATCCAGATTGCGGACAGGACGAACATCGATCTGGGAACCGGGAAGAAAAGCGCGGACGCCGATATCGACGGCCAGGCCACCTTTGATCCGTTCGATCACACGGCCGGTGATTACGGTATTGTCACGGAACGCCTTTTCGATCTCATCCCATATCTTCATCCTTTCCGCCTTCTCGCGGGAAAGGGAGATATATCCGTTCTGGTCTTCCGTCTGTTCGAGATAGACATCGATATCCTGCCCAGGGCGAAGATCCACTTTACCGTTCTCTCCTTCGAACTCTTCAATGGGGATGACTCCTTCCGATTTGAAGCCGATATCGACCGTGACCTTCGATTCGCTGATGTTGATCACGCGACCGCGAATGACGTCCCCTTCGGAAAACTTTTTAAAGCTTCCATAATAGTCGTCCAGCAGTTGCGCGTAATCGATATTGGTCGCGTCCTCGAACTGGATCCGCTGTTGAATCTCGTTCGAAGCCGGTTCCGGCTTGTTGGGTGAAGTACTCTCCACCGATTCCGTGTTTTTCTTTTCGTTGTTTACATCCATGAATGAAGTTGCCTCCGATTTTTAAAAATTATTTCCGGATAGTCAGCCAACCGCCGGAAATTCAATCGATTATGATTGCGGTCCAAGAGAAAAAAAGAATAAAGAAAACTGTGAAAATAGCGAACCACGGAAACAGCGTTCGGTGAGAAGCCGATAGAAAGAGGATGGAAGATTCCGGCACAAAGCTCTGTGAGGAGTAGCTTCACAGACAGCACTGCCCGCGACGGGAGATCGCCGTAGCGCGTTCCCGCAACGTAAAATGAAGCTAAAGGATTTGGCAAAAAACGAGAAACCTCTTTTTTCCGAGATTTTTAAAGCACATCTTTTTATCGTGAGATCACCGGTTTGTCAAGATCCACAAAAATAAAAATTTAGGGTATAATCTTCAGTTCTGGTAAAAATTTTAATGATTTGAGGTTCTGTTTTCATGAAAAAAGACATTCATCCGACCTACCATAAGGTCACGGTAACTTGTGCTTGCGGAAACCGGTTTGAGACCTGCTCTACGAAGAAAGAGATCCGTCTGGAAATCTGTTCCCAATGCCATCCCTTCTTCACCGGAAAGCAAAAGCTGATCGACACCGCCGGAAGAATCGAAAAATTCCAGAGAAAATACGCTGCCAAGAAGTAAGCTGCAAAATTACCCACCTACTCCTCTTTTTTCCTTGTCAGTATACCGGTAGGAAGAGTTGTAGGTGGTTTGCATCCATCCCTGGTTCTATGAGGACGAAAGGATATGCTGGCAAAACTGGAAGAAATTAGAAATACACACGAGCAGATATCCCGACAGCTGACGGATCCGGAAATCATTGCGGACCGGCAGAAATACCTGCAGTGCGTCAAGGCGCATAAAGAACTGTCGGAAATTGTCGACAAGTATCAGGAATATCAATCCCTTTGCAGCAAAATGGATGAGGCCAGGCACCTCTCGGAGGAAGAAGAGGACCTGGAGATGAAGGAACTTGCCCTGGAAGAGCTCGGTGAGCTGGAAAAACGCAAGGTCGCCTGCGAAACCGAGCTGCGCGACCTGCTGATGCCCAAGGATCCGGAGGATTCCAAAAACGTACTGCTGGAAATCCGCGCCGGGACCGGAGGTGATGAGGCCACTCTTTTCGCCCAGGAGGTGTTCCGCATGTACAGCCGGTATTGCGAGCGGCACAACTGGAAGATGCAGCTCACCTCGCTGCATGAAAGCGAAGTAGGCGGACTCAAGGAAGTAGTGGCCATGATCGAGGGAGAACGGGTCTACAGCCGCATGAAATACGAAAGCGGCGTGCATCGCGTGCAGCGGGTGCCCAAAACGGAGGCTTCGGGACGGGTGCACACCTCTGCCATTACCGTCGCGGTTCTGCCGGAAGCGGATGAGGTGGAGGTCAATATCGATCCCAAAGACCTGCGCATCGACACATTCTGTTCCTCGGGTCCGGGCGGCCAATCGGTCAATACCACATACTCTGCCGTCCGCATCACCCATATACCCACGGGAACGATCGTGTCCTGTCAGGATGAAAAATCGCAAATTAAAAACAGGGCCAAAGGAATGCGGGTCCTGCGTTCCCGGCTTCTGGAAAAGGCCAAGAACGAGCAGATGGCCTCGATTTCGGAGAACCGTAGACAGATGGTCGGGACCGGCGACCGCAGCGAAAAGATACGCACCTATAATTACCCCCAGAATCGTGTCACCGACCACCGCATCGGATTGACGCTCTACCAGTTGGATGAGGTCATGGACGGCTCCATCGATGCCTTCTTCGATGCCCTGACCACTCACTATCAGGCGGAAAAACTGAAGCAGCAGTCCATAGCCTGAAGACCTCTTCCTCCCGGGGCAAAAGCCGGTTTGTTTTTCATTGAAACGGACCTTCATGGGAAAAGCAGGAGATAACCGGTTGAACTCCTTACTTGCCCGCGGGCGGGAGTTTTTGCAGCAGAAGGGTATAAGGCAATATGGCTGGGACGCTCTCCTGCTGCTTGCCTGCGTCCTGCATAAAGAAAAAGAATATATCTTCGCCCACCCGGAAAAAATCCTGACTCCAGTCCAGGTAAAACGGTTCTGGAACTTTCTGCAGCGAAGGGTCGAAGGAATTCCTTTACAATACCTGCAGGGAGTACAGGAATTCTGGGGGCGTGACTTTCGAGTGGACTGGCGGGTACTGATACCCCGTCCGGAGACCGAACTGCTGGTGGAAAAGGCCATCGAACAAGCCGGAAGGATCCAATCGCGACGTAAACTGCCGTTCCTTTCCATTGCCGATATCGGAACCGGATCCGGTTGCATTGCGATTACCCTGGCACTGGAAATTGAAAATTGTCGGGTGGTTGCCACCGACATCAGCGAAGAAGCCTTGCAAAGGGCCAGAAGCAATGCTCGCCGGTACGGACTGAGGTCGCCATCCCTGCGTTTCTGTTGCGGAGATGGCCTGGAACCCCTGAAAAGATTGGGTTCTACGACTCGCTGGCAAATGATCGTGAGCAATCCTCCTTACGTGGCCCGAAGGGAGGAGGCGTCGCTCGACCGAGAAGTGAAGGACCACGAACCGGAGGTCGCGCTTTTCGGAGGAGAGGATGGGCTGGAGATGATTCGAGGTCTGGTCCCTCAAGTTGAGGAATATCTTGAATCGGAGGGGGTCTTTCTCATGGAAATAGGATATGGTCAGGAAAGCCAAGTGAAGGACCTGTTCTGCAGCAAGAAGTGGAAGTCGGTACGCTTCTGGCCGGACTGCCGTGGAATCCCACGATGTCTGCAGGCTGAGAAATACGGCTAATAGTACACATATCCACACATACAAAACCAAGGAGAAGAAGCTATGAGCGATTGCCTTTTTTGCAGGATCATAGAAAAAGAGATTCCGGCAAAAACGGTTTATGAAGATCAGGATACTTTGGTCTTCGAGGACATCCATCCGCAAGCCCCGGTTCACTGTCTTGTCATTCCCAAAAAACACATCCCTTCCATCAACAGCCTCACGGAAGAGGATAGCGCCTTGTTGGCAAAGGTCATGCAGACGGCAAGAAAAACCGCCATGGACAAAGGCATCGACAAATCGGGATACCGTATGGTGATCAATACCAACGCCCAGGCCGGGCAGACCGTTTTTCACCTGCATGTACATCTGCTGGGTGGTCGGAACATGAATTGGCCGCCGGGATAGAAAACAATTGGAAAAACCGATTCAGGGATGACGAAGCGGTAAAAAGTCCTGGGAGCGCCGGCGTCCCGCCGGCAAAAGCAATGGAATCAACACGAGATTTGCGAAAAGAAACGGAACAAAGACTTTTTGCCGCTTCGTCAGGGATGGTGCAGGCGGACGATGGTTGCGCCCCAGTGTCCCCTCTCCGGGGGCGCTTCATAATAATCGGCAACCATGTCCAACCGGGACAAAACCTTCCATACGAGGGAACGCAATACTCCTGTGCCCTTGCCGTGGATGATACGGACTTCCGGGATATTCCGGCGGCGGCATTCCAGCAGATATTCCTCTACCAAGGAGGCAACTTCCCCGGGCTGAAAGGTATGCAGATCCAGAGAATCGCCAATGGGCACGACTACGGCCGCATCTTCCCTGCTTTCCGGATTCATGTTAAAAGGAGCTCTTTTTCCCTCCACAGAGAACAATGAGGCGGCGCAGCGCATTGATTAAGCGTTGCCCGTCATCCCCTTCCGGACGGATGACGATATCCAGATGATCCTTTTTGATGGATCCGTTCAGGGTGACCGCCGGATTACGATTGGTTGCCTGGATGATCAGGGTTCGTTCCCGGCCAAGAGAGAGGGGATCTCCGGGCATCACCCTGAGCTCGATCTGTTCCGGATCCAGGACGTTCAGGGGGGCCGTCCACTGGAATTTTTTCTCCGTCAGTGCCCCGGGATTACGTCGGTGGGTTACGTTGATGGTGCAATTCTCGATGGAAACGGCCACTGTCGCATCATAATACGATACGGTAGAAATGATTTGCGGATTCCATTGAGCGTTCAGGCTGTTCACCAGAAAATCGATCGTCTCCTTCTGTGAAGGTTCGGTGGAGGCCTGATCACCGTGATGGCAGGCCGGAGAAGCCATAAGGAGAAGAGAGAAGAGGAGGGACATCCTCAGGGATACGTTTTTTAGCGCGAACATAGCATTACCTCTGAGAAAGAAGAGAAAACGAATAAGAAAAACCAATCATCCTCGCGATAAATCGATAACTGGTATTCATGACGGCCCGGCAAAAAGTCTTTATTCCGTTTCTTTTCGTAAATTCCGTGTTGATTCCATTGTTTTTGCCGGCGGGACGCCGGCGCTCCCAGGACTTTTTACCGGGCCGTCATTCATTATAATCACTTCAATACGAAAGCGTAAGGCAGAGAGTGGAAGAATTTAAAGATCGCCGCCTTTTGTTGTTCTTGCTGGCGGTAAATACGGTCAATTTTTACGATCGGCAGCTGCTGGGAGCCGTCACCGAGCCGATACGCCGGGAGTGGCTCTTAAGCGATCTCCAGATAGGATTTTTGAGTACGGCCTTTACTCTTCTCTATGCCGGTGCCGGAATCCCGTTAGGCAGAATGGCCGATACTCGATCTGGAAAAACGGTACTGCAGCTGGGACTGCTCGTATGGAGCCTGCTGACCGGGCTTTGCAGTTTTGCCTGGAACTACTGGTCACTTTTCCTACTCCGCATTGGAGTCGGAATAGGGGAGGCGTGTTGTGCCCCGACGGCGATCAGCATCATTGGGAAAAGATTCCCTGTTACCGGACGTTCTGCAGCGACATCTCTTTTCATGATGGGGCTGCCGCTTGGTTCTGCCTTGAGTTATTCCCTGGGCGGATATCTTTCCCACGAATACGGCTGGCGCTGGGCCTTCCTGACTGCCGGCTTGGCTGGAATCCTGCTGGCTGTCATCGGAAGGTATGGGATCGAGTTTGCCGAGGAAAGAAAAACAACCGTACCGCAACACGAAAGAGAAAAACAACGGAGCGGATTTCCTCTTTTATTGTCAATCCTGAGAGTCCCAGGCTTTTTCTGGATCATTCTTTCCGGGGCGCTGCATAACTTTAACCTGTATGCCGTCAGTGCCTTTCTTCCTTCTTTTCTGGTTCGCTACCACAGGATGGACATTGCAAACGCCGGCTTTACCTCCGGGATTGCTTACGCCCTGTTGGGCGGAATCGGCATGATCCTGGGCGGATTTATGGGAGATCGCTTCCGCCCCGGAAAACATTTGCCACGGAACAGATTAATGCTGGTGTTTCTTACCATGATTCCAACCACACCCTTGTGTTTTCTTGCCCTGTCTTACCCCCAGGGGGATGTGGTTCCATTCGCGCTCGCTTTCGGGGCTGCCGCCATGCTGATGTACGTTTATTATCCGGTCACCTACGCCGCCATCCAGGATGTAAGCCCGAAGGAGTCACAGGCCACGGCGATGTCGATCTACCTGGCGGTCATGTATTTTTTAGGCGCCTCCTTGGGTCCGTCCGTTTTCGGAGGTCTGAGCGACTATTTCCAGAAAAGAATAGGCAGCCAATCAGGTTTGGCCATCGATAGGAATTGGGTAGAAGGGGAAGGCCTGCGTCAGGCAATGTTCCTCATACCGGTTCTTACCATGGCCGTTGCACTGACAAGTCTTATTGCCGCAAACCGGGTGCGGAAAAACTGACAACCAGGCTAATTATGAAATTCAGCCCCGGCGCACTTGATTTGCCGGCTAAGTTGAATTAAGATTACCAGTTCCTGGAAATTCTTAGATAAATTGGAGTTAAAGAGAAAATGAAAAGAACGTTTCAACCGAATAACCATAAGAAGCTGAAGACACATGGTTTTCGCTCACGTATGAGTACCAAACAAGGCAGAGATGTACTGAAAAGGCGCAGAGCCAAGGGCCGGCATCGGTTAACGGTGAGTGGATAAACAGAGCGAACGATTCCCAAGGAATCGAAGGATAAGAAAATCCTGTCAATACGATGTTATCTACAAGGAAGGGCTCAAGGTTCAATCCGGATATTTTGCCTTATACGGAATGTGGAACGGCGAGGGCTTTCATCGGCTGGGAATGACTGTTTCCCGCAAAGTGGGTAATGCCGTAACCAGGAACAGAATTAAAAGATGGGTTCGGGAGATCTTTCGGAAAAAATTCGGGAGAGATCTCGAACCGATGGATTTGGTACTGAACGCCAAGAAGGCCATCGTACAATGCAACTACCATCAACTGGAAGAGGAGTTGGTTCAGGGATCCATTCGTTTGCATCGCAATCTTAAGAAACGGAACCTTAGAGAAGAAACCTCCGAGAGTGATAAGACAGCTCCTTGTCCTGATACTGAAAATTTATAAACGGTTTCTGTCACCGTTTCTACCCAAAGCATGCCGCTTTTACCCCACCTGTTCCGAGTACATGATGGAAGCGCTTCAAAAGCACGGATTGAGGCGAGGATTGTTACTCGGAACGCTAAGACTGGCAAAGTGCCATCCGTTTCACCCCGGGGGATATGATCCCGTTCCATAAGAGGTCAGCATCGATATGCAGCAAGAACACAGACTCGTCCTAGCACTCGCCTTGTCCGCTCTGGTTTTGTTCCTGGCCAGAATGTACATGACACCCGAACCCCAGAGTGTGCCGGAACCTGTCAAAAAGGAAGAAATCTCCAAAGAAACGGCATCTATCGAAAGGCCGGTTGTAGCTGCGGAAAAAGCAAAAGAGAGCGGGAGTTCCGGTCCGGAATCTCCGACACCCGTCGCGGCCACGCAGGCCCCGGAAAGGACCATCGCGATTCAGGATCCCAAATACCGGATCGTATTACAGAGTCATGGGGCGAGGATCGAGAGCTGGAAATACAAAGAGAGATCCGGAAACGAAATGGAACTCGTCCTGCAGGACAAACCGAAAGATCTCTACGGACCCCTGGCCGTTATCGGTGGCGACGCGTCCGTCCAAGACAAGATAAACAATGCGATCTACGAAATCAGGGTGGTAGGACAGCAGGGAGATTCTCTGAAGACCCCGGTGGAACTGGAGTGTTTCTACCAGGAGGGTCCGTTAAAAATCAGTAAGAAAATGGGATTTGCCGAGTCCTCCTTTGTCGTGGAAACGATCACGGAAGTGGAGTATCAGGGAAAACGGCTGGAAGGACTGAAGTTACGTATTGGTCCGGCGATGGGCGCCTTTGATACCCTGTTGAACAAAGCGACCTGGGACACTCAGGGTCTGGCGTATTATAGCAACGGCTCTCTGAACAAACTGCAATACAGCGCGATCGAAACGGAACAGACGATGGAGGGAAGTATTCCCTGGGCCGGAATCCAGGACCAGTACTTCGCCATGCTGGCTATATCTCCGGAAGGGAAAAGCCTTCATGGAGGAAAGATCCTATCCTGGAAGTATAAAGGCAAGGACATACAGGAGAAGGAGACCGAGTTTAACGTCGGGGCCATCGACATACCGCTTTTTCAGGGAGAAAAGCAAAGGATCTATTTCGGTCCCAAGGAAGACCAACAGCTGAAAAGCATCCATCCTGCTCTGGACCAGGTCATAGACTACGGGTGGTTCCGCATCCTGGTGGAGCCGATGCTCTACGCCTTGCGCTGGATCCATTCTCTCACCCCCAATTACGGGGTGGCTATCATCATCATGACCTTTCTGATCACACTGGTCCTGTTCCCCTTACGCTTTAAGCAGATCATCTCCATGAAGAAGATGCAGAAAATTCAACCGCAGATGAAAGCGATTCAGGAACGATACAAAAAGGCTAAGAGCAGTGCGGAAGACAGACAGAAGATGAATACGGAGATGATGGCTCTTTACAAGCAACACGGGGTCAACCCGGTGGGAGGGTGTCTGCCGCTGCTGATTCAATTTCCTTTCCTCATCGCCGTCTACAACCTGGTGGGAAATCACTTCAACCTCAGAGGAGCTCCCTTCCTTTTGTGGATACAGAACCTGGCTGCCCCCGATCCCTATTATGTGACCCCGATCGTCATGGGCATCACCATGTTTCTCTCGATGAAACTGACCACACCGCCGACGGCAGGCGATCCTATGCAGAACAAGATGATGGCCTGGATGATGCCGGGTATGATGACATTTTTCTTTTTGGGAATGTCCGCAGGATTGAATGTCTATTTCCTATTCAGTAATATTTTCAGCATCGCCCTGCAAAAGGCGGCCGAACGATACATTCCGGCTCTGAAAAATGCATGAAGCAACAACCAAGGACCGATAGCATACGGGTGGAAAAGTGAACAATCAACTGGAAGAAATCAAGAAAACAACCGAACATCTCTGTCGTTGCATGAAATTCCATGTGGAGGTGGAGTGCGCGCCACAGGAAGAAGGAATACTTGTTAGTTTTAAGGGAAAAGATGCGGAATTCCTCCTGCTGAAAAACGGAGAGGTATTGAACGCTATGGAATACATCCTGAACCGTATCTTCTCCGAGAAACTGACCAAAGAGAACAAGATTGTCACCGACAGCCAGAATTTCCGGAAATTCCGGAATGACGAACTGAAGATGATCGCGCAAAAGGCCTCGGAAAAGGTCATGCAGTATGGATCCTCCGTGCAGCTGCAGGCCATGCCGCCTCACGAAAGAAGGATCATCCATATGGCCTTGAAAGAAAATAGCAAGGTGAAAACCATCAGTGAGGGGGAGGGAGAGGACCGGAAAGTGATCATTGAACCGGCTTAAAGGGAAGTTCTTTACCGCACGCGGGGCTCAGGGCAAAAAGGAGCGAAGATAGGATAAAAAGGCCGAATCCGCCTCAGGAAAGGCATAATCGGACAATTGTGCGGAGGTAACCCAACGAAAATCATTACACTGGAGAAGTTGCGGTTCTCCCTGCAAACGAACACACTTATAAAAATGGAGGATGACACGAAAATCCTCATAGTCGTGGGAAATGGAAGAGATTCGGTTTCCCACGGAAATCTCCAATCCCAGTTCTTCCAGAATCTCACGATGAAGGCACTCCGCATGACTCTCGCCCGGATGACACTTACCCCCGGGAAACTCCCACAGCAGAGAACAGTGTGCCTGCGCCAATCGTTGCGTAATCAGAAAACGGCCATCCTCAAACAGGACGGCCGCGCAAACCTCTACAGATTTCTTCGTCATATCGGTTCCCGTCTTTTGTTGCTGCCGACTCCATCATAATGGAAAGTAAAAAGAAATACAAAGAAGGCAGATAGGATATGTTGACGGCCGAGGACACGATTGTGGCCATCGCCACTCCGATGGGAAAAGGCGCCATCAGCATGCTTCGCATCAGTGGAAGCAAAGCTCTGACCATTGCCGGCGAGTTATTCCAAAGCCAATCGACAGACCGAGAAATACGACCGTTTTTTCCTCACGTAGGAAAATTCTACGATCGCAACCATCGCATGCTGGACCAGGTCGTGCTCCTGTACTACCAAAAACCAAAATCCTATACCGGCGAAGACCTGGTGGAGATATGCTGTCATGGGAGTCCGGTAGTGGCCGCGGAAATTCTCTCGGAGATACAGAAGCAGGGGGCACGCTGTGCCGATCCGGGAGAGTTTAGTCTACGGGCCTTTCTGAATGGGAAGATGGACCTGACCCAGGCCGAGAGTATACATCAGCTGATCGAAGCACAAACACTGAGGCAGGCGCAGATCGCCGTTACACAGATCGACGGGAGATTAACCGAAACCATCGGGAAGATCAAAGAAGCGCTCCTGAAAATCATGGTGGATATGGAGACAGCCCTGGAATTCGAGGAACACGCAGCGCAAAAGGATGCGATGTATGAAACAGGCGTGCGGCAGATCGAGGAGGAATTGAATCGTCTGGTAAAGTGTTTTGCACAAGGGAACATACTACGAACCGGCAAAAAAATTGCCATCATCGGACGGCCAAACGTAGGAAAATCGAGTTTATTCAATCAGATAGTGAAGAAAGAAAGAGCTATTGTATATCACCTTCCCGGAACGACGCGCGATAGTATCCATGAAACGGTAGAGATGAAGGGTGTACCCGTAACTATAATGGATACAGCGGGATGGAGAGCGACTCGAAACAGGGTGGAACAACAAGGGGTTGAGAGGAGTGCAAGGGCCATAGAAGAAGCGGATATGGTTCTCCTGGTGATCGACATGGAAAAAGGTGCTTCCAGGACGGAAGCGATGCTAAGGAACAAGGTACTGGCTTTGAACAAGGACATGATTGTGATTTGGAATAAGATCGATCGCTGTCCCCAGGATGCCAGAAGCCGGGGCAAATCGGACGCATGGGAAGACACCTGTTACCTTTCCGCCAAAAAGGGAACTGGTATAGATAGTCTGATTACGACCATAGAAAAAAAGATCCTGCCGGAGGAGAGGGGAACGGAGGAGACCATCCTGGTGGGAATACGGTATCAGGATTGTCTGGAAAGATGCCTGCTTCGTTTGCGAGATGCCGAGGAAAAAATCCGCTACCGCTATTCGGAAGAGTATGTCCTGGCCGATCTGAATGACTCTCTGAAAATCCTGGGTGAGATTACCGGAGAGACGGTCACAGAAGAGATATTAGGCAGAATTTTCTCCAAATTCTGTATAGGAAAATAGGGTGTCCATAAGAAAAGATCAGTCGGAAGGTGCCTACGAGGTGATCGTTATCGGTGCAGGTCATGCCGGATGCGAGGCTGCCATGGCTGCGGCCAAGACCGGCTGTAAGACTGCTTTGATCACGATGAATCTCGATCTGATGGCTCAGATGTCGTGCAATCCATCGATCGGTGGGATAGGAAAAGGACACCTGGTATGTGAGATCGACGCATTGGGAGGCGTCATGGCGGAGGTGGCCGACAGTGCGGCAATTCAATACCGATTGTTGAATAAGAGCCGGGGACCTGCCGTACAGGCCACACGAATCCAGGCTGATAAATCGATCTATCGGGCGAGAATGAAACAGCGGCTGGAGAAGGAGGAAAATCTCTTTCTCCTCCAGGGAGAAGTGGTAGACCTGGAAATGGAAGACGGGAGAGTTACCGGGGTGGAACTGCATGATACCAGGAAAATTCATGCCAGGGCGGTGGTTTTGACTGCCGGAACTTTTCTCAATGGCCTGGTACATATTGGAGAGATGCAGTTTCCAGCGGGAAGATCAGGGGAACCGGCCAGCATCAGGTTATCGCAAAGGCTGAAACAGGTCGGTCTGCAACCGGTCAGATTGAAAACGGGAACACCGGCAAGGATCGATGGGCGGACCATCGACAGGACGAAAATGGAAATTCAGCATGGAGACGAAAAGCCGGTCTTCTTTTCCAGACGAACCAAGGAATGCAGCTTGACCCAGATCCCTTGCTTTCTGACCTATACCAATCAGGAGGTACACAGGATCATACGGGAGAATTTGCACCGCTCGGCCCTATATGGTGGTCGGATCGTAGGCATTGGTCCCCGCTATTGCCCCTCCATCGAAGACAAGATTGTGAAATTCCCGGAAAAAGAGAGGCATCAGATCTTCATCGAACCGGAAGGACTGACAACCAATGAGGTATATGTAAACGGTCTGTCCACAAGCCTGCCGATCGAGATCCAGGAGAGAATGATACACTCTGTACCCGGTCTGGAAAGGGCTGTAATCATACGCCCGGCCTACGCCATTGAGTACGATTTTTATCAGCCGAACGAGCTGAAGCTCTCTCTGGAGACAAATCGGATTCAGGGACTATTCCACGCGGGACAGGTAAACGGAACAACCGGTTATGAAGAGGCGGCCGCTCAGGGATTGATCGCAGGGATCAATGCAGCCAGATTCAGCAGAAATCAGGAACCGTATATTCCGGACAGGGAAAACAGCTATATTGGTATTATGCTGCACGATATTACCGGAAAAGGTATCGACGAGCCTTACCGTATGTTCACCTCGAGATCGGAATACCGACTGATCATGCGCACGGACAATGCGGATATCAGGCTTTCGGGGGACGCCCATAGGTTAGGTATGATCGGAGCCTCCGAGATAGAAAAAGTAGAAGAAAAAAAGAAAAAGATAGAACGCTGGAAGGAGCTGCTGAGAACGACACGCGGCAAACAGCTGCTGGAAATACCGGATGTGCAAATTAGCTGGCCGGAAGGCATATTGCAGCAAAACCTAATGGAAATATTAAAAAGGCCGGAAATACGCATCGAGAATATGTATCCCTTTCTAAAAAGGAACGAGGGGAAAGAGGATCTGGATGAAGAGACACTCAAGATCGTCGAGATAGAGGTAAAGTACGAAGGGTATGTGGCTAGGCAGGGAAAAGAGGCGGAAAAAAGTAGAAAAATGCGGGGAATGAACCTGCCGGCAGATATGGACTATGCCAGGATGGATGGTTTATCCAGAGAGATACGGGAAAAACTGGAACGACGGAAGCCGGCCAATCTGAAGGAGGCCAGCGAAATTCCCGGCGTTACTCCGGCAGCGATCATGATTCTGAGAATTTATCTGGAAATGAGGAAGAAGTGAGCGAGCTGGAAAACATCCTTAAAGAGGAGGCCAAAAAGATCCCTTTGCCATTACCCGATGGAATTGTCCATAAAATTGTTCGCTACGACAATTTATTGCAGGAATGGAACCAGAGGATCAATCTTACGGGATTGAACGATGCCAAAGAAAGAATCATTTGGCTTTACCTGGAATCGTTGTGGGCTGCCTCCCATCTGCAGAAAATAGATCACATCCTCGATATAGGAGCGGGATGCGGATTTCCCGGAATGGCCATCCAGTGGTGGCATGATTGCCGGTTAACCATGCTGGAATCCAGAAAAAAGAAATGTGACTTTTTGCAGGAGGCCATATCTTGCTGCGATATGAGCGGGAGTGAGGTGAAAAACGTTCGATACGAAGGCGATCTTCCTATGCCGCTCAAGGAGAGGGGAGCGGAGAAGCTACTTTTTTGTTGGCGGGCCGTAAGCCTGGGTACAAAGACGATTCAAAGGATGGCGGGAAGCATGAGAAAAGGGGATGAACTGCTATGTTTTTTCGGAAGAGAGAGCAAGGATTTCCCGATCGTCGAAAAAAGTCCATTTCTTAAGGTAAAACTAAAAAAAGAATTTCCATTATCAAAGCAAAGATATATACTTCAGATGATGAAATGTTCCACGTGAAACAGAGGAAAGAAAAATTGGTTATACTGTTGTTCCACGTGAAACATTCTTGCCAACTCGTTTTCATATTTCAATAATTCAGGGTTTTGGGTTATGTGCAAAATATATGCAATTGCCAATCAGAAGGGTGGAGTGGGAAAGACGACCACAACCATCAACCTGGGAGCGGCTTTGGCCTCGGGGGATCACAGTGTGTTGCTGGTCGATACGGATGCACAGGCCAATTGCAGTAGCGGATTAGGCTACAGGAGGACAGGTTCGCAGCCTACTTTATATGATCTTCTATTGGACGGGACCTCTGCCAAAGATGTCATCCTGGATACCGATCTTCCCCGTTTGAAGCTTTTACCCTCGGATAAACGGCTGGCGGGAGCCGCGGTGGAGCTGATGCATGTGGAAGAGCGCGAATTTGTTCTGCGTCAAATTCTGAATGGCCTCCGGGACCAGTTTGAATTCATCCTGATCGATTGCCCCCCGGCCCTCAATATCCTGACGATCAATGCACTGGTGGCGGCAGACGGGGTTCTGGTTCCGATTCAAAGCGAGTACATGGCCCTGGAGGGCGTCTCCGATCTTCTCGATACGGTGGAAAGGGTCAGGCGAAGGTTCAATACCGGTCTGAAAATTTCCGGTATCGTTGCTACCATGTATGATGAGCGAACGAATTTATCCAATCAGATACTCCAGGAGCTGGAGAAACACTTCTCCTCCAAGCTTTTCAAGACGATCATTCCCAGAAATATTCGTCTGGCCGAAGCCCCCAGCTTTGGCAAGCCGGTAATTCTTTACGATATTCGCTCCAAGGGCGCAGAATCTTATATCAATTTAGCCAAGGAAATGCTGACTCATGAAAAAAAGAGTATTGGGTAGGGGACTCGATGCCCTGATTCCGGATAGCGATCCTCGCGACGATTCTCCGGAGAAACTGAAAGAGATCGATCTGGATTTGATCGATCCTAATCCGGTTCAGCCCCGGACCAGAGGCAATTATGGCGATCTGGATGGATTGGTCACATCGATTAAGGAGAGTGGTGTCATCCAGCCGATTCTGGTCCGTAAGATCGGGTCCCGTTATCAATTGATTGCCGGGGAAAGAAGATGGACAGCCGCCCAACGGGCCGGCCTGCTGAGAATACCGGCGGTGGTGAAGGAGGTCCCCGACAATCACCTCCTGGAAATCGCCTTGGTGGAGAATATCCAACGTCAGGAATTGACGTGCATCGAAGAGGCCTCGGCTTACAGGCAATTAATGGACGAATTGAAGCTGACACAGGAAGAGGTTGCGGCCAAGGTGGGGAAGGACCGGGCAACGGTGGCTAATATGCTGAGGCTGCTGAAGCTGCCCGATGTCATTCAGGATATGATCCAGGAGGGCAAGCTGGCCATGGGACATGCCCGTCCTCTGCTCTCCCTGGAATCGAAGACACAGCAGATCAAACTGGCGGAAGAAGCCATCCGTCATGGCCTATCTGCCAGGGCGGTGGAATCGAAGGTGAATTTGCTGTTAAAGACTATATCTGGAGAACAGGGTGGCAGGAAGAAGAAGGCAAGCGATGCGAATATCGCAGCCGCCATCGAAGACCTGCGAAAACATTTGGGAACCAAGGTGGAAATGACCGGGTATAAGAAAAAAGGAAAAATCATCCTGCATTATTTTTCGGAAGATGAGTTGGAACGCTTGTTTGATCAATTGATGGGTCGTTGACGGGTCTTATATGTATCGGGATTATTTCAAGAAAGGTAAGGAACCAAGCCATGCTTATTAAAGGAAAACAGGGAGACTTGGAAGGATTTTTAGGTCCGAACACAAACTTGAAAGGCGAGCTTCGATTCAAGGAATTTCTACGCATCGACGGCAAGTTCGACGGAATTGTGGAGAGTGGAGGGACCCTTCAGGTAGGGGAAACCGGACATCTGACCGCCAAGATCAATTCAAAAAACGTGGAAATATCAGGCAAAGTGGAGGGAACCCTGAGAGCGAGCGGAATGGTCTCCATACTGCATCAGGGGAGGGTGATCGGCGATATCACCACGCCCATCCTGATCGTGGAAGAGGGTGCCCTCCTGGATGGAAAATGCAACATGCTCAACGTCAAGGAGAACCTGGCCAAGGGCAATCAGGATACTCTGGGTGGAGGAAAGGTTCTGACTTCCCGGCCGGATGAGATCAAAAAATGATGTGCGGTGGATAGGAAAACGGAAGTTTCTCTGTTTTCTTCTTCTACCAGTTTTCTTTTATATCTTTTATATATATTTTTTTTCTTATAGTTATAGGTATTTAGATGGAATTGTTGCAATCGGAGAAGGTGGATGGTTTGCATTTGCTTACGGAATTTCCCCACCCTTCTTTGGAAGACTGGAGAGAGCTGGTTCGAGCGGAATCAAAAGGGGACATGATCGAGAAGAGGCTGATAGGCTCGACATGGGAGGGTATCGAACTCCAGCCCATTTACGGGACCTGGTGCGATCGGCCGAGGGAAAAGGGGGACACTTTCCCCGGTTCTTTTCCTTACCGTCGCGGTACATCGAAGCTTGGTTATCATGATAGATCGTGGGATGTTCTGCAGCAGGTCTATAGTGAAAATACCGAAGAATTGGCCGATTCCCTGAGCAAGGCAGGCGGGAATGGAGTGACCGGTCTGTATCTGCAGTGCGGAGAACAGGGACAAAAAGAGGAGAGGCTGAACCGTAATTGCGAATCGGAATGGAAGCGGACCGGAGGCTCCATCTTTTCGGTAAACAATTTCCGTTCGCTCTGCAATAGTGCCGTGGATGCGGACCTGGGGCTTTTCTTCTCCCCCCAGTCCGTTTCGCTTCCACTGGCCGCCTCCCTGATTGCCGCTCTCCCGGAAGATGAAAAACATGTGATGCCCCTTCGCGGGTCTCTATCTCTGGACCCGCTGGGTCAGCTGGCCGGCGGGAGGGATTTACCCTGTTCTCTTCCGGCCGTGTATGATCAGTTGGCCTCTCTTCTCGGAAAGGCTGCTGCCATAGCTCCTTCTCTGAAAGTGCTTTGCTCCGATTCCGTACCTTATCACGAGAGCGGAGGACATGCGGTCCAGGAATTGGGATTTGCTTTGGCGACAGCGCTCGATTATCTACGGGAGATGGCTGCTCGTGGTATTTCTTTGGATACGGCTGCCTCGCATCTGATGTTCTCCTATGCCATCGGTCCTTTGTTTTTTATGGAGGTGGCTAAATTCCGGGCGGCACGCACTCTCTGGGCCAAGGTCGTACGGGCCGCCGGAGCGGGCCTCGAATCGGGAAAGGCGGATATCCTGGCCCGGACTTCCCGGCGTAATCGCACATCCTGCGGCGTGCATAATAACATTCTTCGCGGCACGGTGGAGGCTTTTGCCGCCATCGTCGGGGGGGTGAATCATATGCTGGTAGGCGGTTTCGACGAGACAAACGGGACATCCGGCGATTTTGCCGCCGGCATCGCCCGGAACACGCAGTTGATCCTGCGTGAGGAGAGCCATCTCGATCATGTCACCGATCCTGCCGGCGGGTCCTGGTATGTGGAATCGCTTACCGATGAATTGGCCAGGAAGGCCTGGAAGCTGTTTCAGCTGATCGAAGAAGAAGGGGGGATGTATTCGGCCCTGCAGAAAGGGATCCCTCAGAAGATGATCGCGGAGACGGCCTCGCAAAGGAAGGCCGCCATGGGAAAACGGCGTGAGGTGCTGGTTGGTGTCTCCCGCTATTGCCAGGAAACGGAAACAAGGGTATCGGAGAACCTTTCTCCATCCCGGACAGAGGAACAAAAGGATTTTGCACGGCAAGCCGACTCTGCCGTAAACCAGCCGACTACCCGCCTCGATGAGGTGTTGGTACCCTTGCGCCTGGCCGAACCGTTTGAAAACCTGCGCCTGGCCATGGACCGATTCCGGCAGAAGGAGGGGAAGGAGCCCCAGGTCCTTTTGGCTTGTTTCGGATCATTCGATACCTATAAACCTCGTATGGAATTTTCCCGGGAATTCTTTTCCCTGGCAGGATTTTCTGTCAAAGCTGGCGAAGGTTGTTCCGACACCGAGGAGGCTGCCCGTCGGCTTTCGCAAGAGGCGGCGGCCCTGATTGTCCTCTGCTCTTCGGATGACCTCTATCCGCATTGGGTTCCCGCCTTTACCGCAAAATGGAAATCGCTAAAACCGGACATTCCGGTACTATTGGCCGGATATCCTCAGGATCACCTGGAGGCGTTTCGTTCCTCCGGAGTGGACGACTTTATCCATATCCGTTCGAACGTATTGGAAACTCTAACCGTCTGGATGAAGAAACTGGGGATTCTGGCATGAGCATTTTTCCTGATTTTACCAAGATTGCCTATGACGACATCTCCGCTCCTGAACCGGATAAGGGCATTGGAGATGACTGCTCCAACCAGTCAGAAGATCGTCTGCTATGGCGTACGATGGAACGAATTCCCGTGAAGCCGTTCTACACGGAAAAGGACAGAGAGGGTCTGGAGCATATCGGTTATCTGCCCGGAATACCACCTTATCTTCGTGGACCTTATGCCACCATGTATGTCGTCCGTCCCTGGACGGTTCGTCAGTATGCAGGTTTCTCCACGGCGGAGGAGAGCAACGCCTTCTATCGCAGGAATCTGGCTGCCGGACAAAAAGGACTTTCGATCGCCTTTGACCTTGCCACACATCGCGGTTACGACAGTGATCATCCCCGGGTTGTCGGCGATGTCGGCAAGGCTGGAGTAGCCGTAGATTCTCTATTGGATATGAAGGTTCTCTTTCAGGACATCCCTCTGGATAAGATGTCCGTTTCCATGACCATGAACGGCGCCGTTCTGCCCATCATGGCATTCTATATCGTTGCCGCGGAAGAGCAGGGTGTACGATTGGAGCAGCTTTCCGGGACCATTCAGAACGATATCCTCAAGGAATACATGGTCCGCAATACCTATATCTATCCTCCGGAACCCTCCATGCGGATTATTGGGGACATCTTCGCCTATACCTCGCGCCATATGCCCAAGTTCAACTGCATCAGCATCTCCGGCTATCACATGCAGGAGGCCGGCGCCACAGCCGATCTGGAATTAGGCTATACCTTGGCCGACGGTCTGGAATATATAAGGACCGGCGTGAAGGCCGGGCTGGATATCGATTCCTTTGCCCCCAGGCTCTCCTTCTTCTGGGCCATCGGCATGAACTATTTCATGGAGATTGCCAAGATGCGCGCAGCCCGGGTGCTCTGGGCCAGGATGGTCAAAGGCTTCCAGCCGAAAAATCCGAAATCCATGGCGCTACGGACCCATTGCCAGACCTCGGGATGGAGCCTTACGGAACAGGATCCCTATAACAATGTCGTGCGTACCTGTATCGAAGCCATGGCTGCGGCCATGGGTCATACCCAGTCGCTGCATACCAATTCGCTGGATGAGGCCATCGCCCTGCCGACCGATTTCTCCGCCCGTATCGCCCGCAATACCCAGCTCTTGTTACAGGAAGAAACCGGCCTGTGCAAGGTGATCGATCCCTGGGGCGGTTCGTATTATGTGGAAAGCCTGACCGGTTCGCTTATGCAGTCGGCCTGGAAACATATCCAGGAGATCGAATCCATGGGCGGCATGACCCTGGCCATTTGCGCCGGGGTGCCCAAGCTCAGGATTGAAGAAGCGGCGGCACGGCGCCAGGCGGCGATCGATTCCGGGAACGAAACCATCGTCGGGATGAATCGATATCGTATGGGGCAACAGGCGACCATGGAAATACTGGAAGTGGACAATGCCCAGGTGCGGGAGACCCAGATTTGCCGACTGCAGCAGCTGCGTCGGGAACGCCAGGAATCGCGCGTCCGGGAGGCGCTGTCGGCCATCACCCGATGTGCCGAAGGAGACGGCAATCTGCTGCAAGCGGCGGTGGACGCAGCCAGGGCCCGGGCAACCTTAGGGGAGATATCGGATGCCATGGAAAAGGTTTTTGGAAGATATCGTGCCGAGATACACTCCGTATCCGGCGTATACCATGAAGAGTATGGCCGTCAGGAGGAGATGCAGGAAATACGGAACCTGACCGATGAATTCGAACATCGCGAAGGACGGCGTCCCCGTATCCTGGTGGCAAAGATGGGCCAGGATGGGCACGACCGTGGTGCCAAGGTGATTGCCACGGCTTTTGCCGACATGGGATTCGATGTGGATGTGGGGCCTCTATTCCAGACACCGGAGGAAACGGCCCGGCAGGCAGTGGAAAACGATGTGCATCTGGTAGGGATCAGCTCCCTGGCCGGCGGGCATAAAACGCTCCTGCCGCAGCTCGCGGAGGAACTGTGCCGACTGGGGCGCGAAGATATCCTGCTGGTGGCAGGCGGGGTAATTCCGGCTCAGGATTACGATTACCTTTTGTCCCATGGGGCGGCGGCTATCTTTGGCCCGGGCACGCCGATTCCCAAGGCTGCCCGGGAGATTCTCCATCGACTTATGGATTGATCCGGCCGGTATCCCGGTATGTCGCGAAAGCATCTATCCGCAGATGAGTATGTCCAGGGGGTTCTGGAGGGCAATCGTACCATCCTGGCCCGGGCCATCACCTTGATGGAAAGTAATTCAGTAAAGCACCGGGATATGGCCCAGGGGGTCCTGCGCCGGCTGCTGCCGCATACCGGCCGTTCGTTCCGCATCGGGGTGACCGGTGCCCCCGGAGTGGGAAAGAGCACCTTCATCGAAACCTTCGGATGTTTCCTTCTGGAAAAAGGGCGCAAGGTGGCGGTCCTGGCGGTGGATCCCTCCAGTACCCTGAGTAAGGGGAGCATTCTCGGAGATAAGACCCGCATGGAACGGCTTTCCCGGTCCGAAGCGGCCTATATACGTCCGTCACCCTCGGGCGGATCCCTCGGCGGTGTGGGGCGCAAAAGCCGGGAGACGATCCTGGTATGTGAGGCCGCCGGTTTCGATACCATCCTTCTGGAAACGGTCGGTGTAGGACAAAGCGAAACCATGGTTCGAGCCATGACCGATTTCTTCCTTCTGCTCCTGCTGCCGTCGGCCGGGGACGAAATCCAGGGAATCAAGCGCGGGATCATGGAGTATACAGATATGCTTCTTGTCAACAAGGCGGATGGAGACTGGGTGGAAAAAGCCACCCAGTCAGCCGCCGAATATGCCAGGGCACTGCACTATTTCCAGGGAGCGACGGAAGGGTGGAGCGCTCGGGTGCTTACCTGCTCTGCCTCCACCGGAAAGGGAATGTCGGAGATATGGTCTTCGATGGAGGAATTCCTTGGCTCGATGACCGATTCCGGTGTTCTACAGCAGCGAAGAAGGGAGCAGTCGATCTCCTGGATGCACAACCTGCTGCAGGAACATCTGCATACCCACTTTTATCATCATCCCAAGGTGACCCATATCCTGCCTTCGCTGGAAAAGTCGGTGCTGGCAGGTACTTTGACGCCGACACAGGCCGCATGTATGTTATTGGAAGCCGCTCATTTTCCTTCCATGGAAAGGGAAAAATCCGCGGTGACTTCCTAGGAGTGGTCATGTGTTACCGTTCGTGAGATGGAGGGCCTTGAGCGATGAACACCTCGATAGAAGCCTTTCTTACCCACCTTCAGTACGAACGACAGTTCTCGGATCACACCCTTCTGGGCTATCGCAACGATCTCCGGCAGTTCTACGATTTCCTGAAAAAGATCGCACGGGACCAGCCGGTCCCTTCCTGGAAGGAGGTGGATCATTACACCATACGCGAATATCTGGCGGATCTCTATGCCCGCGGTATCTGTAAAACCTCGATAGGAAGAAAAATTTCTTCCCTGCGCTCCTTTTTCACTTATTTGCAGCGGATGGGAGCGGTGGAAACGAATCCGGCAAAACTGGTCTCCTCGCCGCGTAAGGAGAAAAAACTGCCGGAGTATCTTACCGAAGATTATGCCGCCATGCTGGTGAGCAGTCCGGATGATGCCCTTTTCCCCGGAGCGCGGGACCGGGCCCTGCTGGAGCTTTTATATGCCAGCGGCATACGGGTCAGCGAGTTGGTAGGTCTGAACTGGGACGATCTTCTGCTGGCGGAACAGACCATCCTGGTACGTGGAAAAGGGAAGAAAGAGCGTATGGTCCCTTTCGGCAGGAAGGCGAAAGAAGCCCTGGAGAAGTATGGCCGAGCACGTTCGGAGTATTTCAGTAAAAAACCGGGAGCTACCGGCTGGAACCCGAAAGCGGTATTTCTGAATCTTCGTGGAGGCAGGCTCACGGCCCGGTCGGTGCGGCGTATCCTGAATATCCATGTGAATCGCTGCAGCCGGCAGATGCATGTCTATCCGCACATGCTGCGCCATTCCTTCGCCACCCACCTTCTGAATGCCGGTGCCGATCTGCGCATGATCCAGGAACTGCTGGGTCATGAGAGCATCTCCACCACCCAGAAATATACCCATGTATCCTTGCAGCAGCTGATGGCCGTCTATCAGAAAGCCCACCCCAAAGCCTGAAGTAAGAATGGGGAACCTCCCCCCGGCTGAACCGTTTAACCCCAGAGAAACTAAGATTCTGGAAGGAATACGAGAAATTGCATTGAGTGGGGTGGTGGGTTATAGTGATAGGATGTCTTTAGTAAAGGTATGGAAGGAAAGGCATAATCGGATAACAGCCGGGCGGAGACGGTATTTTTGCCTAGGCTTGATCCTGATGGGAATGATACTGCCCGGATGTACGAAACGGGTACTTACCCGAGGAGAAGCCCGCGACGCCCTGGTGCAGATACCCGGACTTCCTCTTCCTAAAGACAACGTTCTGATACAAAAGGTGAGCCAGCTGGATAACACCCATGCCGTAGTGGAAGCGGATCTGACGGTCGCTTTTCAGATGGAGAGAATTGGAAACCGGTGGATAGCGAGTCAGATGCGTTTGGATAAGGGTAAATGGGTTAAAGTGGAGGATCTGCAACAGGACATAGAAAAATCCCGAAGGACCCAGACCGTTCACGATTTGCATCTGGTAGCCCTGGCACTGGAGCGTTATCGAAACCAGAAGGGGGATTATCCGGAAACATGTCCGATTCTCCAGCTGACCAATACCCTTTTTCCGCATTATCTATCGCGCATGGTCTTTCGCGATGCCTGGGACAACGATTTTATCTATCGGCGGGAGAATCCCCGGCAATTTCAGCTCCTCTCCTGTGGTCCCGACGGCAAAAGCGATTCCCCTGACGATTTTCAGGTGGGGAACACCCAGCCGCAATAAGGCTTTATGATAAAACTGCAAATTCTACGGATCGGATTTCTGCTGCTGACTATCCTGGTGTATCCACCGCTCTTTCTTTCCTGCAGCCAGGAAGGAAAGCCCGGCGCGGCAGGTTCTGCCTTGGCCGAGGGGCAGGGCATCGCCTGGATCACCCAATACCAGCAGGCTCTGGAAATAGCCGGGAAAGAGAACAAACCCATCCTGCTCGATCTATATACCGATTGGTGCGGCTGGTGTAAGAAGATGGATGCCGGTACCTTCACCGATCCGCAGGTAATCGAGTTCAGCCGCCGCATGGTTTTTTTAAAATTGAACGCAGAGACAGAGAAAGATGGGATTGCCTTGCAGCAGAAGTTTGAGATCGCCTCTTTCCCCACGACCCTGGTTATGGATTCGGGAGGAGAGGAGATCGACCGTGTACCGGGTTACCTGACGGCGGAAGAGTTTGTGAGTTCTGTCGAAGAAATTCTCAAGCAAAAGGATGCCCTGGCGGAATTGGCAAAACAGGAAGCGAATAACAGCGACGATCTGCAAACCCAGTATGACCTGGGAAAACGATATTACCAAAAAAGAAATTACAAACAGGCCAAAGTACGCTTTGACCGCATCATCGTCAAAGACCGGGAGAACCGATCCGGTCTGGTGGGAGATGCACATTTCTATAAGGGTCTTTGCAGCGCCCATATGAATCAGATGGATGAGGCCATCGCCCTTCTGCGGCAGGCGCATAAATCCTATCCCAAGAGCAAACACGCACCGGATGCCGAACTGGTCCATGCTGAGATTCTGATGAAAACCCAGCGCACCGGAGAAGCCAGGAAGATTTTCCAGGAGTTTTTAAAAAAGCATCCTGAACATCGGATGGCGGAACAAGTACGACAGTTGATGGCCGACTTATAATCGAACGAGAGATGGTATGCAAAAACGACTCCTGAGGCGATGGCTCTTTCACGGAACTCTTGTCGGCCTGTTTTGCTTTTCGTTTGCATGGTCGCAGGTTACTCCCTCGGAGAAAAAAGCGAGCCAGTCTGCTCCTTCCACTACCCTGCCACAACCGACACCTGCGGCCTCCGAGGCCCAGCCCGGATTCAAGATCGGTGTGGAAGTCAATATGGTAAGTCTTCCGGTAAGCGCCCGATTGGCATCCGGCGGATTCGCCAAGGGCATTCCCCAGGAAGCATTCCACGTGTATGAAGACGGAATGGAACAGGAGATTGTTATGTTCCAGCAGGAATCCGTGCCGGTGCATGTGGTGCTGATGATCGATTGCAGCGGTAGTGTACAGACGGAATGGAGGCCGATCAAACATGCCGCCCGGCGTTTTGCCGAAGCGCTGACCAAAGAGGACCGTCTTTCGGTGATAGCCTTCAACACGCAAACGAAATTGGTGGTGGATTGGACGGAGGACGGTGCGGCCCTGACGGACAAGGCCCTAAATCGTATCCTTCCCAAAGGCAATACCGCCCTTTTCGATGCCTTGTATGTGGTTTTTGACGATCTCTTTAAGGGAGTGACGGGAAAAAAAGCGGTCATCCTGCTTACCGACGGCTTCGATAACAACAGCCAGGTCACCTATGAACAGGCACTGGACCTGGCGACGCGTTCGGAAGCCCTCATCTATGTGGTGAGTAAAACCCAGGCCCTGCGCAATACCCTGGAATTTTACCAGAGCCAGTACGGCAATATGAATCTCGATCCCATGGATTTCGCCGCCGCCGATTCGATGCTCAAACACCTGACGTTCCAGACCGGCGGCCGGGTTCTTTATCCCGGCACCTTCGGAGAGCTGGGCAATGTCTATCTGGAAGTGGCCCAGGAGCTGGCCAATCAATATGCGGTCGGTTACGTTCCCTACAATGCCTTGAAAGACGGCAAATATCGCAATGTACGAGTCACCGTGGACCGGGCGGAGGTACGTATTTCCACCCGCCCTGGTTATTATGCCCCGCTGGGGAAAGGGAAATAATTTCCTATACGGTGTGGAAGGAAAGGAAACATGCTTTCTGGCAAAAAAAATGCTCTCATCCTCCTGTTTCTTTGCTGGTTGGTTGGCGATCGCCTGGAAGCCGGTATCTCCCGGGAGATCCAGCAGGAATACCGCCAGCGCTACGAAGGCAGGGCCCTCTTTCTGGGAATTCCCGTCCATGGCGTCCGCACGGTCGTTGCCGTACGCAGCGGCGGGGCTACGCCGGAAAGGTCCCTGGAGCCGCTGCGTTTCAAGGTGGGAGAACAGGTCCGGATTCAATCCCTGTCCTTCGGCGACACGGAAATCCGGTTCAAAATCTCTTCCGTCGAAGGAGGCCAAGCATCCGAATTGGTATTCCGCTTTTCTGCTTCCCTGGAGGAGGAGTTCAGTTCCCGGTCGCAATTCGAATCCTCTCTGCAGACCGCCTTTTCCGAAGGTCGACGCTACAGCGATCTGGACCAGAGCAAGAAGGACTATATCCGCAACCAGTTGCAGCAAACCATCCAGGACATGATGAACGGGACCACGGCCGACCGGGATTTTGTGATGAATGCCCTGGCCGAGTCCCTGCCGGCCTATCAGACGGCGGTCAATGAACTGAAGAACCTGCGAGGCAATGTCAAAGATCTGAGTTACAAGCTGTCCGGCGAGCAGACCAAATCGCGTCAGCTGGAATCGAAGCTGGTCGACCAGACCAGTGAACTGAACCGCCTGCGCAGCATGTCGGACTCGCTGAAAAGCGATCTGACGGCGGTCAACGCCTCCAGCAGCAGCGCCAACACCGAACTACGACAATTACGTCAGGAACAGACGGAGATCACCGCTTCCGTGCGTCGTCTGCAGAAAGGTCTGAACCTGCCGGCAGACGCCTCCAAATCCTTGTCCAGGCAAGTGGAAGATCTGATGGTCGCCGCTTTGAAGAATAAAGGTCAGGGGGACCAGACCAGCAACCGCTTGAAGACTTCCGAACTGGAACTGGAAAAAAAGAAATCGGATCTGCAGGCACAGCTCAAAGCCAACGATCAGCTCACTTCCGAAAATGCCCGGCTGCAGGAGAACATCAAACTCCTCTCTTCTCGCGGAGATCAGCTGGGCCAGCGCTACCTCTCCCTGCAGAAGGAAAAAGTGCAGCTGGAGAATTTCGTCCGGGCCGTACAAGCCCTGCGTTCGCGGATTGTGGCGGAAAAGGTGGAGAAGAACCGTGTTTTCCGCACCACCGAACTGCTTCTCCGCGATACCCAGGTGGCCGTATTGGAAACGGAGTATCCCACCCATCTGGGAGTGGGGGACCGAGGAGACATACGTATACGGTTTACCTCGGCCTCCATCAATTATGTCAAATTGACCGAAGAAGAGAAGCGGATTTTAAGCTCCCTCGGCGATAAACTGATCGTTCGTTGCGAATTGCGTGACCTGGGAGACGGTGCCCGGGTGGTATCCGGTACCAAAGAACTCACCCAGACGGTGCCCGAGCGGTCTTCCGGAGAGTGGAGCTGGACCCTGGAAAGTGCACGGATAGCCGATTTCAATCCTGTACTGCTCACCTCCCTGGTCAATGCCAGCCGGGATTCCGTGCCTGTCGTGCACAACCAGCTGCGGGTGGAATCGATGAACCTGGCGCGTAGGATACGCAATTTTTTGTCTCCGATTCCTTTAGGCATAGGAGCCGTCATGGGCATGGTGCTTTTTGCCTCCATACAGGCGCTGCGCCGTTTCGGCGGAAGGCGACGGCGCAGACCCCTGGGCCGGTCCTCCCCGCATGCACCTGCCGGTCGGGAACGCATTGAATTGTAGTCAACCGCCATCGGCAACGTTTGCAAGGCACCGCTCTTCCGGCAGAACGACGAACCTTACGCAGGTCTTTCCTGCCGGTTGTTTTTTCCCTGTCCCTTAGGATATCATAGCCCAAACAGGAAAGGATTTCGCTATGGCTGGGGAGAGTAAGCGTAGATTTCTGGAAGCTATCCATCATCGGGAGAGTCCCTTGCCCGTAGATTTTGGTGCCACGACGGTAACGGGAATACATGTCTCCTGCGTGGCTGCCTTGCGCGATCACTATGGTCTGGAGCGGCGCCTGGTCAAAGTACACGAGCCCTACCAGATGCTGGGACTCATCGATGAGGATCTGAAACAAGCCCTGGGGATCGATGTGGAAGGAGTCTTTGCCCCCCGGACCATGTTTGGTTTTGCCAATCAGAATTGGAAAGAATGGAGGATGCCCGACGGGCTGGAAGTCCTGGTTTCCGGTGAATTCCGAACCACTGTCGATGCCCGGGGAGACATCCTGATTTATCCCGAAGGAGACCTCTCCGCCCCTGCCAGCGCCAGGATGCCAACAGACGGGTATTTCTTCGACAGCATCATTCGCCAGGGTCCAATCGACGAAGATCATTTGCATCCGGAAGATAACCTGGAGGAATTCCAACCGATCACCGACGCCGATCTCGCTTATTTCCGCCAGGCCGTGACAGAGGCTGCTTCCACCGGGAGAGGCGTCATCGCCAATTTCGGAGGGACCGCCTTCGGCGATATCGCCCTGGTTCCTGCACCCTTTCTCAAATATCCCCGCGGGATTCGCGATGTCGCCGAATGGTACATGGCCACCCGCAGCCGGCGTGACTATATACACCGCATTTTCGCGCGTCAATGTGAAATCGCCCTCTCCAATCTGGAACGGATCTTCCAGGTGGTCGGGAACCAGGTCGATGCCGTTTTCCTCTGCGGGACCGATTTTGGCACGCAGAAATCGACTTTCTGTTCTCTGGAGGCCTTTACCGATCTTTATTTTCCCTATTATCGCAGCCTCAACCGATGGATTCATGAACATACCCAGTGGAAAACCTTCAAACATTCCTGTGGCGCGGTGGAACGATTGATCCCCTCTTTCCTGGAATGCGGTTTCGATATTCTCAATCCGGTGCAGTGCTCTGCGGCCAACATGGACCCGGTTCATCTCAAAGACACTTACGGCGACCGGCTGGTTTTCTGGGGAGGATGCGTGGATACGCAGAAGACGCTCCCCTTCGGCACACCGGAGCAGGTGCGGGAAGAAGTGAAAAGACGCTGTGAAATCTTCGGGAAAGGCGGCGGTCTGGTGTTCAATTCGATTCACAACATTCAGGCCCGGACGCCGACCGCGAATATCGTAACTATGTTTGAGGCCCTGGCCGAGTATAATTCGAGATAGCTTGAGAATTCCTGATAAGGGAAGACTTATTCTGCGATATGGCTATAAAGTAAATCATCAAGGAGTGAACGAACGCTATGGTAGAACTCAGTAAATTGTATGACGCCATTCTCAATGGCGAAAACAAGAATGCAGCGGCGGTAACCGACGCGGCCCTGGCGGAGAATATGGATCCTCAGGAGCTGGTGACCAACTACATGATTCCGGCGATGGATGAAGTCGGCCGGCGTTTCGAAAATGAAGAGTATTTCGTACCGGAACTGCTGCTGTCGGCCCGGGCCATGAAAGCCTCGCTGGAAAAGCTCCGTCCGTTGCTGGCTGCCAGGGGTGCCCAGCCGGCCGGCAAGGTGGTGATCGGCACGGTTAAGGGCGATCTGCATGACATCGGGAAAAATCTGGTGTCGGCCATGCTGGAAGGCGGGGGCTTTGAGATTACCGATCTGGGTGCGGACGTCGCTCCGGAAAAATTCGTCGAAGTGGTTCAGAAAACCGGGGCCCAGCTGGTCTGTCTATCGGCCCTGTTGACGGTAACCATGCCGGCCATGAAAAACACGATCGAGGCGTTTAAAGCGGCCGGGATTCGAGACCGCATCAAGATCATCGTCGGCGGAGCCCCGGTCACTCAGCAATATGCCGATGATATCGGTGCCGATGCCTTCGGGGCCAGTGCCGGCGCCGCTGTGGCCGTGGCCCGCAAACTGGTAGCAGCATGAAAATCTCTATTCTGGAAACCTTACAAAAGGAATTCCCCGTCATTCTGGATGGTGCCTGGGGCACGGAACTGGCCCAGCGAGGGCTCGATTCCGCCACCTGTCCGGATTCCTGGAATCTTTCCTATCCGGACAGGGTGAGGGAAGTGGCCGCCTCTTACGTGGCCGCCGGTTCCCGCATCATCCTGACCAACACTTTCCGAGCCAACCGCATGTCCCTGGCCGGTTTCGGACTGCAGGATAAAACGGCGGAAATCAATCGCGCCGGAGCTGCCATCTCTCGCCAGGCGGCCGGAGATCAAGCCTTCGTTTTTGCCTCCATGGGCCCCAGCGGAAAACTTCTTTTTCATGGACAAACCAGCGAAGAAGACCTGCTGGCCGCTTTTCAGGAACAGGCCCAGGCCCTGGCCGAAGGGGGCGCCCAGGGGATCGTTCTGGAGACCTTCTCCGATCTGGAAGAGATACGAATCGGTATTCAGGCCGCCCGGCAGACCGGATTACCCGTCGTTGCCAGCATGGCTTTCGACAGCGGCAAGAGGCATGACCGCACCATGATGGGAACGACTCCGGAACAGGTCGCCGAATATCTGACCGGCGAGGGGGTCGACATCGTTGGAGCCAATTGCGGACAGGGTATCGTCGGTTACATCGATATTTGTCGGCGCATGAAAAATACCACGGATCTTCCCTTGTGGATCAAGGCGAATGCGGGACTTCCGGAGATCGTCGACGGAAAGACCGTCTACCAGGTAACGCCGGAAGAATTCGCTTCCCATCTTGGGGAGTTGACGGAAGCGGGTGCCGCTTTTGTCGGCGGCTGTTGCGGGACCAATCCCGATTTCATTCGCGCCCTCAAAAGTAAGTCCGTATGCGGCTGAAGCTGATTGCCTGCGAGATTTTGTATCGGGAATGCTGCCGCTGCGCGGCCGAATCGCGGCTGCGGGTGGATGTGGAATTTCTGCCCAAGGGATTGCACGATCTGGGCAGCGGTCCCATGCTGCAGTGCCTGCAGGAAGCCGTGGACCGGGTCGATCCGGCAAAATATGATGCCATTCTCCTCGGGTATGCCCTTTGTGGCAAAGGTCTGGTGGGTCTGCAGGCCCGGTCCCTTCCACTGATCGTCCCCCGGGCCCATGATTGCATCACCCTTTTTCTCGGCAGCCGCCAGGTATATCTGGACTATTTTCAGAATCATCCGGGTGTCTATTTTCTTACCACCGGCTGGATGGAACGGGGCGATACCAGCGGAGATCTGCGGGCACAGGCCTTGTCGGGCCAATCCTCCATCGGCTGGTCCCGGGAAGATCTGGCGGCGAAATACGGCGAAGAGAATGCCGATTTTCTTTATTCCCAGATTGGAGATCTCACCAAGAATTACCGCCAATTCACCTTTATCCGCATGGGGATTGGGCCGGAAGAGGAGTTGGAGAAAGAAGGGCGGCAACAGGCGGAGACACGGGGATGGAAGTATGATGCCATCGCGGGCAATCTGGATCTGCTGAAACGCCTGTTGGACGGAAGTTGGAATACGGAGGATTTTATCACCGTGCCTCCCGGGTACTGCCTGACGGCGACTCATGGGGACGACATCTTTTCTCTCGAAGCCAGGCCATGAACGGTAAAGAGCGGATCGAGGCCTTTCTGCGCGGTCATCCTACGGACCGGCACCCGCTTATGCCCATTACCATGATGTTTGCCGCCGACCGGATCGGAAGGTCCTACCGGGACTATGTTTGCGATCATCGCGTCCTGGTGGAGGGGCAACTTCGTGTGGCCGAGGAATTCGGCTTCGATCATGTCTCCTGCATTTCGGATCCGGCCCGCGAATCTGCGGACCTGGGTGCTCATGTGCAGTGGTTCGATGATCAGCCGCCAGCCCTGGTGGAGGAAGATTCTCTGCTGGCGGACAAAGCCGTTCTTTCGCGTCTTGTGATACCTGATCCTTCTGCCGGCGCGCGTATGACGGATCGGGTACGGGCTGCCGACCTGTTCCACCGACATCTTCGGGGTGAGAAGTGGATCGAAGGCTGGGTGGAAGGCCCCTGTGCCCTCGCTGCCGATTTGCGAGGATTGAATCGTCTTTTGACCGATTTTCCGGATGATCCGCTTTTCGTTTCCGATCTGCTCGATTTTTGTGTGGAGACCGCCCTGCGCTTCGCCCGGCCGCAGATCGAAGCCGGTGCCGATGTCATCGGTGTGGGTGATGCTGCCGCTTCTCTGATCGGTCCGCGGCTCTATGAGGAGTTTATCTGGAAACGGGAAAAGCGGCTGGTTGAAGGTATCCAGGGCATGGGCGCACGAGTCAGGCTGCACATCTGCGGGCGGACGCGAAGGCTTCTCCCGGCCATGGGACGCTTGGGTTGCGACCTCATCGATCTCGATTATCCGGCACCCCTGCTGGCTGCGCGGAGCGCCATGGGGCCGAAGCAGGTGCTCACCGGCAACATCGATCCCGTTTCTGTCCTGCGCCATGGGACTCCCGAGGAGATCAGAAACCGGCTGGAGGAGTGCCGTCGCGCCGCCGCACCGAATTGGATCGTCAATGCCGGATGCGAAGTGGTGCGGGATACGCCGCTGGTCAATCTGGAGGCCATGATCTCTTTCACCCGGGAGGCCGGACCGGTACACCATCCATGAGTTCCTTGGTACCGATCGTTCTGCAGCCTGCCGGAGTGGTGAAAAAGGCCCGCCTGGGAACCCCGCTGCGGGATCTGCTGTTCGAACACGGTGTGGAATTCCCCTGTGGCGGGCGTGGTCGTTGCTATGGCTGCCGTGTCCATGTACTGGAAGGACATCTCCGGGAAAGCCGCCGCGATCAGGAACATTTTTCCCTGAAGGAACTGCAGGAGGGTTGGCGCCTGGCATGTCAGCATTCGGTCGAGGGACCGTTGACTCTGGAGCTGGCTCAATGGGAAGAGCGGATTCTGACCGGGCATAAGGATTTCGTATTTACCCCGGGAATGGGTCTGGGTATTGCCGTTGATCTGGGGACGACGACCCTGGCGGCCCAACTCATCGATATGGAAGATGGTACCACCCTGGCGGTGGAGACGGCCCTCAATCCTCAAGGGAAGTGGGGGGCGGATGTGATGAGCCGTATTCATGCCTCCCTGTTCGAAGGGCAGGCATCGGACCTGAAAAGCGCGATCCGTAAAGCACTGGCCGGCATGATCGACGGCCTCCTTGGCAGTCCTGCCGGAAAAAAGGTCATCCGTCAAAAGAAGCTGCAACGGATTCTGCTGGTCGGCAACACGGTCATGCATCACCTCTTTTGCGGCTATTCGGTAGAACCCCTGGCCGGCCGCCCTTTCGAATCCCCACATGGCGGTACCGTACGCTTTCTTCCGGCAGAGCTTGGTTGGGACCATCTCGATCCATTGACTTCCATCCTGTTTCTTCCCTGTATCGGTGGATTTGTCGGCAGCGATATCCTGGCCGGAATCCTGGCTGTCGATATGCATCGTGGCATCCCCGGTCAACTTCTGATGGATCTGGGTACCAATGGGGAGCTGGTCATCGGCAACGGACAGCGGCTCTACTGTGCCTCGACGGCAGCCGGTCCGGCCTTTGAGGGGGGGCGCATCTCCTGCGGAATGAGGGCCGTTACGGGTGCGATATCCGAAGTCAGGAGAGAGGACGATATGGTTATCCTCCATACTCTGGGAGGAGGAACTCCCAAAGGGATCTGCGGAAGCGGCCTGGTAGATGCCATTGCCGTCGGCCTGGACATGAAATCGATCCGGGACAACGGGCGTTTATCCGATTCGACTTCGAAATTTTATCTCAATCGTCACCTGTTTCTGACGCAAAAAGACATACGGGAAACACAATTGGCCAAGGCGGCCATTGCCGCCGGAGTGCGAATTTTAAGGAAGCAGTCGGGAATGGAGGAAAAGGAAATGACCAGGATGTATCTGGCCGGGGCTTTCGGCAATTATATCCAGCCGGACAGTGCCCGCCGGATCGGGCTGCTCCCCATTCCCGCATCCCTTCTGGAATCGGCCGGCAATACGGCTTTATTGGGGGCCAAACGATTGCTCTTCACCGGGGATCCGGAAGAGGCAGCCGACTCCATCCTGCGGCTGACAAAACATATTCCTTTAGCAACGGATTCCGCTTTCCAGGAGACCTTTGTCGAGGAGATGTCCTTTTCGGAAAGCGCTTGATTACCAATGATCTGTGAAAAACTTTAGGGAGGAGAAGTGAAACACGTACACATTGCCCTGATCGCCCTTAGCTGTATCCTGTCGACCCTGACTGTCCCGGCGCAGGAGAAACCAAAAAAGAGATTACTGGTTATCGGCATGTCGGCCGGTTTTCAGCACGATTCCGTTTCGGATGCCATGGGCACCCTGTATAAACTGGGAAAAGAGACGGGGCTGTGGGATACGTATCTGCGTACCGATACCCAGTTGATCACCAAGAAGAAGTTGACGGCCAATGCCCGGAATCTGGATTACTTCGATGCCGTGTTCTTCATGACCACCGGAGAAATCCCCCTCGACGAACAGCAAAAGGCGGATCTTCTATCCTTTGTACAGGAGGATGGCAAGGGCTTCCTCGGAGCTCATAACGCAACCGACACCCTTTACCAGTGGCCGGCCTATGGGGAGATGATCGGCGGATATTTCGATATGCACCCCTGGAATACGTTCCCGGCGCCGGTGATTGTGGTCGATCGCCATTTTCCCGGGATGGACCATTTTCCCCAGAACTTCACGATTCAGGATGAGATTTATCAGACCAAAAATTTCGTGCCGGAGAAGGTTCGGGTATTGATGACCCTGGACACGAGCAAGGTGAACATGAAGGCCAAAAATGTGAAGTATGAAAAAATCCCCATTACCTGGGTGAAGAACTTCGGCAAAGGCCGGGTCTTCTATTGCGGTTTGGGACACCTCCCCTCCGCCTGGGAGCGGTCCGATTTCCAGAAGATGTGGGTTGAGGCGGTGAAATGGTCCATGGGTCTGATTCCCGGCGATGCCACTCCGAATCCCTAGAAGCGGGATCAGCCGGAGTGCCTGAGTCACTTTTTGCCGGTTTGGGCTGCGGACAGATACTTTTCCGCTCGACGAACCAGATCCGGATGTTTTAAAGCCAGATCATCGGTCTCTTCCCGGTCCCTGGAAAGGTCGTAGAGCTCCAGCGGATCGCTTTGCCGGCGCCGGATGACCTTCCAGGTTCCGAATCGCACTGCCTCCGCCCCGGGATCGGTGCTTTTCCAATAAAGGTATTCATGGGTTTTTTGCCTGCGGCCGAGTAAAGCAGGTATATAGGAAATTCCATCGAACTTTTCCTTTCCGAGCAAACCGGTAGATTCGGCCACGGTCGGCCGAAAATCCCAAAGAGCGCAGGGTTGGGAGGAGACAGAACCCGGGCGAATCTTTCCCGGCCAACGTACCACAAGCGGTACCCGAAGATGGGACTCCGCCAGACGGTAATACTCCTGGTAACGGAGAGACGGATCGCTCATGGTTTTTCTGCTTTCGACGGAAATGTTTCCGGCGGCGGCAATTCCGGTCAAAAATACCTGTGTGCTATTTTCCAGATCGAGTTCTCGTAAAAGATCCAGGAGACGGCCGATGCAGCTATCCAGGCGTGGCATGGAGGAAGAGGAATCGTGTGGTGTCGGGTAAGAAAGGTAGAGAAAGAACGGCCGGCTGCCATGGTTCTGCAGGAAGGAAATGGCTTCTGCCGTAAACAAATCCTGGGCATGACGCTTGGGCGAGACCTCCTGTGGTTTGGGAGCGATTGCCGTATCCTCCCCTTCGGCAAACATGCGGTGGGGATTTCGCGGAGTGCTTCTCCGGTCTGTAGTCGTCTGGTTCTCCTTGATGTCCATTCTTTCTTTGCCATGCAGGATATAAGGCGGATGCGGTTGCCTTGAATTCCAGGGTCCGAGCCAGCCGTACCAGGAATCGAATCCGTTTTGCATCGGGTGATACTTGGGGTCCATGGTTCCCATATCCCATAAACCGACGGCTCCAGTGCTGTATCCGGCCTTTTTCAGCGTTCCGGCCACAGTCGAGAAGGGAATCGTGGCGGAAGGCCCATCCTTGCCCGCCCGCTTCTGAGTTTCTGTCGTTGCCTGTCGGGCAGTGTGTCCGGTCATCAGGCAGAACTGCGAAATGCCCGAGAGGGGAGATCCGGCATAATGATCGGTGAAATGCATGCCCCCGCTTGCCAGTCTGTCGATGGCCGGAGTGGAACTTTCTTTACTCCCATAACAGGAAAGGTCATGGCAACCGATTCCGTCTATGGAAATCAGGAATAGATTCAGCGGTCGTTTTCTATCCTTATCGCCGGATGAGGCCAGGGTGGAAGAAACCATTCCCCACCAGGGAAAACCATATTGAAACAAACATCGTCGATTCAAATCCATATATTTATTCTCTGCTCCAATCCGTTTGCATTTCACCGCCCGTCGCCGAGACATTCTTTGTAAACCTCTTCTACTCCATGAATCATCTTTCGAGCGGTAAATTCCTGCTCCATTCTCTGTCGTCCGGCCAGTCCCATCTGATGCAGCCGATCCGGATCGGAAAAGGATTTGCGAATGGCATCGGCGAGCGCGTCCGGTCGATTCAAAGGAACGATGTAGCCGGTTACGCCGTCCTGGACGACCCAGGAGGTCCCTGTTCCGATCTCTGTGGTGATACAGGGCAGCCCGGAAGCCATCGCCTCCAGCAGGACGGTGCCAAAGGCCTCTGCCCGGCTGTTGGCAGGGAGAACGAACAGATCTGCCTTACGATATAAATCCGGCAGGGAATCTTCGCTGATATCTCCCAAAAAAGAGACGCGATGACCTATAGCCAGGCGGTCTGTCAGGGATTGCCACTGCTGCCGCATAGGTCCGTCGCCGGCAACGGTCAAAGAAACCTCAGGCAGTGGAACGATGGCCTGTAACAGTGTATCCAGGCCTTTGTAATAGCGCAGCCGTCCGACAAAGAGCAAACGGCCGGGCGTCTCCATGCATGGTTCTTTCAACCGGAAGGGAGCGGGATCGATGCCCAAGGGCACGATGCGGCATTTAGCCGCATGACCGGAAAGCCAGGGGGAAGTCTCTCGATAGCTGGCGCTGGTAACGATGATACGGCTGGCATGAGAGAGGATACGACGATACAACGGTCCGTAAAGGCGTAGAAGTTTTTTTTGCCGTACAATGTCGGAGTGATGGGTGATTACCAGCGGAGTATGGTGTAAACCCACCCAGGCGCTCAGTTCACCCAGAGGGTAAGGTGAGTGCAGGTGGACGATGTCGGCCTGCTGTTTATGTATCCAGAGTGGCTGGCGAAGACTGATGGGCATGGATGCTGCCGTGCAGAATCGGCCGGCCCGCAGCAGATGCACGCCGTGGAAAAAGCTGTCGGTCGAGGCCGATCCCGGATGGCATACGGAAACGGCTGTCTGGTGTCCGGCGTCGACCTGTGCTTCGGCGAGGATACGTATATGGTTTTCGATTCCACCCAGGACCGGAAAATAATCCTTATAGACATGCAGGATCTTCAACCATTCTCCTTAACGGCGAATTCGCAGCGCCACAGGATCCGAAGACTCAGGAAAAGGACAGCCAAACCTATGGCATATCCACCTATGGGTTTAGTAAGCAGGATTACCAAAGCTGCCAGTCCGCAAAGAATTCCGCCGGCATAAAGGAAAAGAACCGCCTTTTGCTGCGTCAGGCCGGCCTGGACCAATCGGTGGGATATGTGGTCCTTTCCGGAGGCCGTAAATGGATTTACACCGCGGCGTAACCGGGAAATGGTAACCAGCGTGGTGTCAAAGACAGGAATCCATAACACCAGGATGGGAATCATCCAGGTAACCTGACTCGGTTCGTTGGGAAACCTGAGTTTGATACCGATACATGCCAGCAGAAATCCGAGCAATAGGGAACCGGAATCACCCATGAAGATGGTCGCCGGATGGGAATTAAAGAAAAGAAATCCACAACAGGCGCCCAGAACGGAAGCGGACAAAGCGGAGATCAGGTATTGTCCCTGACTGATAGCGAAAAGGGTGAAAAAGGCGGAGGAGATGGCGCAGAGCCCGGCAGACAGGCCATCCATGTTGTCCAGCAGATTGAGGGCATTGGTGATGCCGACGATCCAGAGCAGGGTGAGCAAAAAGTCCAGCCACCAGGGCAGCCAGCTGAGCTGAATACGTACACCGACCGCATATAGGCCGATGGCGGTCAGAGTCTGTAAGGACATTTTAATGGAACAGTGAATCCCTTTACGATCATCCATCAAACCGGTAAAGGAGGTGATCGTTGCGCCCATCAGTATGCCCAGCAACTCTCCCAGCAGATTTTGTTCCAGTATCAGGATGGAGATCAATACCGCCAGATAGATTGCTACCCCACCCAGCAAAGGAACAGGGCTATAGTGAATCTTCCTCGCTGCTGGTTGATCGAGAAATCCGATGCGATGGGCAAACTTGCGTAACAGGGGAGTAGCGGTCAAGGCGCAAGCGAGCGCGGCAATAAAAATGGCGATAACCGTTGTCATTCTGTTCTGAGGATCTCGGCAAAGGATATCATGAGTGAAAAATGATCACCAAACCAATCCGGTTCTCCGGCAAGACCGGCGATCGGCAGGACAACCCGGCCATCTGCAGCGAAAAATCGATACACTTCGTGATTATATCCTGTGGAGAGTGGCACCTCCACAACAAATCTTAAATGCTGGTAGCACCGGCATCATGCCGGCATCTTTTTATGGAGTGCGGTGCCTTGGCACCGCTTTGTGCCGCGAGCCTCGGCTCGCGGGGGCCGGACCACCGAGGTGGCCCGGAGAAAAGCGGCGTCGAGCCGCTGCACTCCAAATACGTCGTACGTTGCATCAAGATTGCCGACCTGGCATAGGATCTGAAATGGGATGCCGCGTAAACGCGGAACGAACACGATCCTTTTTTCTATCATAATCGACTTTTTACGATGCCATCGTTGTCCAATTGGTTGTAAAATTCGATGGTTATGTATGGATAGTAAGAAAGAACCATGCGTTTACTAAATAATAACAAGAAGATATCACGAGAAGAACTTCGACGAATGGCCGCAGACCTGTTCGGCAATTTTGTAAAAGCCGTAGTGGATGTGGAAGAGGGGACGATGGTAGTGGAGGCCGAACTACACGCAGATCAGGAGGCTTTTCTGCTGGAAAACGGCTCACAACAAAAGAATTTATGGGGCATCAATCTATATCCTGACATGGAAGGAGATGACTTTATTGAGTTCGATTCTATGATCAATCTTCGTCCTTCCCAGAACAATCGCAGCCGTGGAGTGGAGAATGCCACCGATCGTGCCAAGATCAAGGCAATTGTAGCCAGTTTGATCGAGCCATGAGCTATCAGCACAAAAGCATGGCGGAAGGCCGCTGGCAGGAACTCACTTTCCTGGAACAGATGGCCAATATCGGCGGAGAAATAGAGAGGGCCGTACGCTGGAAGAAGAAAGGGAATCTTGCTTATAGCCGGATGGCCCTGGAACGCGGACTGGAACTGCTCGATCTTTCTCTGGGAGACAGGCGTAATCGAAAACGGTTCCGGGAGATCGCCAGGGTGCGGGAAGCGCTGGTCGATCATTTTGCAGGAGAAAACGTCTATCAATCCACCGACGAATCCTGGTCTCGCTACTTTATCCCTTTTACCTTTGCCGCCAGGAAGAGCCGATAATTCGACAGGGAAAAATACCAACGGGCAGACACCAGGGAGAAAGGTATCGACAACCGGAGTAACATGGAGATTCGACCCAGTCTGATCGCGGAGTTGGTGAAACGGGAGTTTTCCGGGCGTTATCGTGGATCTTCCGCCGGGATTCTTTGGGCCTTTCTGCAGCCGCTCTTTCTCCTGGCGGTTTACACCCTTGCCTTTGGGGTAATTCTGCAGGCACGCTGGGGAGGTACCGGAGATTCCGTCGAGTTTGCTTTCCTCCTGTTTTCCGGTCTGATCGTATTCAATGCCTTCTCGGAGTGTCTGCAACGGGCCCCCACCTTGATAGTCAGTCATCCGAATTTCGTGAAAAAGGTAGTCTTTCCTCTAGAGATTCTATCCTGGGTGGTGACCATTACCGTCCTGCTCCATGCCCTGATCGGTACGGGCATATGGCTGCTCGGATTCCTGCTGATATTCGGACTACCTCATCCGACATTCCTCCTGTTTCCGTTCGTGTTGCTTGCTTTCTTCCCCGTTTTGCTGGGTATAGGCTGGCTATTGTCCGCCTTGGGGGTGATTCTACGCGACATCGGTCAAATGACCGGCCTGGTGTCCCATATTCTGTTGTTTCTTACCCCGATCTTTTACAGCATCGAATCGGCCCCCTCTTTTCTGCGGCCGCTTTTCTGGATCAATCCTCTGACTTTCTTGGTAGAGCAGTATCGTAACATCCTCTATTTTGGACGATGGCCCGATTTTCCGGGACTTCTGCTCTACTTTATGGCAGCTCAGGCCTTTGCCTGGCTCTCGCTCAAGTTCTTCCGTCGCCTGCGACCCAACTTCGCCGATCTACTCTGAGGAATGGATCCATCATAAGCGGTTGGGATTGGTGAGCCGTTTGCAGAATCAGGATTGATAGTATAATGGATACAAGAATGAGTCCCTTCAGAGCTACTCAACCGCAGGTCACTGTGGCCGTACCCTCCTTCAATCAAGGGAGGTATCTGAACGATGCCTTGCATTCCATTTTCATGCAGAAAACAGACCTGGAGGTGTTCGTGGCCGACGGCGGTTCGCAGGATGAGTCTTCGGCCATCCTGGAGAAATGGAGCGATCGCCTCTCCGGCTGGCGCAGCCGTCCCGATGCCGGTCAGGCAGCAGCCATCAATGAATGCATCGCCCGTGGAACCGCCCCTTTTGTCTGCTGGCTCAATGCCGACGACCTCTTGCTGCCGGAAGGACTGGCCGCATTAAAACAGGCTTTGGAGTCGCACCCGGATTGGCCGGCTGTCTATGGCCGGTCCTGGAATGTATCCGAGGATCTGCGAAAACGAACTGCCTTCTGGACCCAGCGCTTCAGCGAACGGCGACTGGCCCTGCGCTGCATCATCTCCCAGCCGGCTACCCTGATACGGAGGTCCGCTTGGGAGGCAGTGGGCGGTCTGGATGAGGGTCTTCAATTGGCTATGGATTACGATCTCTGGTGGCGGCTCTTCCGTCGATTCGGACCTCTGGGATATGTCACGGAGTATGTGGCTCTCAACCGTTGCCATCCTCTGACCAAAACCAGTACTCAACGGCGTCATCATTACCGGGAGGCCATTTCCATAGTCCGCCGCTATCACGGACACGTCCCCTGGAAGTGGTGGCTTTATTGGCCGGTGGCCGTTTGGGGCCGCGCCCTGCTGGTACGACAATCGGCATGAACAAATCGTCCTTAGTCATTTCCGTTCGCAAGGTCTCTAAATGCTATACGCTTTATGATCATCCTCGGACCCGCCTGTTTCATGCATTGAATCCCAGGTATCGCAGAGGAATGCAGGCCGTTTGGGC
>CAZTVS010000006.1:0-80662 GCA_964617125.1 uncultured Acidobacteriota bacterium
AACTCCCATGCAGGGAGGACTTACACTCACACGCACGCTGGGTTTGAAAATTCACAAAATCGTAATCGATCCCGGTCATGGAGGACACAATACCGGAACCATCAGTAAATCCGGTCTGATGGAAAAAAACCTTGTATTGGAGATATCTCTGCTTTTGCGGCGTCTGTTGCAGGATCGGTTGAATGCAGAGGTGATCATGACTAGGGAAAGCGATGTTTTTGTTCCCCTGGAGGAGAGAACGGCGATAGCCAACCGCCATAAAGCGGATCTGTTCCTATCGATCCATGCCAACCACAGCTCCAACCGGAAAGTGAATGGCGTGGAAACATTTTTTCTCCATTGGGCACAGAACAAGGAAGATCAGGAGCTGGCCACACGGGAGAATGCTTTTTCCACCAGCAATGTGGCCGATCTGGAAAATCTGGTGAAAGCCATTACCAGAAGCGAAAAAAGACAGGAATCGAAAGATTTCGCCGGGTCCGTGCAAAGTCATCTCTACCGGGCTGTCGCCAAGATTTCTCCCGGTGCCAAAGACCGCGGAGTAAAACAGGCACCCTTTGTCGTTCTGATTGGTGCCGCCATGCCCTCCATTTTGGCCGAAGTGGCCTTTCTGAGCCATCCGAAGACGGCGACGCGTTTAGCCCAGGAAAAATCGAAAAACCAGATAGCCGCCAGTCTTTGCCGAGGGATCGAGGAATACGTCAAATCGCTCAATGGTCCGGATGGCGTTGCCGATTCCTTGCTGGCAGCTTCCGATTGATGCGCCCCAACACCTCGCCCGCAACGTGTGTATCGTCGGCCGATCGTCATAAGAGTCATACCACCTATTTATCGAGTGGAGGTCCGCATGTTCCTTTCGAACCAATATGAAATCTGCAACCTACATCATGTTAAAAAATTCGGAAATTTTCCTATTTTCTTCTTCGGGACTTGCCTGGCTTTTATTTTGGGGTTCCTCACTCTCGATTCCCTCGCCGAAGATAAGAGTCCCTTGACGGGAGTGCGCGACCTGAACACTCATCATCTGTTTACCGTACCAAACAACCGGTCAGCGTGGGAAAGCCGTGCCACGGACGTCAGACGACAAATACTGGTCGGGTCCGGTCTTTGGCCGATGCCTGAGAAAAATCCTTTACGCCCAAAAAACACAGGACGTTATCGAGGGGATGGATTTCTGGTGGAAAATATTGCATTGGAAACGTGGCCGGGATTTTTTCTTTGTGGAAATTTGTATCGTCCTGTCGATCGACAGGGACCTTTTCCGGCCATTGTCAATCCTCATGGACACTGGAAAAATGGACGGCTGCATCGGGAGGAGGATGTTCCCCTGGCCGATCCCCCACCATCCCCACCAGCTGAGGGTCAGGCCGATCTTACCGCCATCGGCATTCATTTGGCACGACAGGGTTTTATTGTTTTTTCCTATGACATGATCGGTTATACCGATACGGTACAGTTCAGTCATAAATTCGCCGGCAGTTTACAGCATTGGCTGTGGGGGGCCAGTCTCTCCGGTTTTCAATTGTGGAACAGCATCCGTGTCGTCGATTATCTGCAGAGCCTGCCTGATGTCGATGCGGAGCGTATCGGAGCCACAGGGGCCTCGGGAGGAGGCTCACAAACTTTTCTGCTGTCGGCGATCGACGATCGAATCAAGGTTTCCGTGCCGGTCAACATGGTCTCCGCTTACATGCAAGGTGGATGTTTGTGCGAAAATGGACCCGGGCTGCGTATCGGAACCGACAATGTTGAGATAGCGGCTCTGATGGCTCCACGCCCGATGCTTCTGGTTGCGGCTACTGGGGATTGGACCAAAAACGTACCGCAGGAAGAATACCCGGCAATCCGGCAAATTTATCGCTTCTTTAACGCCGAAAATCGAATCGACGTCCAGCAGTTCAACTACAAACATAATTACAACCGAGAGAGCAGGGATGCCATGTATACCTGGTTTCGACGCTGGCTGCTCCCCCCGCAGATGAATCAGAACTATCAGGAAACCGGAATAGAGGTTGACCTTTCGGCCCTCCATGTATGGTCCAAAGAGAATCCGCTGCCTGCGGATGCGCTCAGCGAGGAGGATTTTTTTAAGAGCTGGGTAGAACGATCGCAGCAGCAGCTGTCGCTGATGCGGCCTAAGAATAAAAAGAGCCTGGAAACTTTTCGTGCTGTCATGCAACCTTCCTTGGCTGCCTCTCTGTCAGTTGACCAAAATAGTGTCGTCGGATCCAAACCAAGCAAAGAAAAAAAGAAAAGAAATATATTGTTGGTGTCGGTCAAAGGATCTCCATCCATGTCAGCAACGATCATCGATCGGCTGGCTCAAAAAGGAATCGGAGTGGATTCCTTGGAACTACCGGCCCTGACGACCGACCCGACCTTTCTTTGGGACAAATTCTATTCTTGCTACAATCGTACGCCGCTGGGAGATCGGGTTCAGGAGATCGTCAACGCCGCCATAGCAATGGAAAACGGAGATCAGGGAAAAGTGACCCTGGTGGGATATGGTCCCGCGGGCTTATGGGTTCTTCTGGCAAGAGGACTGCTGCCATTCGGGTGTCGGGCCATGATCGATGCGAATGCTTTCGATAATCGATCGGATCAGCGTTACCTGGAATCGCTCTATGCTCCCGCGCTGAGAAGGATTGGGGCTTTGCAGACGGCCGCCTGGCTCCAGGCCCAATCTCCCCTAATCATTTTCCATACAGCCGGAACGTTTCAAACGGGACCGATGGCCGAAGTTTACAGGAGCTTGGGTACTGAATTCCTTGTGTGGGAAAAAGAGATGAACGAAGATGCCATTCTCCGATGGTTAAGATCTTGAGATTTTTTCTTTTTGCTGACTCTTGGCTCCTCCCCCCGGTTCGGGCAGAGTCAAGGAAACGATCATGGCGGGCAGAAAGAGGAAGGAGGCATAAAGCAGGGCAACGCGAAAATTTCCCACATGGGAGAAAAGCCCAAAGATGACCGTTCCTATAGCAGCGGCGATACGCCCTACGTTATAACAGAAACCGGCTCCGGTAGTTCGCAGAAGGGTAGGGAAGAGAGGCGGCAGATACATGGTAAACAGGCCGAACACTCCGGAGAAAAAGCCTACCCAAGGTATCCAGAACAGTAAAGATTGATAATCCCGGGGAGTATAATAAGTGCCGAACATAGCCAGAAAGAACCCTAGGCACATGATGGAAACCGATCGTCGATAACCTAGAAGTTGTGCCAGTCCTCCGGCGAAAAAGTTTCCGAATACAGAGACTCCTATCGTCAGAAAAAAGGCGGCACTGACCAGGCGTTCTCTGTCGCCTACGATCCATCCGGCTTCGATCAACAGATTTCTCAGATGCTGTTGATTCCAGAACATAAAAGCCCACCAGGCAGTCAGCGAGGTGGAGCAAACCACAATGGTCAACAGAGTAATGGGTAGTACTTTGCCACGGAAGAGATCCAACGTTCCGGGTTTGTTCTGTTGCATATCGGATTTTGCCCGACACCATTCATCCGGTTCCGGTACGTATTTTCGGATCCAGAAAACAAGCAAGGCCGGAAGGATACCGACCAGAAAAACGTAGCGTGGATTGGAATCGGCGAAAAGATAGACAGTGAAACAGGCGCAAAAAACGCCGATATTAACTCCGGTTTGCAGCACGGCAGCAATCCACGGACGCCAGGATTTGGGCCATGTTTCCGCCAAAAGTGCCGATCCCACCGCCCATTCTCCCCCGATTCCCAGAGCGGTTAAAAATCGGAATATCAGCAGCTGCCACCAGTTCTGGGCGAAAGCGGAAAGTCCGGTAAACAGCGCATAGGTAAGAATAGTCAGGCTTAAAGCCCTGCTCCGCCCCATCAAGTCGCCGATCCGTCCGAAAAAGCCGCCTCCGAGGGCCCATCCGACCAAAAAGGCGGCCTGTATCCAGGAGCTCTTTTCCGTGACTGCCGGATCGGAAGTTGCCGAGGCTTGTACCAGCTGCATAACAAATGGCGCTGCCACCAGGGTATAGAGATGCATGTCCAGGCCGTCAAACATCCATCCCAACCATGCGGCCAAACCGGACCGCCATTGTTGTGGTGTGATCTCACGGAGGGAACGGGCTTCCATGGCTTGTCTCGGCAGATTAGAATCGGGAGGAACCGTCTCGGTGGTTATGGGGTCGAAAGATGGAGTCATCTGGCTTTTCCAAAGTACTTGATTCGGGTTCTTATCAGTAAATATTGTCAGCCATTATAACACAGAGATGGTAAGAATATATTTGGTATTATTCCCCATCAAGGAAGGGAAAATCACCCCTCGGATATACCCGGTGCTTTTCCATAAAAATACAGAAAAAGGATTCCCTTTTCCGTAAAAACGGTGATATTCTTGGCCATTATCTTGGAGCATAGGATGGGAAACAATGTGGTCGTTACTATACCTTTTATCTTTGGAGGAATTGCATGAAATCTATGACTGCCGTTGTGGCCATCATGGCCGTATTCACTTTAGCGGTTTGTTTCATTCTGATTGGATCGATTGCCGAAGAATTGAAAGCGAATTTAAAAATCGATGATGGCGGCATCGGTTCCCTGGCCTCGATTTTATTTTTTGTCAGTATTTTCGTCCAACTAATCGCGGGACCCATCGTGGATAAATTCGGACATAAAGTTCTGGCCATCGTCGGTTTTCTGGTCACCAGCACAAGTATTTTTCTTTTGGCTTACGCCTCCGATTTCACCATGGCCGCCATTGCGGCTGCCTTGTTGGGAGTAGGTGCCATTTCATGTAATACGGTGGGCAATACTCTTATACCTGTTATCCTATTTGAAGGCGAAGAACCGGCCCGGGCCAGCAATTTCGGCAATGGTTTTTTCGGTCTGGGCTACGTCGCCACCCCATTCCTCATCTCCATGCTGATCAGCGACATGAAAGTGGATTACACGACAACCCTTTCCTTACTGGGCGGCCTGGTTTTTCTTTTCGCTCTGGTAGCGATGGCGCCTTCCTATCCTCAGGTGTCCATCGGTTTTGAATTCTCTCAGGCATTCCGACTGCTGGGACGCCCGGCGGTACTGATTTCGGCTCTGGCTCTGGTCGGTTATATGAGCCTGGAAAACTCCATGGGAACTTTTGGCAAATCGCTGATGACCGAGCTATACACCAAAGAAGGGAGCGCCAACGCCATTCGTAATGCCGGGTATGTACTTGCCTTTTTCGGTCTGGCCATGGCGATAGGAAGGTTCGTTGCTTCCTCCATTAAAAATCTGACCAAACTGGGCACCTACCTGATCTCCATCTGTGCCGTAGTGGCCATTGCCGGCATTCTTATGCTGACCACGACCGGGTCCTCGTCTATGGGCATCCTGGCGATATTTGTACTGGGGCTGGTGTTCGCTCCGATATTCCCCACGATCGTCGGTGTCACCTTTGCCAAGTATGAACCTAAATTGTACGGGAGCATCTTCGGTATTCTCTTCAGTGTCGGTCTCCTCGGTTCCATGTTGACCACCAAGGCCATCGGTGCCTTGAGTGCCGGTGCATCCCTGCAACAAGGACTCTGGGTTGCCTTTGGCATGGCAGTGGTATTACTGGTCATCTCTTTTGCCATCAAGGGTGCAAAAAAATAATGGAATATTGAGATCTCGGGAACAGGGGAGCATCCCCATTGGTAAAAAATGCCAGGAGAGGATGCCTCCTGCGGGATTTTCATTTCGCTCGCTATCTTTCAACGAATCAAGAGAATAAATGTTATGTCCAACAATCCAAATCCCAACCGTCGTCAATTCATTGGATCCGCTGTCGGAACCGGCGTGATGATGGCATCGGCTAAGACCGATCCATTGATCGCCGCTCCTTCTGCCGCCGACAAACCTGCTATTCTGGGAGGGACACCGGTTCGCAAGATGCCTTTTCCTTCCTGGCCGATCACGGACCAGAAGGAGGAAAAGGCCTTGTTGGATGTCCTCCACAACGGCAAATGGTTCCGGGGTGATGGAAAAATCGTGGAACTGTTTGAGAAAACCTACGCCCAGCAGATGGGCTCTCGCCATTGTCTGGCCACGGCGAACGGGACATCTGCCCTGATAACATCCCTTGCCGGGCTTGGAATAGGTCCTGGAGACGAGGTCATAATCCCTCCCTACACCTTCATTGCCACGCTGAATGCCGTCCTGGTCCGCTATGCCATGCCGGTCTTTGTAGATTCCGACCGGCAAACCTTTCAAATCGATGCCCAAAAAATCGAAGCTGCCATCACCAGCCGAACGGCGGTCCTTATGCCTGTTCATATAGGTGGCTCGGCCGCAGATTTGAATTCCGTCCTGGCGATCGCCAAAAGAAAAAACCTGCCTGTTATTGAGGATGCCTGCCAGGCCCATTACGGCGAATGGGAGGGGAAAAAATTGGGCTCTCTGGGAACAACCGGATGCTTCAGTTTTCAAGCGAGCAAGAATCTGAATTCCGGAGAGGGGGGGGCCATTCTGACCAACGATGACACTCTCATCGAGAAATGCTATGCGTTTCACAATAACAGTCGACCCAGAAAAAGCAGCGGATACAACTTCCAGTACATGGGACACAGCGGCGCTAATCTGCGCCTGACAGAGTTTCAAGCCAATCTCCTCCTGGCCCAGATGACTCGAACCGAAGCTCAGGCCAATAGACGCAATCAAAACGCGCTTTACCTGGCACAACTTCTGGAAAAGATACCAGGAGTCTCACCGGCGCATATGTATGCAGGATGTACCAGAAATGCCTGGCACCTTTTTATGTTTCGCTATGATTCCGACCAGTTTTCCGGCCTGACAAGAAGTAAATTCATAAAAGCCCTGGGTGCCGAAGGTATACCGGCTTCCAGCGGATACCAGCCTCTGAACAAAGAGTCCTTTCTTATGGAAACCATGCAATCCAAAGCCTACCGGTCCATTTATCCCGAAAAAATGCTGAAGGAATGGCAGGAACGGAATCGCTGTCCGGAAAACGATAAAGTATGCAATGAAGCTGTTTGGTTTACCCAAACCATGTTTTTAGGAGAGAAGAGCGATATGGACCAGATTGCGGAAGCCATCGTAAAAATACATCGCAGCGCCGCCGATCTCCTGAAAACATAAGTATAGGAGCCACCATGAAAGCACGACTTTCGCATCTTCTCTTATCCTTCTTCCTGATTCCGGGTCTGTTCGCGACTGATTTCAAGGCTGGCCTGGCCAGAGTCGACATCACTCCCGAGCTGCCTATTTGGTTGTCGGGTTACGCCTCCCGCAAAGAACCCAGCCGGTCCATCTTGATGCCTTTATCGGCCAAAGCGTTAGCCCTGGAGGACAACAAAGGATATCGTGTGGCACTGGTGTCGCTGGATATTCTTGGGCTACCGAAGGAAGTGACCGCCGAGGTTAGGAAACGAGTTGGGCAACAATACAAATTAGAACGATCCCAGGTGCTTTTGAATTGTTCCCATACTCATTCCGGACCGGTGGTACGTCCCAATTTGAATCTGATGTACGATTTGAGTCCCGCCGACATCGAGGCCGCCGAGCGATATCGTGTGCAATTGACGGACCGGATCGTCAGCGTAATCGGAGAGGCCCTAAAAAAGCTGACCCCTGCTTCTCTTTCTCTCTCTTCAGGGAGGGCCGATTTCTCAGCCAATCGGAGACAGTTTACGGACAATGGAGTTCGCATCGGAGTAAATCCCGAGGGCCCCACGGATCATGAAGTCCCGGTCCTAAAAATTCAAGACTCCCGGGGAAAGTTATTGGGCGCACTCTTCGGGTACACATGCCACAATACGACACTGGGAGGAGACAACCTGAAAATCAATGGCGATTATGCCGGATTTGCCCAGGCGGAATGGGAAAAGCAACATCCTGGTTCCATGGCCATGTTCTTTCAGCTATGCGGAGCCGACCAGAATCCAAATCCGCGAGGGACCATAGAACATGTGCAAAAATACGGCAAGGAACTGGCAATGGGAGTGGATCAGGCGCTGCATGTAAAAATGAAGCCCATCCGGGGAACCTTGGCCTCTGCGTATCAGGAAGCAAAACTCGCCTTTGCCGCCCACTCCCGGAAACAGTATGAGGAGGAACTGGCCGTAAAGGATGTCTACCGTCAAAGACGGGCCAAGATGATACTGGCATCCTACGATGAAGGTAAGCCCGTGCAATCTGTCTCCCTGCCGATTCAGGCCATACGTCTGGGAAAAGATTTTACGATTCTGGCCATCGGCGGAGAAACCGTAATCGACTACCAAATCCGGATCAAAAGAGAATATTCCGGCCAAACGGTGATGGTTGCGGGATACAGCAATGAAGTCATGTGCTATATTCCTTCCCGCCGTTTGATCAAAGAGGGTGGCTATGAGGTGGTAGACAGCATGATCTATTATGGCCACCCGGGGCCTTTTCAGGAGGGTGTAGAAGAAGAGATCATGCAGACGGTTCATCAGACGATGAAGGATGTCGGCATCAGCCCATCCTCCAAATAAGCTCTCCTATCTAGCAAAACGATCTCTTACCACCCATCATAATCCGGCGCAGGAGCGGGGTGGACACCTCGCCCCTGCAATCCAATTCCTCTGTTTTCGAACACAGATGAAATTCGATGGCTATATCGGTGGAGAATCTTTTCATCGAGCCGAATTCAGCAATACCAGGATGAGCAGGATAAAGGCCACCGTAAGGATGGCCAATGTGATCTTTACCCAGCTGTAAGGCCTGTCGCCGGCAATTTTTCCGGTATAACCGTTGACCACTACCTGATAGGATTTGGCTCCGAACGTATAACTTAAGAGCCAAATCGGTAAAAGAACGTGTTTGAATGTACGGTCCCGATAGGCAGCCTGCACCTGGAGATTGCGGTGCGTGTCCCCGGGAACCTGGGCGGCACAGAGACTGCGCAATTCTCCATCCATCTGTTGTCGTGATCTCTCGGCCGCCTGGCCCAAATCGATCTGATATCTTTCTACAATCCAATTACGTACATAGGCGGAATCATAGGGTTGCAGTTCATTGGTGGGGAAGGGTACGATTTCGTGCAGCAATTCCGCATGAACTCCGGTAGTCCCTGGTACCAGCTGGTCATCAAAAAAGTGGTGTAGTTGGCCGGAGCTTGGCTCCCATCGAGTCTTTTGCACCCGTCGGGTTTCGGTTCGACCATCTGCTCGGGTGACGTTCTGCGAGACATAGTAGTGATAGCCGGATTCCGCAGTCCACCGGGCATCTGCCTGGGCATCGAACGTCCAGAAGGGCAGGTAGATCCCTTTCAAGGTATCGGTCAAAGCACCTTTTTTCAGACGATTCGGAGCGAACCATCGGCTCCCATACCATTTCCGCACGTCATCTCTTACCCGCGAAGCATCGATACGGAAAGGAAGAATACTCTCGGGACGGATGGCTTCTTTTGTTTCTTCGTAGGGGACAATCGCCGGAGAACCGCAAAAATCACAGGATTGAGCCACACGCCCCGGTGTGAAGAGAGTGATGGCTTTACAACTTTGACATTTTACGGAAATTTTCTCCTCCTGCCAACCCCGTCGTTCGTCGGGAGTATTACGCAATGCCTCCGCCAGATCATGCTCCACAACTCCATTCCCGTCGGTCATCGGCTTGCCGGGAACCGCAGTTCCGCAGTAGGGGCAAACAAGCGATTGTTTGCTCGGATTCCAGGCCAGGTCGGCTCCGCATTCCGGGCAGGCATTTTTCGATAAAGTATTCTTTTCCGTCATAGGATTAAGATTTTAAGAATTCATCCAACGCCGCCCGGGTGATTCGATAGGAAGAACCTATTTTTTTGGCTTTCAATTCACCGTTCTGAATCGTCGCCAGGACATCGTCTTCCGACACGCCAAGGACCTTGGCGGCATCGGCCGGGGAAAGCAGTTCCGGAATGCCGGCAGGTGGAGGTGTGGGGCCGGCCGCAACAGGGGCAGAAGCAGAAGCGGATGGACCGAACATTCCTCCCGGCTGCTGTAAAAACTGTTGGGCCATGGCGAATCCCATAGCCATTTCCGCCGGAGCGCCTGCGCTTCCGCCTTTTTCCATTCCCTGGGCCATCTGAAATTTGACAAAATCATTTAGATTGCCGACAGCCGCCATACTGGATCGCTTATCGATCGCCGCTTCCACCTCGGGAGGAACGGAAACGTTTTCCAAAAGAAAACTGGTGATTTCCAATCCATACTTGGTTTGTACCGCTGGATTGATCAAAGGAATCAGGGCTTCCCCCACTTCGGTGTACCTGGTTGCCAGATCGAGAGCCGGGATCTTGGAGGAAGCCAGGGCATCGCTGAATATGCTCACAATACGGGAACGCATGGTGTCGGCAAATTCGTCGATGCGAAAATTCTGGTCGGTGCCGGCCACTTCCTTTAAAAACAACTTGGGATCCGTGATGCGGAAATCATAGGTACCGAATGCCCGCAGGCGGACAATCCCGAAATCCTGGTCCCGCATCATAATGGGATTGGAAGTGCCCCATTTGTTACCGGTAAAGAGGCGAGTATTGACGTAATATACATCGGCTTTGAAAGGGGACTGGAATCCGTATTTCCAGGATTTCAAGGTCGTCAAGATGGGAATATTATCGGTGGTCAGACTATGTTTGCCCGGAGGAAAAAGATCTCCGAATTCCCCCAGGTAGACGAACTGACAGACCTGAGATTCCCGCACTATCAACTGGGCACCGTTTTTGATTTCCTTGTTTTCATCCGGAAAACGATAAGAAAGAGTGTCTCGCGAATCATCCGTCCATTCGATCACTTCGATAAATTGACCGGTAATGAAGTCCATCAACCCCATACATGCCTCCTTCTGTTAGGCGAAACGAAAGATGAAAGATGAAAGTCCTCAACCTCTGGTGACTTTCCCTGGAAACGCGCGTTTGAGCAATAGGATGCTCATGGTCGAAACTTTTGCCATACTTGCAGATCAGCAAGCATCTTGATACATATACCTCCCACGACAGATCGTGCCTGAGATCCTACCATTTTTACCATTTCCACTCCCTGCCAATCCGTTAAAAGTACTCTTTGAGGCATCTGACAGGCGGATTCTCGTCCGCCTGTTTCCTTCCTCTTTCTCATTGCTGGCAGGCACGTATGGCATCCGCCAGGATTTCTACGCCCTGAGCGATTTTATCCTCCGGCGTATGGCTGAAGGCCAGGCGCAAACGATCATTGCGTTTCCCGGCGGGATCAAAGGTTTTGCCTATGATGAAGACAACGCCTGCCGGTATGGCTTTCTTTAAAACCTCTGTCGCATCCAGATTCGACGGGAGTTGTACCCAGACATAGAAGCCGCCGCGAGGCCGGTTCCAGGAGATGCCATCCGGCATGTGTTGCTGCAGGCTGTCAAGCATAATCCTGGCTCTACGAGAATAGGCCTGCCGCATTCTTGCAACATAGGCGGCCAGTTTTCCGCTGATCAGAAATTCGTGCGCCAGTACTTGAGGGAAAGTTGCGGTACAGGCATCGATCGATTGTTTGGCCAGTTCGCATTTCTTTAAAATCTCCGTAGGAGCCAAAAGCCAACCCAGGCGGAATCCTGGTCCCATGATCTTGGAAAAGGATCCGGTATAGCAGATAGGAACAGGGTTAGGTCCGAGGGCTTTAAGCGGCGTTACCAGAGTGCGATCCGGCTCCTCAAAGAAGAGTTCGCCATAGGCATCGTCCTCCAGAAGGATAATATCCCTACCGCATACGGCAGAAAGCACGGCCTCTCTTCGTTCCCGACTATAGACAAGACCGGCAGGATTGTGAAAGTTAGGTGTCAGGTACAGAATTTTCGGTGCAGGATCATTACGATTCAAGGCATCCTGTAATGGATTCACCTCGATTCCATCTTGGTCCATAGGCACACTGCGGATGATTCCCTGATGAGCGCGAAAAGCGGCGATCCCTCCGATAAAGCAAGGATCTTCCGTAACAATCACATCGCCCGGATCGATAAATACTCGGGTGACCAGGTGAATGGCCTGCAGGGATCCGGTGGTGATCATGATTTCATGCCCTTCCAGAGGGAGCCCTTTTTCCTGCAAATATCCCTTGAGCGCAGAACAGAGAGGAGGGAATCCATGCGTCGGTCCATACTGGAATCCGGTTTCCTTGATTTCTCTGGGAAGGTGGGAATAAATTTCATCTATTTCTTCGATCGGAAACAGGGAATTGCTCGGCATCCCTCCGGCAAAAGAGATCATATCGGATCGGGTCGCCAATCCCATAAGATCCCGAATTTCGGAGGTACGCATGTTCAATAAATTTCGAGAATATTCCACCATGAGAGATCCTTTGATAATAGTTTCTTTTCAAGCGCCCCTATACACCGAGGGATCGCCAGATTCATATTTGTAATTCCCGGGCCGGGCGGAGTTCCATCCGATTCTCCTGCAAGATCCGTATGGCCTGATCCAGATCTTCGGTCCGGATCACGGTTGAGGCCTTATCGCCTGTAGAAAAGGCATAAGCGTATTCAATGGTGATGTTGTTATCGGAAAGAACGCGAAGGATTTTACCCAGGGAACCGGGACAATCTTCCAGATATACACAGATAACCTGGGTCAAACTGACGGAAAATCCTTTCGCTTTTAACGATTCCATGGCTTTTTCCGGCTGATTGACAATCATGCGAAGAATGCCGTACTCGGCGGTATCGGCGATGCAAAGAGCGGACATATTGATATTCAGTTCTCCCAGGAGTTCCGCTACTTCGGTGAGACGACCGGATTTGTTTTCCAGAAAAACCGAGAGTTGTTTGATGATCATGATGATAAGTCTCCTTTTAGCGTTTATAGTTTTCGTTTGTCAATCACTCGGCGGGCTTTACTTTCACTTCGCTCGATGGTTTTCGGTTCCACCAGTTTGACCTTAACGTTTATATTCAGAGTACTTTCGATTCGGTTCTGAATGATCTTACTCAATGATTCCAGCTTGCGAATCTCATCGGAGAAAAATTGGCTGTCCACTTCCACCCACACTTCGAGAAGATCAAGATTGTTGACACGGTCAACGATCAACTGGTAATGCGGTTTGGTTTCTCGCATCTCCAGGAGGACACTTTCGATCTGGCTGGGAAAAACGTTCACCCCGCGGATGATCAGCATGTCATCGGATCTGCCGATGCACTTGCGCATTCGCACCATGGTGCGGCCGCAAGCACATTGCTCATCCCGGAGAAAAGTCAGATCGCGGGTACGATAACGAAGCAACGGCATTCCTTCTTTCGTTATGGTGGTAAAGACCAACTCCCCTTCGGTGCCCATCGGCAGTGGTTCCAGCGTTTCCGGTGAAACAATTTCGGGCAGGAAATGATCTTCGAAGATGTGCAATCCATCCTGAACTTCGCATTCACTGGAAACTCCAGGACCGATCACCTCGCTTAAACCATAAATATCAATGGCCTTGATATGGAGCTTTTCTTGTATTTCCTGGCGCATCTTCTCGGACCAGGGTTCGGCACCAAATACCCCTACCCGCAACTTCAGCTGATCATGTCGTACTCCCATCTCTTCCATTGCTTCTGCCAGAAAAAGGGCATAGGAGGGAGTACAGGCCAGAACCGTACTTCCAAAATCGTGCATCAGCTGAAGCTGACGTCGAGTATTACCGCCGCTAATCGGAATGACGGTGGCTCCAAGTTTCTCCGTGCCGTAGTGAACTCCCAGACCTCCGGTAAAGAGTCCGTAACCGTAAGCGATTTGCACCATATCCTCTTTTCCGGCACCGGCACAGCTCAGAGTCCTGGCCATGACCTCCGACCATAGGTTGATGTCGTGGCGGGTATAGCCCACGACAGTGGGGAGTCCGGTTGTACCGGAGGAGGCGTGCAAACGGATGATTTCGCTGATGGGTACGGCAAAAAGACCGTAGGGATAATTATCGCGTAAATCCTGTTTGGTCGTGAAAGGCAGTTTGGACAAGTCTTTGATTGTGCGAATATGATCCGGATCCAGCCCGCGTTCCTGCATCTTTCGCCGATAAAAAGGGACGTTGTAATAGACACGCTCCACCATTTCGCGTAAACGCTGGGACTGTAGTTGTTCCAGCTGTTTTCGATCCATGCATTCAAAATGTTCGTTCCAAATCATATGCACCTTCTTGAGTAATTGGTTTAAAAAATGACGCTGCCATTAAGTTTTTACAATCGATCCGTCTTCGGATCAGAAAAGCTTTTTCCTGTGGGAACGCATTCAGGGCGAAGGGAAGGGGCGGAATTCCCGGATGGAGGTTGGAGAATCTCTATGAGCTTTTGAATCATAAAATCGGGACGAGTTCCATCCGAACAGGCGGGAAAACTGAAGCCGTAAGTGACTCCGCAAGTCGACACACCCGCCGCTTTAGCTGCATCCATATCATTGGCGCTATCTCCGACCATCAACGCCTCTTCGGGAGGACAATCCAATTTTTCCAAGATCTGACGAATCGGTAAAGGAGAAGGTTTTTTTTCCAGGGCCTTATCTCCACCAAGAAGAAGATCGATATATGGAGTCAATTTAAAAGCCTCCAGGATTCGCTGGCTCGGCAGATCCGGTTTATTGGTCACCACTCCGATTTTCTTCTGCATCGCTTTGAGGGTTTTGAGTGTTTGCCGGCAATCCGGATACAACCGGGAATAATCGGTACAGTGTTGATAGTAGTGACAACGGAAAAGATCATAGCCTTCCTTTCTTGCTTCTGTGTCAAGATGGGGAAGAGACCGTTCGACCAACATCCAGACACCATCCCCTACGAAAGATTGCACCTGATCTCCGGCCAACGGCGGCAGATGGAAGTGATACCGGATAAAGTTCAAAGACTGTCGTAGATCCGGCAAGGAATCGATTAAAGTCCCGTCCAGATCAAAAAGAATGCATCGCACGGAATCGCAGATACCTTTATTTATTTTTGAATCCGGTGATATGTGGGGATTTGCTAACATGGAAAATCAGTTGCCGTCCTTTTTCTGCTCCGCTGCAGGATTATCTTCCTGAACGTTTTCGGCAGAGCCTGGACCATCGTCCAAGTGGGACGTGGCTTGCGGTTCAACAGGTAACGGCGGCGGGATATGGATAGGAGGTATGGGCATTATCGGATCCGGTGTCGGAATAGTGGAGGCGGATGCATTTGCCTCAGACATGGATGGAACATTGCGATTTTTAAATAGGGCAGCATACAGAATTCCTCCCAGCAGGGCAAACAGGGAGAAAAAGAGAATGTCGCTGATCAACTTGATCAGAAGGAAAAGGACTCCCATCCCTTCACTGTTTTCCAGAAATCGCCTTACAATTTCCGCTGCTTCGGCGTTCCTCTCACCCAGTATTTCCGATAGACGTTCCGCAATATCCTCTCTTTGACCGCCTCCCACTTTCTCCAGAATCAGAGCGATCGGGAAAGAAATGGCACTATGCGTTGTTCCTCCCACGACTCCAGTCAGGGCACCGAGTAAGGCACCGCTCCCAGGTGTCAGGTGATTTCCGGAAGAGCGGCGATATAGCCATCCGGCGACGAATCCGGCAGCGGCAAACAAAGAACAGCAGGTGCATACATTGATGAAGTTGAAAGGGGGGATAGCGGTCAGGATGCCGAAAAGAATACCGGCTATCAGTATAGGCTGTATCGTGGTGTTCGTTTTGAGTGAGCTCATAGTGTTGTTTCTCCTGATCGGCAACTTTTCCGGTAAGAGGAAAGTTCCTCGGCAGCAATGATCAAGTAGGGTGAAAAGCAAAACCCGAAAAAAGATCCGCTCAGGAAACGTGTTGTACCGCTTTGCGGATAAAGGGCAAAAAGCGGATCGGTAACATCCAAAGCGAGAGCGGAAAGAGAAATATACAAGAAAAAGCGGTATGGAAGGCAAGGGACAACGCGGAAAAGCTGGATGGAGAGCCATCCAATGATCGCACCACACAGAATGCCAAAGCAGCGGGAACAGATCGGCAGGGGATAACCAAAAAGAGAAAAACATCTGTCCGGCATCTGATGACAGATGGAGGAGAAGGCAGATCGGAAAAGCACCCCATAGGTGAACCAACCGTTACTCATCAGCCACGGAGGCAACATGAGAAAAATCAGAATCATTAGAATGATCGGGATGGACGGGAAAAAGAGAGGTCGAGTAAGAGAGACGGAGTGAGCATTCATTCGAAGTATTGGCTCCACGGTTGATTCATCGTTCGCATCGACATCCCTGATCATTTGCTGACGGCCCCATATTATCATAGAGGTCCATGACAAAACAAAGGGTAAGCGGGAGTGAAGCGAAATCAGGGACAGTGGTGATTTGGTGGACGGTGGGGGGATCGAACCCCCGGCCTCGGCATTGCGAACGCCGCGCTCTCCCAGCTGAGCTAACCGCCCTTTTCAGAAATCAAAAGCGGGTAGCAATATATCCGGATTTTCCTTCCTCGTCAATAGGATTTGTAATGGCGAGAGGGGAAGCGACTTTATTCGGCAAAAGAGACCGGAACGGGTACAAAAGAAAAGATGAAAATGATTAAAGCAATGACCGCCAGCCACTTTCTTTTGGAGTCGACGATCCGATCCTCCTCCCAGGTGTGTGGGTGTCTCAGACCGAGAATAAAAACCAATACGGCAAATACCAGGTAAGCCGGAGACCAGGATATCACACTTATCGAAACCAATCCCAAGCAGCAGGCGATCGAACATCGGCGGTGCCAGACCGGGCCAAAGAGTGAGTAGACGATGTGGCCACCGTCCAGTTGGCCAATAGGTATCAAATTGATCGAAGTGGCGAAAATTCCAAACCAGGCGGCCCAGCCAATCGGGTGGAGATTCAGGGAAGAAACAGTCTCATCATAATGAAAGAAAAACTGAGCGACTGCCTTGAATATCAGAGGTTCACCGAAAAAAACAGTGCCCTCCGTATTCGTCGGAATGTCGTTGATGTTGGATGCCGCCAAACCCAGGATCAGAGCTGGAAGAGAAAAAATATAGCCGGCCAGAGGGCCGGCAATACCTACATCGAACAATTGCCGGGCATTCTGAAAAGGGGAACGAATTCGAATGAAGGCGCCCATGGTCCCGGCGATGGAAAAGATTGGGAGCGGTATGAAGTATGGGTAGGTGGCGGATAAACGATAATAACGACATGCCAGATAGTGACCGAGTTCATGGGCCAGAAGGATCGCCATGATGGCAAAAGCATAGGGGAATCCGCCCCACAAAGCGCGCAGGATAGGCACTTCCTTATCGCTCCCGGCCATGACCAGAAAGCCAATATAGTAAGAGGTTCCTGCCAGGGTGGTACTTACCAGCGTCAGAAGAAAAAGCAAGACGGCAAGCGCCGGCGAAGATTGAGGGACAGCAGCGACTTCCGCAGTTAGCGGAGGGTAGAAGCCGTATCCCTCCTTTCCAAGCACAGGAGGGCTAGAGAAATCAGGACTCGATTTGGAATCAATGTCCACAAATGTATGTTGGAATCGACCGTGTTTTATTCGATACCGGCAGGCAATTCCGCGTCGGATCCATCAAAACGAATTTCTTTCCCCGGCTTGAAGCGAATGGACTTCCCTTTCGGGATGGGGACCTGTTCTCCCGTTCGGGGGTTTCGACCGACTCCCGTTTTTCGGGCTTTTACGCTGAAGACGCCAAAGCCACGCAACTCGATGCGTTCTCCCTTTTTCAGAGCGAGCTTCAAGGCATCGAGAGCGTTATCTACGGCAATCTCCGACTTACTCTTAGTGAGCTGCACTACATCAGCGACTCGATTCACAATATCCTGTTTAATCACAAATCTCTCCATTTGTCGAAAAAAGAAGATGCAATTGTATTTTCAGGGAAGCTTCCTGTCAAGTTCACGGACAAATAACTCTTGCTCGGCAATCCTGCGGATACTTGGTAACTCCTAGATTTAAAAAAAAATAATTAAAAGCGAAAACTTTTACACCGGGAATTGCGTAGGAAGGCTTATAAGGGAAAAAACAACTGCACAAGGAGCCGATCATGAAAAAGACAAGATGGATGATTTTTAGTTTTATGGTAATGGCAGGCCTGGGTCTGGGGCTGGGTTTATACTGTCTCTTGCACCAATCTTCCGTACAGGCGTTATCCAGCGAAGTGCCCAGGGTTGTGACGCACCTTCCGGAAAACTGCGATTTTGTCGCCTATGTCGATGTACGAAAAATTCTATACTCTCCGGTTTATCAATCGTTTGAAAACACCCATGGAGAAAAATTCGCAGCGGAATTACAGGATTTCATACGTGAAACCGGGATGGATCCCCGGAAGGATCTGGACTCTATCGTTTTTGCCAGTTACCAAGACTCGGATGGTAAAAACAATCCGATTGCCATTGTAACCGGGAGATTCGAACCCGATAAGATCACATCCATACTTACGGGAAAAGGGAATGCACAGATTTCACTGTACCGCGACATGACTCTTTATGGCAGAACCCATACTCGATCCACAACCCCAAATGCAGGTGTGGAACCCACGGAGGTCGCCTGCTTCCTTGACAACGCCAACCTTCTCTTCGGCAAGACGAGCGGAGTACAAAACGTTATCGATACCTATAAAAATGTTCGCCCGGGCATACTGGTCAACCAGACGTTTATCGATCTTTTCAATCAGACATCCACGGAGAGTACCTTCTGGATTGTCAGCACCAATATGAATTTTCTCAATCGATTCCAGCATAAAGCCAAAGAGGGAACCCAGGAACAGGCTCAGATACTGCCGAAATTTCCCTCGCTCAATAATTTCATCATGCATGGGGATCTGGGATCGATGATCTATCTCTCGATGCGTACCCAGTGCAGTAGTGAAAAAGCGGCGCAGAATGTCAACGATTTTGTCCGGGGCATGATTGCCTTGGGTAAAATGACACTGGAACAGAAGCCGGAAATGGCGGGAATTTTGGAAGATATTCAGGTAACGATGGAAAATCAGAAAGTATCGGTGGATATTCGCATGCCCTTTGAGGATCTGAAAAAACTGCATGAGTTACATAAGATGGATCGAAACCCATCGGATTGGCTGCACGAGAAAGCGGGGAAAAAATCCAACATCTGATCGGCTTTCGCAATCCAGTCCCTTTATTTTCTTGCATGAGCCCTTTTCCGCCGGAAAAGGGCTTTTTTTTATATTCCGAACTCAATTCCTGCTTGTACTGTCATCCGCCGGTTGGTAATATCTCTTCACTTCGGTGGCGAGCAGCCGAACCGATGGAAACGTTTACCTCGACAGGAATAAAGAAATTAATATGCAAAGAAAAATCACGATTGTAGGAGCCGGGAATGTTGGAGGGACCATCGCCGATCGTCTTTCCGAGCGCGAATGGGCGGAGGTGATCCTTCTGGATGTTCTCGAAGGAACGGCCAAAGGAAAAGCTCTGGATCTTCTGGAAACGGGTCCGATAGACGGTTGTGATGCCTGGGTATCCGGGACCTGCCAATATGCCGATACCGCAGATTCCGATATCGTGATCATCACCGCCGGAAAACAGCGTCGACCGGGCATGAGCCGGGACCAGCTGCTCAATGAAAATGCCCGGATTGTCGCCGAGGTAACCAGGCAAATCGTCAAGTATTCACCCCAATGCATCATCATCATGGTTTCCAACCCATTGGATGCCATGTGCCAGGTTGCTTATGAAACCAGCGGTTTTTCCAAGCAACGAGTTATCGGTATGGCCGGTGTGCTCGATTCTGCCCGGATGCGAACTTTTATCGCCATGGAGCTCAAGGTATCGGTCGAGAACACGACAGGATTTGTCATGGGCGGGCACGGAGACACCATGGTTCCTATCCCCAGATTCTCCACCGTTGCCGGTATTCCGATTACGGAATTTCTTAACTCGGAACAAATCGAGCGGATTATGCAGCGCACGAGAAACGGCGGGGCGGAAATTGTAGATTTGATGCAGACAGCCACCGCTTATTATGCGCCGGCAGCCTCGGTTGTGGTCATAGTCGATGCCATCGTTCATGACAAACACAAAATTCTACCATGTTCCGCCTACCTGGAAGGGGAGTATGGCATCCACAACCTTTTCGTGGGTGTGCCTATTAAAGTCGGCAAATGTGGAGTGGAAAATATCATTGAAGTGAAATTGAATCCGGAGGAAGAAAAAGCCCTAAAAAAATCGGCGGATGCCGTGCAAGACTTGATCCGGTTATGGCACGAATCTTCGCAGAAACAGATTTGATCCCGTGAAGAACATTCGATCGATCGAGCAAGACGTAAAAGTCGGAGGGTCTGCCCTGAAAGAGCCAGACCCTCCAGATAGAATCTCACCCGAGGAAGTGCTTATAGGTTTTTGCCAACGAACTCCCAGTTGATGAGCTTCCAGAAATTTTCCAGATAAGCGGCCCGGGCATTACGATAATCGATGTAATAGGCATGCTCCCATACATCGCATGTAAGCAATACCGTTTTCCCTTCCCGTACCGGAGTTCCGGCATTGCTCGTTCCCTCAATGGACAAAGATCCATCCTGATTTTTGATCAGCCACACCCAACCCGAACCGAAAAGTCCGATACAGGCCGCGGTGAATTTCTCCCGGAATTGATCCCAGGCACCGAAGCTTGCTTGGATGGCATCTTTGACCCGGCCCGTTGGTTCGCCTCCTCCCTGCGGTGACAGACAGTTCCAATAAAAAGTATGGTTCCAAACCTGAGCGGCATTGTTGAAAATCGGGCCGAAAGGCGCCTTCTTTACAATTTCCAGCAGGGAGAGATCGGCAAACTCCGTGCCTGCGATCAGTTTGTTGAGGTTGGTAACATAAGTTGCATGGTGTTTCCCATAATGAAAATCAATGGTTTCCGCAGAGATTTTAGGGGCTAGAGCCTCTTTGGAATAAGGCAGTTCAGGTAATACATGTTGCATAATGGTATCTCCTCTTTTCCATTAGAATTAAAGATGACTTATTCTATCCTATATACATGCAAATTCTGTTAGAAACATTACCCATTTTTTTGCGGCGGTACCACGAACTTGCATTTTTTGCGTGTCTTTGCCAGAATGTAACCTTTTTTCTAAAGGTCGTCAACGAAGAAAAGAATCAGCCATGACTGAGAAACGATATTATTGTCTATCAAACTATTCGCTGGTACAAGCCTTACAGTCCTTTGCCACATCCCTCTTTTTATGCAGCATCTATTTCTGGACCAAGGAGCGTTATCATTTTAGTAACTTTCAGAATCTTCTGCTGAACGCCCTGCAGGGATTTGTTCATGTCTGGTGTTCCGGTCTTGGCGGGAGAATATCCGATCGAATCGGTTATAACCGGCAGTTGAAAATCTGTGTCGTCGTGGAGGCTTCCATTCTGGCACTGGGTTGGATCCCAGATGCCATTTATACACCCTACCTGATCATGATCGCCTATGTCACCTTCACAGCCTCTTTCTGGCCGGCCTTGGAAGCAGCGATTATGCATGTACCGGCATCTTCAACCATGCCGGAGCGGATAGGCAACTACAACCTGACATGGTCACTAAGCGGAGCTGTCGGATTTTTTATCAGTGGAGGATTATTCCATTGGCAATCCGACTCCATCTTCTGGGCTTCCTGCGGATTTCATATTCTTGTTCTGTTTTTTCTGCTGTTCCCAATTGGTTATGCGGATAAAAACGGCCAGGTTGCCATGGATATAGCTCATACCGGTAACGACATATCCCCGGATAAAAAGCGGTTTTTCCTGCACGCTGCCTGGTTAGCCAATGCACTGGGCTACATGATGTACGCCTCTTTCATTGCCCTGGCTCCGGCCATCGGAGAAAAGTTCGGGTTAACCCCTTCTGTAGCCATATGGCTGGCTTGTACCCTTTTCTTCTCTCGTGCCTTTTCTTTTTATTTGTATCGCCGATGGGAAGGATGGCACTACCATCCTCTGATCACCCTGCTGTCGGCCGCTATATTACCGGTATGGATATCTCTGATATTTTTTTCATCCCGCCTGGTTTTTGTTTTTCTGGGATTGGCCTTGCTCGGCATGACTCTTGGACTTACCTACTATCAATCGCTATATTACTCCATGGATTACGGCGATAACAAAGGGGAACACGGAGGTTTGCACGAGGCTATGGTCGGAATCGGCCTTCTTGTCGGCCCCTTGAGTGGTGCCTTGGGAGCCGCTACCTGGGGCGAAAAGATGGGAGCCCAATATGCCTGCATCCTGTCGGGATTTATTCTATTACTGTCCGGTTATCTTCTCCTCTATTTCTTTCACCATCGAAATCAACAGGCAATCCGCTATGTTTAGCCGATCAATAGGCGACCTTACCAATTTGATGCCTTCTCTCGGCTAATTCCCGCCAGGAGCTGACCACAATTCCTTGGGACCGGACCAGTTCTTTGATTTCCGGATCGACCATCAATCGCAATTCCGCCGAACGTTTCTCCCCGGAATGGGAGATATGCTTGAAATTTTCCGACAGGGCCGTACAATGAACAATCATATGGCAGATGCCGGGTTTCATGTTGGTTATCCGTTGTATGAGGGTGGCCTTCATTTCTGCATAGGTGTTTCCGGTAGTAGGATCTGTGAGAATGTCATCGATCAGCGGCAGGTCCGCCGCCCAAAGTCTGCGGGCCAATTCAGCGACTTTCTCCGTCTGCGCTCCCACCCTGGTTCCAATATATTGCATATGTCCAGCAGGGAACATAACCGGAATATGATTTTCAATTCCCAATTGTATGTAACTTTCAAGGAAGGGAGGCGTCATGACCGTACCCATGTGAGAATCGAGATGTGTCGGTTGAAGACCGATCTTTTTAGCCATTTCCAGCTGTGAGCGGATCTCCCGGTCGACATCCTGGGCTGTCCCTTTTTGAACCGTGGCCATCACGGCATTCCACAAAAATCCTTCTTCATCGAGCAGACTGGGAACAACGGATTTTCCCGCGGTTGCAGTCCAGCGATAATTTTTCCATTCAGCATTCAAAGTTAGATGAATACCTAAGTCGATGGCAGCATGATTCTTGGCGTAAGTAGCCATTTCCGGCACCCAGGGACAGGGCATCATAATGCTCAAAGAGGATGCGATACCCTTTTCGATGGCTTCGATAGCACCCGAATTGGATTCATGACTCATTCCGGCATCATCTACGTGCAGGATGATTACTCGTGAGCCTGCAGGCCAACCGAGTCGTTCGGCCCAGGTTTTTTTCGACTGTGTCTCTTCTGCCAAAACGGAAATCATAAAGATGCAGAAAAACGAAGCGGCTACGGCAAGATGGAATTTTTGTATTTTCATGAGAAATCCTCCTCAACCTGTTAAGAGACTGGCATCAAGAATCTTAGGTATTTTCAATCCTATTTGATAATGATTTGTAATGTTGCCATAAAAATGTGCAAAGAGAAGAAAATATCCTTATTTCTTCACTTAGGGTGTGGAAAAGGTACTTTTACACAGGATTTTCCACAGTTTGTGTGGAAAAGATGCAGGTCGGAAAGGATCCTGTATCTATCGTATATTCTATAAAATGAAGGATTCGATGCTCTAGTCAATTGGAAAATACCTTGTTCAATTACCAGATGAGAACAGATTATTCAATATTCCTTTAAGAACTTCAATGGATCGTAGATATTCATTGAGATTAATGCGTTCCATGGGTGTATGATCCAGGGAGGAATCTCCAGGGCCGTATGCCAGAATAGGCATATCGGGAAAGGCGGGCCCGACCACATTCATATCCGATGTGCCGGTTTTGACGACAAAACGTGGTTGTACTTGGAATTCCCGCAAGACGGAAAGAAAGGCTTTCACTAAAAAGTTAGATTTACCTCCCTTCCAGCATACCTCTTCTCCGGAGAAAGAAACCTCCAGATGGGTGGATTCCTGTTCCCCAGGATAATCGTGTTCTTTGGCAGGGGAATGGTCGTATTCCGAGAGACCGTGCATCGGATTCCACGGCGATAACCATTCCCATATCTGCTCCTTGAAAGAAGCGGGCGGCATCCAGACAGGAAGTCGAAATCCGATCGAGAGAGATACCACGCCATAACAGCCCTCATCCTGACTTTGAATCTTGCGAAGGCTGGGCGATACCATTTCGAAATGTGTCCTTGCCTGTTGCCGAACGTTCAAGGATTCTATTTTATTTGTCAGAAGCGTCCAGATCTCCAGTGCGATCTCCGGAGGTGTTTTTTCCGGGCCGGAAGAATGGGCCAATGCCACCTTCAGCCTCAATTCCAGAAGTAAACGTCCTTTATAACCCAGGGTGATCCGTTCCCAGCGGCTGGGTTCTCCAATCAGGCAACAGACCGGACGTTTCCCCTGTTTCTCTCTTTGAGCAACGATATGACGGGCGCCTTTGCTGGTGGCGATCTCTTCTTCTACAGCTCCCACAACGGTTATTCGCCATTCCGGAGGAATGGCTACTTCCGAACCGGCAACGGCGAATGCACAGAGAGGACCCTTGGCATCAACGCTTCCCCTTCCAAAGAGAAAGCCGTCCTGCTGACGAACCGGTATATGACCAGGGAACGTGTCTATGTGACCTAAAAGCAAAATCTCCTTGGGTCCGCTACCGAAATGGCCGACTGCATTCCCGGCTTCATCCATGAACCCGTCGGCACCATTTCGATTCATCCAATCGGCGAGAAAGGAGCTGGCCTCCGTTTCCTTTTGTGAGAGGCTGGGAATGGAAACTAATTCTGTCAGCAGATCAATGGCTTTCCGCGACATGGAAAACTTCTTCTATTATGTGTAACCCTCGCCATAATTCTTCCTCCGGTATGATGAGGGGAGGAAGCAGTCTTAAGACATTGACTCCGGCCGGAAGGGCCCACACTCCCCTTAACATCAGTTCTTTCAGTATGGGAGTTACTTTTTGTTTCAGGTCTATGCCGACCATCAGGCCTTGTTGGCGTATCTCTCGAATCAGAGGCGATTGCATCGCCTGCAGGTTATTTTTCAGCAATTCGCCCAGGAGGGAAGCACGTTCTATCAGCTTTTCTTCTATCAAGACGCGGAGGGTTGCCAGACTGGCAGCACAGGCCAGAGGATTGCCACCGAAGGTGCTCCCATGGCTTCCCGGTTCGAGGGGACCCAAGGCGTTACGCCAGGCGACTGCCCCCATAGGAATACCGCCACCGATGGTTTTTCCCATAGCCAGCATATCAGGAGAAAAACCGGCCTGACGATGATGACAGCTGCCGAACCATTCTCCCGTCCGTCCCAATCCCGTTTGCACCTCGTCCACAATGAGCAGGGCACCCTTTTTGCGACATGTTTCCTGCATGGTCATGAGAAAATCGGTTGTAGCCGGATGGATTCCACCCTCGCCTTGTACCGTCTCCACCAGGAAGGCCGCCGTCTTGTCCGTGATTTGTTCCGACGCGGAAAGATCGTTGTAGGACACATGAGAAAAGCCGGGGACCAGAGGTTCGAAAGGATTCCGATACTGCGGATTCCAGGTTGCGCTCAGAGAGCCCATGGTACGGCCATGAAATGCCTTTTTACATGCCACGATCTCTGTGCGCTTGGTAAAATATCGGGCCACCTTGATTGCCGTTTCGATGGCCTCCGTACCCGAATTGCAGGCGTGAATTCGGGTCAAGCAGCCCTTTTCCGATTCGCCGAGTGCTTTCTTCAGAATCTCGGTTAACTGAGCATACCAGGCGGCCCTTATGGGGCTGAAGCTGCTCTCGGTCTGCGCGATGTAAACGGCGGCCTGTTCCTGTATCGCACGAGTTACTTTGGGGTGGCAATGGCCGATATTAGACCAGCCTTGGGAAGAGGACAGATCGAGATATTGATTTCCTTTATCGTCCCACAGATGAATTCCATTTCCTCGAGACAGGACGATCGGACGCCTGGCCGTACCACCGGAGCTATGAGCCGTCTCCAATCGAATAATATCTTCTGTCGTTAGCCTTTCTGAATCTGTCGCCATATTTGATCTTCTTTCCTTCGAGAGCGAGTGTGATAGGAATCCAGTCTGAGATCGTCAGAGGCTTATGACCGTACCTTTTCCTGCCAAGGCATGAAAGATCGGCCGATCCCGACGTCCATCGGCAAAAACAATCCGGTTCACGCCACCGGCCACCGCCTCCACCGCCCCAAGGACTTTCTTTTTCATTCTATCTTCGGCAAAGGACATGAATTTTTCTACTTCCTTTGCCGGAATGTTGGGAATGAGGGTGGATTCATCGGGAAATCTTTCCAGTAAACCAGGTACATTCGATAGGATAATTAAGCATTCTGCTTTTAAAGAGGCCGCTGTGATAGCCGCTGCTCTGTCGCCGTCGATGTTGATAGCCTCTCCTTGATAGCTGACCGCCGGCGGACTCAGGACAGGAAGATATCCGGAATCCAACAACTGCAGCAGAAGAGAGGTATTCACCTTTTCCACTTTACCGGTAAAATCGTCTCGCAGGACCAGACGACGTCCTTCCTGCAGGATTTTTATGGCCTCCTTACGTTCTCCTTCCCAGATTCTTCCGTCAAGTCCGGACAGTCCGATTGCTTGGACGTTCCGCTTTTGTAACAATTCCACAAAGTGTTTGTTGATATGTCCGGCACAGGCCATGGTGAAGATCTCCAGTGTCCGGCGATCGGTTCTTCTGGAGGTGTACCCGCTCACGGAAGTCACGAATTGAGGGGGATGCCCCAGCTGTACGGCCAGATCGTTGGTTACAGAAGATCCTCCGTGAACCAGGATCATCTTCTGCCCTTCCCGATGAAGGATGGCCGCATCTTCCGCAATCGCATCGTAACGTACCCCTTTACTGCCGCCAACCTTGATGACAATCATGAATCGCAGCTCCTTATTCTGATTTAAACCGGATGTAAACCGGGGAAAGAAAGGCCGGACTTCTCGTCCCAACCGTTCATCAGATTCATACATTGTACGGCGCTGCCGGCGGCTCCCTTCATCAGATTATCGATGGCCGATAGGACAACAACCCGCTTCGAGTTGGGATCGCACTCGAATCCAATATCGCAATAATTACTTCCCGCTAAAAGCTTAGGTTCCGGATAGCGAAAAATGCCCGTTTTTTGTTTCACCAGTCGCAGGAAAGGTTCCTGGCCATATGCTTTCCGATAAATTCGCCACAAATCCTTTTCTTCCATCTTTTCTTTCAGAAAACAATGGGCGGTTGCCAGAACACCGCGAACGAGTTCCACGGAGGTCACGGAGAAATGCAGTTCGAAATCGTTTCCCAATTCCTGCCGAACCTCCGATTGATGACGATGTCCGGTCGGCATGAAAGAACGAATGCAGTGGCTTCTCTCCGGATGATGAGAACCTTCATTCGGTTTGGCCCCGCCTTCCGAAGAACCTACCTTAAGATCGACGACCACCTTTTCCAGCAATCCAGCCTCGGCAAGAGGCGTGATAGCCAAGATAGTCGCAGTAGCATTGCAACCGACTCCGGAAGCAAACTTCGCCTGCCGGAGATCCTCGCGGTGGCGCTCGGGAAGTCCATAAACAAATCGGCAGAGCCATGCCGGGTTGGGGTGTTCCCAGCCGTACCAGGTAAGATAATCCGATGGATCGTTCAAGCGAAAATCAGCAGAACAATCGATCAGGCAATCGCACTTTTGCGCATAAACCTCAATTTTTTTTGCTGCCTCTCCATGCGATTGACAGAGGAATAAAATATCGCATGGCTCCAGGGAGTCCGGATGACAATAGCGCAGATCCGTTGAGGATCTTAGATTGGGATGCGATTGGTGAACAAAGGATCCCAACTGGCTTATGGAAGTGACCTGCTGCAAAGTAACCTGGGGATGAAACAGCAGGAGTCGTAGAACCTCTCCCCCTACGTATCCACTCCCACCTATGATCGAGACTGTTTTCAACGAACCGTCCTTTAACAAGTTTTCCTTCATGTTGGTATACTTATTTTTTTTCTCTATTTTTTCGGGCGATATCGATGACATATTCCGCAACTTTGCCGGGTATGTCCACTCCGGTAGTGGCGATGCTATTGCGAAATTCCATGGTGTAATTGACCTCGTTCACCAGAATCCGCCCATCCTGGGTTTCCAGGAGATCGATGGCCACAACCCCGCCTCCGACGGCTGCGGCTGCGGCCCGTGAAAGCCTGTCGATTTCCGGAGTGATGGGACATCCGGTCGCTTCTCCTCCTCGGGCGGTATTGGTGATCCAGTGTTCCGATTTTCGATAGATGGCCCCGACAGTTTGATCCCCAATCACAAAAGATCGGATATCACGACTCGATTTCTTATCGATGAATTCCTGGATGTAGAAAATGGAATGGTGATAACTGCCGAGTATTTCCTTGTGTTCCAGCAGGGCTTCGGCGGCTTCCCTATCGTTCACCTTGGCTAAAAGACGACCCCAGGAGCCAACCGCCGGTTTGAGAACCACGGGATAACCTAATTCCTCGATGGCCTGCAAAGCCGACTCGGGGGTAAAGGCAATCAGGACTCGAGGGGAGGGAACTCCATCCCGAATCAGGGCGGATGTCGTTTCCAGCTTATTCCCGCAGACCATGGCGACTCCGTAACTGTTGACGGTGGCGATACCCCAGTCATTCAGGATACGCAGGGCGTATAAAGCCCGGCTGTGATTGATACAACGCTCCAAAACAACATCGAATTTCTTCCACTCATGAGAGTGGAGATCGAAAACGATGGTTCGATCGTCGATCAGTTCCAGGCGGATGCCACGACTCTCAAAGGCTTCCGTCAGTAGCTTTTCCTCCACTCGTATGCGCGAATGGAGCATTCCGATTTTTAATTCTTTCTGCATACGATTTCCAGGTAACTATTCTCCCCAATCCTCTTCTTCTTCCGGCGCCGGCTGAAGGACCGGAGGATCCAACTGAGAAACCTCCAGCTCGATTCCACAGTCAGGACAAGGCATGATTTCTCCCAGAAGAGTCCCGGAGGGAATTTTTATCGTTGCAGCGCATTCCGGACATTCCGCATCTTTCGACATATCCATTCTCCTTTCCCACCTCTTGCATGGCACGGGAACAGGCTAATACCGCAAAAGCCGTCACCGCGCATCTCGTACTAGAGATTTACTTTGTTCGAGTTTCCTAAAAACACTCAGTATACCATCGATCCCAATGGGCTTGCAGTATAATCATAGTAATCTGGATTAGTTTAACGACGGCGGTATTCAAGTCGACGCCGGCACAGTTAAAGTCCGGTGAAGGCTGTATCCCTATCGACAAAACTAAGGAAGAAAGAATACATCGTGGAGAATGACTGGAAGCAATTGATGGAGAGCCTGGAAGAGGATCGGACTTACCGGACGGCAAAACAGTTTATCCGTTGCGCAACCGACTTTTTGGAAGAAAGCCTGCGTGGAAAAGCAGTGGTAAGCCGATCGGACTCGGCGGAGGAACTGTGGCATCTGCTGCAGACTCCGATACCTGAATCGGGACGCCCTACGGAAGAAATTCTCCAGGATCTGCAGGAAAAGATACTTCCTTATTCCATTCGACTCCATCATCCGCGATACATGGGGCATCAGGTATCCGCTCCCCTGCCTTGTGCCGTATGGACGGAATCCTTGATAGGAGTTTTAAATCAGTCCGTCGCTGTTCGAGAAATGTCTCCCATGGGCACCCTTGTTGAAACTTTGATCATGAGATGGATGGCTTCTCTCATCGGGATGAACGAGGAGGCGGGGGGAGTCATGACCTCCGGCGGCACGGAAGCCACCTATACCGCCTTATTGACCGCTCGCAATACCGCTTTTCCTGAAGTATGGGAGCAGGGCATGGGAGGACTATCTCCCGTCATAGTTTGCGGAGAACATGCCCATTACTCGGTGGAAAGAGCGGCGGGACAATTAGGCATAGGCACAGGTCACTGTATCCGTGTCCCCTCCTGTGATTTCCGTATGGATGAAACAAAGCTGGAAAAAATCCTAAATGACTTGCAGGGATCCGATCGGGTAGTAATAGCCGTTGTGGCTACGGCCGGAACGACGGCCACAGGATCCTTTGATCCATTGAAGGTGATCGGTACCATCTGCCGGGACAAGGGGATCTGGTTTCATGTGGATGGGGCCCATGGAGCAAGTGCCGTTTTTTCATCGCGTCGTCGGCACCTGCTCGATGGAATCGAATTAGCCGATTCCGTGTCATGGGATCCGCACAAAATGATGCTGCTGCCACTCTCTGCCGGGATGGTACTTTTCCGTCAGGAGGAGAAACAACAGAAAGCCTTTTCTCAATCAGCCCCCTATCTGTTTCATGGAGAGGGAAGAGCCCGACTCTGGGACCAGGGAACGCGCAGCTTTCAATGTTCTCGTCGATTCGACGCACTAAAGCTATGGGTTGTTTTGCAGCGATACGGGAGAGAAGGATTTGGCAGGCTGTACGATCATCTTTGCGATCTTTCTGACTTTTTTTATCAGACACTGGCGATTCGGAATGATTTTCAAACTTTTCACCGTCCGGAATCCAATATCCTTTGTTTTCGTTTTCTCGGTAATGGGGTGACAGATGAAAACTCCTTGAATGACCTGAATCAAAGATTACGACAACTTTATAATGCTAAGGGAAACGGCTGGCTCACCATTACCCGGTGGAACGGTCTAACATTTCTTCGTTCGGTAATCATGAATCCTTATACCCGAAATTCCGATATTGAGACGGTGATCACGGAATTGGCCGCACTGGGAGCCTCACTCCAGCAGTGTAAAACATCTGGGGAAGAGCCTTGAATAGGATGTCAGGAGGCGAAAGACTTTACCCGATCGATGGGAAGATCAACGTGTAAGTCCACCGATGGCAGCAGCGATAATGAGCACAAGGGAGTGGATAAATGCAATCGCGCCGAGAATCCCTGCCAGAAAGGTCCCCAAAAATCCGATGAACGGCAGTTTGGAGATCATGCCGGTAAGAATGCCCAGGAGAAGTGTCAGGAGGAACAAGAGTACGGAAGGCAAGATGGAGGCCACCAGGGCCTTCAAGAGATTGCCGGCTCTCCGCCCTCCGATGTAACCGCCGGTTGCGGGACCGAGGAATGGGCCGACAATCGGAATCCAGCCGAGAAGCATGGTAAGAATAAGAGAAAGGATAAACATCCAGCACATGGCTCCGACAATCCCAGATCGTTCGTTGAATATTCGATGGATGAGATCGTCGGCAAGCATATATTTCTCTTCTTCCTAAGTCCCGAAGCTGGACCTTCCAGGTATGGTGGGCGATGTAGGATTTGAACCTACGACTTCCACCGTGTGAAGATGGCACTCTACCCCTGAGTTAATCGCCCACTGCGAACATTTCTGTCCCGAACCGAATTTAAGTTTAGAATGAATGATAGATAGAATCAAGATGTTTTCCAGGACTCTCCAGAATAATAATGAATTTTTTCCCTGTCAATTTCCAGCAAATCTGCTATAACCACTTCCCTTAACCACCTTTTTTTTTTAAAATGCAGACTCAACCAAACCATAGTGTGAAAAAGTGTGAAAGGGAGGCTGAATAATATGAGTGCAGGAGAAAGTTTTTATCTGGTTACCGGAGGAGCCGGTTTCATCGGTTCCAATCTGGTGGAGTTATTACTAGGCAAATCTCTTTCTGTGAAGGTGATCGACAATTTCAGCACAGGAAAATGGGACAACCTGCGTTCCTTGCAAAAAAAATTTTCTGACCGCTTGCAGATCGTAGAAGGAGATATCCGGAATCTGCCATTTTTAGAAAAAGAATTCCTCGGCTCTCAAGGGATTTTCCATCTGGCGGCAATCCCTTCCGTTCAGCAGAGCGTAAACGACCCGCTGACCTGCCATGATGCCAATATCACAGGTACCTTAAATGTATTGCTGGCGGCCCGAAATCAAGGCGTTCCCAGAGTGGTTTTCGCTTCTTCCTGCGCCATCTATGGGGATTCTCCCGAGTTGCCGAAGCAGGAAGGAATGCCCAGCCATCCGCTTTCGCCATATGCCGTTCATAAAGCCACAGGGGAACAATATGCCCGGCTGTTCTATACTCTCTACGGTTTGGAGACCTACTGTTTACGCTTTTTTAATGTCTTCGGCCCGCAGCAGGACCCGCGTTCCGACTACGCCGCGGTGATTCCCCGTTTTATAGAACGGATGATCAATAAACAAAAACCTATTATATACGGGGACGGAGAGCAGACGCGTGATTTTATCTATGTGGGCGATATCGTAGCGGCCAACTGGGCGGCCATGACCGCAAAGGCCGGCAGCGGGGAGATATTCAATATCGGAACCGGCCAAAGTCATTCTCTGAACGAATTGTTTCGTTGTTTGAGGAATATCCTCCAATACCAAATGGATCCCCAATATGAAAGTGCTCGTCCCGGAGATGTCCGACTTTCCTATGCCGATGTCGATAAGGCGAAACGAGTGTTACAATTCACTGCCTCCACCGATTTCGAAACAGGTTTACGAAATACTCTACAATGGTTTCAAAGCAAAGATTAATGCAGTTGTGCCGGGAGATCATGATTCCCGGCGGTACTGTGGATGAAAGATGTCTGGCATTCTGCCTCTGGGCATTGGTTGCCACGCTTCCTCTCTCCATATTTCTGTGTGAATCCTTTCTCTTTCTGTCCTCTGTCTTTGCTCTCATTGTCTATTATCGGCATCCTGGTATCCTGGGCCAGAAGGGACTGCCATTCTTCTGGCCGATCCTATTTTGCATATTGACCTCCGTCGTCTCCAGCCTGGCGTCCGATAATCCTTTGTATTCTCTGAAGGCCCTGAAAAAATTCCTTTTAATCGTCATCGTCCTTTTTCTCTACTCCCGCTTTCTCCAATCGGAAAAACAAATCAAAGGATTGATCGCCACTCTTTTTATCTCCTCCTCCGCCTCCGCCGTTTTGGCGGCAATACAATTTCCTACCGCGGATCTGCTGCATCGCGCCAGCGGTTTTCTTGGCCATTGGCAGACATTTGCCGGACAGCAAATGATGGTCATCGCCGTTCTTGTCGCCCTGCTTTTGTTTTTGCCGAAGTACAGATTTTGTCACCTCGGTTTCTTGCTCATTCTGACAGCCGGACTCATTTTTTCCGAAACTCGAGGTTCCTGGCTGGGAGCGATCCTGGCGGTCTTTCTGTTGTTTTGGATGAAAGATAAACGTTTGGCTTTCGCCCTGATCCTTCTGGCGTTATGTGCGTTTTTTCTTCTGCCAGAAAGGGTCCAAACCCGTGCTTATTCGATCTATTCTGCCTTGACGGATGGAACCATCGATGAACCTCGCTTTAACATGTGGCAGACCGGTTTAAATATGATCGCCGCACACCCCTTGTTGGGTGTAGGTCCGGATAGGGTGAAGGATCTGGTGTCCCACTACGGAGGCAATCCGAACTATCAACCGATCTATTTCATGCATCTGCACAATAACTATCTGCAGCTTGCCGCCGAACGAGGTATCCCCGGATTGCTGGCCTGGATATGGTTTTTAGCGGCCATCGTTTGGATGATTGTCAGGAACATGGTAAAAAAGACCTTTCCTGTCGGATCGTTTCCCTATGCCTTCAATCTTGGATTTCTAGGCGCCATAATCTCGCTCTTGATTGCCGGGATTTTTGAATTCAACTTAGGCGATTCCGAAGTCTTGATGCTGTTTCTTTTCCTTTGCGCGTGCGTTGTTTCCCTGAACAACCTCTTTCTGAACAAACAGGTTGGCGGAAAGGCTACCCTGACCAAAGGAATTCAGAAAAACTAGGTAGAAGTCATGGATGAAAAAAAACATGAACCGGTGAATGAATACGAACGGGAGCCTGTCCCGGAAAAAGCTTTGCTTGGCCTTAAAAGTTATGTGGGACAGTTTGCCGGAGAACACGTCGCGGGGACCGAGCTGATGATCGGACCGCTCTTTATCGCCTCCGGTGTCAGCGCCATTGATTTTCTTGGAGGACTGGTCATCGGTAATCTGCTGGCAGTACTCAGTTGGACCTTCATGACGGCGCCGATCGCCACCCGAGTCCGACTGACTCTTTACTATCAGTTGGAAAAAATATGCGGCCGAAAATTAGTCATCCTTTACAATTGCGCCAATGGAATCATGTTCACTTTTCTGGCCGGTGCCATGATTACCGTTTCTGCCACCGCTTTAGGTGTGTGGTTTCAATTTCGTATGCCCGGATTGAACGACTTTTATCCCAACAGTCTGGGATGGGTTTTCGCCGTACTGGCGACAGGTTGTGCTTTTTCATTGGTTGCCGCCTATGGATATAAATTTGTCGCCCGTTTCGCCAACATGGCCGCTCCTTGGATGATTTTGATCTTTATTGCCTTTGGCATCATCGGGCTGTCCGAGATGGGTTTGTCATCTGTTTCCGACTTCTGGCATTTCGCAAAAACTTTCGTATGGAGAGGGGCAGAACCCTTATCCGGACAGGTCAAGTTTTCCTTTTGGCATGTCATGTTTTTCGCCTGGTTTTGTAACATGGCTTGGCATATAGGAATGGCTGACCTGACTCTGTTTCGCTACGCTAAAAAATCGTGGTATGGTCTTTCGTCTTTTGCCGGAATGTTTGTCGGTCATTTCATGGCATGGATCGCTGCCTCCGTTCTCTTTGCCCTACAGTTGCATGAAGATCCGGCGAACACATCCGTACTCCCGGGCCCCTTGGCCTACCGTGTGTGTGGCCTTGCCGGATTATTGTGTGTCATCAGCGCCGGTTGGACTACCGCTAATCCGACCCTGTATCGCGCCGGACTGGCATTCCAATCGATCATTCCGCATTCTTCCAGGTTCTTCGTCACCCTGGGAACAGGATTGATTGCCACCATCACCGCCATTTTCCCTTTAGTGACGATGAGATTATTGGATTTCGTAGCTCTTTGGGGGATGATCTTGATGCCCATGGGCGCAGTCATTTTTTCCGACTTCTGGCTCCTGGAGAGGCTTGGCATGAAACCGAACTTCGCCGAGAACAAACAGATTTCTTTCAATTGGGCGGCTGGTGCCTCTTGGATTCTCTCCATGGTTTTTTGTACCTGGATGGTTCTGGGAGGACATTCCCAAATCTATTTTGTCGGACTCCCCGGATGGTTCATTACCTGTTCTCTCTACCTCCTGTTCAGCAAAATCATGCAAAAGCAGGTCACTCTTAATTCTTGAGGAGAAGGACCCTCATGAAATACATATTTCAATTTGTTTCCTGGTCGGCATGGGTTGTCACTTTATCAGCACCTGTCCTCTTTTTTCAGAGGTCCATCAGTCTGGAAACAACCAAGACCGTCCTGTTGTTGGCGGCAGTAGCATGGTTCGCTGCCACTCCATTCTGGATGGAACATAAGACACATGATTAGGGAAAGATAAGCCCAACGCTGCCTGCCTATTCTTCTTTCCTGGTTCTCCCGCCACTCCTCTGCCAAGAAAGCATGTACGTTATTGACAAGGTATTCCTCTGTTGATAATCTTTCGGCTCTTAACGGGTGACGTTCGGCTTTAAACAACATGAGAATGCGACTGGGTATACTTGGTACACGAGGGATTCCTGCCCATTATGGGGGATTTGAGACCTTTGCCGAGGAATTATCCACCCGTTTGGTTTTGCGCGGGCATTCGGTCACCGTCTTTTGCCGATCCCATTATCTGCCGGCTGAGTGGAAAGGGAAAGGAGAATATCGGGGAGTGAAACTGAAGGTGTTTCCTTCGATTCGACATAAATATCTGGATACGACGGTACACACGTTAATTTCTGCATCCTGGGCCGCATGGCAATCCTTTGATGCCATACTCATTTGCAATGCCGCCAACGGATTCTGCTGCCCCTTGTTGTCCATGGGAAAGATCGCTACCTGGATCAATCTGGACGGCATCGAGAGGCACCGGAAAAAGTGGGGATGGGCGGGGAAGGCATGGTATCTTCTCTTCGAACGATTGTCGACGAGGCTGGCCGACGGATTCATTTCCGATGCCCGTGTGATTCAACAATATTATCGAGATCGATATCATATTCCGACAGAATATATTCCCTATGGCTTTGCCGATTACCGTACGCTTGCCTCTTCCGTCCTGGAACGGCTGCGCTTGCGTTCCCGTAACTATTATCTGTATACGAGTCGTCTCGAACCGGAAAACAATGCCCATGTTGTCGTCCGGGCTCATGCTTTGTCCGGCAGCCGCATGCCTTTGATCATCGTCGGCGATGCGCCCTATGCTCATCGGTATATCGAGCGTCTGAAAGGGATGTCGGGGCCGGGCGTTATCTTCACCGGTGCAATCTATGGTGCGGACTACTATGCTCTACAAAGCAATGCCTGGGCCTACATTCAGGCAACCGAGGTCGGAGGTACCCATCCTGCACTTCTGGAGGGAATGGGATATGGCAACCTGGTTTTCGCCAACGATACCCCGGAAAATCAGGAGGTTTTATCTGATACCGGTTACTATTATAAAAAAAATGATGCCGGCGATCTGGCTCGTCTCCTGCAAGAGACGGAAGGGAACGAAATCCTGCGGACACAAAAGGGCGAATCGGCCCATCGACGAGTTGGCGAACATTATGATTGGGAGAAAGTTACCGATTCCTATGAAAGATTATTTTCATCCGCCCTTCGTTAATCAAATTTCTACTCGTTTGGTTTCTGCTTGAGAAATGAGGTTGCATGCGTGAAGCATGGCTGATTACCGACAATTTTTTCAAAAAGCTGATCCTGCAGCGGACACTTTTACGTAATCTGGTGTTAAGAGATCTGAAGGGCCGATACATCGGATCGCTCATGGGGTTCTTCTGGGCCGTGATCCATCCGCTCGTACTGCTGATAACATACACATTTGTCTTTTCGGTGGTCATGGGACTGACCCGCTGGCGCACTGAAGGGACAGAGAGTTTTGCCCTGGCGCTTTTTTGTGGCATTCTCCCCTGGCTTCTATTTCAGGACACGGTGGTTCGTTCCGCCAATTCCGTCATGGATTTCTCCAATCTGATAAAAAAGACCAAATTTCCCGTGGAGATAGTTCCTATTTCCATATTCCTTGCCAACTTGGTGGCTCACGGTATCGGACTCCTCATCCTGTTGGCAGCAGTCGCCTGGTCGGGGCATTTGTCGCTCTGGGCCTTTTTCCTGCCGATCTATTGGGTGTTGCTGCTAATTTTTTCTCTGGGACTGGGATGGTTCACCGCTACCCTGCAAGTTTTTTTAAGGGACACGGTGCAGGTCCTTCAAGTATTCATGACTGTCTGGTTCTGGTTCACACCCATCTTTTATTCCGCCGACAAACTCCCGCAGTCAGTGCGATTTTTGGCTGTTGTCAACCCCCTGTCTTGCGTGGTAGAGGGATATCGTAACTGTCTGTTGGAAGGGAAAGCGCCCGAGTGGATACCGTTGCTTCAGGCTTTTCTCTTTTCGATCGTTACCTTCGTTTTGGGAGGAATCGTTTTTCGTGTCGGAAAACGTGAGTTTTCCGACGTTTTATAAGTAAATGGAAAATCAAGCATCCATATCGACTCATAATCTTTCCAAATGCTATCCGATGTTTAAAAAGCCATCGGATAAATTTTTGGAAATCATAACCAGGAAAAAATTCAGAACCACTGAATTTTGGGCTCTGCAGGACATCTGCGTCGATATCGGCAAGGGCACAACTCTGGGAGTGATCGGACAGAACGGTTCCGGCAAGAGCACCTTTTTACAGATCCTGGCCGGTACTCTGCGCCAGACATCCGGCGAGGTCCTGGTGAACGGGAAAGTCTCTGCGCTTCTGGAACTGGGTGCAGGCTTCAACCCCGAATTCACCGGGCGTGATAATGTGTACATGAACGCAGCCATCCTCGGCATGAGTCAGAAGCAGATGGACATGCGGTTCGAAAAGATCGTTCAATTTGCCGAAATCGGTCCTTTTCTCGACCAGCCGGTAAAGACCTACTCATCTGGCATGTTCATGCGTCTGGCATTTGCGACTGCCATCCATGTCGACCCGGAAGTGTTGCTGGTCGATGAGGCATTGTCAGTCGGCGACCTCATGTTTCAACAGAGATGCCTTCATCGTATCCACAGACTGCGTCAAGAAGGCGTTACCATTCTTTTAGTCACCCATGATCTTTCTGCCGTAACCAGATTTTGCAGCCGGGCCATCATACTGGACCATGGAAAGATTTGGCGGGACGGGCGGCCCGATATGATTATTCAACATTACCGGGCCTTGATTTTTGATAGACAACAACAGCAGGGAGAGATATCCAACGGCGAAGAGTTCTCTTCGGTCACGGTAGCTCAGGATGAAGAATTGGAAGCAGAGAAGAATATTCCCAACGTAGACCATCGTTTCGGCGACGGCCGGGCCGAGGTTGTGGGAGTCGGATTATATGATGGCCTGTCCCGTCCTCGGCATGATCTATACTCAGGCGAACCGGCACGGGTACGTGTCAGTGTACGCTACCGCCAGGAATTGCCGCAACCCATTATCGGTTTCACTTTACGCGACCGGATGGGGCACGAGATTTCGGCCGTCAATACCTTGCATGAAAACAAAACTCTTCCAGGCGGACTCCCCGGACAAATCTGTACCGTAGAATTCCACTTAGATCTGCCGAAACTGGCCCCCGGAGGATATACCATTTCTCCTGCTGTAGCCCATGGTTCATTATTAAAGCATGAGATGTGCGACTGGATCGATAACGCCCTCCATTTTATGATTCAAAGCAATGACCTTGTCTACCACCTCTTTGCCATGCCCTCACAGATACGTATTCGTATCGAAGATACTATGGGATAAACGGCCGAATTGGCGATGGATATTTTTCCCAGAGCAAGGTAAACTGCCTCTTCACAATGAGCAACGTTCTGCAGATTTTTCTGGGCCTTCTTTTTCTCCCGTTCTTCTGGATCCTGTGGGGGACGGTGCTCTTCATCCGTCTACTGGAGGGAGTAAAAGGCCGAGACAAGAAAATTGCGGAATCGTCTTTTCCTGAGCAATCCGATCGTAAAGCCAGTGTCATCATCCTGAACTGGAACGGCCGGGCTCTGTTGCAGGAAAATCTTGGCTCCGTCGTACAGGCCGTATGGCAGGATGATCCGGAACATGAAATCATGGTTGTGGATAACGGCAGCAAGGACGACAGCATCTCTTTTCTGCAGGAACATTTTCCCACGGTACGTGTCTTATCGCTGCCTGAGAATATCGGCTTTTCGGAAGGGAACAACTACGGGGTCCGCCATGCCCGTCATCCCATTGTCGTTCTGCTGAACAACGACATGAGTGTTCCTCTCGGATTTCTAAGACCTCTGCTGGAAGGATTCCGCGATGACGTCTTTGCCGTATCTGCACAGATCCAATTTACCGACCCGATGAAAAAAAGGGAAGAGACCGGAAAAACCATGGTCAGGCTGCATCGCGGTTTCTTTTCCTTTGCGCATCAGAATATGGAATCGTGGGACCAGAGACGGAAATATATACCTATTTTCTGGGCCGGCGGTGGATCCAGTGCCTTCCGTAGAGATCGTTTTTTACAGCTGAACGGTTTTAGTGAATTGTATTCTCCCTGCTACGTGGAAGATACGGATTTATCCTATAGGGCCTGGAAAAGAGGCTGGAAAGTCCTGTTGGCCACAGACAGCCTGGTATTCCATCAACATCGTGCCTCCAGTAAAAAACGGTTTCGGGAAAAAGAATTGAGTGTTCTGATTCAACGCAACCAGTTTTTATTTGCCTGGCGAAATCTTCATGACTGGAAACCGTTGTTCTTCCATGGCGTCCTGTTTCCCATTTTTTGGCTGAAGCTCCTTACAACCCAGGGGGGATACCTATGGGAGGCCTTACCCCAGGCGCTGCAACACTCCTTCCGGCTTATCGCCGCACGATGGCGAGAACCGGCAGTAGTCCGCACCGATCGAAAGATTTTTCACGAGCTGGAGGAGCGATATCGTTATTATGCACAAAGCCGGAAGACAGCGGAATGCAAGTCTTTCTGCGGTGAAAGACTGCGCATCCTGATGATCACCGCCTATCTACCGCATCTCGGTTATCATGCCGGTGCCGGCAGGATGTTTCACTTAATGCGGAGAATCGCCCGGAACCACGATGTCTCCCTTCTGACATTCGTTGAAAACGAAGAGGAAAAAGAGCGGAGTCTGCCTTTATACGAGTTTTGTTCGTCGGTGAGGATCCTGATCCGTAATCCCGATTACATCGGCAGCCTGTTCATCTATGAACCGTTCGATGCCTTTTACTCCACCGCTTTTCAGCAAGCCTTTTATCAGGAATTGGAGCGGGAAGATTTCGATATCCTGCACTACGAGTATGCGCAAATGGCCTCCTACGTGCGGAAAGATTGTCCTATCCCTCAAATTCTGACAGAACACGAAGTGAATTTCGCCGCCTGCCGGATTCAAGCGGCGTTAAAAACCAATGTCATTCAAAAGTTCTCATGGTATTACAACTATATGCAGGTGATGCAGCGAGAAATCCAGCTCCTGCAGAATCCGGACAAGGTGATCTTTATGACGCCGAAAGATGCCGCGTATTTCGCCGGATCCTTGTGTGAGGCAAAAATCTCCGTGATTCGTACCGGCGTGGATCTGGACTACTTTCATCCCCAGCCTACCTGTCGGGAAGAGGCACACAGCATGGTTTTTGTCGGTTCCTTTACCCACCACCCCAATTGCGACGCCATGTTGTATTTTTGTCAGGATGTATTTCCTAGGATCCAGGATCAGTTTCCGGAAACGCGATTATATATCGCCGGATCCAATCCGCCCGGAACGATTTGTGCCTTGGCGGAAAACCCGGGAATCATCGTTACCGGTTATCGGGAAGACTTAAGGCCCCTCATGGCCAAGGCATCCCTCTATGTCGTTCCTTTACGTTTGGGTGTAGGCATCCGCGGTAAGGTATTGGAGGCCTGGAGTATGGCTCGACCTGTGATTGCCACCGACCTGGCATGTGCCGGTCTACCGGTAAAACATGCCCATAATGTCTGGATCGCCAATACAACCGAAGATTTTGTCAAAGGAATTTCATATCTTTTTCGGGAACAGACCCTGCGTAATCTTATCGGACAAGAAGGTCGGAAGACAGCCGAAGAACATTTCAGCTGGGAACTAGCCGCCTGCCGGCTGGAAAGTCTTTATAAGCGGCAGGCAGGAATTCCGGATGCCTCATCGTTGCCCACAACAACAAGCCATCGAATTCATTGAGGCGGATTCCCACATGCAATCGATGCTCATTGTCCAGACCGCCTCACCTGCCTATATCATTCAGGCCATAGAGAGCATACGGCAGAAAAACCTCCTTGGTCCAGTTAGGACCTCGCTCTTTTGCCGGGGGAAAGCAGAGGAATTAAGCGCTTTTCAAAAAATAGAGTGGATCGATGAGATTATCGTGCATCATGAGGCCAACGGATCTTTCCGCCATTTGCTCAATCTTCGAAGACGCCGCTTCGATATTGTCATTACCTTCCTGAGTAAAAATCCCAGTTACTGGAAGATCAAGGTTTTTTCTTTTTTATGCGGAGGCCGCCACCTTCTGATCTTCAATGAACATCTGGGATGTTTCTATTACAATCACACCCAATTTTATAGCCTTTTACACACTCGTTTTCACGAATGGATACTTTGCCAGCGGCAACAAATCGGCTACTCCCTGGGAACTTCCCAGGGGCATGTCTCCCGGCCGCCGTCGCTGATCATGAAGTTCATACGCCCTTTTCATCTCGGTTTAAAAATATTGATATTTCCTTTCCGTTTTGTTTTTTTGCTCATCTGGTGCCGCCGAAGGGAGAACCGCCGGCAACAAGTTCTGAATTCGGGTACCTTTCTTTTTTCCAAGGAAGAAATGAATTGAGTGAACCATTTTCTTTTATTTATCGAAAAGATTGTAGATATTTTCGTGGCGACAAACCATGCCAGTTCAAGAGAGAGTGCTTAAACTGTCAGGATTACGCAAGAATCGGAACCAGAATTCTGATCCTGAAAACCGGTGCCATGGGGGATGTAGTCCGCACCACTCCCCTGATTACCGGTTTAAAAAAGAAATATCCGGACTGTCAAATCACCTGGGTAACTTTTACTAACATCGCGGGACTTCTGCAGGGAATCGGTATCGATCGTCTGATGCTCTATTCCTGGCAAACCTGCCAGCAGCTGGCCGAGGAACGTTTTGATGTGGCCATCTGTCTGGATAAAGAACCGGATATCCTGGCGCTCATGAATCGTATTTCGGCATTGAAGAAATACGGCTATCAATTATCCGAATACGGAAACGTAATTCCTGCCCACCGATCTTCCGAATATCTTTACCGGATGGGTATTTCCGATGAATTGAAATTCCGTCAGAACCAGAAATCCTACATGCAGCTTATCTTTGAAGCCGTCGAAATTCCTTATACAGGTGAGAAATATTTGCTCACGGATCTGTCGGCGGAACAATCATGGGTTGCGGACCAATGGAAACAAGGAAATGTCCCCGACGATGCCCTGCGCGTTGCTTTCAATACCGGAGCGGGAAAAGTCTTCGCTACCAAAAAATGGTCGATCGATGGCTATGCCGATCTGGGCAGGATGCTGATTGAGAATTTTGCATCCAGGATTTTTCTGCTCGGAGGAGAGTTGGAGCTGGAAAGAAATCATACAATCGCCTCCAAGATTGGCCATCCAGGAAAGGTGTTGTTGATCGACACGCGTGATTCCCTGCAACGTCTGGCCGCTTTTATTGGCAATTGCCACCTGATGGTTACGGGAGATACGCTGGGCCTCCACCTGGCCATCGCCACCGGTTGCCCTTCCGTTGCCCTTTTTGGTCCGACATGCCACCAGGAGATCGATCTTTTCGGCAAGGGGGCAAAGGTGATCAGCGATTTCCCCTGCTGCCCCTGTTACCGTCCGGCCTGTTCCCAGGAAAGTTACTGCATGGATGCCATTTCGGCAAAGACTGTTTATTATGTTTGCCGCGATGTACTCGCCTCGACGTTCAGCTAAAAGACCCGGTTTCAGATTCCCCTCGGAAGCGGTCCTGCATATATTTTTCCAGACAATCGATAAATTGCCTGGAAAGATCTCCTCCCTCCAGGAAACCATGGAGTTTCCCGTCCCTATAAACAACGGCTTTCGGGTCCTCTCCCGATCCCGGAAGGGAAATCCCTATATCGGCATGACGCGATTCGCCCGGACCGTTCACGACACACCCCATGACGGCAATCTGCAGTGTCCCTGATCCGGGAAAGAGACGGCTCCAATCCGCTCCTTTCTGCTCCAGCGTCTGTTGTACCAGCGAGGTCATTTGCTGAAAGATATGACGATTGGTCCTTCCGCAACCGGGGCAGGCAACGATCCTGGGAGAAAAAAAGCGCAGGCCCATGGCCTGCAGGATCTTTTGCGCGATCCGGACCTCCTGGGTGCGCGGTGTACCCGGGGAAGGGGTCAGACTCACGCGAATCGTATCGCCGATCCCCTCCTGCAAGAGGATGGAGATGGCCGCGGTGCTGGCTACAATCCCCATATCCCCCGGGCCGGCTTCGGTCAGGCCAAGATGCAAGGAATAATCACATTCCGCGGCTAAACGACGATAAATCCTGATCAACGCCGGAACGCCGGAAATCTTGGCACTTACCAGGATGCGGTCCCGGCCAAGGCCGTAATCTTCCGCTTTACGGGCCGAATGGAGAACACTGTCGATCAGGACTTCTTCCAGAACCTGATGTTCAGGCAGAGGAGAACTCATCCTCCGGTTCTTCTCTAAAAAATGGGATACACGGCTTGGATCCAGAGAACCCAGATTTCCACCGATGCGCACCGCCCGATGGTACCGACAGGCTATCTCAATCATTCTGGCAAAGTTGGAATCGCGCGATGTCTCTCCTCCCATGTTTCCCGGGTTGATACGGTATTTCATCAGAGCCTGGGCACAATCGGGAAAATCGCATAATAACTTGTGACCGTTATAATGAAAATCACCTATCAATGGGGTGTGCAGCCCTCTCTTTTCCAACGACTCCACGATGGCAGGGATGGACCGGGCCGCTTGCGGTGTATTGACGGAAAGGCGTACCATTTCCGATCCGGCGCCAATCAGATCCGTTACCTGAGAGACGGTGCCGGATACATCGGACGTATCCGTGTCGGTCATGGACTGCACGATAACCGGGCCGCCACCTCCAAGGGTGACCTCCCCGATTTGAACTACCGTTGAAATTCTCCTGGTATCCATCCCTTGTATACCGGCTATTGATGCGATAAATACGCTTCAACCATCAATAAGCTTTTCTGGCCGGACAGTTGCACCATTCGAAGCAGATTTTCCTGGGTGGATACTTCCTCCATCTGTTCGGTGACAAACCAGCGGAGCATGTCCTGGGTCAAGTAATCTTTCTGCTCCACAGCCAAATCCATCAGCTTATGAATACGGCGGGTCGTGTCCCACTCCAGGTTCACAGCCGACTGCACGGCTTCTTCGGCAGAGGCGAATCCACATTGGGGAGCCGGTAGCCCCGGAAGATCGATGCTCGATCCTGTGTCTACCAAAAATCTTAGAAATTTCTCCGCATGTTCGCGTTCTTCAGCCGATTGCTTATAGTAAAGGGCGGCCAGTTTTTTCAACCCCTCTTGATCAAAGTAGGTGGCTACAACCGTATATTGCAGGGAATTGAAGTATTCGTGCCCAATCTGTTGTTGAATCGCTTTCGCCATGGATTCATGAATCATTGTCATTGAAAATCCCTCCTGAAAAAATAGTATTTCCATCTATTTTACCATTCGATGCGATAATCGATGTCGGTTCCACTTGGTGGGGCTTATCGGCGACAGGACTCGCTTTATCAAATTTTGGTACACTTACTGGGAGCAAGAGGGCAGACAGACAAAAAAGAATGGATTCCACACTTATAGAAATTCTCATCGTTGCCGCTCTGATTGTGGCCAACGGTCTGTTTGCCATGTCTGAGATCGCCCTGGTTTCCGCCCGGAAGGCCCGCATGCAAAAGGCTGCCCAGCAGGGCTTAGGCAAAGCCAAAGATGTATTACAACTCCAGGCTTCCCCCAATCTCTTCCTTTCCACAATCCAGGTGGGGATCACTCTCATCGGGATTCTGGCCGGCGCCTATGGCGGCACCTCCCTGTCCCAGCCTGTGGCCGAGAAGTTGAAACAATATGTCTGGCTGGCTCCCTATGCGGAGACGGTCGCTCTGGGACTGGTTGTTCTTCTGATCACCTATGCCTCTCTGGTCGTGGGAGAGCTGGTGCCTAAGCGGCTGGGAATGAACTATCCGGAACGTATTTCTCTTGCCATGGTTCCGTTCATGACCTTTTTTACCCGGATCCTATCTCCGATTGTCCGCTTTCTAAGCCTTTCCACCGAACTGGTATTTAAACTTTTTCCAATTCCCAATACCAAAGACTCGATGATTACCGAGGATGAAGTGCGATTCATGATCCGACAGGGCACTCAGGAAGGACTCTTCAACTCCATGGAAAAAGAGATCATGGAACGGGTTCTGCGGTTAAGTGACCGATCGGTGAGCCTGCTGATGACGCTGCGCTCCGAAATCGTCTGGCTCAATCTCGCAGACGCGGAAAAGACCAATCAGGAGAAACTGATGTCCGGCTGCTTTGCGCGCTATCCCTTGGCGGACGGGACCCTGGACCATATTATCGGAGTTGTCCACGTCACGGACATTCTAGCCCCGACTCTCCAAGGAGACTCACTTGACTGGAAGCATATTTGCCGCCCTCCTCTTTTTGTTCCGGAAAATACCACCGGCTTGAAGTTGCTGGAGCGTTTTAAGCAAAGTGGTATACACATAGCCTTTGTCAGCGATGAATTCGGCAGCATCGAGGGGTTGGTCACTTTGACCGATCTGATGGAGGCGATTGTAGGAGATATGCCTGATCCGGGAGAAGCCGTCGAAGCCGAGGTCATTGAAAGAAGCGACGGCACATGGCTGCTGGACGGTTATCTCAACGTGGAGGAATTTAAAGATCGATTTCACCTCACCGATCTCCCCGAAGAGGATTCAGCCGGATATCAGACCCTAGGTGGATTTGTCATGACCTTTTTAGGCAAGATCCCCCATACGGGGGATCGTTTTTCCTGGGACAAATACGAGTTTGAAATCGTCGATATGGACGGCAAACGTATCGATAAGGTTCTCATGAAAAGAGCCCCGAACCATAAATCGGATGGCTAGGGAGAGAGAGGGAAGAATCCTCCGTTTATCGATTCTGATATGCCTTTTTCGATTTGAATCCGAAATGCCCACCCACGCTCTCACAAAATAACTGCCAGAAAGTCTTATCCAGATAGGAGCGGATAGAGACGTAGCATTCGTCGCACTTATTTTGTTGTGTGAACTCGCGAATCATTTTCGACTGTTCCATCAAATCGTAGCGCACAAACTGCATGGAACAAGGCTGCAGCTTTCCATTGGCCGTAACCACCAGGAATCGTCGCCCGGACATGCAGCCGGGAGTCCCTTTCTTGACAAAGAAGTCGTAGGTGGCCTCTAGAGTCGCCAGAGAATTTACGATCCAATGGGTATGATTCATACGCTGTTTGATATGTTCGAGCTGTTCCTGTAACAGCTTCAAGTCTTCCGTGGCCTCGGGAAACAGCTGCCTGTTTCCCGTACGTCGTGCGGAATAGGCACTATAGCTGATGTTTACGCCCCATTCCTTCGCCTTATCGGCACATGGATTCAGGTAGGGAATATTTTCCTTGGTGATACAGACATTGAGGACGATGTCATCGTGACCCAGACGTGAAAGTTCGGGCATAAGTTTGTTCAGCTTATCGAAGAGTCCTACCAGACCTCGGAAACGATCATGACGATCATCAGGGAAATCCAGGCTGACGGAAAACTGATCGACTCCCGCGGCACGCAGGGCCAGATACTTTTCTTTGGTCATTTCCGACCAATTGGATACCAAAATCAGGTAGGGAAGTCCGTTGGATTGCTTGATGGCCTTTACTACCTCCACGATATCTTGTCGCATGAGAGGTTCCCCTCCGGACACTTGTACTACCGCCGGATGGAGAACATGCATAAACCGTTTATAATCGGAAGCCTTCAACTGGCAGGATTCGTCTTTCGGTCCTCCATGATCACAATGGGCACAATAGCAGGTACAGCTGTCCGTAACCTCGAAAGACACGACCAGTGGTTTATTCTGAATCCAATTCAACGTAGACCGCGCAATCACGCCCAGAGATTGTAATAAAGGTAATCTTCTCATAATCTGGTAAACACCTTACAACGGTTAATATATCTTGAGAATTTTCTAATGGATAACTATAATGTAAAAGAAATTTCCTTAATTCTTTGCCTAGAAACTAAAACACTCGTAACCGAAAGACGCCTTATATTACTCCCAGTTCCGGTTTCACGCAAGAATGTTTACATGAACGACCCATTCAGGAGAGCAAACAAGGCATTGAGCTTGCCATGATAATATGATAATACTATGCCAATGACAAACGCTTCGACAGCTGCAAACTCCAATCTTCCAGCCTGGGCAGAAATACTCCGCCGGCAGTTCATCGCCGATGAATGCAGCCAATTTTTGCTGCATGGGAACGTCTACGATTATTATCGTTTCCAGGACCGCTACTGGAATCTGCGCGATTTTCTGCGGAATGCATTACTCACCGGTAAATGGTCTCTCTTCTACAATCGAAGCGAAGGATTGGTCGTTCACCATCCTGACGGGTCGATACAAAATCCCACATGGCTGCAGGCGCTGGCAGAGACAGCAGCCTCTCCCGGTGCGAGTGAAGCCGGGGAGCGAGCTTATCCATCGGACCCTGAAAACATCCTGGCGATACTGGACCGTGTCATTCAAACCTCACGCCTGGCTCAACGGGACTATGCTCTGATCCTGGACTATATCGATACGGTGGTCCCGGAAACCTCCATGGTCTTTTTATCGGAGGGTGAAAGAAAGAACCTGATTACGCTGCAAAGATGGGCTGACGATATAGATCTTCGATTTTCTAACGGGGTGGTACTTCTCATTGCCGAAACGGCATCGGAAGTCAATGCCCGTATCCGTTCCCATCCGGGTATCAATCTGATCGAACTGCCATTTCCCGACCAAAAAGAACGCTTTCTATACCTAAGTCATCTCCTGGATGGTGACTTGCAGGATCTGACGCTGGAGATGAGTCGGGAAAAACTAACCGACATTACCAGCGGTCTTTCGCTTGTCCATATCGAAAAACTTCTACGTTCAGCCCACAAACAGAGACTCCCTCTGGATTCCGGAATGGTCATCAAGCGGAAAAATACGATCATTGAAAAAGAGAGTGGAGGTTTGCTGGAGGTAATTTATCCCAAGCACGGTATCAAGGACTGTGCCGGCCACCGACTGGCCATCAAGCGGATTCAAAAGGAGATTGCCAAAATCCAAGCCGGCCAGTTTCAAAAATGTCCGGCCGGAATCATTCTCGTGGGAGAAATGGGAACGGGGAAGACTTTTCTCACCTTTGCCATCGCATTCGAATTTGGTTTACCGGTGGTTATTATCAAGAACATCCTGGGGGGGTTGGTCGGACTGTCCGACAGCAATCAGGAGAAAATGCTCTCCTTGTTGGAAGCCATGGCTCCCATTCTTGTAGTGGTAGATGAAGCGGATGTGTTTTTCGGCAAAAGGAAAAGTGAGGGGGACAGCGGCGTGCAAAGCCGACAATTCGGCCGGTATGCCACTTTTATGAGTCAAAGTGCCCATCGCGGGAAGGTGTTTTGGATCCTGAATTCCGCTCACCCGGACAATCTGGCGGATGATTTCAAGCGTCCCGGGAGATGCGATCTCATTATCCCGTTATTTCCTCTATTGGAAGCGGAAGATCAGAAAGAAGCGATGCGCAAGTATTTTCTGCAGCAGAATCTGGATGAAAAGAAGATACAATGGGAGAGGATTCTGCAATTGCTGGGGGAAAAGGATGAACAGGGATGGCCTAAAAGAGAATGGACCGCTTCGGATCTGATTAAGATCGCCGCCATGGCGGAAGATCTGGCCAATGAGAAGAATCGAAAAGAGATCGATACGGAGGACCTGGAAATTTCCATTCTCCGATATTCTCCCGGATCCCTGCAAATGATAAAAAGATATCAACGTTATCTGGCGATAACGGAGTCTACCTCGACGGAATCCATTCCTGAGCCGTACCGTTCTTTACCCATGGAGGAAATCTTTCACCGCCTGCGAGAGTGGAAAATTCAGCTGGGGGATAGAATTTAATTGAATCATCCAACTCGGCAGGGGAGGAGTGAATAAATCTGCATCGAAAAGATATATTATCATCGACAAACTCAATGAGGATTGGAAAGGAATGGAACCAAAATCAAAAGAAAAAAGCTGGAAGGACAAAATCAGCGGCCTGATTTTTGAAGAAGATTCTGAGGAAGCGGCTACCTTGGCTCCCAACGTACCCGCTCATGATACATCGTCCTTTCTCGATCAGAAAAAGCCATGGGAAGACACTGCGGCCGCTGCAGGAGCCATAGCAACAAACACCATCGAAAGAACAGTCATTTCCGGCACGAACACGACTGCAGTCATCAACACGGCGGAAATCTACCGGAGTGCGGGTATTGCCCAAGATACTTTCTCCACTCCGGAACAGGTAATGGAATTGCAATCGACTTTTTCCGATCTTCCCCTGGAGGCACAGAAACAAAAGGTCCTGAAAACCCTTGCCTCCTTTAAGGTCGATATCAACAGTGTTACCGAGAATACCCAGGCAAAAATGGCGGCCATGGAACGGTACCTGAAAGGAATTCAGGCGGAAGCGCAGAGTACGATCGATACCAGCGGTCAGACCATCGTACAGCTGCAGATGCAGATCAATGAATGCCGTACAAGGATTGCGGAGGCACAATCCTTGATGGATCAGACCACACAGCAATGCCAAAAGGAGATCGATCGTCTTAAGAGTGTCTTGGACTTTTTGGGAGTATCTTCGAGTCCGAGCAGCAATTCGATGGGAAACCAGAAAAGCTAGCAATTTCATCAGCAACAAGGAACAGCCAGGAGAAAAGATATGGGTCTACTAAGCAGAATTTGGAACATCCTACGGGGAATGTTGTTTGAGGAAGTGGAGAAGGCAGAAGTGAAGAACGCCGCCGTCGTCTATGATCAGGCGATACGGGCCAAGATCGAGCGTTTTCATCGGCTTCGGGATGCGGTCGGTGGCCTGGAGGCAAATCGTATCCGTATGGAATCACGTTTGAACGAATTGAAACGGCTGTTGGATGAGGTGAATAAAGATCTGCAAACCGCCATTCAAACCGAAAACGAAACACTGGGCCCCATCCTACTTCAGAAAAAACAGGAGCTGGAGTCCCAGATTCCTCCTCTGGAAAAAGAGTTGGACCAGGCCGTACGCGAAGTCAACGATCACATGCAGAATCTGACCATGGCCCAGGCGGATATCGACGCTCTGCGGCGGGAAAAGGAAAAGTCCCTGGCACATGCCGAGACGGATCTGCTAAGGAAAGAGATCGAAGACGAGATAGCCCGACTTTCCGTCGATTCATCGGAGATGGCCGCTCTGGACAACGTGAGACAGCGGTTGGAAAAGCTCCATGGAGAGGCACAGGTCGCCCAGCGGCTAGGCGAGACGGATGTAAACCGTCAGCTGCAAAAACTAAGGGCGGAATCAAGGTCGGAGAATTCCAAAACCGATTTTAAAAAACTGGTGGAGCTGTCCAAAGCCCAGGCCGCAGCCGGAAAACCGGAAAAAACCCTGGGCCCACAATAAGACTTTGGCTGAGGGCAATCTTCCCTGACTGATTGCCTTTTGGAGATGAAAACAAAATGATGGTCGCGATCGAATCCCTGTTTGAATGGTAAACGGGGATTCCTAAAACAAGGAGAATCTCTATGCCACGTTTAAAGGCCGGTCCCAAAATACTTCTGATTCTGCTCCTTCTGGGTGTTGTCGGCTATACCGTCTATCGGTATTGGCCTAAAATCCTGGAACTTGCAGGGATGACTTCACAAGGTTCGCAACCAGGCACTACCGGTAGCTCCACGGCATCCGGCAGCTATCAAACCGCTGCCAAAACAGCCACCACCAACCGGGTCCGAGTACGTGTCAACATATGGGTGGGTTGTGTTCCCGGACTCGTCGCCAATGGAGGACTGGACACACAACCGGGATCCATCTTCGACCGGCAGGGTTTGCAGGTGGAATTTAAAATCATCGATGACTGGACCGAAGGGGCAGCCTCTCTGGCTACCGGTAATGTGGATGTAATGTTGACGACCGTGGATGTGTATGCCAAAGATTATTATCAGTTCAGCGATAAGAAGTTTGCTACAAAAACCATTCTGATGGTCGACTGGTCGCGCGGAGGCGATGGAATCATCGCCCGGCAGGGAATCAATTCTATTGAAGATCTGGCCGGGAAGACAATCGCTTTTCCGGAATATACTCCATCTCACTTTCTGCTCCACAACGCGCTCAAACAATCCGGTTTAAACACGTCCCAGGTGACGGAAATCCTGAATCGTGCAGTACATACCAAGGATGGAATCGATTCGGCCACAATATTCGGTCAACAAAAAGTTGATGCTGCGGTGGCTTGGGAACCGGACATGTCGGATGCCGTTAGCAAGCGGGCAGGTTCAAAAAAGATCTTCGACACTCGAGTCGCCAACAAGCTCATAGCCGATATCCTGATCGTCGGTGAAAAATTCTCCCAGGAACAAGGAGCAACCATTACCAAGTTCATAGACGGTTGGCTTCAGGGTGTAGAATTCATCAAACAGCAACCCCAGCGTGCTTACACCATCATTGGAACCATCAAGGATTTCAACATACCGTCTGATCTGGCCAAGATGATGTTGGAGGGAGTTAAACTGTCCGATTATGCGGAAAACTCTCAGTTCTTTGCTCTTCAAGGCGGAATTTCCGATTACGACAATATCTTTAATATGGCACAGGACACATGGAGAGATCTGCGGGTCATCAAGAGATCTTCCGATCCGGCCAGCAGTCTCGAAACCCGCTTTCTGAAGAGTCTTGCCGCCAAATATCCGGTCGCAACCGCACCGGAGAGTCCTACTTACAGTGCCCCGGCTAAATCGGCAGTGCCCATTATGACTCAACAAAAGAGCATCTATTTTGAGGTCAATTCCGCCAAGATGAGCCTGGATTCAAGGACCGTTGTCGACGATATCGGCAGTTTCATGAGGGCGTATGAGAACACGGTTGTGGATATCGAAGGGAATACCGATTCCACCGGGAACCGCGAATACAACATGGAATTATCCCGGCAGAGAGCGGATAGTGTAAAGAGTTATCTCATGCAAAAATACGGATACCCTGCAACCCGTATACGCACATTCGGCAATGGCCCGGACAGACCGGTCGACAATAACAGTACCCCGGAGGGTAGGGAAAAGAACCGTCGTACGGATATTAAGGTCTATCCCAATCCATCCTCCAAGTAAGGAAAACAGGAGGGGATGACAGCCAGCCATCCCCTCCGACGATCGTAGTTCTTTTTGCCCGTCAATCTCATTTTCTCCCCCTACGGAACGAAAATGTATCTCAATCAAAAAAAACTTTCGCCTTTTGCCTGCATCGGACTGGGTGTCCTCTCCTGGAGCCTGCTTCTGGCCTTCTGGTATTTGGCCATTGTACTGGAATGGCTCCCCCCCATTTCCCTACCTCATCCTTTTTCTGTACTCCAGGCCTTTTTCCGGCTCTGGTCGGAAAATGATCTGATCGGAAATGTGGCCATGAGCTGGTGGCGTATCGCCCAGGCATTTTTCTGGTCGGCTATCATCGCTTTGCCGCTCGGGATTCTGATGTCTACCTATGAACCGGTTTATCATTTTATCAATCCGGTTTCTTCCCCTATGCGATCCATGCCGGTGAGTGCCTTCCTTCCGGCCATCATCGCCATCTTCGGTCTGGATGAGAAGATGAAGGTCGCTTTTCTTTTTGTCGGTATGTTTTTTTATCTCCTGGCCATTGTCACTGAGGAAGCCAATCGTGTGCGAAGGGAATTGATAGAGACTGCGGTCACTCTCGGTGCCAACCGCCTACAGGTACTGTGGGTGATCTTCTGTGCCAGTTTTCCTTCCATTTACGGCTCTTTTCGAATTCTGTATGACATCGGATGGACCTATGTGATCCTTGCCGAGATGGTCAACTCCAGAAAAGGTGTAGGCTATATGATCGAAACGGCAAGGAAATTCCTGAATTTCGATCTGGTCTACGCCGGAATCATCGCCATTGGTCTGGCCGCTTTTCTTTTCCGCTGGCTGTTGAAATTATCGGAGAAATGGCTTTTTCCCTGGCAGTATTCGCCGGCCATCTCCAAAGGGAAAAAGGTGTAGCCCATGACAGAAAAGAAAACGCTTTTATCCATGCAGAACATATGCAAATCCTTTTCTACGCCGGAAGGGAAGCGCATTGAAGCTCTGCGCGATATCAATTTCCATGTGGAAGATCTTTTCGATGGCGGTACGGATATCGGAGAGTTTATCGTTTTTCTCGGTCCTTCCGGATGTGGGAAATCGACCATCTTGCGCATCATCGCCGGACTGGAAAAACCTGATAGCGGCCAGGTTCTCCTCCAGGGAAAGGAAATCCATGGGCCGGGAAGCGATCGTGGCATGGTATTCCAGAAGTATGCGTCTTTCGATTGGCTTACGGTCCAGAAAAACGTGGAATATGGAATGAAAATTCAAGGAATCCCGGAAAAAGACAGAGGGGAGATCGCCGGAAAGCTCATACGTGATGTCGGCCTACAGGGGTTCGAAAAGAGTTACCCCCAGACTCTTTCCGGAGGAATGCAGCAACGCGTGGCTATAGCCCGAACCTTGGCCATCAACCCCAGACTGGTTCTGATGGATGAACCCTTTGGTGCCCTCGATGCCCAGACGCGTTCCGAGATGCAGAGCCTGCTGACCGGCATTTGGAACAAAAACGCCAGTACGATCCTTTTTGTGACCCATGACGTAGAGGAAGCCGTATTTCTGGCCGATCGCATCTTTATTATGAGCGCCCATCCGGGTACTATTCTAGAGGAACAGGAGGTACCCTTTGCGCGACCGAGAGAAATGAGACTCAAGGAAAGTAATTCTTTTCACGAATTTCAAAACTTGATTCTGGATCGGTTAAGGAAGGCGGCGGGGCACGGTCAGGTACGAGTGGGAATTTAAAGATACGGTGAATAGGGAAAACGAAAACAAGGAATACAATTTCCTTAAAGAGGCCTTTTTTAATGGTTACAATCTGGCCATGCTATGTGCCGGAGCAGCTTTTGGTGCTCTGAATTGGGACATGCTCCCACTGGTTGCCGGAATCGTTCTACCTCTGGAGGCCCTTTATTTACTGGTTGTACCGGACCAGGGCTGGTTCCAACGCTGGATTCGGCTGCAACACGGCCTGGAGCAAGAAGAAGAAGAACAGAATAAAAGAAAACGCACGCTGGAGAGTTTTTCTCCGGAGATGCGGGCACGCTACATACGCTTGCTGCGCATGAAGGAGGACATCGAGCGCAAGTGTAAGGAATCGAGTTCCACCACTCTCATTCGTTCCGAGGATATACTCAAACTCAACAGTTATCTGGATTCCTTTATCTACTTTGTTCAGTTTCGTTCCCAGTGTCTGGCCACCAAACTTTCTATCGATACTTCCGAGATGCAGAAAAAAATTCAGCGTCTGGAAAAAGAACTGGAACAGGATAAAGAAAAGCCGGATCGACAACAGGTCAACATCCTGCGACAGGAAAACATCAAGATGATCCGGGAGATGCTGGATCGAGTCCAGCGATTGGACGGGTACATCGCCATGGTGGATGCCCAAACGGAAGGGATTGAAAACACGCTGCATTTATTGCAGGTTCGTATGGCAACCACGAATTTTCAGGCAGAAGGCGAAGTGGAGTTGGTTTCCGCCGATATCAATCATCTGCTAGAAGGTATTCACTACACGGAGAAAAGCATCGAAGAGGCCAGTAAGGACATGGTAAAAATTAAAAAACTGGCCCGCCTACCCATTACCTGACGGGGATGGATACTCTTTCGCCCTTATGGCCGGAATATCTCCTTGGCAGGCGATGTCTCTTTATCCTCGTGGAAGACATCGGCTTGAAAGATCGATAATTTGGCATTATTCTGCCAGCAATCATTTTCCAAACCGGCCTTACGGCAGAGATTCTCCAAAAGCTGGCGGCGGTTCCATCCCTGTTCTCCTGCCACCTGAGGAAGGAATACGGATGTTATAGGTCCTTTTCTCAGTTGGACTCCATCCCGGCCGATTTGGATCTCCTCCTCTTTCTTAATCGTCTGTAGAGGAGTCAAAACGGAGATTTCTATTTCCAATTCCGATAACTCGCCTGGATTCAAAGGAGAAAATCTTGTGTCTTCAAAAGCGGCCCCCCATGCCATCTTTCCGACCGTCTGGAAAAGTGGAAGATCGGAAACCATTCGACCGACACAGCCACGCAATTTTCCTCTTTGGGAAAGAGTCACAAAAGCACCCTGGAAGTTTGATGCCGCCAGACTGAAATCACGGGGAAAGGGAAGTGTCTCAGTTTGGAAATATCGGTCCAGGGTTTCTCTGGCCAAGTGTAAAAGCGCCTTTTTATCGGACGGAGATAGGACGGCGCTTTTTTCTCTCTCCCCGGGTCTGTTTTCTTTAAAAGAACCGCTGGCCGGCATTTTTCGGGAAGGAGAAAAAACGACAGCCCCATAGCCTACCACTTGGTCCGGATCCCCTAAGATAGTGTGTCCGGAGTGGGCATAGCTGATGATGGCTCCGTTCGTCGCTCCTAAAAGCTTGGCTGTATGCATGGCAACGAGCAGTGGGGCCTCACCACAGGCTTTCGTTCCCAGGTTTTTCACTCCAACCAGATCCGTATGCAGGTGATGACGGAGAATATTGCCGTCGAGGCCGGCCATGGACTTCAGCGTCATCTCATCGATCTTTTTTGCCTCATCGGCCGGCGGGTAGTGTGATAAATCGGAACTGGCGATGAACAGGGTTTTACGCCCTTTCAGGATTTTGACAAAAGCGGAAGCCAATCTATTACAGAGTGAGTCGTCGACGGATCCTACGATCAAAGGCAGCAGACGGGCCTTGGGCAACAGGACCTGGATAAAAGGAACTTGTACTTCGACGGAATGCTCCCGATCATGGATGGGTATCGGCGAGAAACCTTCTTTGTACTCCGCCAGGAGTTCCCGGCGTACACCCGAATCGATGCTCATACAGCCCAGAGGAGTGCAGAATTCGTCCTGGGTATAGAAACCGATTTTATGCAATTCCGAAAGAGAATGGTTTGTCCCCAGAACCACCACCAGATCATAGGTTTCCCCTTCTGTCTGACGATAGGCATCGGCACAGATCTGGCCCGAAAAGATATAGCCGGCATGAGGAGCCACGAGGGCTATGGGATTCTGAACGGATTTGGGTCGGGCATCCTTCCAGTATTTTTCAATGCCCAGTCGCAGTCGGATCGGATCTGAGCTGTAGAATTTTCCCGCCACAGCCGGATTACGCACAGAATGGGCCGTTGTGCTGCCGGCTGAACATACCGATAGGAAACCGTTACACCCAATCAAAAAAATCCAGAAGAGGAAACGATACTTGGTCCTTTCCGTCATTTTTCTATTCATCTATCGTTCCTATACCCACACGCCGGCTATCGATTGCGAACAAAAGGCACACTTCCCTTGTTTGACGTTCATTTCTTCCAGAAAAAACCCTTTGCGACGAACCACTATCTTATGGCATTGAGGGCACCAGGTGTGATTCCCCTGATGACCGGGAACATTTCCAACATAGGCATATCGTATTCCTGCGGCTCTGGCCATTTCCCAGGCTCTTTCCAGGGTAGCGACGGGTGTAGGCGCCAGGTTCTGCATTTGAAATGCAGGGTGAAAGCGAGTGAAGTGGACCGGAACGTTCGGACCGGTTTCATCCAGTATCCAACGAATGAGATCCCGGAGCATCTTTACCGAATCGTTGAGTGTCGGTACCACCAAATTGACAATCTCCAGATGGATACCACTGCGGGCAATTTGCTTGATCGTGTTTAAAACCGGCTGCAGTTCTGCACTACATATCTTGCGGTAGAAATCCTGATGAAATCCCTTTAAATCAATTTTAATGCCATCCAGAAGCTTGCAGAGCTCCTTCAGAGGATCGGAATTCATATATCCACAACTGATAAGAACCGATCGTATTCCGTGCGGCTTGGCCTCGGAGGCAATATCCATCATATATTCTGCAAAGACGGTAGGTTCGTTATAGGTGAAGGCAATGATCGGCGATTTTTTCAGCAGGCAATTTTGCGCAATCTCTTTGGGAGGAATACGGACAGAAGAATAGTCCTCGGGAGAGGACTGTGAAATTTCCCAGTTTTGGCAGAAACGACAATGCAACGGGCAGCCGGATGTCGCCAGAGAATAAGCGTTGCTACCGGGTAAAAAATGAAAAAATGGTTTCTTTTCTATCGGATCGATTTGAATGGTGATCGGTCTTCCGTATACCAAACTTCGCAGCTCCCCATCCAAATTCATACGAGCTCGGCATCGTCCTCGCTCCCCAGGAGGGAGGATGCAGTTTTGCGCGCACAGCAGACACCGTACATACTCTTTCTTGTGTTTGTGGATTTTACTTTTTTGATTGGGACCGTTTTCATGGCAAATCCGGCAGTCGTTGCCGGCCAGTGGAATCGATGTCCAGAATCGGGCCCGGGGAGAGCTTTTAGCCAATGTCTCCAGAGACTCCGCGTGGAGCTGGGAGAACGGCAACATGCCGGAAAATACAGCCAGGTTACTTAGAAATTGACGGCGTTTCTGCATTCCTTATTTTTACCACAGTCGAAGGACAGGATCATCTTTAGCTCCGGTTCTTTTTTCCACCGTGGGAGCCTGGAGGCGGTACATAGACTGGACTTGGAGCAACAGACAGTGTCATAATTCCGGCTATGTTAAATCCAGACAGATACTTCAACCCCGAGCCGGGCACTCGGAAAATTGCCCGCAAGCTTTATGAAATTGCCGCTAAATTGCCGCTCATTTGCCCGCATGGGCATATCGATCCACGCTATCTGGCGGAAAATTGCCCCTACCCGGATCCCACGGAGCTGTTTATCATCCCGGATCATTATGTCTTCCGCATGTTATACAGTCAGGGCGTACCTTTAGAAAATCTGGGTGTTCCTCGCCAGGATGGTGGATGGGTGGAACCGGATCGCCGTAAGATCTGGAGTATCTTTGCCGAGAACTTCTACCTGTTTCGCGGTACTCCCAGCTGGTGCTGGTTACGACATGAACTGCAGGACGTCTTCGGAATCGAGGAGTATCCGAATCAGAAGAATGCCTTGGAACTGTATGAACGGATTGCCGACAAACTTCGACAACCGGAGTTTCGTCCCCGCTCCCTGTTTGAGCGTTTTCGTATCGAAGTACTATGTACCACCGATGCGGCCACCGATACCTTAGAGTACCATCGTATGATCAGAGAATCAGGCTGGAAGGGAAATATCAAACCCACCTTCCGTCCTGACGCAGTCATATCTCTCGGCAACCCTGCCTGGAAGAAAAATATTGAACTTTTAGGAGAGCGGACCGGCAAGGAGATTTCCGATTATAAAACCTATATCCAGGCCCTGGAGAACCGTCGGGAATATTTCAAGGGATTCGGATGTACCTGTACCGATCATGCTGTCGTGGAGCCTTTCACGGAAGAATTAAGTCCGCAAAAAGCTGAGGAAATCTTTGCCCGTGCCCTGGCGGGAAAACTGGAAACGATCGATGAATTCCGCTTCCAAGCCCATATGTTGATGGAGATGGCCAGGATGAGCACCGAGGATGGCCTGGTCATGCAACTGCATCCCGGATCCTTCCGCAACCATAATCGTTTTATTTTCGAACGTTTCGGAGCCGATAAGGGGTGCGATATTCCCGTCGCCACCGAATACACTCGAAATCTGCATGCCCTGCTCAATAAGTATGGAAATCATACGCGGCTTCGCCTGATCCTCTTCACTCTGGATGAAACCAGTTATTCACGTGAGCTGGCTCCCCTGGCCGGACATTACCCGGCGCTTCGCCTGGGCCCTGCCTGGTGGTTTCATGACAGTCTCCAAGGAATGATGCGCTTCCGCAAGATGGTCACCGAAACAGCCGGTATCTACAACACGGTCGGTTTCAATGATGATACCCGTGCTTTCTTATCCATTCCCGCCCGTCATGATTTGTGCCGACGCGTGGACGCCGACTTTCTGGCCGGGCAGGTTGCCACCCACATCATTGAGCTGCAGGACGCGGAAGAGATGATCGTCGATCTGACCTACAACCTGGTCAAACGGACGTACAGATTCGATTAGAAAAATGGTATGTCGCGGATAAAAGAGGAGGTCCGAAGGCAGACATAGGTTTTGTCTCCCTTTCGGACCTCGTTGGATTGCGGGGCCAGGAGGTCGCTAATCGGTGTGCTTGCGAATGTCCCTGTTTAATTTATGCATTCGGCGACGAAGTTCTTTAAGATCCTTATGATCACCTGTTTTTAGGGCCTGGTCCCGTTTTGTCTTTAAATTTTTCAATTCCTGCTTGACCTTGCCTTTATTGAAAGTTGATTCCACGTGATGGTGTACGAACATGTCAATGTGTAAGGCTTTGCAGATTGCGCTCAGCAGATGTTCCTTGTTCAGCTGAGAATATCCTTTGACTGCTTCCTCCGGAATTCCCGCGGCAATATCGCGCAATTCACCCACGGTTTTGTGTTTGAGTTCTTCAAAAGTAAATCCCATAGGGTAATCCTCCTTGAATAGATACGTACTAAAGTATCTTGAACTCGAAGAGGCGTCAAGCATTGCCTGATAGAAAAATGGTAAGAAGCGGTCGATCTGGCTAGAGGATGCCGGCCCGGCGCAGAGAAGAAAGCAGATTGTAACCCAATACCAGATCCAGCCGACTTCGATTGGAAACGGGGTGAGGATAATTCAGGGTGTGAGTGAAGGCCAGGGAAAGGGTCACATCCCGAAATAGAGCCAGTGAGGGCACGATAAAAAACCGTCGGCCACCTCCGAAGCGGTCGGAGTTCCAGGGCCCATAATCCTTATCGATGGAAACGAAGCCGGTCCACAGGCCAAGTCTTTTACCGATCCGTGTCTGCGTATGGCAGGAAAAGCCGGACGTCTTGTCCGGATGGATCCGCTGGTAATTTTCTAGAACCACTTCCTGGAAGGGCCGCTGCCGGGAGAATTCAAGGCGCAATGCTTGCCGTAAAGTATATCGGCCGGACTGATTCGTACCGTCAGCCGAAAAAGAAATACCCGGAGAGATTTTCTTGGTTACGCCCAAGAAATGATAATTCCACTCCCCCATCCGGTCCAGGCGGGAAAAAACCGACGGATTTCTCGTATCTCCCACATAACCGGATGCCAGATGGATCTCATCGAAGAATAAATGATCGGGACGCTTGATGCTGAGACGTTCGCCGACCATATATCCGTTGTTGTTGTAGGAGGTAATTTCGGTATTCATTTGTCGAATGAATCCCAATCCGCCAATCGCAACCTCGACTCCGTTCAACGGTTTTACCGCCAGGTTCAATTGTTTGACATAGAGATTGGTTATGGTCGATCCGGTTCCTATGCCGGTGTCGTTCCAGGTAAAAGTAAAACGGTTACCGGTGCCGACGAAAGCCGATAAGGCCAATCGGCCGTTCCTATCGAACTTGAATCGACCGGCCATCTGGATCATGTATTGCACGGAGTTTCGAGTCAAGCGGTGCTCATCCCTGTCGTCTTCCGCTAACTTGTTACGCGTGCTCAAATTCAGTGTCGTCCACTCGATCCATCGTCTGATCCCAGGGGGATTTTTCCGGGAAATATCTTTCCCTTCCAATTGTGTCGTAGATACGACTTTTACAGGAGGAACATCTGCGGTTTGTCCCATCGTTCGATTGGATAGAAGGCAGATAAAGAGGACGGCAATGCCTATCCACGCACCGGTTCCGGAAAAAGTAGAAGAGATCAGATGACGGGAAAATTTCGTATCAGGCAGGCCTTGCGCATTCTTATCCCGATCCGTCATGGAATTCACTGACATTCGCACATCTACCGATCAATCCTTTCTGGTAGTTTTCAACTCCAGCTCCGAATTTTGATGCCTGGCAGCTGGAAGCTCTGTCGACTTGTACGACCACTCAGGCTGGTCTGGCCATGCGAATGTATTCGAACGGAAGGAGAAAGTCAAGAGGGTCTTATACGGATATTTATTTTGCTACCTCCTCACCCATTCTGTAATTCGTGAAAACAGCACACCTGGTTTTTACCGCGTCGTTTGCCTTCATACAAAGCCGCATCGGCGTTTCGAATCAGATCGTTCACGGTTGCGGCGTCGTTTGGGTAACCGGATACGCCAATACTTACCGTGCGTTGAATGCGTACACCATGGATATCCATATAGCTGTCCTCAACGGCACGGCATATACGTTCGCCGACCATCCGGGAATCATTCACGTATGTTTCCGGGAGCAGTACGATGAATTCGTCTCCTCCATAACGGGCAATCAAATCCGTTTTACGCAGCTGCCCGAGAAGAATATCGGCCATGCTGCATATATACCGGCTTCCGGCCATATGACCATAATTGTCGTTGACGCTTTTCAGGTTATCGGCATCCAGCATGAGCAAAGAAAAAGGCCGGCGATAGCGGGCGGAACGTAGCATCTCCATATCCAGAATCTCGGTAAATCGCCGCATATTGTAAAGCCCGGTCAGGTCATCGGTCTCGGATATCTGCTCCAGGAGTTTGCGATCTTCTTTCAATTGCCGGAAGATCTCCGATACAAAGTAGGTCACCGCCCAGAAAGGCACCAGACGAAAAACGAGAAATTGAAAGGAGTTGTACCAGCTTCCTCCCTGCATCAATCCGACTGTCAACATGAAACCGCTGATGATGATGATCTGAGCCGCCGAGAGTCGGTGCTGCAAGGTGAAAGTGGCGTTGATAATGATGAGAAAAAAGAGATAGTATAGGGGGCTTTGCGCCTCGCCGCAGGCCAGGATGGAAACCGCCGTCAGAAAGGTATAGGTAAACAGTTGTTGAAAAATCCTTCGAGGAATGCCCACCGGGCTTAAAGGCATTATTTTGAAGGCCATGGTCGCCAGCAAAATCAGCAAGGACATGGAGAAAAGCGAAAGATCCAAGATTTTCTCTCCCTGTCCTTCCGCCAGAGATGTGAAAGCCACCAGAAGGGAAAGAAGATATCCGAGATGTTCCGTGACGGACAAATTCTGGCGGAGACGCTGGTTTTCGGTGTGCTGTGAGCGGTAAGCTTTCATGGCCGTTGCGATAGATACATTTGTATTATTTCATCATTTTACTATTTCTGCACTTGACATTCTGCCTGGATAAGCAGTAATTCTGACAGATTATTAATGGATAAGGAGAAAAAATGGACAGTTACGTGAAAGATCTAGTAGCAGAGGTGATCGCCAACAATCCATCCGAACCGGAATTTCATCAGGCCGTACAGGAAGTGGCCGAATCCGTCAAGCTGGTGTATGACAAATATCCGGAGTATCGTCAGGCAAAAATTTTCGAAAGAATGATCGAACCAGAGAGAACCATTACCTTTCGCATTACCTGGGTAGACGATCAGGGCGAGATTCACATCAACCGTGGCTATCGAATTCAAATGAACAGCGCCATCGGCCCTTACAAAGGTGGCCTTCGATTACACCCCTCCGTAACCCTGGGGGTTTTGAAATTCCTGGCATTTGAACAAGTGTTTAAAAATAGTCTGACCTCGTTGCCTATGGGTGGAGCCAAAGGCGGTTCCGACTTTGATCCCAAAGGCAAAAGTGATAACGAGGTCATGAAGTTCTGCCAGAATTTCATGAACGAGCTGTTTCGCCACATAGGTCCGAATACGGATGTACCCGCCGGAGATATCGGAGTGGGTGGTCGCGAAATAGGCTATTTATTCGGTCAATATAAGAAGATCGTCAATGAATTTACCGGGGTATTGACCGGAAAAGGATTGAACTGGGGCGGGTCTTTGATCCGACCTGAGGCCACAGGATACGGCGCCACCTACTTCGCCGCCGAGATGCTGAATACGCGTGGAAAAGATATGAAAGGGAGGGTTTGTCTGGTTTCCGGCAGCGGTAATGTGGCTCAGTACACGGTGGAAAAAATACTGCAATTGGGCGGCAAAGTAGTCACTATCTCCGATTCCAATGGATATATCTATGATGAAGAGGGAATCGATGCACCGAAGCTTAGATACTTGATGGAATTGAAGAATGTACGCCGGGGACGGATCAAAGAATACGCCGAAAAGTACAAAGGAGCGATTTATACACCAGTGGATACCAAACTGGATTACAACCCGCTATGGACGCATAAGGCGGATTGTGCCTTCCCCAGTGCAACTCAAAACGAGATCAACGGCAAGGATGCAAGCCATCTGGTATCGCAGGGTGTTTACTGCGTTTCCGAAGGGGCCAACATGCCCACGACACCTGAGGGGGTACGTGTATTCCTTGATGCCGGAATCTTATACGGACCGGGTAAAGCGGCCAATGCCGGCGGCGTTGCCACCTCGGGTCTGGAAATGTCTCAGAACAGCATGCGTCTACCCTGGACCCGTGAGGAAGTGGATCAACGGCTCTATGTCATTATGAAAAATATCCATAAAACCTGTGTGGAAACAGCCGAAAAGTTTGGAACACCAGGGAATTACGTAAACGGCGCCAATATCGGAGGCTTTTTAAAAGTTGCCAATGCCATGTTGGATCACGGTGTCATCTGATTGTGGATTTACGCTTCTACGACTGAGCGACGTCTATGCCGAACAGTTTTAAGGATGTCCTAACTCATTTCGATCCCAGCTGGGTTGAACACGGGTACGGAACTCGTTTCCAGGGTTTTCAGAACCTGATGCGAATACGTATCCGTGACATCCTTCTGGTATCCAGTCTTTATGATTTATTCGTCTTCGAAGAGGATGGAAGGCTCTATGAACTGGTCCGCAATGAATATCAATCGCTCAAGCTGACACATTCTCCGGAACTGACCCGGGTATCCAGCGGTCGGGAAGCATTGGCTCTTGCCAAAGAAGAAAAACACTTCGATCTGATCATCACCACCCTTCATATCGAAGACATGACGGCTTCCACCTTCGCCCAATTACTGCGTCAATCCGGAGTCAACACTCCGATCGTTCTTCTCACCTACGATAACTTGGAATTGTCGAATCCTTGCCTGCAGGAAGATTTTAAACATTTCCATCGGGTGTATATGTGGCAAAGTGATTTTCGTCTTCTGATTGCCATTATTAAACAGTTGGAAGACCGCCTGAATGTAGACCACGACACCCGCATTGCCGGAGTGCAATCGATCATTGTCATTGAGGACAATGTGCGCTTCTATTCCCATCTGCTTCCGGTCCTTTACCGAGAAATCATTCTCCAGGCACAAAGATTGATTTCCGAAGGGATCAATTTGTCGCATAAGGAAATCCGGACCAGGGCTCGTCCGAAAATTTTACATTGCACCAATTTCGAAGAGGCCTGGGAGTTTTTCCAAACCTATCAGGAGAATGTTCTCGGGGTCATTTCCGATGTCGATTTTTCCTGTCAGGGGCGCATGGATCCGGAGGCGGGTTTCCAATTCTATGAAAAAGTAAAATCAGTCCATGCCGACATCCCCTTTCTTTTCCAATCGAACCAGCTGGAAAATGAAGCCAAGGCCAAAGCCCTCGATTCTTCTTTTCTTTTAAAAAATTCCCCCGATTTTGCCCAGCAGTTACACCGTTACATGATGGAGTTGTTCAGCTTCGGCGATTTTGTTTTCCGATTGCCGGATGGCGGAGAAGTGGGACGGGCACAGGATTTGATTTCCCTGGAAAAGCAGTTGGCGATTGTCCCTACCGAAAGCATCCGTTTTCACGCGGAAAAAAACCATTTTTCCCATTGGCTGAAAGCCAGAACTGAGTTCTGGCTTGCCCACAAACTCCGACCCCGGGCCGTTTCCGATTTCCCCGATGTCGACAGCATACGCGAGGACCTCATCTATTTTCTGCGGGAGTATCGTAAGGTGTGGCAGCGGGGCATCGTCACCGAATTCCGCAAAGAAACTTTCAATCCCGATAAAAGCATTGCCCGAATTGGTAAGGGCTCCATCGGAGGCAAGGCACGCGGCCTGAGTTTTGTAAACATCCTGCTCAATAACTATCTGGTCCAGGATCGGTTTGAAGGGGTTTCCATTCAAATTCCGCCGGGAGTCATCATCTCCACCGATGTCTTCGATACCTTTCTCGACAGGAACCATCTCCGTCAGTTTGCCCTGCAGGAAACAGATGATCATGAAATCATCAAAAGGTTCCTCTCTTCCTCGTTTTTTCCCGAAGCCGTTCTGGCGCAGTTGGCCGCCTTTCTCGATCTGGTGCGGGAACCATTGTCGGTGAGGTCCTCTAGCTTACTGGAAGATTCCCAATATCATCCCTTGGCCGGTGTCTACCAGACATACATGATCCCCAATAATCATGCGGACCCTCTGGTTCGTTTAAGCGAATTGATACGGGCCATCAAGCGGGTATACGCCTCTACCTTTTATCGGGGTCCCAAGGATTATTTCAAAGCAACGTCCTATCGGTTGGAAGAAGAAAAGATGGCCGTGCTGATACAAAGACTGGTGGGCAATACTTATCAAGACAGGTTCTATCCGGAATTTTCCGGAGTGGCCCGTTCCTACAATTTTTATCCGATCCCACCGCAAAAGGCGACCGACGGCATTGTTTCTCTGGCTCTCGGGCTCGGTAAAACCGTCGTCGATGGTGGATTGGCCAAACGCTTCTGCCCCCAGTATCCCCTCCAAGCTCATCCTTATAGTCGCCTGAAGGATATGTTGAATGCCAGTCAGCGTACCTTTTACGCCCTAAACCTCCGGTCTTCTCTGGGCGATAGCCTGGAGCGAAAAGATCCATCCATCATGATCTGTGATCTTGCCACTGCCGAACAGGATGGTACCCTGACCCACATCGGTTCGACTTATTCCGCGGACGACGATCGAATTTATGACGGGATATCCCGCAGTGGCCCGCGTCTGATAACTTTTCATTCTCTCCTGAAAAATCACCTGTTTCCTCTGGCCAAAATCATCGATTTGCTACTGGGAATGGGTACCTGGGGAATGGGTACCCCGGTGGAAATAGAATTTGGAATCAATCTGAAGAAAAGGCCCATCGAATTCGGTTTGCTGCAGATGCGCCCCTTGGTATTAAACCGGGAAAACGAGGAACTTTCCATCGGGGAAAACAAATGCGAGGATATCATCTGTCGCAGCCGCCAAGTCCTGGGACACGGAAGAATTCCTAACATACGTGATATTCTGATCGTGGATCGGGAAATTTTCGAACGATCGAAAAGCATGGAGGTTGCTGCCGAGATCAGTCAAATCAATAGCCGGCTGATCTCGGAAGAACGCCCCTACGTGCTGATTACCGTCGGACGTTTGGGAAGTTTGGATCCCTGGCTAGGCATTCCGGTAACCTGGGACCAGATCTCCGGCGTTCGGGTCATCATCGAATCCAACTTCAAGGACTTCAATGTGACCCCTTCCCAGGGATCCCATTTTTTTCAGAACCTAATATCTTTCACCGTCGGCTTCTTCACCATCTCCCTCGAAGACAAGGAAAGCTTCCTTGACTGGAACTGGCTGTTACGGCACCCATGCATAGAAACAAAAAAATATGTTCGCCTTTTACGTTTCCAACAACCATTGACCATCATCATGAATAGCCGGGAAAATCGCGGAGTCGTGCTGAAACCGCAGCCCGAAAATAGATAGAAAATGAATTCTATATGGCCACTCCCAAAATACCCTCCGAAGCGGGACACAAAGTCCTTGTCACTTGCCCAAACTGCAGCCGTCCTTTGAGCTCCTGGGAACAGGTACTGCTCAGCGTGGATCGGGCTCTGATCTGTAAAGGGTGTTGGTATCATATCCTTCTGGATATTTACGAGAGTCATGCCGACACAAAAGAGGAAGGACCCGAAACGTCGCGCATACGTAAGGGAAAATAATTCATTTGCAGGCCTGTCCGAATGTTTTATTATTAATGCGCCAATTCCAGCAGGAATGCCAGCAATCAAAGAAAGGATTTATCATGGCTCAGCTTAAGTACATTCTAGAAGAAAAACTGTTACCCCGATACTGGTACAACATTCAGGCCGATTTACCGGAACCTTTGCCCCCGCCGCTTCACCCGGTGACAAAAAAGCCCGTCGGCCCTCAGGACCTGGCCCGGCTTTTTCCTATGGCTTTGATCGGGCAGGAAGTTTCCACCGATCGCGAAGTCGAAATTCCGGAAGAGGTTTGGGATTACTATCGTATATGGCGTCCTTCTCCCTTGATGCGTGCGCAGCGGTTAGAGAGAGTTCTGGACACACCAGCGCACATCTATTACAAATATGAAGGCTCAAGCCCGGTAGGAAGCCATAAACTGAATACAGCCATTGCCCAGGCCTATTTCAACCATCAAGAGGGTGTAAAGAATCTGACGACCGAGACCGGTGCCGGTCAGTGGGGTACGGCCCTGGCCCTGGCCGGCAAGGTGTTCGGTCTCTCCGTCAAGGTATTCATGGTACGGGTGAGTTATGATCAAAAACCATATCGCAGGGCGGTGATGGAAACCTATGGGGCCCAGGTAAGCCCCAGTCCCAGCATGGAAACCGAGGCAGGAAGAAGAATCCTCTCGCAAAATCCCGACACCAGCGGCAGCCTGGGAATGGCCATCAGCGAAGCCATTGAAACCGCCATCCATCAGGAAGATACCAAATACTCCCTGGGAAGTGTTTTGAATCATGTGATGCTGCATCAGACGATTATCGGTCAGGAGGCCATCGCCCAGATGGAACTGGCGGGAGAATATCCGGATATCGTTATCGGTTGTGCCGGGGGCGGGAGTAATCTGGCCGGTGTTTCCTTCCCCTTTATCGGGGCCAATATTCGATACGGTAAGAAGACCAAGATCATCGCCGTGGAACCCACATCCTGTCCCACCCTGACGAAAGGTATCTATACATACGATTTTGGCGATGAATCCGGCCTCACCCCCTACTTGAAGATGCACACTCTCGGACATAGATTCGTGCCACCGGGTCTCCACGCTGGCGGTTTGCGCTATCACGGCATGGCGCCTTTGGTAAGTCATTTGGTGAATCTGGGACAAATTGAAGCTCGCGCCTGTAATCAAATCCCATGTTTCGAAGCAGGGATTCAGTTCGCGCAAACGGAGGGGATTGTCCCGGCGCCGGAATCATGCCATGCCATACGGGTCGCCATCGATGAAGCCCTGCGTTGCCGTCAAGAGGGAAGACGCGAGATTATTTTATTCAATCTCAGCGGCCATGGTCATTTCGACATGTCATCCTATGCCAAATACCTCGGAGGCGAGATGGTCAATTTCGACTACTTTCCTTCGGAGGCTTTAAAAGATATGCCAACCATCGATTAACGCTTAGATGAGGATTCCTTTATGATCAAGCAACAGGTAAATCGCCGTTATTTTTTTCTGGGAAGTGTGGCCTCCGTTGCCGCCGGAAGTTCCGTAGGCAGCATGATTAGCGGCTCAGGCAAAGTCCTGGCCGCGGCGCTGCCCCAGGGTCGATATCGCTCCCTCAATGAAAAACTGAATGTCGCCGCCATCGGAGCCGGAGGAAAGGGTTCCAGCGATATCGGTGCCGTCGGTCAGACGGAAAATGTGGTGGCCCTATGCGATGTGGATTGGGCCAAAGCGGCCAAAACCTTCGATAAATTCCCAAAAGCCAAACGCTATAAAGATTTCCGTCTGATGCTGGACAAGGAAAAGATCGATGCCGTCACCATTTCCACTCCGGATCATATGCATTGTGCCGCCGCTCTCTGGGCTATGGAGCGGGGCATTCATGTTTACGTGCAAAAACCTTTGGCCCGAACCATCTATGAATGCAACCGTCTTTTGCAGGCATCACGCAGATATAAAGTGGCCACCCAGATGGGGAATCAGGGACATTCCGGGGAAGGCGTTCGTCACCTGTGCGAAATGGTCTGGGCCGGCTTTATCGGAGATGTCAAGGAAGTGCACGCCTGGACCAATCGCCCCATATGGCCCCAGGGAATTCCCGATCCTCTGCCCAAAGAACCAATCCCGGAAACCCTTGACTGGGATCTTTGGATCGGAACGGCTCAGATGCGCGATTACAATTCCAAGTATTGCCCCTTTAACTGGCGTGCCTGGTTTGATTTCGGCTGCGGTGCTCTCGGCGATATGGCCTGCCATATTCTGGACCCGGCCAATTTTGCATTACAACTTTCTTCCGCAGCTAAAATCACCGTCGAGTGTATAAAAATCGACGGGAAGAATAATCACACCTATCCCAATAAATCTGTGGTCCGATTCGATTTTTCCGCACGAGGGACCATGCCTCCTGTCACTCTCTACTGGTACGATGGAGGACTCCTGCCGCCCAGGCCTGCGGGTATCAAGGAAGATGTCAAACTGGGCGAAGGCGACAACGGCTCGTTGTTCATCGGTACGCAGGGGGTTATGACCACGGGCTGTTATGGCGATGATTCCCGTCTGCTGCCGCTGGAATTGAATAAAGAGAAGGGCAGACCCACCCGGCTGTTAAATCGCACTCCCGGACCGGGAAGCCCCTACCTCGATTGGATTCGGGCCTGCAAAGGCGGCGATCCGGCATGTTCCAATTTTGAATATTCGGCCCCCTTCACCGAATGGGTCAATCTGGGGATCATTGCTTTGCGGGTCGAGGGGAAACTGACATGGGACAACGTCAAAAAGCAGTTCATCGGTTCACCCGCCGCCAACAAATTGACCAAACCTTTTATTCGTAAGGGTTGGAAGATATAGTTCCCGTTGAAAAAAGCCGCCTTTCACGGCGGCTTTTTTTTCTTTTCCCCATAGGACAGAGGTGAATTTTCTTCGATCTAGGGGGTTATAATCAGCGAAGGCGAGGATTCGCTCTTCTCCGCAGGAACATCGGATATCAGGACAGCGGAATCCAGGAAGTAGCAGGGATCCGTATCTTCCTGCTTGATCGTTTTCCTGTACAACTCGAGGCAGCGCAGACAATCGAGGATATCCTGCAGATGGTAACGTTCTCCGCTATACTCGTTTTTTACCTGATCACGAATATGATGAATCCTATCCCGCAGAGCACGGATCAGGATTTGAACGCTCGGGTTGGGTGAGGCAGGTTCGTAGAGAATCCCTTTGACTTCCGTCTCCAGCGACTGGATTACGGAATGCAAAGCCTCTCCTGCTTGTTCATCCGTCAGGGATCGGAAGGACAAGCGGAATTCGGCCAGCGTTGCGAAAAAGGAGGACAGCATCCAGGGAAATGCATGCATTACCTTCTCCGATAATTCGTGATCGACTTCCTCTACCCGTGTTAGCCACCGCAGGAACCGCCGCTCTCTCACCTGCTCTATATAAGGACAGACAGGATCACACTTCAGGCTTCGTAAACGTTCTCGACCGCAACAGGTCGGACAAATCGACTGCGATAGGGCGGAGCAGAATCTTTTTCCTTTTTTTTGCCCGCATAAAGGACATTTGTTCATGGGCAGATGATATCATATGATCTCTGCATTGGGTTGGACATCTGAGTGGAAAGGCAATGAATAACCTGAAGGAATGGATAGAAAGATTATGTTCCGATCGCATAAGACTCACGATTTCATAGAAAAGAAGCTGGCCAGAGCGTTCATCGATTCCGTGGTGTCCCATCCGGACACTTTTATCGACCTGATTCATCCCGAAGATGAAATGTACATCCATGCACGGGCGATGGAACCCAAAAAGGAATTCACTTCCTATTCTTACTTCAACTCGGGCCGAGAGTGCTATCTGAGTTTGGATAACCTACTGCGTCAACTCGGAAGGAGCTTATCAACGGTAGGGTCCTTATTGGATTTTGCTTGTGGCTATGGAAGAGTCACCCGCTATATCGTTCAGGCCATGCCGGCTCAGAATATCTGGGTTAGCGACATTTATACCGGAGCTGTGGATTTCCAGCGAGAGAAATTCCACGTGAACGGATTTTACTCCCATACAGAACCGGATCAGGTGAAGTTTCCCAAACGTTTTGATGTGATTCATGTGGGATCCTTATTCTCTCATTTGCCCTCCCAGCGATTCAGGCAATGGCTGGAAGCCCTCCTTCACTTTCTTGCGGCCGATGGCATACTCATATTCTCCACTCATGGCCTGTCCAGCTTGCCTGCACATGTCGAGCCCGACAAATCCGGCTTTACTTTTCTTGCCTCCAGCGAAAGCCGCTCGCTGGCAAAATGCGAATATGGTTCCACCTTCGTAAGCCCTGAATATGTAAACCATGTCGCTAAAAGATTACCTATCGACACGGTCCACTACCTGGAAGGAGGACTACATGGATACCAGGATTTGTATGTGATAACCAAAAAACCGACTCCGTTGTCTTCGCCCCTTTTACCTCCGAACCGTTCTTTCGGTTACATTGATACCATTCATTGCGAATCCAATGGAGATCTTTACACTACGGGTTGGGCGGTCGACAGCTTGAAAGGTGCGCCGGTTCAGGAGGTAGAAGTATTCGCCGACAACTGCAGGCTCGGATTGGCAAACATCGGCAAACCCCGACCTGATGTTGCGAAGCACTTTAATAAATCCGAATATACGGACTCCGGGTGGGAATACTCAGGATCGATCGCATCCGTCAAATCCTCTGCCGATAACGATCCCGTAATCATCAAAACCATGATCAGGGGAAAATCAGAAGCAGTGGGTTGCTCCTTGTCCTACTTGCCGCGTTAGCCAGGACGACCTGGTTATGTTTGTAAGCATGGAATCATTGATCCATTCAATTGTTGCATACTGAGGAAATTGAAAACATGAATGCAGGCATCCTTGAAATACTCTCACTGGAGACATCACAACAGTCTCAGGACTATGTCCAGAACAAAAAACAGTTTCACCTGTTCGGACTCCTGACAGAGCAGCGTCATCCGAAGACCTGGAACCTGAGCTTTGCACTGAAAAAAAATGTGGAATCCGGTTTGCGGATGCTCTTCGATGTGGATCGGGACATCACGGAAATGATCGATCGTCTATGTCGCGAAGCATCATCCTTGGAGAGCGCTGTGCAAGCGGTTTACGAGGCCATCCTTGCCGGGAAGAAGATTTACGTATATGGCTGCGGGGCCACGGGAAGATTGTCCAAGCAGATGGAAAGTACCTTTTGGCGTCCTTTTTGGCTGAAAATCAAGGAATCCGTGCACTGGAAAAAATTGCAGGCTGTTTTGCCTGCAAAGATAGAAGAGATGCTGATAGGAGAGATGACCGGAGGCGACCGGGCTCTGGTGAGCGCCCTGGAGGGTTTTGAAGATCTCCTCCTTATCGGTGAGCTACAGTATCGTGACCGAGGTATCAGCAAAGGGGATGTGGTTTTTTGTGTCACCGAAGGAGGTGAAACCTCTTCCGTCATAGGTACCATTCTGACTGCGGCCCAAGAGTATGGTGTAGAGGAGTCGGAAGAGAGCCGGAAGAGACTGTATTTCCTGTACAACAATCCTGATGAAAGACTCCTTCCTTTTGACCGGTCCGCCCGGGTGCTGTATCATCCAGGGATCACCAAGATTAACCTTACTACCGGCCCGCAGGGAATCACCGGCTCCACTCGTCTTCAGGCCACCACCAGTGAAACGTTTGTCCTGGCAATGATTCTGGAGCAGGCGATCGCCAAGGCAATTGGCACTTGCCTTACAACGGAAGAAATGGCGGATTTAGGGTTCCCCGCAGAGGGAGATCTGCTGGACCGATTATCCGTTTTTTCCCTCATACAGAAGGCAATAGAGGATTGCACACCGGAATTGGCTGTATTTACCGAAGAGGAATCGAAAACCTACCGTAATCGTCATTTTACAACGTACTATGCCCAGGATTCTTTGATCACCGTTTTCATAGACGGTGCCGAACGGAGCCCGACCTTCCGATTGTTTCCTCTGGACAGAATGGATGAACCGGAAAGGAAATGCTGGTTTCAGGTATGGACCGGGATCAAAGACAAAAAAGAATCCTGGCATGCCCTGTTGGGAAGGCCCTTCCGGGGCTTAAAGGAATCGTTATACCGATCCCCTTTCCAAAACGAAATTGAGGATGCCTATTTGCGGCAGGCGGCATTGAAAAGCCTCACCAATGCTGGCGATGATCAGGAAGCCCTGTACGACTTCGGATTTACCGGGAAAAATTTGGCGCAGAAAGGACCCAAGGATGGCGACCTGGCGGTAACCGTTCTTACATCCAGAGAACTGGAAGAATGGCAGGAAGAAGGATCCGATTTTCAAACCTTCCTCAGGACATCCAGAGAACGAAAGGCCCGATCGGTTATCGTTGCTGCCGTGCCGGCCACAGATGAAAGAACGGAGTCGATCTTTAAGAGCAGGTTACAGGCAGACGATCTCCTGGTCCTGGTTCGTCTGCCCCAGATCGCAGATCCCCTGGGCATCTGTGGTCAGATCTCCTTGAAAATGCTGCTCAACGCACATTCCACGGCCGTCATGAGCATGCTGGGCAGGGTAGTGGGAAACACGATGACGAATGTGAGTCCCAGCAATCTCAAGCTGATCGGCCGGGCAACCTACCTGGTCATGACACATGTCAATGATGTCCTCGAACAAAAATTCGGGGAGGAGGACAGGGAAAAGGTGCCTCCGGTCAATTTCCAGGAGACCAATGCCGTTCTTCTGGATGCCGTTCGTTATGTCAACGAAACGCAAGCGGCACAAACTGCGGAAGTTGCCTTGTCCATCATCCGTATGTTGGAATCCCTACGCATGAAGCAAAATATAAGTTGGACGAAAGTCGAGGAAATTCTGAAGGAAAAGGGACTGGAAGGATACTTGTTGCAGTACAATCCGCGCTTGTGCGGATAGCCCTTTGGAAAATGGATGCCTACTCTTCCTGGAAGCAGGTTAGCAGGAGATCCCAATCGGGGTGACCTTCGCTCAGCTGCAGCATGTATTGCACCGATCGAATCAGATCAGCGGTTTCCTCTACCTCCGAGGGCAGATAGTTGTACGGTTCGAGGGTCTTTCGAATTTCCGTTTCATCCAGAGGAAAATAATTTTCTCGACAGGCCCCCTTGTTCAGCAGGTAAAAGTTACAGGCCGTTTCCGATTCCGGCAGTTTCATCGACATGGCCATAAGCCGGTGGAGATTCGTGGAGGTATCCGGTTGATCTTCCGTGGAAGTCACTAGCAGCAATCTTCGTTTCAGATTCAGGGCAAGATTCGTCAGTGGCCCGTGCTGCATTTTGCTACTGGGGAAAGGAGGCCCCATCCAACGACTGTGTAATTCGATCATCTGATCGAAATACTGAGAAGTTGATTTGGCAAAGGATTCCGATCCTTTCTCAGTAAAAAGATGATACAAAGTATAAGTCGGATCGAAACGGCCGGCAAGCGTTCTCCAATCGGTGCCGATTTCCCGCAGGCCGTTCAAGTGAGGGGCCTGCATTCCGATGGCGGTGCCTTGACTTGTCTCTTCCTCGAATTGCCTGTACAACAGATCTTTCAGATAGAGGATGCCCGGATCATTGCCAGCGATGCCGATTTCTTCGAATTCCTGAATCAGACTCAAACGTCGCTGGATCTCCTCCGATCGACTTTCCTGCAGGTACCGACTGTATTGTTCCGATTCCTCTTTTTCCTTGACTTCGATCCGTTCGGCAACCTCCCGTACGAGTTCCTGAAGAGGTATTTCTTTCCAATAACGTACGGCCTCCGAGACGTTGCTGAGGACGAGAAACCCGAATGATTCCACTATCCTATCCTTTATGGCGTTTAACTGTCAGGCTGGTGTTCAGTAGACAAACAATCCTTTCGTCGTTAGAATAATACCATCGAAAACAGGAAACAAGGAAAAACATATTCTATAAAGGTCCATCTACTTATGACGATGATACAGTTTACTGCCAATCACGACGATCTTTCGACAGATCGAGGATACCAATTCAAATTCTATTGTGATAAATGTGGCAATGGTTATATGTCCGCCTTTCAGGCCTCGGTCACCGGAACCGCCGGCAGTCTGCTGCGGGCCGCCGGCAGCCTTTTTGGCGGTATCCTGAACAGTGCCGGAGACAGTGCCTACGAAATTCAACGTGCGATTGGAGGAAAAGCCCACGATCAGGCCTTTCAGGCGGCTGTGGAAGAGGCCAAACACCATTTCCATCAATGTACGCGTTGCGGTAAATGGGTTTGCCCGGAGGTGTGTTGGAATGCCAAGGCGGATCTTTGCGAAGAGTGTGCCCCCGATTTCGAGGAAGAGATGTCGGCCGGACGCGCCCATGCCATGGCCCAGGCGGCCCAGGAACAGCTGCAAGAGAAAGCCCGGAAAACCGACTACGTCAAAGAAGTGGACATGCGTCCGGGAGCCAAAACCGGCAATACTCAGCTGGTTTGCAGCAACTGCGGAGAAAGGATCCAGGGAGGAAAATTCTGTAGTTCTTGCGGACAGCCGGTAAAAATGGAAAAGTTTTGCCCGGAATGTGGAGAAAAGATCAGCGACCGATCGAAATTCTGTACAGGTTGCGGGACAAAGCTTTCCTGACCCGGCTGCGAATCCTTATGGATGGTCCTAGGGACGGCGCCAACGGCGAAAATGCCAGAGCGCGGAGGCCAGAACGATCAAACCTACGAGGATCAAGGGAAGACCGTTTTGCAGAAAATTGCCATCGGAATACCCATGTTCGATGAGGCGATAAAGACCAAAACCGATGGCAAACAGCGCCAGGGCGGCGCGGAATAAAATTCGAAATCCCATGTGGCAATACCCTCCTGCATAAGTTGCATAGTAGTAGTTTACCTTAGCCCCAGCCGAAAAGGAATCGGCTTCCATTTTTCCTGATGGAGCTTTCCTTTGGCTTGTGGTAGGATAAGAGGCTTTTGGAAATTTACGCTTATGGGATTTTTAGAAAAATATGATCTGGGCCTGATCCTGATCCAATATGTGGTGCTGCTGTTCTCACTCTGCTTTCACGAGGCCGCTCATGCCTGGATGGCCTATCGTCGCGGAGATTATACGGCCTATATGCTGGGTCGTGTAACCCTGAATCCCAAAGCCCACATCGATCCCATCGGTACGGTGCTTTTTCCAATCCTCCAGTTTTTTACCGCCTTCCCGTTGATCGGTTGGGCCAAGCCGGTTCCGGTAAATTCCCATAATCTACGCGACTTCCGCCGTGATCATATGCTCATATCCGCCGCCGGCCCCGGAAGCAACCTCCTGCTGGGAGGCACCTGTCTGGTTCTATTATTCACCCTCAAGAGCGTTTCCCCGGACATAGAAATGATCATCTATCGCCTGGCAACAACCATGCATCTTCCCAAGGAACATTTGATTATGGGACCGATCGTCGGATTCCTTTTCTTTGGAATGATCATTAACCTTGCCCTGGCCCTATTCAATCTCATTCCTATTCCTCCTTTGGATGGACACTGGATTCTTGCCGGTTTTTTATACGGAAAGGCCCTGGAGATGCTGGAGTCGCTCAAACCTTACGGATTCATCATCCTCTACGCCTTGCTGTTCTTCGGCGCACTCCAATGGGTCTTTTTTCCCATCTATTTTCTCTTACAGCTGCTGTTTTAGGTGATTATGAATAAGAAATTAAGGGTATTCAGCGGTATGCGTCCCACGGGAAAGCTCCATTTGGGACATGTCCTCGGTGCTTTACAGAATTGGGTTCCGATGCAGGATGAGTATCAATGCATCTTCGGTATCGTCGATTGGCATGCCCTGACGACGGAGTATGAAAACGTGGGCGATATCGCCGAAAACGTGATCGATGTGGCTGTCGACTGGCTGGCGTACGGAATCGACCCGGAGAAATCAACCTTGATGATTCAATCTCTGGTTCCCGAACATGCCGAACTGCATCTCCTCTTTTCCATGCTGATCCCCATCCCATGGCTGGAACGAGTACCCACCTATAAAGAGCAACAAAAACAGTTGCAGGGAAAAGACTTGTCCACCTATGGTTTTCTTGGCTATCCCTTGTTGCAGGCGGCGGACATTCTGGTGTACAAATCCGATGCCGTTCCCGTAGGAGAAGACCAGCTTTCCCATATCGAACTGACCCGCGAAGTGGCCCGAAGATTCAATTTTTTCTTTGGCGACGTCTTTCCCGAACCGCAATCGGTTCTGACTCCTGTGCCCCGGTTGCCGGGCCTGGATGGTCGGAAGATGAGTAAGAGCTATGGCAATAGTATAATGCTTTGTGATTCTCCCCAAGAGGTGAAGAGCAAAATCTTAAAAATGATCACCGACCCGGCGCGCGTTCGGCGCCATGATCCGGGGAATCCGGATATCTGTCCGGTTTACACCTACCATCAGATCTTCAGTCCCAAGGAACAACTCGGGGAACTGGCCGAAGGCTGCCGCCATGCCGGTATCGGTTGTACAGACTGCAAAAAAGTTCTCCTGCAATCCTTGGCTGCTTTTCTCACTCCCATCTATGAACGAAGAAAAGAGTGGGATGCCAAGAGAGATCAGGTCCTGGAAATCTTACGGGAAGGTTCCAGAAAGGCACAACAGACAGCCGCCGGAACCATGTTGGAAGTGCAACAGAAGATGCATATACATTATGGAAGATAATCAAAACAGCGATCTTCCGCCCATCGACGGGCAGACGGATGAGAAGAAGGGAATATCTTCTGCCGCAGTATCTTGGGAGAATCGGATCGACTCGCAGCTAGAATCGGATCTTCCTAAATCCGGGGAGAAAACGGAGATCAGAGACCGCTCCGGGTCGGGTGATTCTTCGACGTATACCGTCAGATTGGAGGCATTTGAAGGCCCGCTGGATTTGCTTCTGCACCTCATTCGTGAAGAAAAGATCGACATCTGGGACATTCCCATCGCCCGGATTACCGAACAGTACCTGGCTTATCTGCGAAAGATGGATGAACTGAATCTGCACGTAGCTGGCGATTTTGTGATGATGGCGGCCACCCTGATCTATATCAAATCCAAGATGTTGCTCCCTCCTGATCCGACAAAAACAGAGGAACAACTGCTGGAAGAAGATCCTAGAAAAGAACTGGTATATCAGCTCCTGGAACACCAGAAATTCAAAGAAGCGGCGCAGGTACTTTATTCCAAGGAAACCGTAGAAAGTTGCGTGTGGAGCCATCCTCCCACGGAAATTGAGGAATCAGAGGATGACGTGGTCCTCGTAACCCTTTTCGATGTAGTCAAGGCATTTCATAAAATTCTGGCCCGGCTGGAAGAACAACCCGGTTTGGAGTTGATGCATGAAGAAGTAACCATCGAACAAAAAATCGATGAAATTCGAAAACTGCTGGTTCTACATGGGTCTTTCCATTTCTCCGAATTTCTTGGGAAATCCATCTCCAAACGACATCTGATCGTTGCTTTCCTGGCCATTTTAGAACTGACGCGACAGGCGGAGGTTTACTTTTCCCAATCAGCCCTTTTTGGAGATATCCTGGTCCATGCCGCCAAACCCAAGGCCTCCGATATGGACCAGGTGGAAAATGCCGTTCTGGATTTCCGTACGGAAGAATCCTAAGGAGAATCAATGCTGCCTCTTATGAATGTATTGGATCTATCTCAGCTGAAGGCCGCTTTGGAAGCCATCATTTTTGTGGCTGACGATCCCATTCCGTTATCTCGTCTTAAGGAAATATTCCCGGAAGAAAGCTATGATAAACTGCAGTCAGCCATCAACGAACTGTCCGCCGAATTCAATCAGAATCGCCCGGGTATCGAGATCAGGGAGATTGCCGGCGGTTACTGCATGCGGACCAAACCGGAACATCATGAATGGGTAAGGGCCTATCTGAAGACCCGACCCGGAGCCCGACTTTCCTTGCCAGCCCTGGAAACGCTGGCAGTCATTGCCTATCGACAGCCCATTACCATCGCGGAAATTATGGCTATTCGAGGAGTCAAATCCTCTTCGGCCATTAAAACCCTTCTGGAAAAAAAGCTGATCGATGCCTGTGGTCGGAAGAAAGTTCTGGGCCGTCCCATTTTATATGGAACGACCAAACAATTTTTAATGCACTTCGGCCTGAAAGACATCAAAGATCTTCCCTCCATGGAAGAATTTGAGGAATTTTTAAAGCAGGAGATGCAGCCTCAGGAAAATCCTCTGGTTCCGGAACAGGACCTTCTACTTACCCAATCGATCGAAAACGATTTGATCTCGGACGCTGAACCACAGGCAGTGCCTGCCGGCGAGGAGCAGAAGGAGGATAACGCTGCCGCTCAAGCTGAAACAGCCATGTCTATCCAGGCAGAAGACAATTCCAGCCTATTGCCAGATGAGGACATGGATGGAAGGGAAAAGGCCACTGCCGCTGAGGATACGCCCATTGACTCGGATCAAGGTTTGAGCCAGGAAAGCAATCAGCCTCCTGACGAAGGTGAGGATGTGTGATTCTCCTGGGACTTTGGATCCAGGCACAAGACATTAAAAAAGGCGCCTTCTGCAAGGCGCCTTTTTTGTTTTAGGTTTGCTTTACCTTAGTTGGTGGGAGCATATGGTGCCGGGGCAGCCTGCAACGGTAGTCGTTCCGCCCACAACGGTCTTCCGGATGCGTAAGGACCGACTTTCTCGAAGAAGTATCCGAAGAGATTCTCAGTCTCTGGGACCGGGACTTTAGGTGTGATATGTAACACCCCGGAAAATACCCGGAAATAACCGGACGCCGCACCGACGATCGTAGCTGTCGGGACATCCGTAATACAGAAATAATCCCTTGTCGGCAAGGAGAACAGTGCACAATCCTCTGTTTCGGCGAAAAGGGTGAAGGTTCCCGAGTCAGCCGGCGGCAGGAACTGATAGTAATAATTATCGCCGGCGGATCCGTAAGCTTCTCCGAAATTGATAAAATCCAACCGGGAATCGGTAACTGTATTCAGTGCAAAGAAATGATCCAGAAGCAGCTTGGTAGGTGCGATCCTCTGGTAGAAATAACGTACATACGGAGATCCGCCCGTATTGGGGTTCGTATAGGGCATGGCGCCCGGGCCGGTCATGATGCGACCGTCCGGAGCCGGAGTATAAACGATGGTCCCAGGTGTCGTCATGGTGGCTTGCAGGGCGGGTCTGGCGATGGCATTCAGTCCGAAGGATGCCTTGCTGACGCTGGTCGCCAAGGTGATGCTTCCCGTCAAATGGTTAAAGGCAATGGCGTACGGGTAATTGACCGATTCTCCCGTTCTGGAAGTAGCCACGGGAGTGGCCACGATCAAACCGCGCATACCCACGAGGTTAAGACCATAGGTCGACGTTTCGTTGATTTCAAAACTGGATAGATCGAACCTTCGCGAACATCGCCTTTTAACTACGATGAAGAAATTGACCATTTCTTCGCAGTCGTCGCCGAAAATCGTGATGTGTAAGGTAACATCAACATCACCGCCGTTGGTGATGGACATGTAGCTGACATCGTTGTTGATCAGGTCGAAGAAATAGATCAGTTGTCCGCCGGGAATGGTGGTGTTGGGGCTGCCGACGACCGGTTCCCACTGCGCATATGCCGCCACAGGAAACATCAGCAGCATCAGCATAACGAATAGCATTCGTCTTCTAAGGTTCAATGTGCACCTCGCTTGTGATTTTAAATGAGTAAAAATGTTTTGTACGCCCATAACTTTCAATAATTTTGGGGTAATTATATAATGCTCCCAAGCAAAAATAAAGAATAAATTAAGGGAAATAGAAAAAACTTATTCTTGACGAAGTCGTAAAAAATCGATTTCCCGTTCTTCCGTGTTTATCTCGTATTGATTCCAAATGGGATGACGGCAAGATGCCGGCGCTCCCGGCATTTTTGCGACTTCGTCATTCTT
>CAZTVS010000007.1:0-78823 GCA_964617125.1 uncultured Acidobacteriota bacterium
CCCTATCGACATGATTTCTCTTTCTTCCCTGGATTGGATCCATCCGGCGACGAAGCCGCCGGAAAACTGTAATATGGTCGACCAGCTCAGTCAATCCTGATGGCATCGAAAAAAATCCTCCTTCGATACACAAAAGTAGGGGCGACCCTCGCGGGTCGCCCGGGAGGTATATCCATCAGGGTTGCCGGGCAACCTCGAGGGTTGCTCCTACAACTGCCGATACAATATTCTATTAGGATTATTTTTTACGATGCCATCAATCCTGACGAAGCCGCAAATAGTCGATTTTTTGTTATTCTGTGTTTATTCCATATTGTTTCGAAAGATTTTGCCGGCAGGATGCCGGCGCTCCCGGCAATATTACGAAGTCATTGATCCTGGTCTCGTGGATGCGCCGGGGGCGAGACCAGAGAATTCAAGTACTCTTCCAGATTGGTATAGCCGTCCCCGTCCCGATCGCCGGCGGCATCGGCGGCATCTTTACCGTTGAGTTTATGTTTCTTTTCCCATGAATCCGGCATGCCGTCCCGGTCGCCATCGACCGGCAGGCGGGAATAAGTATAAACGGGCCAGCCTCCCACCTGCTTTTGCGAGTCGATCAGGGATCCGGTCCGCCTGCGGCAGTCCTCGACGATTCGTCGATCTACGGCATCGCGCCGTGGCAGGGTGGCGCCGACGCCTTTCATTACCAGTTCGGGGACTCGAGCGGCAGGAACGGTCCGAACCCCAGGAACGGAGAAGGGTTGGCGGACGATTTGCACCAGGCTGCGGCCGTCCAGCTGCAGGCGATGAAACAGCTGCTTCGGATCCGCCGTGGCGGCGGCATCGCCTTCGATGTAATTCCCTTCCATATAGAATTTGACATCTGCCTTATCGCTCGGACGCAGGTACCGTTCTTCCGTGGCGGTGCTGGGTCCCGGGCGCAGATAATTGCCGATGTAGTTGACCTCGAGGATGTCTCCAACGATGGACAGTTTGGCAAAATCGTACATCAGGTTGTTGCGAATGTCGTAGAGCGGATAGGGTGGACGGCCATAATTGTCGCCGATGCGGGGATGCCGGTCCTGATTGTGGGCCCAAAGATTATGGTGCAGGGAGACGCCGCCAACGGCTCGCAGCAGCGTGCCATAGCCATGGGGCCCCTTGCGGTGAACGCTGCGGTTGAGCGCCTCGGCGATCAGGCACCATTGCACGGTAATGTCGGCGATATCACCGCTGGGAGACAGGTTTTCGTCCACCGACCAGGTGGTGGAACAATGATCGATCACCACTCTTCGGCTTCCCCGGGAGATGGCCAGGGAATCGGTCTCCTCACCGGAGATGTCTCCCGGGCGAATGCGCAGGTAGCGAATCACTACATCATGTGTTTCCACGGAAATACCACGTCCTTTAAGACATATGCCGTCACCCGGCGCACTCTGCCCCGCCAGTGTCAGAAAAGGCTGCCGGATGGAGATCGGGGTTTTCAGTTCGATGATTCCGGCAAGGCGAAAGAGGACAATGCGTCGGCCCTCCTGCTCGCAGGCGGCCCGCAGGCTGCCGGGGCCGCTGTCGTTCAGATTCTCGACCAAGAGAACCTGTCCGCCCCGGCCGCCGGGCGTGGTGATGCCAAACCCTTCGGCACCCGGAAAAGCCGGAAGCAGATCTCCCGACCGAACGATAGGGCAACCCAAGAAAAGCCCGAAGCAAGCCAGAGCTAAAAAAACATTACTTCCATTTCCATTCATAGGAAAAATCCACTCCAGATAAGCGGTACCACGAAATGCCCTGCGCGGCAGACCGGATCCGATTTTTTTCGATTTTACTTCAAGCAGCACTTTTTATATTTCCGGCCGCTGCCACAGGGACAGGGATCGTTGCGACCCGGCGATAGCGAGGAAATAAACTGGGATAATGCATCATTACCTGACAGAGGAGATCCATCTCTGGAGGCCTGTTCCCCGCTCTGACGGCGCCACTCGGCGGCCACCTCGGCAACAAACGGCCGGCAATGCAGAAAAAATTGTCGATAGCCGGAACAAAGGTAATTCCAGCCCGCCTCCCCCTCGGGCGTACACCGGAAGCGGTTCTTGGGACACTCCCCGCAACACATCTCCTGGACCTCACACCGCCGGCAATAGTCGGGTAGAGAATCGAATTTTCTTTTCGCAAAGGCCTGTTGCACAGGATGACGGAGCAGTTCCCGAAGGGTCGATTGCCGGAGATTGCCGACACGATGCTCATGATCGACGTAATGATCGCAGCAGAAGAAATCCCCGTTTTGCTCGACAACCGGTATACAACCGCAGACCGGACGAAAGAGACACAAGGAATGCTCCTGATGGAAAGCCGTTCGCATCGCCTCTTCAAAGATCTGCACCTTTACCTTTCCGATATCCCTGCGCACCCACTCGTCGAAGATCGTAATCAGAAACCGGCCCCATTCCTCGCCGGTCACCGAACGGGAAGTCACCTGGTCCTCCGTTCCCGAGACCCGTTCGACCAGAGGAAGAAAGGTGAGAAAACCTGCTCCCGCCTGTTTGAAGAAGCGATACACTTCCAGCGGGGTCCGAACATTGTGGGCATGGACTACACAGAGTATCTCTGTCGGAACCCGATAGCGATCGAGCCGTTCCCAGCCGCGCATGACCGCGGCATGGGTTGGTCGATCATCCATGGTCCGGCGGAAGGCATCATGCGTGGCAGCCGGACCATCCAGGCTCAATCCGACATGGAATCTCTCTCCCGCCAGAAAACGGGCCCATTCGTCATCGAGCAGAGTGCCGTTGGTTTGTATACCATTGTGGATTTGCCTGCCCGCAGGCAGGTGCTTCCGCTGCCAGGCAACCACTTGCCGGTAATAAGCCACTCCGGGCAGAGTCGGTTCTCCTCCATGCCAGGAAAAACGGATAACGGAACTGGAAGAGGCTTCTATATGCTGAATCAGGTACGGTTCCAGAAGATCCGGCGGCATGAAGGCCGACTCTCCTGTCGGATGAGTATCTACCGGACGGCGGTAGTAACAATAACGGCAAGCCAGGTTACACCGGAAGCCGGCAGGTTTTACGAAGATCTGAAAATCGTCGGCCGTATCCACTGGGCATTCTCAGGGCATGGGTCGATGTGCGGGAGGAGTGCCGCTCGCAGCCGTATCTTCTACCAGTCGAAGCAATTCATTCAGGTAATAGGGTTTCTTCAAGAAGGCCTGGGCACCTTCCTGGAAGAGCGTCTGGATATCGTCGTCAAAGCTGTATCCCGAGGTGACGATTACCGCGACCTGGGGATCAATCCCCTTCATGGCCTGAAACAGCTGCAGACCGCTGATGCCCGGCATCACAACATCGAGGAGAACGACATCGATACTCTGCCATTCCTTTCCGAAGATCTCCATGGCCTCCGTTCCATTCATGGCGGAGAGGACATCGTAACCGGCATCTTTGAGAATCGTTGCCGCCAGATCCCGCAGAAGTATCTCATCTTCTACGATAAATACTCTTCGTCCACCATGACCGGAGACCCGTAGAGGAGATTCCGGTTCCTCCGCCGGGATTTCTGCATCGATGGCTGGAATATATAAGCGGAACGTACTCCCCTTTCCCGGTTCCGATTCTACCGTGATGGCACCGTCATATTGCCGCATGGTTCCATAGACAGCGGCCAGGCCCAGACCGGTTCCTTTTCCCAGAGGTTTGGTGGTGTAAAAGGGTTCAAAGATATGAGCCTGAACCTCTTTGCTCATCCCACAACCGGTATCCTGAACGCTCACCAGCAGGTAATCCCCTGTAGGAACGACATAGGAAAGTTCACTGAGACTGTTCTCCTGCAGTCGGGTCCGGGATAGGGAAATACACAGAGTACCCCCGTCGGGCATGGCATCCCGTGCGTTCAGACCCAGGTTGAGAATGGCATTCTGAAACTGGGAGGCATCGCCGCGGACCATGGTCGATTCGGAGGTGATCTCCCTTTCAATCGTGATACGCTTATCGATACTTCGACCCAACATCACGATGGTCTCTTCGACGACCATCGCTAAATCCACGGAAGTACATTCATTCTGCCCCTTGCGGGAAAAGGCCAGGAGATTGCGGGTCAGGTCGGCGGACCGCTGTGCCGCCAGAACGATGCGCTGCACATACTCGGTCCAATCACTGCGCGCCGCTGCCGGAAGATGTTGCGCCTGTTCGCCGTGCAGTTCATGGTTCAGCAGGTCGGCATACCCCAGGATGGCCCCCAGTTGATTGTTGAAATCGTGAGCCACTCCGCCCGCCAGTTGTCCGATGGCCGTCAGTTTTTCCGACTGGCGCAGGATTTCCTCGGAGCGCTTTCTCTCGGTGAGATCGTGCATCACCACCATGATCCGGGACTTGCTGCCGGCACGGACAAAACTCAAACTGACCTCCACCCAGAAACGTCTTCCGGAACGATGTTTGGCCAGCCATTCAAAGTTGAGGGGTTCTCCCGATTTGGCCTTGGAAAGCCATTTGATGGCCTCCGCACCGGTATAGGGAGCCGAGTCGGCGTGCAGATGTTCTATGGTCAGCCCGATCATCTCCTCATGGCTGTTTCCCAGCATTTCGCAGGCCCGCCGGTTGGCATCCAGAATGGTATAGGTTTCGGCATCGTGAACCAGGATGGCATCGTTCACCGAATCGAAGAACAGACGCAGTTCGGCCAACTTCTCCTGAAGCTGAGGGTAGTAGCTTTTATGAACGGAAAACTCACCCAGACCCAGGATGCGGGCCCGCAGATCATCCGGTTGTTCGTCAGAGCGCCTCTTCATAGATGACTTCTATATCCCGGCGGTTGGAGGTCCGAGGGTTCGTCAAGAGACAGGGATCATGGAATGCCTTCTCGGCCAATTCCGGAACATCGGTGCGATGAACGCCCAAACCGGCGAGGCCGCTTCCTATAGCCAGGCCTTCCCTCAGATCGCGTATCAAGTCGGCAATCTTTCCGGTTTTTTCCAGATTCGTCAGACCGTGAAGATCAAGGCCCATGACCTGTCCGATCTGATCGAACCGCTCCGGACATACACGGTAATTGAATCGGATGACCTGATCGAGCAGCAGGGAATTGCATTGTCCGTGCGGAAGATCCAGAAATCCGCCCAAGCTATGAGCCATAGCGTGAACCGCTCCAAGGCTGGCGTTGGAAAAAGCCAGACCGGCCTCCAGGCAACCCAATGTCACCTTCTCGCGGGCCTCCACATCGCTGCGGTTTTTCACCACACGAGGAAGAGAAGGGATAAGAAGCCGGATGGCTTCCAGAGCATGGATATCGGTCAAGGGAGAGTGGGCATTGGAAACAAAGGCTTCGACGGCATGGGTGAGAGCATCCATGCCGGTACAGGCCGTCAGGTGGGCATCCAGAGTCTCCGTCATATCCGGATCGATCAGGGCCACATCGGGAACCACCGCCTTGCTGATAATGGCGATTTTGTTGCGCCGGTTTTCGTCGGTAATGATGGCAAACTGAGAGACATCAGCCGCGGTTCCGGCGGTGGTGGGTATACACAGAAGAGGAGGCATGGGCATACGCACCTCATCGACTCCTTCGTAATCCAGAACGTGTCGTCCGTTGGTTACCACGACTCCGATCCCTTTGGCACAATCCATGGGGCTGCCTCCGCCCACGGCCACCAGTCCGTCGCAACCCGACCGAAGATACAGGGCAGCACCCTTCATCACCTCAGCCGATTTGGGATTCGGCGTCAGGTCGAAAAACAGATCGATGGCGATACCGGCCTCGTTCAAACAGGAAACGACCTGGTCCGTCCATCCGGCGGCGGATACACCGCGATCGCACACGACCAAAGCTTTGGTGATACCAATATTCCTGGCGTAACGTCCGGCCTGCAGGCGGGCACCGGACCCAAAAACGAATTCGGGTGCCAAAAACTTGCGTAAATCGAGAACCGACCCAGTGCCCATGGACAACCCCCATCAGGAATTAACGAAATGGCATACGAATTCCAGGCGAATTGTTTTTTTGTAGATACTTCTATACCGGATTATAGATGTGCATCGCGGCTCCCGTCAAGGAGCATAGGGCGATAGAGGCCGTCATGGGGAGACCGGAGAGATCTCACCTCGCCGGTGTGTGCCCCCCCGGCTCCCGCACCTTGACACGGCCACTTATCTCTTTTTAAAATCAAGCCGGCTCATGCATGATGAAATCGAAAAAAATATCATTTTCTGGCGTTTCCTAACTGACTCCAAAAATTTCGGAGTAGGGGCACGGCGTGCCGTGCCCTGGCGACTGTAGGATGGAGGCTCCCTTTGGGCACGGCATGCCGTGTCCCTACAACAGCTGATACAATTTTCTATGGCATGATTTTTTGCAGCCTCATCATGCATAGTCAGAACGTGGCTGGTAGTGTGCTTGCCTCACATTGGCTTATGGATTAAGGTAGGAAGAGAAAATATTTCGTTTTTCCGGCCGCAAGGATGTGCGGCAACCCCAATATTCCTTGGACAGCATGAAGAAAAGAATTGGTATTATCGGCGCTACCGGGTATACCGGAGTGGAACTCATACGTATTCTGAACCGGCACCCGGAGTTGGACCTGGTCGCAGCCGCCTCCTCCAAAGCGGGACAAATCCTCTCCGAGGTGGTTCCCTGCCCTTTCGATGTCCCTCTGGTCTCCATTGAGGAGGCTGCCGGAGCCGGACTCGACGCCGTATTCTGTGCCCTGCCGCATGGAGCCTCCATGCCGTTGGTGAAAGAATTTAGAAATCGCGGGGTCAAGGTGGTCGATCTGAGTGCCGATTTCCGGTTGAAGGATGCCGCCCTCTACGAAAGCTATTATAAGGTGAAACACACCGCCGCCGACCTTCTCCCCGAAGCCGTCTATGGACTTCCTGAGGTATACCGCACCGATATCGCCAAAGCGGACCTGGTCGCCAATCCCGGCTGCTATCCGACCACCATTCTGCTGGCGCTCCATCCTCTGCGGAATCGAGAGGACATCGATTGGAACGATATCATTGTCGATGCCAAATCCGGGGTTTCCGGAGCCGGTAGAAAGCTGGAAAACAACCTGTTGTTCTGCGAAGCCAACGAGAATTTCTCCCCGTACAATATCGGACATACCCATCGCCATCTGAGCGAGATAGAAGAACAGCTATCTCTCTATCGCAGGGAAGAGATCCGCATCACCTTCTCTCCGCATCTGCTGCCGCTTAATCAGGGGATGCTCTCCACCATCTATATCAAAATGAAACGACCCGCCGATGAAAAGGAACTGCGGCAGCCATTTCTCGAGTGCTACAGCCGGGAACCTTTCGTCAAGGTATTACCTCAGGGGAAACTGGCCCATGTCCGCTACGTGGCCCATACCAACATATGCTGCCTGTCGCTGACCTATGTAGCCGAGAGAAATCTGCTCATTCTCTGTTCGGCCATCGATAACCTGATCAAAGGCGCTTCCGGCCAGGCGGTGCAAAACCTGAACCTCATGCTGGGTCTGCCGGAAACCATGGGGCTTGTCTGATGGAGTCAGAACAACGATATGAATCCCTGTGAAACAGAAACAGTAGCAACCGACGGCACCAATACATTATCCCAGCGGATGGTGATCAAGATCGGCGGAAACGAAATTGACGATCCCGACTTTCTTACAAGACTGACCTCCCTCGTCGGCAAGATGCCGTTGCTGCCTGTTCTGGTGCACGGAGGGGGAAAAGAGATCACCGAACTGCAGGACCGGTTGGGCATCCGCGCTCGAAAAATCGAGGGACTTCGGGTCACCGACGCCGACAGCTTGCGGGTTACCGAAATGGTACTCTCCGGATTGGTCAACAAACGTCTGGTCCGAATGATGGTCCAGGCCGGAATACAAGCCATCGGGATCAGCGGAGTAGATGCCCATCTCCTTCAGGCGGAAAAAATATCTCTGCCCAGCGGTGCCGATCTGGGATTTGTCGGCACCATTACCGCCGTCCATGTGTCCTTTATCAAGAAACTGCTGCTGTCTGGTTTTCTACCCATCGTTTCCCCCCTGTCGCTGGGTAAGGACGGTCAAGTCTACAACGTGAATGCCGACAGTGCGGCCCAGGCACTGGCCGAAGCCATGCAGGCGGCCACGCTGGTTTTTCTCACCGATGTCCCCGGAGTCAGAATCGGTGGAGAGTGCCTGGAGGTTCTTCCCTTGGCCGACATCGAAACGTACATCGAACAGGGAGAAATCACCATGGGTATGATCCCCAAGGTCCGCGCCGCGCGCCAGGCGGTAGAAAAAGGCGTGGGCTCGGTGATCATCACCAACGCATCCCATTTTCTTATGGGTAAAGGGACACGGATTACACTATAATAGGACAGAGATCGAGAAAAACGAGTGAACATGAAAAAAGAAGAAATCATCGAAGCGCAAAAACAGTATGTCCTGTCGACCTATAGCCGGGCAGACTTCGTTCTGGATCATGGAGAAGACATCTACCTGTACGACCTGGAAGGGAATCGCTATATCGACTGTCTTTCCGGAATCGCCGTCAATGCGCTGGGATATGGAAATGCCAAGGTGATCGAGGCGCTGACGTCCCAGGCATTGAAACTCACCCATGTCTCCAATCTGTATCATACCGAACCACCGGTCCGGCTGGCCAAAATGCTGGTGCAGAACAGCTTTGCCGACAAGGTCTTTTTCTGCAATTCGGGAACGGAAGCGGTGGAATCGTGCCTCAAGTTCTCCCGGGCATGGGCCAAGAGGAAATTCCCGGACAACCCGGATAAATATGAAATCGTAGCCTTCCGGGGCTCCTTCCATGGGCGCACGATGGGCGCCTTGTCCGTCACCTCCCGCGAAAAATACCGCCTGCCCTTCCTGCCCCTGCTCCCCGGAGTGACCTTCGCCGAGTTAAACGACCTGCAGTCTGCCGCTTCGGCTATTCATAAAAACACCTGTGCGGTAATCGTCGAACCACTGCAGGGCGAAGGAGGAGTACATGCAGCCGCCGGAGAGTTTCTCCAATGCCTGCGCCGGTTGTGCACCGAGCATAGTGCCGCCCTGATCTTCGACGAGGTACAGTGCGGAATGGGCCGGACAGGCAAACTCTTTGCCCATGAAAATTTTGCCGTTACTCCGGACATGATGGCTCTGGCCAAACCCCTGGGAGGCGGCTTCCCCATGGGCGCCGCCCTGGTAACCGATGCCGTGGCCGAAGCCATCCATCCCGGAGACCACGCCAGCACCTTCGGCGCCAATCCTGCCATATGTGCCGCTGGCATGGTGGTTCTGGAACAGATACTGGCCCCCGGCTTCCTGGAAAATGTAATCGAGGTCGGTCAATTTCTCCGCGAAGAATTAAGGAAGGCCAAGGAACACATCTCCTGTATCCAGGAGGTGCGCGGCCTGGGGCAGCTCAGCGGTGTCGATCTTCGCGTCAAGGCCCAGGACATCGTGCAGAAGGGTTTCCGACAGGGCCTGATACTGGGAGTGGCCGGCGATTACGTCCTGCGGATCGCGCCCCCGCTGATCATGAAAAAGGAACAGGCACGGGAAGTACTCGACAAGTTAATTCCTATTCTGGCGGAGAGTGACCGGTCATGAGCCCGACGGGGACCTACATCCGGCCCGCCAAAATCAGGGACGTTCCCCGCATGCTGGAATTGATCAACGAGTTCGCCCGCGAAGGGATCATGTTGCCCCGCGGCCCGCAGCTGGTTTTCGAGAACGTCCGCGATTACCTGGTGCTGGTGGATGATAAAGAAAATGTCTATGGAACCGGCGCCTTCCACGTTCTCTGGGAGGACGTAGGCGAGGTTTGCGCCGTAGCCGTCGATCGCAGGCTGCAAGGAAAAGGGTACGGGGGCATGTTGGTCAAGGGCTTGATTGAAGAGGCGCGGCGTCTGGAGATTCCCCGGGTATACACCTTTACCCTGGTCCCCGAGTTTTTTAAAAAACTCGGTTTTAAACCGGTGCGGAAGGAAGAGCTGCCGCAGAAGCTATACGCCGACTGTTCTCATTGTCCCAAATACTTCAGTTGCGATGAAATTGCCCTGGTCATCGATTTTTCCAGGGAGGAATCCTAGAAGATAGTTGCCATGTCCATCACCTATGAAAAAATTCGGCGTCCGGCCATCACCTCCGTCCCCGGTCTTCGAGCCTCCGGCATCCATTGCGGCATCAAAGGAGACCCCGAGCTGCCCGATCTGGCGATCATCGTTTGCGACACTCCAGCCACGGCCGCAGCTGTTTTCACCATCAATAAATTTCGTTCGGCCCATATCCTATACGATGAGGAGATCCTGGGCCGGCACGCCCAGGAAATCCGCGGACTGGCGATCAACAGCGGCTGTGCCAACGCCTGCACGGGAGAGACCGGCCTGCGGAATGCGGCCAGAACAGCGGAAGCTCTTGCCCGGCAAGCCGGATTGCCGGCCAATTCCGTTCTGGTGATGTCCACGGGGGTGATCGGTGTGCAGCTGCCCATGGATAAGATTCTTGCGGGAATCGCCGATGCCGTCGCCCGCCTTTCTGCGCAAGGAGGGCATGACGCCGAACGGGCCATCATGACCACCGATACCATGCCGAAAGAAGCCGGCTTGCGTATACATTTCGGCGATGGTCGCAGCGTCATTGTCGCCGGTATGGCCAAAGGCGCGGGAATGATCCATCCCAACATGGCGACCCTGCTGGCGGTGATCGCCATGGATGTCCGTATCGCTCCGGCCCTGCTGCAAAAGATGGTCAAGCAGGCGGCGGATGTGAGTTTCAACCGCATCTCCGTGGATGGAGACACCAGCACCAACGACACTTTGCTGCTGTTGGCCAATGGAGGTCCGGAATCGCCGGAAATCACAGCGAATGAGCCGGAGACCCTCCTGGGAATCCAGCGTGGATTGAACCGGGTCGCCCGCTGCCTGGCACGCAAGATTGTCATGGACGGAGAAGGCGCCTCCAAGTTCATCTCCATACGCATTCTCGGCGCCCGTACCGACGCCGAAGCCGGCCGTGCCGCCAAGGCCGTGGCCAACTCCTGCCTGGTGAAAACGGCCTTCTTCGGCGAAGATCCCAATTGGGGACGCATCCTGACCGCCGTAGGATACAGCGGCATCGAAATCGATACGGCGAAGACCGATCTCTTCTTCCACGGCCCTGACGGACCCAATCTCCAACTGGTCTCGGCCGGAACCCCCCTGCATTACGATGAAGGAAAAGCCCATGAAATGCTGACGGGACGCCGGGTGGGAGTAACGGTTGACCTTCATCTGGGGAGAGGGAAATCGGTAGTCTGGACGAGCGATCTGTCCTACGATTACGTAAAAATCAACGCTCATTACCGCACCTAATTCGCCGATGGGGGAAGAAAGATATTGACAAAGGCCGGGAAAAGGCAATACTATCACGATTCTTACTTTTTTTTTAACAAAGGAAATCACGCATGAAGACTACGACAAAAAAAGCACCGGCCGTTAAAAAGGCTGCGGTAAAACAGGCTCCGGCCAAACCGGCGGCCAAAAAGACGGCTGCCGTAGCTGCCGCCAAAAAGACGGTCGCCAAGAAAGCCCCGGCAGTCAAAGCCACGGCCAAGAAGCCGGTTGCCAAGAAGGCCGCCGCGATCAAAGCTCCGGCCAAGAAGGTTGTCGCCAAGAAAGCGCCTGTTGCGGCCGCCAAAAAGCCAGCAGCTCCGGCCAAGAAAACCGCGGCCAAACCGGCAGCGGTCAAGAAGGTCGCTGTAAAACGCGCCAAGTAAGATCTCAGGATCTCATCACTGGTCGTTATTCAAGGGAGATCGCTCCACGGGAAAGGATCTCCCCTGACACTCTGCAATCCGTTTCTTCCGGTCTCTCCACTCTTTCCCTTATCGGCATTCTTTCGCTTTCGTCCTCGCTCATCTTCGCTTATCCTGTAGATCTTTGGGAATGCCGAAGAAGGTCAGGAGGGCGCCTATCACCAGAACACCGGCAATCAGATATAGCGACGCGGAAGGATCGGGACTAAGAGATCTCACCCAGACAGGAACGTTAGGCCCGACATATCCTCCCAGATTCCCCACGGAATTGACAATCCCGATACCGGCCGCGGCGGCCGTACCCGCCAGAAAGGAAGACGGGATCGGCCAGAAGAGGGGCATCGATCCGATGACGCCCAGGGTTCCCACAGATAAAAAGAGGATGGCCAAAACCGGATGAGCCGCCAATAACCCGCTCAGGACGAGGCCGATGGCCCCAATGGTGACATTGAAGACATAGAGTAATCGTCTCTCACCCGTCCGATCGGAATACCGACTGAGCAGGATCATTCCCACTACGGCGACGGCATAGGGAACGGCGGTGATCAAACCGACTTCCAGATAGCCCTTGACGCCGAAGGCTTTGACAATGGTAGGCAACCAGAAGGATATGCCATACAGCCCGATCATGAGTGTGAAATAGATCCCGCAGAGGATGTATACCTTTCCGCTTTTAAAAGCATCGATGACCCGGACTTCCTGCTTGTGCCTGTCTTCCGCCTCGATGTTGGCGCTGAGCAGAGCCTTTTCTTCCGCATTCAACCATTTGGCCTCGGCGATGCTGCTGTCCAGATAATAAATGACCCAGCATCCGACAAGCACGGAGGGGATTCCCTCCAGAAGGAAAAGCCACTGCCATCCGGCCAACCCATAAGCACCGGAAAAGGTGTCCATGATCCATCCCGAAATGGGATTCCCTATCACTCCGGAAACGGCGATGGCCGATACGAAGAGCGCGGTGCGCGAAGAGCGCAATCGCGAGGGATACCACATGGTGAGATAGAAGATGATCCCCGGAAAGAAGCCTGCTTCCGCCAGACCGAGGAGAAAACGCATGCCGTAAAAGGCCCACTCGCTGCGGATAAACATCATCGCCGAAGAAATGACCCCCCAGGAAATCATGATCCGCGCGATCCACATACGGGCGCCATATTTTTTCAGCAGAATGTTGCTGGGCACCTCAAAAAAGAAATAGCCGATGAAAAAAATCCCCGCCCCCAGGGCGAAGGAGGCATCGCTCAACGATAGGTCTTTGAGCATCTGCAATTTGGCAAAACCGACATTCACCCGGTCGAGATACGCCAGGATATAACATAGAAACAGGAAGGGGATCAGATGCCAATCCACTTTGTTATAGGTCTTTTTTTCGAAGTTGTCCGGAGCAGTCATAGCGGATAGTCGTCCTTTCTATATAACGATTCTCTCAGGTGCCGTCGACAGGCATACTTGTATCTCTTTCTCCACTCCATGTCTTACCTCACCGGCTCAGGATTTCCGTACCCGGACCGGATAAGGAGGACGCGTCGGCTTTTTCGGCGGATTCTTCTTCAACTCATCCAGGATCACCTGAATGGCCTTGTCCAGTTGGGGATCCTTCCCCTGGTTGACCTCCGCCGGCAGTTGATCGACTTCGATATCGACCGGTACTCCTTCGTTTTCAACCACCCAACCCTCTTCCGTCCAGATGGCCAGATTCGGAGCGGTGATACCGCCGTTGTCGAGGAAGGGCGGAAAGCCCAGGATCCCCACCAATCCTCCCCAAGTACGCTTGCCGACGATCGGTCCGAGGTGGAACTTGCGCCACATCCAGGGGAAAAGATCGCCGCCTGACCCGGCGGTTTCATCGGCTATCAATACCTTGGGCCCCTCGATCATCGCCCCGGGAGTGCGAAAGTCGATGCCGTAGCGCATGGCCCAATGAGCGATATACCGACGTTTCAGAATATCGATATAGTAATCGGCAATCGAACCGCCGCCGTTGAACCGTTCATCCACGATGATGGCTTCCTTGTCGGCCTGGGGAAAGAAATAGCGTTTGAAATAGGCGTGCCCCAGGGTGGAGGTGTTGGGAACATAGACATAGGCGACCCGGCCGCCGGTGGCGTCGTGCACCTTCTTCATGTTTCCTTCCACCCAGTCGCGGTTGCGCAAAGCATATTCGTTAGGAATGGGGACCACGGTCAGTATCCGGGAATTGCTGCCGTCCGCATGGGGGCCGACCCGGATTTCCACAAGCTTGCCCGAGGTATTCTCAAACAGCCCGTACAGGTTCATCGGAGGCACCAGGTCCTTGCCGCCTACCGCCAGCAGGTATTCTCCGGTCTTCACCTCCGATCCCGGCTCGCCGAGGGGGGAGCGCAGATCCGGATTCCAATTCAAGCCGGTGTAAATCTTACGAAATCGATAGCGTCCGTTCTCCACCGCATAATCCGCTCCCAACAGCCCGACCGGCACACTTTTCTTCTCCACAAAGGTGTCGCCGCCATAGACCCGATGATGTCCTACGACCAGTTCGCTGCACATCCACTGGATCACCCGATTGAGGTCCTGGCGACAGGTCAGATGGTCCAGAAATACGGCATACTTCTCCTTCATCGCCGGCCAGTCGGCCCCATGAAAATTGGGATCATAGAAATAGTCGCGGTTGGTCCTCCAGGCTTCGCGATAGATCTGCGGCCATTCCTGCCTGGGATCGGCCGGCAGTTCCACCGCATCCAGATCGAGCCGGCCTTTTCCGGCCTCCACCTTGGCGTCGGCGGTTGTGATGAAGAAGGAACCGGCGATCGAATAGAAGATCTTGTTCCGGTCAAAACTCAGTTCGTACCCGTCCAGTTTCTCGACGATCGTTTCGGACTTCTTTTTCTTCAGATCATAGCGGCACAGCTTGCGATCGGATCCGTTCCGCTCCAGATAATAAATCTCGCCCTCCTTGCCTGTTTGCAGCACGGAATAACTGCCTGCGGGAAGAGGAATCGGTACAATACGGTTTCCTATTCCCTCCAGGTCGATGGCAAAGGCAGCCTCTTTTTCCGCGGCATCGCCCCCTTCCCCGGCATCTTTCGGCTCCGAAGTTTTTCCCGTACCCTCTTTTTTCTCGGCCTTCCTTTCCTCGTCACTCTCTTTGGCCAGCGGCGAGGGAATGTCCTGGCGTAGTGTTACCAGGTACATGGCATTCGTGGCGCGCATATCCGCATTCGACATATCGAACCACTGCTTGACCGGACCGGCATCGGTGGAGGCCAGAAAGTAAAGATATTTACCGCTCCTGTCGAAGATCGGTTCGCTGACTTCGCTCATGCCGTCGGTAATGGCGAAGGATTGACCTTTTTCCAGAGAATAGACATACACCGACTGCATGAACGATTTGGTCACCAGGGTATAGGCGATCCACTTGGAATCGGGAGACCAGGAACCGCGAATGCTGTTGAGCCCGCTCGGGGCGTAGAGAACGTCCGAGGCGATCTTTTTGATCGTCCCGCTTTGCAACTCGATCCAGTAGAGGGTAAGGGAGTTATCACGGAAGCAAATCTTCCGGCTGTCGGGCGACCAGGCTATGGCTTCGTAAAAACCCGAACCGCCGAGTTTCCATTTTCTCGTATCCTGCTTCCCATCCTGCTGTCGGATGTAAAGTTCGTACTCTCCCGATTCGTCGCTGAAGTAGGCGATCTGCTGTCCGTCCGGGGCCCATTTTGCCGATCGTTCGTGTACCCCCGGGGTTTGCGTCAGATTTCGCGGATCACCCTTTTCTGCAGGAACGGTAACCACATCTCCCCGCATGTTGAACAGGGCCCGAGCCCCGGTGGGTGAGATCGAGACGTTCTGGATATATCGGGAGCCCTTGACGTAGCGCGGTCGAACAAAGGGCAGATCGGCGGATATGGCGATTCCCAATTTCTTGCTCTTTCCGCTGCGGATATCCAGGAGGTGCAGGTAGCCGGCCTGTTCATAGAGAATGGTATCGGCTGTACCGCTGAAATTCAAAACGGGAAAATCGCGGTGCTGAGTCAGCTGTCGTACCTCTTTTGATTTGGGATCGAAGTGGAAGAGATTGAACTCCCCGTTGCGGTCGGAAAGAAAGTAGATCTTCTGATTGAGCCATTGGGGCAAGTAATCGTTGCACCGCCCTTCCGGTTGCTTGACCTTCTCCACAAAGGAATCGGAAAGTCGGAGTATCCAGATCGTGGAGACGGTACCGCCGCGATAGTTTTTCCATTGAAGAAAGGCCGGATACAGCGGATTGTAGGCCATCTGTTGCCCGTCGGGAGAATAGCCGCCGGCATAGGCATTGGGGATCTTGAGCTGTTCCGGCATACCTCCATCGATGGAAACGGTGAAGAACTGGGTATAACGGTTGCTGAACACATTTCTCCCCGAAGCGAAAAGAATGTGTCGGCCGTCGGGAGTGAAAGACAAGACCCGGTCCTCACCGGGATGGTAGGTCAACCTTTTCGGCACTCCTCCCTCCACCGGGAGAAGATAGACATCGGCATTGCCCTCATACTGGGCGCTGAAGGCCAGCAGCTTGCCGTCGGGTGAAAAGGCCGGATTGGATTCCACCCCTTCATCGATGGTCAATCTCCTGGGGTTCTTCCCTTCCCTGTCAGCGATCCAGAGATCATTGGCATAAATGAAGGCGATATGATTTTGGGATAAGGCCGGTTGGTGCATAAGCCGGGTTTCGGCAGCAGGGCAAACCAGAGATACGACGGCAAGAACCAAGAAACAAAAACAGGCAATACGAAATTTCATAAGGCATTCTCCCGCAAAATAAGTTGTTCCGATTATACCCCGATCCTCCCACCTCGGCAGCAATCGATATGGACTCCCGGCTGACGCTATTTTCCGGCTTGACTTTCTCCGACCCTCTTCCTTACAATCAGAAAATAGCAATCGTTGGGGTAAAACTTCCAATCCATGAAAAGAGAGGTAGATGGCGTATCTCATCTTGAAAAGGTGGCAGAAAATGGGAACCGCCGCAAGGCTCACCGCTCTCGGTGTCTTTTGCGGCACAGCCCTTTTGGCCGGGCTGTTCCTGCTGCTGGGTCCTCCGGAACTGCTGGCCAAATCGGAATCCGTCGATTTCTGCGCCTCCTGTCACATCCACGAAAAGCAGCATACGGCCTTTCTCCATTCCGGAGCTCACCGGCGCAAACTCTGCGTTGACTGCCATCTGCCCAATCAGGATGTGGCCACGCACTTCTTCTGGAAAGGGATCGACGGGATGAAGGACGTCTATTTTTTTTATAGCGGCACTCTTTCCGATCCGATACGGATTACCGACCACGGCTCCCGTGTCCTCCAGGAAAATTGCATCCGTTGCCATGAGGAGATGACATCGCGGATCTCGCTGCAACGCCGATGCTGGGATTGTCATCGGTCCGTGAACCATACCCTGACCGGAGAAATCGCCACGGTAACTTATTAGGCCGAACAAACCTACGACAGGAAAAGATATGAAAACCATCCGAGTTGTTGCCATCGCACTGCTTTTCGCCGCGGGAATTTTCTGCTGTCGCTGCGCCCCGCCAAAAGCCGAACCGGTGCGTGCGGTATCCATACCCGAGGACACGATCGATCCGGAGGTTTGGGGTAAGGCCTATCCGATCGAATATGAATTATGGAAGAAAACGGCCGAACCGAACCCACCCGGAAAGAGCAAGTATAAAAAAGGCAACGATTACGCCCGGGAGCGCGTCGACAAGCTCTCGGAATATCCTTACATGGCCATGCTTTTCCAGGGATGGGGTTTCGGGATCGAGTATAACGAGCCGCGAGGACACGCCCATATGGTCCAGGACCAGCTGGATATCGACGCCTCCCGTCTTAAGGCCGGCGGGGTATGTCTGAGCTGCAAGTCCCCCTATACCAATTATCTGGTTCAAAAGCTCGGGGCGGACTACTACGGGAAACCCTTCCGCGAGGTACTCGATCAGATTCCCGACAAAAAGAACACCACCCTGGGCGTCGCCTGTATCGATTGCCACAACCCTAAGGATATGACCCTGAGAATCTCGCGCCAATTCACTCTGGGAGAGGCCTTGCGGGAGGTCGGCGTAGATCCTGCCCAGGCCGACCAGCAGTTGAAGCGATCGCTGGTCTGCGCCCAATGTCACGTCACCTATACCATTCCCAAAGACAAGGAGATGCACTCCACAGGACTTTTCTTTCCCTGGCAGGGCAGCAAACTGGGAGCCATCCCCATCGAAAACATCATCCAAAAGATCCGGAGCGATCCCGCCTACCAGGAGTGGAAGCAGAGTGTCACCGGATTCAAGTTAGGATTCATCCGCCACCCGGAATTCGAGCTCTTCTCCCATCGGAGCGTCCACTGGAAGGCAGGCGCCTCCTGCGCCGATTGTCATATGCCGTACACCCGTGTCGGGGCTTTTAAAGTCTCCGATCATCGGATTATGAGCCCCCTGAAGAACGACTTTCGCGCCTGCCGCCAATGTCATACGGAAGAGCCCGAGTGGCTGCGCCAACAGGTGATTACCATCCAGGACCGGACAGTGTCGCTGCAGATACGATCGGGTTATGCCGTGGCCGTGGCCGCTAAACTTTTCCAAATAATCCATGAGGCCCAGTCCGCAGGCAAGGTCGTCGATCAAAATCTTTATCAAACGGCCAAGGACTATTACGAAGAGGCTTTCTACCGCTGTACCTTCATCGGAGCGGAGAATTCTCTCGGCTTTCATAACCCCAGCGAGACGATGAGGGTGTTGGGAGATTCCATTGCCTTCGCCGTCAAGGCCGAAGGGCTTTTGCGCCAGGCGCTGACCCAGGCGGGGGTTGTACTCCCGGCAAAGATCGATCTGGAACTGGCGAAATACACGGACAACCGAGGCACGAAAAAGCTGAATGCCCGCAAGGAACTGGAATTCCCGGATCCCACCGGCATCCAGTCCCGCTTTTAGCGGAGGCAGGCTCCCCTGGCTATCCAGCGGATTGGTCCAGAATCTCCCGGACCTTGTCGGAGATGATTCGCGGCGTATACGGCTTGGCCAGGTAGGCAACCCCATCCTGCAGCACTCCGTGGTAGGCGATGATATCGTCCGTGTACCCGCTGACAAAGAGAACCTTTGTTTCCGGTCGCCGGACGATCAACCGGTCGGCCAGCTCTTTTCCGGTCATCCCCGGTAAAACCACATCGGTCAGCAGCAGATCGATCTTTCCCGGAAAATCGTCGGCGATGCGTAACGCATCCTGCCCCTCGGCGGCCTCCAGGATGCGGTAACCGCAACCGCTCAAAACGGTAACGGCCAGAGAGCGAACGCTCGGCTGATCTTCCACCAGGAGGATGGTCTCCTTCCCCGAGGCCATGCTGCTTGAGGCGGGCTTCGCCTCGGACTCGACACATTCTTCCTCCTCCGGAGCTTTCGGCAGATAGATCTCGAATGTCGCACCTTTACCCAATTCACTGCATGTCTGAATCCAGCCCTGATTCTGCTTGATGATTCCGTAGACCATGCTCAAACCTAATCCGGTCCCTTTGTCTTTTTCCTTGGTAGAGAAGAATGGTTCGAAAATCCTGGGAAGATCGGCGGCTTCGATCCCCACACCGGTATCGGAAACGGACAGCACGGCATGGGGACCGGGTGTCGCTTCCGCATGGGCGACACAATCATCGGCATCCAATACGACATATTTTGTTTGCAATCGCAGGGTTCCGCCCTTGGGCATAGCATCCCTGGCATTGGCCACCAGGTTGATCAACACCTGGTGCATTTGTCCCGGATCCGCCTTGATCAACGGAAGATCCGTATCCAGATGGAGAACGAACTCGATATCCTCTCCGATCAGACGCCGAATCATCTCTTCCGTTTCCTGAATGAGGCGGTTCAGGTTGACGGTTTTGGGCTGAATGACTTGTCTTCGGCTGAAAGCGAGCAGCTGTTGCGTCAGATTCGCCGCCTGTTGACCGGCATCCTGAACCTGACTCAACTGCCGGCGATGCGTATCCGACAGGGATGGGTCGGAAAGAAGAAGCTCGAGGTACCCGTTAATGATGGTCAGGAGGTTGTTGAAATCGTGGGCTACTCCTCCGGCCAACCGCCCCACACTCTCCATTTTCTGGGACTGCTGCAGCTGTTCGATCAGCTGGATTCTTTCTTCTTCCGCACGTTTTCGATCGGTGACATCGTTGAGGATGGTAGCGAAATGACCGCTGCCGATCGGTGCCACCGAAATGCGAAAATGGCGACCGTGCCGCTGGGAATAGATTTCCAAAAAGGCCGGCTTCCCGCTTACGACCGGTTCGGCAAACTCGGCGAGAAGAGGAGGTCCCTCCGTGCCGAATACCTTTTCGGCTGGTTGATGGAGTGCTTCTTCCCGTTGTATGGACAGCATCTTTTCGAACCGCCGGTTCATATCCAGTATGATGTAGTTGATCGGTCGGCCGTTTTCGTCAAAAATCAGCCGATGCAAGGCCACTCCCTCGTTCATATTGTTGAACAAGGCGGCATAACGCTCCTCACTCACCCTTCTCGCCTCTTCCGCCTGGAGCACCTTGTTTTTCTGGTTTCGGATATGAAAAGTCATCCCGGTCGTGATCAGCAGCAGGAAGACCGTGCCAATGATGCCGGCCAGCAGATATGTCTGTTTTCGTTTGGCCTCCATTAAAGTCGAATTCAATTCCATGCTCCGTCCGGAGAAAAAGATCCATCGCGAATTGAGGTTGAAAATGAGTCCTTCCATCGCCATGGCGGAGATCTGGTCACGAAGCGAATCGGCTACGGCGGCCGCCTGGAAGGTGGACCCGATTCCCAGCTGGCCCCGAGCGGCTTCGACGTGGACCAGGCGCAGCTTCTGACCGCCGCATTGTAATCCATTCAGAAAGGCGGAAAACAACGGCACCTCATCCAGAAAGGCCGCATCCGCCTCCTTGCGGCAGACGGCTTCCAGCATTTGCACAGCGGTAGGCACGGTGATGAATTTCAGGTCGGAGACCATACCCTGCAGCATGCGCTGGTGCAAAGGTTGACCGGCGTAGGCTATGGTGGCTCCCCGCAGATCGCCGATTTTTTGGATGGGGCTTTCCGCCCGGACCACCAGACAGGTTTCATTCTCACGATAGGGCTCGGTAATGTGAAGAATCGCCCTACGTTCCGGACGTATGGTGATCAATGGCCACAGGTCGACCCTGCCGCTGACCAGAGCTGTCTCCGAACTGAGGGGCGTATAGACCCATTGCAGTCGAATGCCTACGCGACGGGCCGCCTCACTGAGAATATCGACGACCAACCCGGCAGGTTTGCCGTCCTTATCGGGAAAATGGAAGGGGGGATCGTTTTCAAAGCCGATACGGTAGTCTCGGTCCATATCGCCGGACCGGGTGATCCACAGCAGCAGGAGGAGAAGAATGCAGATCACCCCACAGGATGTTAGGATCCACCATTTTTGTTTCATTCCATCTCCCTAACGGTAGAGTCGATTCCGACAATCAGGATTGAGAGGATTTCTCCTACGGTTAAATCCACCTCTTGTTGAATCCGGAAATATCCGCCCATAGAAATTTGTTGTAGTGGAGAATACCAAAATTTATTTGCAAATGGAAGCATCTCTACGGCGGGAGCGACATGTGTTATCCGGCTGTCGGAATGGATCCAAATTCGGCCGGGCAACAGGGTGCCGATAGATCCATGGGAGTATATGACCGATTGGTGAAGATACCTTTATCCCCGGAAGACGGAACAACCCTATCAGGGATGTCGCCGGTGGCGATAGAGATCCGCAATCGCATAAGTTACCCCCAGGAAGAAGGTTGTCCGGGGGAGATCGCCCTTGGCGGCGACATAGCAGCCACCATCTATCACGAAACGCGGGGAGATACTGTACGTAAGTGTCTGCAGGATAGTGAGCGTCGCCTCGGTCGTTGTACCGATACGGCTGAAGGAAGCAATCTCTTCGGAAAAACCGAAATTTCCCTTGATAGGATGAGAATAAGCGAATGCCGTGAAGTAATTTCTGTCGAAACCACCGCCGGATTTTCCCAACCACTGAATGCTTTCATTGAAATCCAGGTGATGTTTACCGAAATTCTTGCTGACACACAGACCGACAGAATGTCCGGTGGCCTCGCTTCCCAATTCTGCAGATGCCGTCGGAAGCGTGAAAGTATAGAGCGTCGAAAGCGTAGGAAAAGCCCGTTTTTCTTTGAAAAAACGATATTTCAAACCGGCACCTGAGTCTCCCAACCCGGCATCCCCACGTTCGCGCACTGCCGGAAGGTGGCTGAAACGCATTTCGATCTTTTCCGTTAAACCGAATTTGATCAGTCCGTTGATATTCTGATGACCTTTGGCTCCTTCTAAACCATACTCGATTTCCAGCACTCCCCTCCATACGGTTTCCGCAGTGGTAGAAAAGGAGGGACGATTCGGAACCACCTCGATTCTGTCTGATTGAGCCGGTAGACTGTTGCTCGAGTGGAAGAAAACAGTAAGAAGAATTACAAGGAACAGGAAGCTGGAGGCAGGCATACAGAAAACAGTTTTTGGCTGCATAAAAAATCCTTCCCGGCTCTTTTCATCTCCCCAAGATAAGATGCGATAGAATAACTTGGTAAAAAATTCACACGCCTTTAAGTAATTATCGTGGAGATGCCGAGACGGGGTCAACCCCTTTTGTAGTTGAAAATGGGCACACACTGGCAAAAATCATGGCTGTATTCACTCCGGACCCGCTCCCATGGTTGTAGTAGTTGACTGAACAAACTCGATGTCCGTATCATGTTGTTGGACAAGATGGATACGTCGTCCATCAATTGTTTCTCAGATGGATTTTGCCCACTTTCTCTAAGGAGGAATCCGTGATAGCTCATTGTGGTATAAATTGTGATGAATGTCCTTCCTACAAGGGAACGATAACCGGTGATAAGACACTACTCGCAAAAATGAATGAAGAGTTCGGCAATGAAAATACGGATGCAATCGACTTCGTTTGCCTGGGCTGTAAATATTATAATACGAAACTAATTGCTACTGATTGTGTCCGATGCGCAATCCGCGCATGTGCGAAGACGAAAGGGATCGATTTCTGTTCGACTTGCGAAGAATATGAACCTGTCATCACGTGAAACCATACAGAGGCGACGGTACATCCGATCGAGATAAAAGGAACGCTTTCCTACGAGCCAAGAATCTTCGCGCAAACGGTTGATGTATTTACGGCGTCGTTTGCTGGAAAGCGTTGCAGGAGATCCGGAGCTGTATTGAACCGAAGAAATGCTGGTCACCATGCAATTGAAACCTACTCCTAACAATCCATCCCATTCCATCGGTGATCCACACACAACGTCCGCCGATTCTGAGGAACGAGCCTGGAAACGGCGTTACGACCTGATAGCCGCTGCTGCCGGTCAGGTAACCTACGAATACAACTCACGAACCGGATCTGTCCTTTGGGGGGACAGTCTGCCGGCTGTGCTCGGTTACGAATTGTCTGAGATGCAAGGTGGCGTCACCCAGTGGGAAGATTTGATACATCCGGAGGATCGGGTTCAGACGGTGAGCTTGCTTGAGGAGTCTGATTGTTGCAGAACATCCTTCGACGTGACTTACCGTTTTCGACACAAGGACGGTCATTACATCTGGATCAATGACCGCGGCTTACGAGCAGAAGATACCACATTGGTCGGTGTATTGATTGATATTACAGCGCGTCGACGAATGGAGCAGGAGCTTGCCGACAAGGAGGCCTTATGGCGGAGCATGTTCAACGTGGCGCCTTACTCCATCAGCATTTCCCGGTTGAGCGACGCCACTTATGTGGAAACGAACCCGGCTTTTACGAAAATGTCGGGCTTTACTCCCGAAGAGACCATCGGGAAAACCAGCATGATTCATGGATCTTTGGGCCATAAGGGGCAGCTGCAACGATCATTGGAACGCCTGTTGCAAGATGGTGTCATCCACAACGAGGAATTGGTGGCCTACACCAAAGACGGCAAGAAGCAGAACGTGAGTTACTCTGCGGCCATCTTCCAGCTCAATTCCGAAAACTATGTCGTCTCCATCGCCGAGGATATCACCGAACGTAAGAAGGCGCAGGAAGCCCTTCTCGAATCAGAGCGCCACCTGGCAGACATCATCGATTTCATTCCGGATGCCACCATGGTCATCGACAGCCAGGGTCGGATAACAGCCTGGAACCGGGCCATGGAACTCATGACCGGGGTGAGTGCCCGGGAGATGATTGGTAAAGGGGATTATGAATACAGCCTCCCCTTCTATGGAGAACGCCGGCCCGTCCTGATCGATTTCGCTCTCCTGCCCCAGGAAGAAATAGAAGCGAAGTATTCTCGCCTGAAGCGGATGGGAGCGCTTGTGATTGCCGAAACGGTAGTTCGCTTTACGGGACCGGAACCGCGATGCCTGTCGTGTTGGGCACATCCAATCTATAATGCCGCGGGCGAATTAGCCGGCTCTATTGAATGTATCCGCGACATTACTGAAATCAAAAAAGCCGAAGAAGAAAAGTCAACCTTGCAGGCTCAGTTGGTTCAGGCGATGAAAATGGAAGCGATCGGCCGTCTGGCTGGTGGAGTGGCGCATGACTTCAATAACATGTTGACGGCCATTTCCGGAAACGTGGAATTGGCCAAAATGAACCTGGCCGCGAGCGATCCACTGAATCAATATCTCAGCGAGATCGACAAAGCCGCTCAAAGTGCTGCCTCCCTGACCCGGCAACTCCTGGCTTTTTCCAGGCAACAGATCATCGAACCGAAGGTGGTCTGCCTGAATGAATTGATCGGCTATATGCGCAATATGATTGCCCGGTTGATCGGCGAAGATATCGATCTTCGACTGATCTTGGCGCAGGATCTCGGTTCGGTTCGAGTGGATCCCAACCAGTTCGAACAGGTCCTGGTCAATCTGGCAGTCAACGCCCGTGACGCCATGCCGGGTGGTGGCAGGCTACTGCTCGAGACCTGTAATAAGGATTTGGATGAAGATTATTGCTCCTTGCATCCTCAGATTCAGCCCGGACCTTTCATCCAATTGGCCATCAGCGACACGGGCCATGGAATGAGCCCTGAGGTCAAGGAACGAATCTTCGAACCCTTTTATACCACCAAACCTAAAGGGAAAGGGACGGGCCTGGGATTGGCAACCACCTTCGGGGTTATCAAGCAGGCCGGCGGAACCATTGAGGTATACTCCGAAATAGGAGTGGGAACCAGCTTCAAGATTCTTTTACCCAGGATCGAAAAACCGGCAGAAAGACTTGTTCGGGAAGACTTGCAAGGGAATCTGAATACCGGAACCGAGACTATCATGCTGGTGGAGGACGAGGAGGCTCTGCGCCATTTGATATCGACCATGTTGATCCGCTTGGGATATCACGTTCAGGTGGCCTCTTCGGGAGCGGAAGCCCTTGGCTTGGCACAGGAAGTCAAAGACCCGATCGACCTGCTGATGACCGATGTGGTAATGCCTGGAATCAACGGACGCGATTTGGCCATAAAAATGCAAACGATCTTTCCCAAGATCAAAATCCTGTTCACTTCCGGTTATACGGAAAACATCATCGTCCATCATGGCATTCTGGAAGAGAGTCTGAACTTCATCGGCAAACCCTTCAGCATGCAGTCGCTGGCAAAGAAAATCAGAGAGACGCTGCAGTCGGAACAATCTCTTGCATGAGTTTCAGGTGCATGATTCTACGCAACATTCAGGAAAAGTAACCCTTTAGGCGGTGCCGGGTAAAACAGAAGTCAGAAGCCAGGAGCCAGAAGCCAGAATGGGTGGGGTGGCATGTGGATTGCACCGGAGATCGCTATCAATGAGGAACGCGTAAAAAGCCCTGGGAGCGCCGGCGTCCCGCCGGCAACGTCTTTCGAAACAATACGGAATAAATACAGGGTAACGGAAATTCGATTAGTTGCGACCTCATCATACGAGAAAATTGGTACTGATAGAAAAACGGATTGTGTTTGTAGTCCCGCCTTCAGACGATGCTGCCGTAGCTGGAATGGTTTTTTTGAGTTTGTGCCGCGTAAACGCGGAACTACAAACCTTGGCTTGAGTGCGCTTTCGAGGCGGTACATGGTCTTGATCATCTGCGACTGGATTCCGGGCCAGTTGACCTCCGGGCTGAGGTTGACGCCACGGCCGATAACACATTGGATACGACAGACGCACTTACCATTGAGGCGCTCCTAGCACAGAGAGTCGCCGAATGCGGATTCGATCTCGTCCTTAGGGGAGAAAATCTGATCGAAAACAGGAGACTCCGCTCAACGGGCGGAATGCTTCTTGGGTCATTTCATAGAGTGGTTTTGGATTCCATTCCGCTAGTCGGTTCTGCAACCAGCGCTGTGAGGAGCCTTTCCCCGGCGGCGCAGGATGCAGCCAGCTGCACTTCCAACTCGTCCACCAGGGCCATCCGTTCGTCCACTTTGGCCACAATCCGTCGTTGCTCGCCGAGGGGAGGAATGGGTGTAATCAATGTTTTTAACACCGCCTCTGCGCAAATGCTGGTCAGTAGCTCCGACCGGTTTGTTTTGAACTCGATCCATAAGGTTGAGAGTCAGGAGAGAATGGGTGAGAAGATTTGGTCGATGCCTCGTTCTCCGCTGGGAGAGGGAATCACATGCAGACGGATCTTCGGTTAGCCCTTCTCTCGGCTCCATCATAAGGTGGCTTTTTCACCGATCGGATTGGATCCACGCCGATGGTTACCCATCCCGAAGTACGTTGAAATCGGGTGATTTTTTGATCCGCGATCAATTTGTCGAGCATTTTGCCCTGGATCACGGCGAAACTATTGTCGGTGTATTGGATTTGTATGAGCATGCAAGTGCCGGCAATCGTTATACTCGTTGAGAAATGGGCATCATTGGGATTTTGGAAATCATTCACATACGGAAATCAGTTTTGGTTGCATCGCGAAAAATACAGGGAGCGCCGCACCCCAGTGCGGCAAGGGAAAGGATGTATATCTCTGTCCTCTTCCTTGCATCGCCGGATTGTATGATACAGAAATGAATTTCTTATATTCCATGTTCGCCTGCCGCACTGGGGTGCGGCGCTCCCGGAAATTCTTTTTTACGACTTCATCCGTTTTAATTTTCCTGTATCCGCTCAATCACCATTCCGACTTTCGATTCCGCCATGGCCAGAATGTCCCGGTAGTTGTTCTTGTCCATTTTAATGATGAAATACCCGGATTCCGAACCATCCGCTCCCTTCCAGTTCACCGTGAGCCAGTGTTTCTTTCCTTTACTAAGTAGAGCCCAGGGGCTGAGGAATACGGCCGTTTTCCACCTTGGGTGAGCCGATTTTTCATAAACCATCTTCGTGATCGCAGGATAATCGACGCGAATCTCCGCCGAGTTTTTCCGTAGGATGGACATATGGTCGTTATCGATCAGAAGTTGGCAATCCTTCATCTCCTTGTCCCCGTTTTCCTTCATGACAATAATCTGGATATTATCGAAGGTGGTGCCGGCTGCCAGTGCAGAGGTGAAAAGGAAGAATAGGACTGCAAGGGGTACAAGCTTTAGACTGTTCATGAGTCCTCCCAAAGTAATTTACTAATTGTCCGGGATCTTAACCCATCATGATAAAAATCACAATAGTACATGAAAAAATACAAAGAACGAGAACAACAGGTGTCATTGCCGCGACTGCAGGAGTTCCCGCATACGTTGAGCCGCCAGGGGCAGGGGAAGGTTTCCGGAGGTGACGACACCCAAAGACCGAAGCGGCAGCTTTTCCCGGATTTGCAGCGAAAACAACTCTTCTTTCTCAAGATATTCTTCGGCCGCCTCCTTCAACACATGACCTACGCCCATTCCCTGTCGCGCCAGCTGCACGATTAAATCCACACTCTCCAGCTCCATTTCCGGATTCAGTTCGATTCCTTTCTCCGCCAGATGGCGGTCCAGGATCCTGCGTGTACTGCTGGTTTTCTCCAGCAGCAGCAGAGGCTGCCGTGACAGTTCGGCGAGGGTGATCTTTCGACCCTTCAGCCGGGAGAAGCGCGAAGAAGCCACGAAGATGTCCTTCAGGGGAAAAAAAGGAGTAAACGGCAGGCCCTTCTCCTCGAGCGGCAGCGTGGTGACCGCCATATCGATCGCCCCATTTTTGAGCAGCTCCAGCAGCTGCATCGATGTCCGATTGATCAGATGCAACCGTATCTGCGGGTATTTTTCGGCATACTCCTGTAACCGGGGAAGAAGAAAGTAGCGGCATATCGTGTCTCCCGCACCCAGTCGCAACTGACCTGCTTCCAGGTTCTGCACCTCCTGGATTTTCCGCAGCGCCGTCTGAAGCTGCAACCTGGCCTGGTCTACATGATCATAGAGGATTTTCCCCTCCTCCGTGAGGGCCACCTGACGAGCCTGGCGATACAACAATCGGGTCTGCAGCCGGTCTTCCAGATGGCCTACCGACTGACTGACGGCCGACTGTGTCAAATGAAGCTCGGCGGCCGCCCGGGAAAAGCTCCGTTGCAGCGCCACCTGGTGAAAAACCCGACAGGCCTCCCAGCCGATGAGATCTACATCCATCCTTCCACCTATTATTTATTCTTATTGTAGATATTATATATATTAATTTTACTAATCTTTCAAGCGGAGCTATACTGGACTTTTTCAGACTACGAGGGAGGAAAACATATGTCGGAAGTATTCCGGATCTTTGTGGAAAAAAAGGAAGGCTTCGATATCGAAGCCGGGGGGCTGCTGCACGACCTGAGACAATTTCTGAACATCGTCGGATTGCGCCGCGTCCGCATTCTCCACCGCTATGACGTAGAGGGAATTTCCCGGGAAGAGTTTCGCCAGGCCCACTGGGTGGTGTTTGCCGAACCACCGATGGACACGGTTTACGAAGAGGAATTCCCCCAGCCGGCAGGTGTCCGGATTCTGGCGATGGAGTATCATCCCGGCCAGTACGACCAGCGGGCCGACTCGGCGGCTCAATGCCTGCAGATCCTGACCCAGGGCCCAAGGCCGGAGGTACGAGTCGCCCGGATTCTGGTCCTGGAAGGGGACCTGACCGAAACGGAATATGAGCGAATAAGGGAGTTTTGTCTCAATCCGCTGGAATCGCAGATGGCCCGTCCGGAAAAGCCTGCGACACTGGAAATGCCTGTCGCACCTCCGGCAGATGTAAGAATCCTGGAGGGTTTCCGTTCGGCCGCAAGCGAGGATCTGCGAAGACTCCGGGAGGAGTTGGGACTGGCCATGTCTCCGGCCGATCTGGAATTCTGTCAAAGCTACTTTCGCGATGCGGAAGATCGCGATCCCAGCCTCACGGAAATCCGTGTTCTGGACACGTACTGGTCGGACCACTGCCGCCACACCACCTTCCTGAGTCGAATCCACGAGGTGCAGATCGAATCCTCCCCCCTTCTGGATGCTCTGCAAAACACTTATCGGCGCATGATCAAGACGTTGCCGCAGTACAGCGGCGGTTGCCAGGGAGATGTCTCCCTGATGCAGATAGCCACTCTGGCTATGAAGGAGCTGCGCCAGGAAGGCCGTCTCAGCGACCTGGATGCCTCGGAGGAGATCAATGCCTGCAGTATCCGCATCGAGGCGGACGTCGACGGCAGGAAAGAGCCCTGGCTGGTCATGTTTAAAAACGAAACCCACAACCATCCTACCGAGATCGAGCCCTTTGGCGGTGCGGCCACCTGTTTGGGAGGCGCCATTCGGGACCCTCTATCCGGACGTTCCTACGTCTATCACGCCATGAGGGTCACCGGCAGCGGCGATCCGCGGCTTCCCGTCGCAGCAACCCTGCCGGGAAAGCTGCCCCAAAGCCGTATCACCCGCGGGGCCGCCGCCGGTTTCAGCTCCTATGGAAACCAGATCGGTCTGGCCACGGGACAGGTGACCGAGATCTACGATCCGGGCTACATCGCCAAACGCATGGAGATCGGGGCCGTCATCGGAGCGGCCCCGGCGGAAAATGTGTACCGGCAACGACCGGCCCCCGGCGATCCGGTCATCCTCCTGGGTGGACGCACCGGCAGAGACGGCTGCGGCGGCGCCACCGGTTCCAGCAAGGCCCACACGGAGGAATCCCTGTTGACCTGCGGGGCGGAGGTGCAGAAAGGAAATCCCACAACGGAACGTAAGTTACAGCGCCTTTTCCGCATTCCCAGAATCAGCCGCATGATCAAACGCTGCAACGATTTTGGTGCCGGCGGGGTTGCGGTGGCCATCGGCGAACTGACCGAAGGCCTGGAAATCGATCTGGATGCCGTGCCAAAAAAGTATGAAGGACTGGACGGAACCGAACTGGCCATCTCCGAATCACAGGAACGCATGGCCGTGGTCATCTCTCCGGAGGATCTTCCGGCGTTTCTTTCCGCCGCGGAAGATGAAAATCTGGAGGCATGTATCGTCGCCCGCGTCACCTCCGATCATCGGCTGAAAATGTTCTGGCGCGGCAAAGCCATTGTCGATATCGATCGGGCATTCCTGGACACCCATGGAGTTCGACAGGAGGCCTCGGTAAGGGTACTTGCCCCCCATGCGGAAGAGAACTATTTCCGGACCATTCCGGAGGAAATCAAAACCGGCCTGCAGACCGGCCACCTCCAGGAGACCTGGCTGAAGAACCTGAGACGGCTCGGTGTCTGTGGTCAGAAAGGACTAGTGGAACGGTTCGACAGCACCATCGGTGCCGGCAGCATTCTGTTGCCCTTCGGAGGAGCTCATCAGAGGACACCCACGGAAGGGATGGCGGCAAAACTCCCGCTGGCGGACGGGGAAACCACTACAGCCACCCTGATGTCCTTTGGGTATGATCCGGGTCTTGCCCGCTGGAGTCCGTTTCATGGCGCCGTTTTTGCCGTCGTGGAAGCGGTCACAAAGATCGCCGCCATGGGCGGAGATTCCAGCCGGATCCGTCTCAGCCTGCAGGAGTATTTCGAAAAACCGGGCGACAATCCGACCGCCTGGGGGAAGCCTTTCGCCGCCCTCCTCGGGGCCTACCTGGCCCAGAAGGAGCTGGGGATTGCCGCCATCGGAGGCAAGGACAGCATGTCGGGTACCTTCCACGATCTCCATGTCCCGCCGACGCTGGTGGCATTCGCCTTGACCATGACCGACGCCTCGCGGGTTCTCTCGCCCGAATTCAAGCAGGCGGACCATGTCGTGTTGTGGCTGCCCCTGGAACGCGATGCCCGGGAGATGCCTGACTGGCGGCAGTTCCGGCAGCATCTCCAGGCACTGCAGACCTGGATTGGAGAGGGAAAGCTCTGTGCCGCCCACTCGATCCGTTCCGGCGGAATTGCCGAAGCGGTCAGTAAGATGTGTTTCGGCAATCATCTGGGTTTTCGCTTCGAGACAGCCATCCAGCCGGAAGATCTCTTCCGACCGGATTTCGGCTCCCTAATCCTCGAAGTTGCCGGGCAAACCGACTGGCAGGACATGATCTCACAGCTTGCCGCCGCAAAGAAATTGGGAATAACCTGTTCCGATCCGGCCATCTTCCACGCCGCTGCCAGGATCCCATTGGAGGAAGCCCTGTCGAGCTGGATGTCCCCCTTAGAGGAGATATTCCCCTGGCGCACCGACCCTCCGACAACAAGGACCGAAACCTTCACCTGGAGAGAAACGACTCGTTTGCAACCTCGATCTTGCCCCGTTCACCCCCAGATCTTCATGCCGGTCTTCCCCGGTACTAACTGTGAAATCGACACCGCCCGCGCGTTTGAACGCGCCGGCGGAAAAGTGGGTGTCCTGGTATTCCGGAATCTGAGCCCCGCGGCGATTGAGGAAAGCCTGGAAGCCATGGTCCGGGGAATCGATCAGGCACAGATCGTCATGCTTCCGGGTGGATTCAGCGCCGGAGACGAACCGGAGGGATCGGGCAAATTCATCGGCGCCGTCTTTCGCAACGCCAGAATCCGAGACGCTGTGCATCGCCTGCTGCGGGAGCGGGACGGTCTGATGCTCGGCATCTGCAACGGTTTCCAGGCCCTGATCAAACTGGGGCTGCTGCCTTATGGAGAAATACGGGATCTGCTGCCGGACGATCCGACGCTGACCTACAATGCCATCGGTCGCCATGTTTCCTGTATGGTCCATACGCGCATCTGCTCCACCATCTCACCCTGGCTCCGGAAGCGACAGGTCGGCGATATTCACACCATACCGGTCTCTCACGGAGAAGGTCGTTTCGTGGCCAACGCCTCCTGGATCCGGAGACTGGCCGACCGGGGACAAATCGCCACTCAATATGTCGATCTGGAGGGTCAAGCGACGATGGACAGCCTCTTCAATCCGAACGGATCGGTGGCGGCCATTGAGGGAATTACCAGTCCGGACGGCCGGGTCTTCGGCAAGATGGGACACTCGGAACGTATCGGCCGATATGTAGTGAAAAACGTTCCGGGGGAGAAGGATCAGCAGATTTTTCAGGCCGGAGTAGAATATTTCCTTTGATGGGATCCCTATGGCAAAGTTTTTCTATATCTTTTTGATCGCGTGTCCGATTCTTTATCTCCTGGTTCTCCTGGTGGTCTATGTTCTGCAGGACCGCCTGATCTTCATCCCTTTCCGGGAGATCAATTCCACCCCGGCCATGGCAGGATGGGAATTCGAAGATCTGCTGCTGCCGACGGAAGACCAGGCCGTCGTCTCCGCCTGGTGGATTCCGGCCCCATCGGAGCGCGGTGTTCTGCTGTATTGTCATGGTAACGCCGGCAATATCTCTCACCGTCTTGCTGCCACCGCCATTTTCCGCGATCTTGGACTGAGCGTCCTCCTCTTTGACTATCGGGGATACGGCAAAAGCAAAGGAATCCTATCAGAGCAAGGGACCTACCGCGATGCAGAAACCGCCTGGAACTATCTGATAGAAGTGAAAAAGAGGAGGCCCAAACAGATTCTGCTCTTCGGCAAATCTCTGGGAGGGGCGATCGCCGCCGAGATGGCCCTGAGGCACCGGCCCGGCGGTTTGATCCTGCAGTCGAGCTTCACCTCTCTGCCCGATATGGCGGCAGGCCTGTTTCCCCTTATGCCCGCCCGTTACCTGGTAAAATACAAATATGCTACAGAGGAAAAGATCGGCTCCATCGCCTGTCCCACACTGATTGTTCACAGCCAGGAGGATGAGATCGTCCCCTTCGCCCAAGGCCGTATCTTATTCGCAAAAGCCGCAGAGCCCAAGAGATTCCTGACGATTCAGGGCGATCACAATCAGGGTTTTCTTACCTCAGGGGATACCTATCGCAAAGGCATCTCCGATTTCCTGGACCTCTGCTTTTCCCCGCCGAATGCACCGTGACCAAGGCGGAACTCCCATGAAACATGCAAACGTGGCCGGGGCCTCCGGCTCCGGTTTTGCCTTCCGGAGCTAGAAGCTCCGGCCACTATCTTTGAATGTTTCTTTGTTTATTTAGGCTGCATTAATCCTGCCGTGGGGAGCGCTATAAACACGATCCGTTTTTCTATCAGAATCGACTCTTTTGCACATTCCTCTTGAATGATGACGTCGCAAAAAAACATATGATAGAAAATAGTATCAGCTATTATAGGGGCACGGCGGGCCGTGCCCAAAGGGAGCCCCCATCCTACGGTTGCCAGGGCACGGCACGCCGTGCCCCTACTCAAAAATTTTTACAGTCAGTTAAGAAACGCCTGAAAATGATATTTTTTGCGATGGCATCTTGAATAGGGACCTCTGGTGCAATCCATATGCCACCACACCCATTCTGGCTCCTGACTCCTGGCTCCCGTCTTACGCGGAACTCCGACCCCATCTCCCTACCGGAACGGGACAAAAACCGTTTTTCCATCCAGAGAGGTATCGGCCCCGACGGCGTGCAGGCGAAATTCGGCTCCTTTCCGGGAAATGGTCAACTCCGTCCATCCGACGGGTTGCCCGGCGGCAAAGGTATAGGCAGTAGAAGGGACATTCACCAGGAATATCCTTTCTTCCCTGCCAATCTCCCAACGATGCGAATGTCCGAAGACAAGTGCCTTCACCTTTTTTTCCTTACGGACGATCTCCCATAGACGCGGATAATCCAGGACGGCGCCGTCATTGTCGTCCGGGGTGTGATGGAAAAAGAGCAGAGTCGGCAGATCGGAAGAAGTCTTCAGATATTCGGCGAGCCAGGTGCGCTGGACTTTTCCGAACAGACCTGCGGTCTGGTTGACCGACATCTGTGTATCCAGCATGATCAGGCGAGCCCAGCGGTTTTCCACGATGGATACCAACTTGCCTTTAACCGGTTGCTCCCCTTTTTGCGGACCGAAGGCATTCAGGAAATGGGTCCGGTCGTCGTGGTTGCCGAGGGAGACATGCATCGGAAATTTCGCCCGGAGGGGATCCAGCAGAGTTTTCAGAACCTGGTAATCCTCCGGCAGACCCTGCAGTCGAGCCATATCCCCTGTCAGAATCAGACCGTCCCAGTCTTGTGCCGACACCTGAGAGAGGATTTTCTTCAGGGCCTCATAGGGTCGAAAGCCCCGCACCTCCGCATCGACCTGGGAAGAGATATGAAGGTCCGAAATCAAGGCATATCGAGCCGTCTCCGCCGAGGCGCCCATCGCGGATATCCCCAAAGCGGCCAGGCTCAACCCGAAAGCGCGACGATCCATAATCCTGCTATCCGTCATTCCTTTTTTCCCTTTCTCATTTTCTTATGCAATTTCTATTTCCCCTGATTTTGCTCCAGCATGGCAAGGAATGCTTCCTCTCCGAGGACAGGCACCTCCAGGCTGTGGGCCTTCTCCAGTTTGGAACCCGGATCTTCGCCTACGACCACATAGTCGGTTTTTTTGCTGACAGAAGAGGTTACTTTACCGCCCAGACCCTCGATCTTTTCCCTGGCTTCCTCCCGGCTCATACTCGACAGGGTACCGGTCAATACAAAGGTCTGCCCCTTCCAGGGCTGAAACTCCTCGATCCGGGCACCCATTGCCGTCTGCAGGCACAGGCCCGCTTCTTTCAATTTCTGCATCAGGTCCTGATTTTGCGGTTGTCGAAAGAAGAAGTGCACACTTTCGGCAATGCGCGGACCGATCTCGTAAATACTCTCCAATTCTTTCAGCGGTGCCTGGGCCAGCCGGTCCATGGATCCAAAATGGCCCATGAGGATACGGGCCGTCCGCTCGCCGACAAAGCGAACACCCATACCGAACAACAGGCGCGAGGGATCGTACCCCTTGCTGTTTTCTATCTCCGTCAGGAGGTTCCGGGCCGATCTGGTTCCCATACGATCCAGTGCCGTCAGGGTATCTTCCGTCAGGGAGTACAGATCGGCCACGTTTTTCACCAGATTCCGGTCCACCAGCTGGTCGACCAACGCATCGCCCAATCCCTCGATATTCATGGCGCGACGGGAGGCGAAGTGCAGCAGGTTTCCTTTGATGCGGGCGGGACACTCCTGGCTGACGCAACGGGCCACTGCCTCCCCTTCCGATCGAAAAACAGCGGAGGCACAAACCGGACAGGTCGCCGGCAGACGAAATGGGGCCGGGTCCCCCACCCGCCGCGATCCGTCCGCGGAAACGATTTTGGGAATGACATCGCCGCCCTTTTCTATGGTCACATAATCGCCGACGCGGATGTCTAGCCTACGTATCTCGTCCTCATTGTGCAGGGTGGCCCGGCTGATCGTGCTTCCGCAAAGATGCACCGGTTCCAGCTCTGCCACCGGGGTCAAAGCCCCGGTCCTGCCTACCTGCACGGAGATACCCAGCAGACGCGTGACGGCCTGACGGGCCTGAAATTTCAGGGCCACGGCCCAGCGGGGAAATTTGGAGGTGGCCCCCAGTCGCTCCTGCCAACCGGTCTGGTTGACCTTGATGACCGCACCGTCGATATCGTATCCCAGACGATCGCGCATCGCCTCCCATTCTTCTGTCTTCCGCTGGATTTGGGAAAGAGAGGAACAAACGGAAGAATGCGGATTAGTCTTGAATCCGTGCTCGGCCAGCCATTGCAGACATTCCCAATGGGTCTCCAGCGGAGGTCGTCCCTCCACCAGCAGGCTGTAACAGAAGATGTCCAGACCGCGGCGAGAAACCACCCGCGGATCCAGCGTGCGCAGGGTCCCGGCAGCGGAATTGCGCGGATTGGCAAACAGGGATTCGTTGGCCTGTTCCCGTTCGGTATTCAGCCGATCGAAAGCCGCTCGTGGCATATAGACCTCTCCCCGCACCTCGAATCGCGGCCACCAGGGGCGTCGAAACAGGCCGGTCCCCGACGGATTGACCACCAGGGGAATGCTTCGTATGGTGCGGACATTCTCCGTCACCAAGTCCCCGCGATATCCGTCTCCACGAGTCACTGCCGCCGCCAAACGCCCCTCTTCATAGTGAAGCGAAAGACTCAATCCGTCGATCTTCAATTCACAGACATAATCGAAGGCGACATCGCCGCCGAGGCCTTTTCGCACCCGTTCGTCGAATGCGGCCGTCTCCTGGAAGGAGTAGCAATTATCCAGGCTGAGCAGGGGAACGGTATGAATCAGGGAGGGAAAGCCTTCCAGCGGCTCTCCGCCGACCCGCTGGGTAGGCGAATCCGGGCGGATCAAGTCCGGATGAGACTTTTCCATCTCCTGCAGACGCTGCATGAGCCGGTCAAACTCATAGTCGGAGATCTCCGGGGCACTCAGCACGTAATAGAGATGCTCATGGCGGCGGATCTCCGCCCTCAGGTCTTCGACCTCCCGGACAATCCTCTCGCTGGTCGCCGGCATACGCTGGATTCCGTCTCGTCAGGACTTTTTCTCGGCCGCCTTCTTCGCTTCCGAAGCGCCGTTCTTTTTCGTTTCCGTTTCTTTCTTCACGAGCGGCAAACCCAGCTCTTCGCGCAGCCGGCCATCGATGGCCGAGGCGATATCGGGGTTGGCCAGCAGAAACTGTTTGGCATTCTCCCGTCCCTGCCCCATCCGCTCTCCCTGATAAGAAAACCAGGTTCCGCTCTTTTCGATCACCTTGCGATCGACGCCTATGTCCAGGAGATCTCCGACCTGGCTGATTCCTTCTCCATAGATGATGTCGAACTCCGCTTCCCGGAAGGGCGGGGCCAGTTTATTTTTAACGACCTTGACCTTGGTGCGATTGCCGATGATCGCATCTCCCTCCTTCAGGTTGCCCGTCTTACGGATATCGACCCGGATGGAAGAATAAAACTTCAGGGCCCGGCCGCCGGTAGTCGTTTCCGGATTGCCGAACATGATCCCGATCTTTTCCCGTATTTGATTGATGAAAATCAAACAGGTATTCGATTTGGCGACGATGGCCGTCAGCTTGCGCAGGGCTTGCGACATCAGGCGGGCCTGCAGACCCGGCAGGGAGTCACCCATCTCTCCTTCCAGTTCTGCCTTGGGAACCAGAGCGGCTACGGAATCGATCACCAGACAATCGATGGCCCCGCTGCGTATCAGCATTTCGGCGATCTCCAGGGCCTGTTCGCCGCTGTCCGGCTGCGAGACCAGCAGGTCATCGATGTTGACACCGAGTTTGCGGGCATACCCTGCATCCATGGCATGTTCGGCGTCGATATAGGCGGCGGTGCCCCGCGCCTTCTGGGCCTCGGCCACGACATGCAGGGCGATGGTGGTTTTGCCGCTCGATTCCGGTCCGTACACCTCCACCACCCGGCCGCGGGGGAAACCGCCGACGCCCAGGGCGTAATCGAAGGAAAGAGAACCGGTAGAAATGGTGGAAACGTCCTGTACGGGCTTGGCCCCCAGCTTCATGATCGATCCCTTGCCGAACTGCTTTTCGATCTGGGAAAGGGCGGAATCGATCGCCCTTGATTTGTCTTCGTTTTCTGTTGCCATGATACCCCCTAAACTAGGTTATGAAAGTCTTCCGATATAAATAACGTCCCAAGTGTAATCTTTGCGAGAGAAAATCCTCCGGGATTATATCAGAAGACAGAAGACAGGAGCCAGAAGTCAGAATCCAGAATCCAGAAGTCAGAAGTCAGAATGGGTAGGGTGGCATACAGATGGGTACCGAAGATTCCGATTCATGATAAGGTCGTCAAAAGTAGGGGCAACCCTCGCGGTTGCCCTTCATCGTTTGGGTAAGCGGTTCGAGGGCGACCGCCAGGGTCGCCCCTACGTCTGTGTATTGTATGCAGTTTTTTTTATGAAGGCAATCTTTTGAAATGGCATCGCGAAAAATGCAGGAGGTTCGTAGTTCCGCGTTTACGCGGCATCCCATGGATCCGTGAAAGCCTGTATAATACGCGGCACCGCCTAAAGACGGAACAAACACGATCCGTTTTTCTATCAGTATCGACGTTTGTACGTTCCTCGTGAATAGGGACTTCTGGTGCAATCCATATGCCACCCTATCCATTCTGGATTCTGACTTCTGACTACTGGATTCAGCGGGGCATCAGGCTTTCCCGGCGATGAACTCTTCCGTATGGGCACGGGCCCTGTCGTCGGTAAACTGCCTGGGCGGGGACTTCATGAAGTAGGACGAGGGCTCGATCAAGGCCCCCTTCAGCCCGCGATCCAGGCCGATCTTGGCGCAGCGGACGGCATCAATCACCACGCCGGCGCTGTTCGGGCTGTCCCAGACCTCCATCTTCAATTCCACATTCAAGGGGACATTGCCGAAGGTGGTTCCTTCCATGCGTATATAGCACCACTTCCGGTCGGTGAGCCAGGGTACATAGTCACTGGGACCGACGTGGATGGCATCCTGCGACAAGGAATAGGGCAGCTGGCTGGTTACCGCATTGGTTTTACTGATCTTTTTCGATTCCAGCCGCTCCCGCTCCAGCATATTCATGAAATCGGTATTGCCGCCGAAATTCAGCTGGTAGGTGCGGTCCAGGTGTACCCCCCGGTCGGCAAACAGGCGAGTGAGGACGCGGTGTGTAATGGTTGCCCCGACCTGCGATTTGATGTCATCCCCAATGACCGGCAGTCCCCGTTCGGCGAACCTCTGCTGCCAGCTGCTTTCCCTGGCGATAAATACCGGGATGCAGTTGACGAAGGCACATCCGGCATCCAGAATCTGCTCGACATACCACCTGGTGGCCGCCTCGCTGCCTACCGGCAGATAGCTGACGACTACGTCCGTACGGGTACTCTTCAGGATCTTGACAATATCGGCCGCAGATCCGGGGGCCTCCTGGATCACCCTAGATAAATACTTGCCCAGTCCGTCATGCGTCATTCCGCGCTGTACCGGAATGCCCTTTCGTGGAACTTCGGCAAAGCGGAAGGTGTTGTTGGGTGGAACATAGATCGCCTGCGACAGGTCTTTACCCACCTTGTTCCGATCGATGTCAAAGGCGGCGGTAAACTCGATATCGCTTATATGATAACCACCCAGCCGAACGTGCATCAGGCCTGGAATCGCTTCGTCATCTTTGGCATTGCGGTAAAAATGGACGCCCTGCACAAAGGCGGAGGCACAATTCCCTACCCCGATGATGGCCACCCGGACTTTCTTTGCGGAGGTTTTGGGCGAGGATTTCCCGGCGGCAGCGGTTGAGGATTTTTTGAGCGATACAGTCGCTTTCTTCAACATAACGGACAATCTCCTTTGTGAACGGTGTGTAATAAAACGGTTTTCTTTTTTTGCGGAAATCCGCAGGTCCGGTAACTACACCAGGACCACATGAACACCCAGGGCTTTAGTCTGATCGAGCATCTCCTGTGGGGCATTCTTGTTGGTGACTATAGTATGGACTTCCTTAAGAGTAGCGAAGGAGGCCAGGCCGAAACGCCCCCATTTGGTATAGTCGACCACACCGACGATCTCACGGCACATCTTCACCAGGCGGCGGCGCAACTGGGCTTCCGGCAAGCTGCTGTCGGTCAGTCCTTCCGATATGGAGATCCCGTAGGCCCCGAAAAATCCCTTCTGGATATGAAATCCCTGGAAGGTCTCCAGCCCATATCCGCCGGTGAGAGAGAGCATGTCCCGGCGCAGAGTGCCACCGGGCATGACCACGGTGACGCCCGGGGCTTCTACCAGCTCCTGAGCAATGGCGAGGCTATTGGTCAATACCGTAAGTTCCCGATGTTGTTTGAGGTGACGGGCAATCGCCAGGGAGGTACTGCTGCAATCGAGGATGATGGCGTCATTGTTGGATATCATGGATGCCCCTGCCTGACCGATACGATTCTTTTCGGGAATCTGTTGCTGGGTTCGATCCGCCAGGGAAACCTCATACAATCCTCGGTTGGCCGAAACGGCGCCGCCATGCGTTCTCAACAGCAGCCTTTTCTGCGACAACTCCTGCAGATCGGCCCTTATGGTCACCTCGGAAACCTGGAAGTGCTGAGCCAGCTCAAGGACGGACGCCCGTCCGCACTCATTAATGCGTCGAACAATTTCCTGTTGCCTTTCCGTACGATAGAGATCGCCGCTGATATTCATAACTTACCCCGCATATTATCTTACGATATCTTTCATTATGTCAATTTTTATTTACGTTTTATTTCACTTCACATCAAATGAAACTATTTTAACAGATAATACATAGGATCTCCTTTCCTTGATGAAGACGTAAAAAACCGATATTCCATTTCATTCAGCAATTATGTCAACAGAGACTCGTTTTAGCAATTGTAAGATCGAAAACAGGTTTTCCCTCATCGAAAGACAGCCGCGGCACCGCGACCTTTCCAGGCAAACCAGAGTGTCCCCAGGATGCCGAAAAAGAAGGCGGCCTTCAGATTCCACTCCGGGGAAACGTTCCACAGCAGCGCCCCTCCGAAGGCCGCCAACGCCACCAGGATATCCCGTATCAGGTAATAGAGCCCAAACATGGCCGCCTGGCGCCCTTCCGGAGAAAGATCCAGGATCAGGGCCTTGCGGCTGGGTTCTCCGAACTCCTTCATACCTCGCACCACGAAGGCCAGTGTTAAACAACCGACTGATTGGGCATGCAGCAGCACCAGAGGAAAACAGGTAAAAAAGAAAAAGGTCGTCAAAACAAAGGGCTTTTTCCCCCAACGATCGGCCAGAAGAGCTACCGGGAGATAGATCAGCATGGCCGTGAGATTTTCCAGGGAAGAAAGCCAGCCGAACGTCATCTCGGAAACCGGCTGCGAGATGGTCCGGGTGACCCAGACGACGACGAAGGCATCCGGTATGCGTTCGCAGAAACGAATCAGAATATCGGCATACAGCAGCTGCTTCAAACCGGCCGGCATCTCCCGCCAAAGGCGGAAAGGGTTCCCTTCCGCCGGCTTTTTCTTCCCGGGTTCTCCGGAGATCAACACCTGCTGCAGTACGGATGCCGCTAACGCCAGCAACAGGGCCGCCAGAAAGGCTACACGCATCCCCTGCCGTACTCCCCAGTAAGAGATGCAGGCGCCTCCGATCAGCGGACCCAGCATCTTGGGAATCCGCCGGATCATGGCAAGTAAGGAAGTGCCCAGGGTTCTCCGGTTCCCGGGGACCAGAGCGGATAGCAAGTCCATGGTAGCCGGCAGAGAAATGGCCGACCAGGAGATGAACAAGGCCGCTCCCAAAAGGACCGCCCACCATTCTGCAATCAGTATTACGCAGAGGTATCCGAGGATGGAAATGGCATTGAAGAAGTGCAGAGCGCGCTTGGTACCCAGGCGATCGCTCAGATAGCCTCCCGGAAAGGAATAGAGTGCCGAAAGCAAATCGTCCATTCCCGCCAGAATCCCGATGGCCAGAACGGCGGTGGATGTTTGGGTCAGTTCCTGCAGGTAGAGGGGGAGAAAACGCTCGGCCATATGCTCGCCCATGCCTACCAGCACGACCATACCGGCCAGTCCCAGCAATCCGCGCCTCCGGTGTACGGAGCGAGCAGGCTCTGTCACGTTCTCTTTCGAGATTTGTTCAGCAGGTACCACAGTCATCGTAAGCAGCAGGACCGACGATCTCCATCGGCATCTCCCCGGCAGTAACCGTTTTGCAGCCATCCGCCTCTGGTATCGTACAGATTATCGCACAATCCGTACTATTTTCCGGTAAGAGGACCCATTCTGCAATTGTCGGATCTCCGTACGCCCTCTTCTTTCGTTTCCCGCCGCTCCGTTACTGCTATTTACCTCCCTTCCTCCTTGTTCCTCCCTGTGTAATTCCCGTACATTCGATCATGCTCGATAAACCTAAAAAGGCAATCCACATCCCTTACAAGGTTCCGTGGAATTACTGCTTCTTTGCCTCCTGTCGGGCCTTCTCTTCCGCAAGAACCTTGTCGGAGGCAAAGGAGAAGTGCATCTGCATGATCACCCAGCGTTCCTCCTGCTTCAGAAGGACACCTGTGACGCGAACATCTTTCCAGCATCCGATCTTTCCTTTGAAGCGTGAGCAATCGTCGGCAGTACAGGAAAACCAGGCTACCTCTCCCTTGGGAGACAGATCGATGCGCAGATCGCGGATGGTGTGATGATCGTAAACCAGATCGGGATTTTTCCAACCGACGGAGTACTTTTTGAAGGCGTCTCCACCGATGATGGTCGTCGTGGATGTGGGTTGAAACAGAAACAGGCTCGGAGAATCGCTCATAATACGAAATAGTAAATCGAAATCCTTGTTCTGGAACCAGCAGAAACTTTGATCGATGATCTTGGCTACCTCCGCTTTTTCTTCCGCCCGATCCGCAGCGGAAACCTCCGGCAGGAATGCAAACAGTAAAACCAGCCCGAGAACGAGACATAGATACCGCTTTCTTCGATTCATCTGACTCCTCCTTCGTTGAGGCATTGCGTAGTGTGCCCTTCCGTATTCTAAAAAATAAATCTCCCTTGACCCGGTAAAAGAAACGGGAGATAGGGGTGAGGGACGTCCAGTCCCTCGATAAAAGATTATCGGTTCGGATTCGAGACCAGGGCAATACGGATAGGATGAATCGGCAAAATCAGGGGTTGAAGTTCAGGAAATCAGGTTTCAAATCCTCAGATCACCGCGATGCTGGTTCTCCCCTGATTTGCAGCCGGTTTTGCCGCAGAAAACGCTCGGGAGTCATTCCCGGATCTTCCTGACAGGCCAGGGCGTAACGACCGGCTATGTGGGCGATGGCCCAGCTGCCGGCCGGTGTATCATGGGTGGTATAGGCATCGACGCCCGCAGGACTGGCAAAGGTTGTGGGACCGAGCCGCGGTAAAGTCAGATCGAATGCGGAAACGAACAACCCTTCCGCTCGTGCTTCACGGATAGCCTGAAGGAAGGAGTCGCCACCGCCTACCGACAAGGAGAGAACGCGGATCTTGCGATCGTTCGGAAGATGCCGGTTGAGTTCCAGGATTCTGCGTATGGCCAGCGGCAGTGTTTGCCCGTAGTGGACGGCCCGGCGAAAAGCCGTAAACCAGTTACCGAGCGGCTCCTTGGCCCAGATCATTCCTACACCGATGAAATACAGATCCGCTTCCGGCGCGACCCCCACCGTTTTTCCGGCGGCGATCGAGGCCACCGCCGTGGAATGCCAACCGGCGGGCTCATCCGGCATGGTGTCGATCTCCTCATACCAGCGCAACCGATCGGCATATTCCTGATGCTGTACCAGCAGCGGACGATCGATGATGGCAATTCCGATATTTCTCCCCTTGATTCCACGTGCGTGCAGGAGACGTATCTCCTCTCCCGGATTGACTCCAGCACGAGACACAGGAAAGGCTGCCACAAGTGGCGGCGGTTGTCGTACCCGGTAAGGAAAACGGGTGGAGAGCGGTTGGATTTCCGGTCCCGCCACACGCATGGCGCAGATCCATAGAGCTGCCGCAGAAAAGGTTGCCAGTATGACTAGCAGAAGTAATTTCCATCTCATCTCAATTTCCGCAAAGATTCGATTGTAGCAAACCTGCCGGCGCCACCCTCTTCATGAGCCTGAGTCTGATCTGGAGCGAGCGATTGGTGTTAACTACATTTCCAGAGGGCAAGGTGCATTCTTTTCCCTCTGTTGGAAGGAGATCGGTTATCCGAGGAACGGCGAGGAGTGCCTCTTGGGGCAGCCACGGAAGGCTGCCCCAAGAAGAGGATCGGTTTAGAAGTAAATCTTCACGCCGAACTGAATGCGTCGGGCTTGAGCTGCATTGGTAAATTGACCCAGGTTGGCATTGATCTGATTGCCGGAGGCATCCCAGCGGGAACCGGTATCCACGCTGGAGTATTGCGTGTGGTTCCAGGTGTTATAGGATTCCGCACGGAACTGGATGTACTGCGCTTCGCTCTTTCCGTAACGGAAATTCTTGAAGACCGCCAGATCCCAGTTGTTGATACCCGGATTGGTGAAGAGCACCTTGGCCGCATTTCCCATGCCGTTAACGGAATTAGCGGCTGTCGGCGGCTTGATCGCTGCGGCATTGAAGGGAATGTTACCCACTTTTTCGTTCACCTTGCCGACCACCACCACCCGGCTGTCCAGGCCGCTGCCCGTACCGCCGGTTAGATCTGAGGAATAGGAAGTACTATAACCTATGCCGCTGGGGGAACCGGTAATAAACATGGTTACCCCGGAAAACTGCCAGCCGTCCAGCATGGTGCGGCCGAACCAGTTGTCCATGTAGCGGCTCATGTTCGGCAGGTTATAGACAAAGTTGATATTGAAATTGTGGCGCCGGTCAAATCCGGAAAGCCCGTAGTTACGCATGCCGAAGGGTAAAGTCGGGTGAACGGCACCGCCCTGCCCGTCGACCAGATCCATAGCTTTGGACCAGGCATAAGACAGGTGATAGGTCATGTTGTGCGAAAAACGCTTGGTCAGCTGAACCTGAAGCGCATTGTAGTTCCCCCAACCGGCAAACTCCAGATATTGAATATCGGTAAAGCCTTGGTAGGGGCGCAGGAAGTTGTCCGGCAGGGGCCGGTTTCCGCTCAAGGTGGTGTCGATGTTCTCCGGCTTGAACCGGGTTCCGTAATTAATGGCGTTCAGGTTGCGCTGATTGATGAGGTGCCGTTGCACATTCCCGACATAAGCCACGTCGAGCAGGGTACCGAAACCGATGTCCTGCTGGATGCCGAAGCTCCAGTTATAGACCGCCGGCGGATCGTAGTCGCGCTGGAAGCCGAATACGCTCGCCGGACTCAGACTGACCGGTGTGGCCAGCAGATTGTTGAGAGTGGTGTAATTTGCCGTCGCGGTGGTCACTAGAGGCGGCATCTGTACCAGCTGCAGGATCTGGTCATCGCTGAAGCGGTCATAGAAAATACCGACCCCCATACGAAGAGCGGTCTTTCCGTTGCCGAAAACATCCCAAGCCACGCCCAGTCGTGGCGCCAGCTGGATGGGCGGCGTCTCGGCGACTTTGCCGTTGTAGGTTACCATGCCTTGGTACGCGGTTCCGCCAGCAGAGGAGAATGTCCCGATTTTAACTGCCGGATACAGGGTTCCAGTGACCGGATCCCTTCCCACACGGGTGTTATTTGCCGGATTGATGTAGGGAGCGATCAGCGGGGGCTGCTTGGAGCGGTCATATGTCTTGGGATCGAAGATGGCCAGTTTGTCCCCCTCGCTCCAGACCGGCTGGATGTGGTAGAAGCGCATGCCGATATCGAAGGTCAGCCGCCGGGTGGCTTTCCAGGTATCCTGGGCGTACCACTCGAAGTTGATGAACCGACCGTGAGCGTTGGGGTGGGCGCTGGCTTCGGTATAGGAATCTACGATTCCCAGGATGGCGTTGGAATAGGCGAAATTGGAATCCAACGGGTTCAGAGAGTTGCGGTTGAAGCTGTAAGTGCCGTTGAATACCGTGCTGCGGGCGGCGTTGCGGGTGGTCCGCTCCAGGTAAAAGCCGAATTTGAGCCCGTGCTTGCCGGCGATCTTGGATAGGTTGTCGGAGTAGTTCCAGATGTTGTTGGTGCCGAAGAAGGGGAACCGCCCTTCGATTCCCAGATGGGAGACGCTTCCCGGGACTCCTCCGAAGGTGGCATTGGGAATCAGTCCCATGGGATTGGCCGACGGGTAAATTTGCGGAATGTTAAATCCGACCTTGGAGCGGACGTTGGCATTTAAACGTTCCTCGGACAAAGCGACAACGTTCTGTTTGGCGCGATTGATGCCGAAGGTGAATTCATTGACCGTCGAGGAGTTGAAGGTGTGGAGCAGGGTGGCTACGATGCCCGCGCTGTGGATATTGTAGTCGATCGGCAGCTGGGGCCAGGCATAGGAACTGCCCAGTCCGGCACACAAACCATACTCTCCCTTGCAGGCCTGATAGTCCTGGATCAACCGGGTATAAAAGGTTGTGCTCTGGGTGATGTTGTAATCCACGCGCAAAATCGAATCGCGTCTCGGATTCTTGTTGATGCTCTGGCCCGTCCAGTTGTAGGTGCCGGACGGCCCCACCGTGTTGGGCAGAGGCAAAAGGTTCAGGAGCTTCTGACCGTTGGCATCGATACGATTGGCGGGGATCACGTTTCCGGGGAACTGCGCGCCGCCGTTCAGGGGATCTTTGATGGCGATCGGCGTCCCATTCAGCTCCACGGTCTGAGAGAAATCGCCCTTCCGTTCCAGAGCGGTGGGGAACTTCAGATTGGAAATGGAGGAGGGGCTGACCAGGGGCAGAAATTCCTGGGACCAGAAAAAGAAGAGCTTGTCCCGGTTGCGGTTGAAGTTGGTCCAGGGCAGGATGACCGGACCGCCGATGAAGTAGCCGGGATAATTGTATCGGTACCGGGGCGCCTTGGCTTTGCCGGTTTCCGGATTGACGTTGGTCCTATTTTTGTTGTTAAGCCATTCGTTGGCATTGAGCGCATCGTTGCGCAGAAAATAGTAGGCTCCGCCGTGGAATTGTTGTCCACCGCTCTTGATGATGGTGTTGATGGTGGCTCCGGAACTGCGTCCGTATTCCGCCTGACTGTTGCTGAGCAATACCTTCACCTCACCGACGGCATCGATGCTGGGAGCCAGGTAGGGGCCGGTCAAGGAACCGGTGTCCAGGCTGCTGACCCCGTCCAGGGTCAGATTGATGGCCCCGGAGCGTGTTCCGTTGATATTGATCCCTGTCAGGTCATTCCACCCCGGAGCTTCGCGGTTGGCGGTATCGATGACCCCGGGCAACAGGCGTGTGGTTCCCATGTAGGAGCGCCCTTTCAGGGGAAGTTCGGCCATTTGCCGGGAACCGATCAGACCGGCGCGCTCCGCGCTTTCCGACTGCACCCGGCTGGTCTCAGCGGAAACGGACACCGTCTCGCTTAAAGCGCCGACTTCCATCTTGAGCGGCGGCAGGGTAACACGCTCGTTGGCGGTCACCACAATGTTTCCCTGTTCCAGCTTTTTAAAACCCTGGGCGTTTACCGTCAGGGTGTAAGTGCCGGACAGGATTTCGTTGAACACGAAGTATCCTTCGTTGTTGGTCGTCATGGACCGTACTTGACTGGTCTGTTTGTTGGTGATCTGAACTTCCGCGCCTGGAATGGTCGCTCCGCTGGGATCGACAAGCGTTCCGGAAATTCTTCCTGTCAGGCCCTGTGCGGGTAGATAGAGGATAGTTCCGCAAAGGAGAAGAAGAGAAAAAAGAGTGGTAAAAATCGGCCGTTTACTTCGGCAGAAAACAACAGCGTCATGCATTTAGCCTCCTAAGTCACTGGCGAGAAAGCGGGGAATGAGGAATATCCCTCCCCTTATTGTTCTGTTAAAAAAACCTATCAGAAATTGGAAAATAGTTTGTTACAGAATGGTTTGATTTTAAGGGGAGGAGATTCTTTTTGTCAATCCGAAATTACTTCCCGGATTTCGATTCCAAGCTTACCCCTGGTCGCCGATCTTTTCTATTCCTACGCCGGACCTCCATGCGCCTTCTTCCTTCGTTTCCCGTCACCCGTCAGTCCGTCGCCGCTCTTCCCTTCCCTTCTTCCTTGTTTCCCCCGAAAAATTTCCGTATATTCGATGCAAGCAAGCTAAATCTGGAAAAACAATCGACTGAGTCCCCTTTTTGGAGAATCTGTCTATGACCGTTAGCCTCAGAAAACAACTCGTTCTCTTCGCAATAATGACATGGGCAATTTCCTGGTCGCTTTTCTACCTCTCCGGTGTTTTGCCGGCGAAACCAGAAACTTTTTTGTATGATACTCGATGGTTGATCGCTCAAATTGGAGTTTTTGGCCCTTCACTTTCAGCGCTCATCATCTCCGGTGCCCAGTCGAAGGAGCTCAGAAGGAATGGATGGAGAATTTTCCCTCTGTTCCTTCTTATCTTCATCGCCGGTGTCATCATCACGCAATCTACACCGCGATCCATAAAAGACTTTACGCCGTTTGTATCCCTAATTGTCGTGACAATCGGTATTGCTTCTCTGCTGTTCTTTTCGTCATGGAACCGACACGTACTTATACCCGCGACCGGTGAAGGACAAGGCAAAGCTGGAATGAAAGGTATACTCCTTTCGATCTTTGGCATACCGCTTTTGTTCCTAATCGGATGGGTCATCGTGAATGTTCCAGGGAATACTTGGGCTATTACATCTTTAAAGAATGGTCCAGCGAGTTTCGTAGCGACGTTGCTTACGGCGTTCTTCATGAATTTGATTTTTGGTGGATCCATGGGGGAGGAACTCGGTTGGCGTGGATTTGCACTTCCTCTTCTATTACAGAAATATTCACCTTTACAGGCAAGTTATGTTTTGGGGCTTATGCAAGCATTCTGGCACCTGCCTGTCGATATCTCTGGAGCTAACCTCGACGCGATGGTAGCGGTATTGTTTCGCATCGGATGGTCGATACTGTTCACAATTATTTTTACCTGGTTCTATTTGAATTTCGAAGGAAAGCTGCTCCTGGCACTTCTCTTGCACACATCCGTGAATGTCTTGCCGGACCTCGGCTTTTCCGGTTACGAATATTCAATACTTTTTCTCACATTTTTGCTCATACTTGTTTCAACCGTCATGGCTCGTACTCTGTCTATGAAATAATCCGCCGAATAGGACCGAGGCAATGGTGAACGAGAGAACCGGTATTGCCGAAGGTAAGTCATGATGTCAAGCGGGTCTCCGCCAAACGCTTCGATATTTCCAGGCACCCATCAGCCGCCGCTGTCCAAAATGTTCAGGTAGAGACAATTCTCATCCGGAGCCGGCTCATGGCCCCTGACGGATGTTCTGCCCGGCTGGCAGAATTGCATTGAGAAGCGGCTATGGGAGGTTTTCACCCATTTCTTTCAGTTTATCCCTGGAGTTCTGCAGGATACGCTTTTCCACTGCGGTGTTTCCCGGATTCTTTTCCACGGCCAGACGGTAAAACTTGATGGCGCTCTCTTTATCATTCTTGAGGAGATAGGCCTCGGCCAGACTGTCGTAGGCGTTCGGGGAGTCGGGATAAGTTTTAACCGTATAGGCCAGTATCTCCACCGCCCGGTCATAACTCTTTTGATTGATGAGCCGGTAGCCCACGGCATTCAACCTTTCTTCGGGAATAGGAATCTGACTCAACCCCGGGAACTTCTTCGCCATCTGCTCCCGATGCTCCTCGATGCGGGCGATTTCTCCGGCAACCAAGACAGAATCGGGTATTCTCCAGCCTTCAAACAGGTAGAGCAGTCCGTCATAAAGGCTTTTCCCGACCATGGAGCCGTGATCCACCCCTTCGAACCAGACACTTTTCCAACGGAGTCCCTTCAGGTCTTTTTTGTTCATCCATTTTTCCAGCTCGACGTAGGTGTCCCGCGTCAGCTGACCCTCCTCTTTGCCTACAGTCATAAACAGTGACTTTCCCTGGAGCGATTCAGCCTGAAACATCTTGTCGAGTTTTTTCAGCCAATACTGGTCATTGGTTTGAAACCATGGACTGCTGGCAATATAGGCGGAGAAAAGGTCCGGCTGGGTAAACAGGGTATACATGGTCAACAACCCGCCAACGGAATGGGAATAGAGGATCCGGTAGTCGGCGGTACGGTAGTTTTTATCGATATAGGGTATCAATTCCTGACGGAAAAACTGTAAGGTGAGATCGGCTGCGGAAACCTTCCCATCCCTCTGCTCATAGGGCGTCGGCACATAACCATCCGGCAGGCCGGGGAGTCCAACAACGATGGTCCGCGGAATGAAGGTCATCGCGGACAGCAATTCCACGGTTCCGGCATCATATTTGAAAAGAAAGGCATTCGGATCCAGGAGGACCGGGTACCGGTTCCTGCCATTTTCATAATCACCCGGTAAATACAGGGAGAGATTCAGATCCCTGTTCAGGATGTTCGAATGGAAGGGGATACTCTGTCCGACCAGAATATCGGTCGGCTTCTGCTGACTGAAGGTTCCTCCGACACCGGCGAGCAAAACCGCCAGAAACATCAGCGATATCCGAACCCACATGCGTTGATTGGCTTCCCATAGCATAACTCCACCTCCGATCAGAATGGATCAATACACGTCTAATTGCACTCAGGTTCTGCTTGACTCTATAGTAATACGCTGAGATCGAATCATCCAGCGTTCTGTGACAGAAGGGACAGCGAGCAGTCCGAATAAGCTGATCAAACAGTCGAAATCGCACCCCACTGATAAGAAATCAGCCGCATACCTCCTCGATAACCTTGGATCGGCTCGACTACCACGGCCTCAATGGCAACGGAACCTGTCGTTCGAAGTCCTTCCACACTACCCCCTGGATCCTTCCCGGAACCGACCTCAGGATCCACGGGAAGCCTTGGCCAACCTCATCGATTCCATCTCCAATACAGACTACAACTCGTCCATGATGCAGGCCGATATTCCAATAGGAGATTGTTTTGTTCCTCATTCGCAATTTTCGGGGAAGGAGTTGAGGTATATTGTTATCATATCTCTCCAATGGATGAGGATAATACAAGTGGATATTAACGCTGAACTATTCATCCCTTCGCGATACGACAAGGCAGAGGTTCGTAGCTCCACATGTATGCGGTGCCGCTGGTACCCTGGGGTTTCCGCGTGTGTTTTCTTCCGTGTAAAATGAACTCATCACCTTTGTTAGAGAAAATCCAAACATTTTTCGGGAGAAGGGCGAAACGATGGACGTTTGTTGCCCTGGCATGCATTTTATCCCTCGGTTTACTCCTCGCCTGGTGGACGATACGGCAAGCGGACCGGCGGATGCGAGAGGATCTGCTACGACAGGTAAAGTTGATCGAACGGGCACTATCCCGTTATCCTGCCGCATCACCGAAAGGCTCCGCAGCCGGCCTGGAGAATCCGGAATACGGAAAAATCAAGGAGTATCTTGCCCTGATCCGGCAGACCGATGCAACCTACCGGTCTCTCTGTATCTGGGGACGGAAGGAAGACGGCACGCTATTTTCATGGATGGATTCCGGGCCGGAGACATCGGGTGGAGACTCCTCGCTAGAGCAGGTTTTCCAGGAGTCCTCCGGACATCTGGAAGAGGTTTTTCAGACTGGGAGAGAGGTTGTCGAAGGGCCTGATTCCGGTTTCCGGGGAGGCTGGGTGTCGGTCATGGTCCCCCTAACCGATTCCTCCACCGGACGGGTAATAGCCGTTTTGAGTGTGATCCTCGATGGTCTCGCCTGGCGGCGGGACCTGGCCGTACAGGTAATCCTGCCTGTCGGCTTGATCCTCTCACTCATGATCGTCCTGGCCTTGTGGCTGATCATGGCCTGTTCTCCTGAGAAATTCCGGGAACGCGAAGAAAAATTCCGTGCCCTTTCCGACTCTACCCCGACGGCGATTCTGCTCTATCAGGACGACCGTTTCCTCTACACCAACCAGGCTGCGGAGACTCTATCCGGCTATTCCGCACAAGAACTTTCCCGCCTTCCTTTCTGGGATCTGTTCCACCCCGACTCCAGGTCGCTCATCCGTGAGCTTGGCCGGCAAAGGCAACAGAGGCAGGGGGCAATATCCCGCAATGAATTCAGAATTCTCACGAAGGACAACAAAGACAAGTGGGTGGAGCTGACCGGAGCATCTACTCTGGCCGATGGGAGACCGGCCGGCATCCTCTCGATGGTCGATATCACCGAGCGCAAACAGCTCGAAGAAGAACTTTTCCTGATGAAGTTTGCCATGGATCGGGCACCTGACAGCATCCTTTTGGTGGGTGACCAGGGTACTCTGGACTACGTAAACAATGCCACCTGCTCCTCCCTAGGGTTCACTCGGGAGGAACTGATGAAAAGGAAAGTGTTCGAGATCGATCCCGACTTCCCCCTGGAGGGGTGGGAAAGGCATAAGATCACGCTCAAACAGGTTGGAAAGATGACCTTCGAGGGACGGCATCGTACCAAAGAGGGACGGCTCTTCCCGGTCGAGGTAACCACCAATTATTGCGAATATAAAGGCCGTTTTCTAGGCATCGCCTTCGACCGGGACATCACCGAGCGCAAGCGGGCCGAGAATGCCCTGCGGGCCAGTGAACAGCGCTATCGAACCATCTTTGAAAGCACGGCTACAAGCAACATCATCGTCGCCGAAGATGGGACCATCCTCATGGCGAACGAAAACTTCGCCCGGTTGTGTGGTTATACGAAACAGGAGCTGGAAGGGAAGATAAAGTGGACCGCCTTCGTTTCTGCAGAAGATCTGGAGCGGATGCAAACTTATCATCGGATGCGCAGGCTGGCTCATGGCCAGGCGCCCTCCGCTTATGAGTTTTGTGGCATTAACCGCGAGGGTGTCCGTCGGAATCTTTTCATGAGTGTCGCCATCCTGCCCGAAACGAAGGAAAGCGTTTTTTCCATCATTGATTTGACGGAACAGAAGATGCTGGAAACACAGCTCCTACAGTCTCAGAAGATGCTATCGATCGGTCGGCTGGCCGGTGGGGTGGCTCATGATTTCAACAACATGCTCAGCGTGATCCTCGGCAATGCGGAAATAGCCCTGCTCCATATCGAGAACTCGGATCCCGTTTATCGGGCTCTTCAGGATATCCTGGATGCCGCCAATCGGTCGTCCGATCTGACCCGTCAGCTGCTGGCCTTTGCCCGCCGGCAAACAGTGATTCCTAAAGTACTGGACCTGAACGACACTATGACCGGAATGCTTAAAATGCTCCGCCGGCTGATCGGAGAGGATATCGATCTGGTCTGGCATCCGGGTGCCGGCCTTTGGAAGGTGAAAATCGATCCGACCCAAATGGACCAGCTTATGGCTAATCTGGCGGTCAATGCGCGCGATGCCATCGAAAAGGCCGGGAACATCACCGTCGAAACCTCCAACGTGACCTGTGATGAGGCCTATTGTGCGGCTCAACCGGAATGCCTCCCAGGGGAATACGTCATGCTCGCGGTGAGCGATGACGGTTGCGGAATGGACAAAGAGACTATGGCCGGCATCTTCGAGCCGTTTTTTACCACCAAAAAGGAAGGCCAGGGAACGGGGCTGGGGCTGGCGACCGTTTATGGCATCGTCAAGCAGAACAACGGATTCATCAACGTGTACAGCGAGCCGGGACAGGGTACGACATTCCGCATCTACTTCCCCCGCCATGGCGGAGAAGACCTGGAAGACCTGGCGCAGGAAACGCCTCAGGAAGTACGGGGCGGCACGGAGACCATCCTGATTGTCGAAGACGAGGCGGTGGTACTGGATCTCAGTCGCAATATGCTTGCCATGTTGGGGTACAGGGTGCTGACGGCCGGAGGAGCCGACCAGGCGCTTCAGCTGGCCCGGCAATACGAGGGCGCCATCGATCTGATATTGGCGGATGTGGTGATGCCGGAGATGGACGGGAAGAAACTGTCGGAGCGTATCTGTGCCATGAAACCCGGAATGAGGTGCCTGTATATGTCCGGATACACGGCGGACATGATCGCACGTCAGGGGGTGCTGGAGGAGGGTATTCACTTTCTCTCCAAGCCGTTTTCTCTGAAGGACCTCGCCGCCAAGGTCAGGGAAGCCCTGGGATAACATCCTAGATTTTCCCTTTATCAGGGCCTTCCGGCTCAGCCGGCGGACATCCCTTTCCATTTCCGTGCAAACCGGCCGCCAGCATCCGCCGGTGACCTTGGATCGGCTTGACTACTACAGCGCCAACGGCAAAGGAGCATACCGTTCGAAGTCCTCTCATGGTTTCCCTTTGGAACCCTCCCACGACCTACCTCATTGCCGTTACCGCTCTGCCGCCCAACTGCAGAGAGCTGTTCCGATTTTCCAGTTTTCATCTTCGTGTGCCTATCCATCCCCGGATCCATTTTTCCGTTTCGACGATCATATAAACAAACCATCCAAAACCGATGACACGCAGCCAGGAATGAATCCCTATCGGAGCCGAATGGAAAGATAGATTCATCCAGGGAAGGTAGGTAAACCCGAGTTGCAGAAGTGTCATGACCGCAATCCCGCCCCAGATCCATCGATTGGAAAACAGACCCAGACGAAGAGCGGAATGGGTCATGGAGCGGCAGTTGAAGAGATAAAACGTTTCGCCATATACAAACACTGCCGTTACGACTGTCCATGCCTGCTGAAGGGAGGCCCCTTGCGCCAGTTCATACCGAAACAGACCAAAGGCACCGGCACAGAGTAAACCCGAAACCAGAACGATACGCCAGAGGAGAGTCCCAGTAATCAGCGAGGTCCTGGGATCGCGCGGCAGCCGTAACATAATCCCCGCCTCCGGACGTTCGAAAGCAAGCATCATGCCCAGAAAGACCGCGGTGGTCATGTTAATCCAAAGCAGCTGGACCGGCTGCAGCGGCAAGGTAGTGTTGAGCAATATGGCCAGAAGAATAGCCAAAGCTTCGCCGCCGTTTGTCGGCAGCGTCCATACGATGAATTTCAAAAGGGTATCGAATACTCCTCGGCCCTCTTCCACCGCCGCTTCGATCGAGGCGAAGTTATCGTCCGTCAGAATCATGTCGGACGCTTCTCTGGCCACCTCGGTACCCCCCAGCGCCATGGCAATCCCGATGTCAGCCCGACGCAGGGCAGGTGCATCATTGACTCCATCTCCGGTCATGGCAATGACTTCGCCTCGTTTCTGCAACGCCTGGACCAGACGAAGCTTATGTTCGGGACTGACCCGGGCAAAGACCGCCGTCTTGGGAACGATCTCCATCAGATCGGCATCGGACAGTTCCGACAATCGCCGGCCGGTCAGGATATTCTCCGATCCATCCGACCCGTCCACGCCGGCAATCTTTAATTCGCGGGCAATAGCGCCGGCGGTTTTTGCATGATCGCCGGTAATCATCTTCACCCGAATTCCTGCCTTCTGACAGGTATCGATTGCCTGCGCCGCCTCCGGGCGCGGAGGATCCATCATCCCCTGAAGACCAAGAAAAATCAGATCGCCGGCCACGTCTCCATGGCCGATAGAAATTGTCTCCGGCGGCAAATGCTTTTTAGCCAAGGCCAGAACCCGCAATCCTTTGGCTGCCATCGCCTCGGCGGCCGTTCGCGTCGCCTCCGGATCGAAGGCACCCTCCTGGCCATTCGGCAGAATCACGGCGAGACATTTGGGCAAGATGGATTCCACGGAACCCTTGATATAAACCATTGCGGTATGACCGGAGTCGGTCCGATGGAGCGTGGCCATGTATTGATGCTGGGATTCGAAAGGAATCGCATCCAGGCGTGGATAGGTTGTCTGCTCCTGTTCCGGCTGCAATCCCCCTTTCCTAGCCGCAACCAAAAGAGCACCCTCCGTAGGATCACCCTGAATTTGCCAGAGTTCATCTTTCCTGATGAGGACCGAGTCGTTGCAGAGCATCCCTGCGCGTAAGCAATCGTGCAAAGCCATATTCGCCGGAGACGATCCGGAATTATGGAGACGGATGGCTCCCTCCGGATCATAGCCCTTACCGCTCACATCATACCAATGGTCGCCCGCCAGGATTTCCTGTACCGTCATCTGATTCTTGGTGAGCGTCCCGGTTTTGTCCGAACAGATGACCGTTACGCTCCCGAGAGTCTCCACCGCGGGCAGTCGGCGAATGATGGCATGGCGCCGGGCCATGCGCGACACGCCGATGGCAAGCATAATCGTCATGGCGGCCGGCAATCCTTCGGGAATGGCGCCTATGGCTAAGGCGATCGCCACCTTGAAGGTGAACAGCCAGTCCTTACCACGTACTATATCCATCACAAATGTAGCGGCGGCCAGAATCAGGATGACGATCAGCAGATAGTGGCTGAACTGCTTGATCTTCTGGAGTAAAGGCGTATCGAGCACCTCGGTGGAAGAAATCATTTCGGAGATCTGACCGATTTCAGTAAGACCACCGGTGGCGACCACGATTCCGGTTCCGGTTCCGAAAGTGACCAGGGTGGAGCTGTAAGCCATATTCTTACGATCCGCCAGCACCGTTTCTTTGGACAGCAGCGCCATATTTTTCTGTGCCGGCAGCGACTCGCCGGTAAGCGCAGACTCGTCGATCTGCAGATCCCGGGTACGTAAGAGACGCAGGTCGGCCGGCACTTTATCGCCGGATTGAAGCAGGACGATATCTCCAGGAACAAGGGTGGATGCCGGCAGACGCAATTTTTGCCCGTTACGTATAACAGTCGTTTCGCTGGCAACGGACCTGGCCAGGGCGGCAATGGCGCCCAATGCTTTGGCTTCCTGAATAAAACCGACAACCGCATTGATCAGAACGACTCCGAAAATGACCGCCGTATCCACCCATTCCTTGAAAAGGCCGGTCACGGCCGCTGCCAGCAAGAGCAGATAAATGAGCGGTTGATGGAACTGGAGCAGGAAGCGCAGCAGGGGACTTTGCTGACGCTTTTCCTCGATAATATTTGGGCCAAAATGGGCCTGCCGTTCCTCTACCGCAAAACGATCCAAACCGTTGGTCTCATTGCTTTCGAGGAGTTCCAGCGTTTCCGCTGCCGGCAAGTGATGCCAGTGACGTCCGATAAGAGTTTGCATGCGCCCTCACCATCCTTTCCTGCGGTCTTATTATACTTGACGAAGCGGCAAAAAGTGCCGGGAGCGCCAGCATCTTGCCGGCATCCTCTTTCGAATCAATACAGAATTTTCGAATCAGCACAAAATACCGACTTTTTACCGCCTCGTCATACTTGATGAGGTCGAAAAAAATCGGAATTCGAGCCAATACGGGACGGGTTTGTAGCGACTATACTCCAACAACTGGCGCCTAAATTCGAGAGAAACTTCACATGAGTAGTGGAATAGACAAGAGGAAAACCCCGAGAAGCGGGCGGAGTTGATTTAGTCCCAGGTTTCAACCTGGGGGGCAGATGTTGATAATCGAAAGAGTCCCGTAAGGGACGACGTTAGGTCGGCGGCCAGAAATGAAAATACAACGTTATCTTTTGTTGACGTCGTCCCTTACGGGACTTACCTTTGGGGGCAATGCCTTACCCAGGTTGAAACCTGGGGCTACGGAACATCGTCTCTTCGAGACTTAGAGGCGCGTGGGCTTTCGGTGGGGAAGTTTCATGGGAGTTCCGGCTTAACCAGTCCCTCGTAAATACAGGCTTTCATGGATCCATGAGATGCCGCGTAAACGCGGAACTCCCATGAAACATGCCGGCGTGACCGGAGCCTCCGGCTCCAGATTTGCCTCCCGAAATTAGCCTACCGGAGCTGGAAGCTCCGGCGGCAGTGGAGCTATTCTGCCATGTCGGATCTCCAGGTACCTTCTTCCTTCGTTTGCCGCCACTTCGTTATTCCTATTGCCTTCCCTTCCTCCTTGTTTCCCCGGTAACCTTAGCGTATATTCGATGCATGCTTGATATTCAACGAAGTATCTTTCCTCTGCCATTGAGTCGACAATGACACTCCACCTTGAAACGCTTGCCTTTGCCGCCTTTGTCGTTGCCTTTGCTCTTACCCTCTCTTTGACGGCATTGGAAATATTCCTTCGTGGTCAACCAGGACTTCGCCGCTGGGTTCAGAGTCTATGGCTGGCTATGTTCGGGGCTTTTATCTTCAGCCTGAGAGGTGCCGTTCCCGACTTCGTTTCGGTCCTGTTGGGCAGCACCCTGTTCGTGCTCAGTGCGGCGCTGACATGGACAGGAATGAGGGAGTTCTGCAGCCGTCCTCTATACGTGCGCCGGGTTCTTCTTCTTGTCGTTCTCTACCTATTGTTCCATTCGCTGTTCTTTTTTGTCTGGCCCTCCCGATGGATGCGTGGCATCAATTTCAACTTCATGACCATCTTTTGCGATTTGGCCATCATCTGGACACTGCAACGCCACCGGCCGTCGAATCTGGCACGCAGCGCCCGTTTGGTATCTCTTTTCGTACTGATCGAAACCCTCTACCATGCACTGATCCTGACGTATCGGATCTTAAATTTCCCGCTGCAGGAGATACCGCCGGATTATTTTCTCGAATCGACTAATTATCTGGAAGGGATCTTTATCGGCATCTGCAAGATCATGGGTTTTATCATCCTGCTGAGCCATAAGCTGCTTGCGGAGCTGGAGCAGATGGCCCGCAGCGATCACCTGACCGGGATTTTAAACCGCCGGGCCCTCGACACGGAGGCCGGCAAGGCCCTGGAGTTCTGTCGTCGCCAGAGGCTGCCTTGTGCGCTGGTCATGGCCGATCTGGACCATTTTAAAAAGCTGAACGACACTCATGGACACGTGGTCGGCGACGAAGCCCTGCGCCAATTCACCCGTCTCCTGCAGGGCGAGCTGCGCAAATCCGATATTTTTGGGCGCTATGGAGGAGAAGAATTCTGCATCCTCATGCCGGGAACCAATCCTGCGCAGGCAAAATCGGTGGCCTCGCGATTGAAAGATCTCGTAGAACATACTCCCCTGACGACCGCCAAGGGTACGATTGCCTTGACCACCAGCATCGGGATTGCCATGTATGAAGGCGAAGGGGCGTCAGATTACCTCTCTCTGGTAAGGCTTGCAGATCAGAGGCTGTACCAGGCAAAGATCCAGGGGAGAAACAGAGTGGAGACGGGGCCGCCGTCGATTTAGCTGGGGGACAGGGCATAAAAGGAATGGGGAGAATGGAAAAAGATATAGGAATTGAATTGAGGAAACCGTAGGGTTTTTTATCTTCGTATCTTGGGAAGGAATATCTGGAAGGCTGCGGTCGTGTTCAATGGAACCTCCGCTTTTTGGCTCGGATCCCCTTGGGATGTGGCCGTGACCGTCACACGATTGACGGAGCCTCTTCGAACACCCTGGGGCACCGTCACCCAGACGCTAAAGGGGAAATTTCTTCCGGCCTCCAATTCCACCAGTTTGGAATCCAGATTCGCTTCCCAGGGGGAATCCCCGAGGGACAAGGTAAATTTATCCGTCGCCGTACCCTCGTTGCTCAACCGAAGCTGATATTCCACTCTTTGACCGGGAACGCCCCAACCCGCGTTTTGGAAAGCCGTGAGGGCAATCCCATACGTGATCAAAGTCAGCTTCACCCGGATTTCCCAGGCAGGATGAACCGGGTCACTGGTGAGAAGAGATATAGAAGCCGTATACTCTCCCGGTCCGGGACAGAGTGTGGTGTCCAAATCAATAATGACAGGTTGACGGCCGATATCCGCCGGGAGTGTACCCCAGATGGGTGATTCATGAACCCAAATAATGTCCGACGGATTCTCATGGGTCTCCCACTCGGTCTCAACGGCACCGGAGTTAGAGATTACAAATTCAGAAATAAAATTTGTTCCTCGTAGCCCTGAGAATGTGAATTCCGTCCGATCGATACTCACGCAAGGCTTCAACCAGCGAAGATGGAAGTCCATGGTGATCGTGTTATCGCCGATCACCATGACACCCGTGGCAGTACCGGTCGAATGCGTCGGGGCGGTCACCTCCATCAGCAACGGGTTCTCCGACTCATCCACCGACAGCATGTATTCTCCGGATGTATCCGTGTGTACCTCCCATCTTCCGGTGGTACCCCGAACGACGATACTCGCTCTGAAGAGGGGATGTGGTTCCGCATCGCAATACCCCAGTCCGGTCACCGTACCTCGCAGGGTTCCGATTTTAGCCTGGACAGAGGATGGAATAAAAACGGCGGCTAAAAAGATATAGAAAAAAGGGAGCAGCCGACGAAACGAGAAAGCTTTTTGCCGATACATACTCAACTCCTTGCCTATCCTTGCCCTTGGACCTGGAGGCTGCCGGAAAGAGTGAGAACCGTATGTGCCACGCCGATCGATATAAAACTATCTTAGGGATCAGGAAGGTATTTGTCAACAGAATTCGTGACCTTCCTCGGCACCGATCGCAGCTGTGTTCTTCCGAAAGATCAGTTCTCCTGATGACATTCGCTGCAGGGATTTTCTTTCCAGGCATCTCCGATGTCCTCCGGGTGCTGAAAGACAACCCCCTGCAAGGCGGTCCGTGCTTCGCTTCCTTCCTCTTGTTGAGAAAGAATGGTGTGGCACAGGTTACAGTCTTTGCCCAACACTCTGCCGTCGGAAGATCGATGGCGTTCGTCGTGACAACGGAAACATCCCAAGCTGTACATGTGTCCGATATGATGGGGAAACTTGCGCCAGGTTACCGCCATTTCCGGAAAGTAATTTCGTTGATAGATATTTTGCAGTTCGACGACCGCCTGTTCGATTTCCTGGGTCCTTATCGCCGGAAGAGAGGCCGATCCGGAGGAATAATGGCTGCGTAACCGCTCGGCGATCTCCCGGACCGCTGCCGGAGTGGAAGGATAAGGCGTCTCCAGGATCTTGACCGCAATCTCTTTGACGGCCGGAAGGTTTCGCGAAATTCTTTGCGAGGAAAGGGCGTGATCGACGGTCTGTTTCGCCGGCAGATACCAGTGGGAAGGACGGTTGTGGCAATCGATGCAGTCCATGGTACGCTTGGTGGCCCGATCGATCTCCTGGGTGGTAAATTTGGACTCGGTATCGCGATAAACGGTTTCCACTCCGGTCAGAGAACGGACTTTTATCCAGGGAATGACCTGCCTTTTGTCATCCATGGGGGCGTAAGTAATCCGATTGGCGATATTCATGGACCAGTGGATCCCGGTGGTAATTCCCGTTTCCGGATTTCCTCCCCCGGTTTTCAGCAATAAATGCAGAAACCAGGGTGTGTTCTTCTCCTCGTTTCGGGTGTAAGAGTAGGTGACATGTTTTTCGCTGAAGAAATGACGGGGCCAATGGCACTGCTCGCAGGTGTCCTGCGCCGGCCGGAGGTTTTCGATGGGGGTGGGAATCGGCCGGGGGTAACGATTGGCCAGGGTGGCATAAACCTGATAGGCCCCGGACAATTTCGATTTCACGAACCAGCCGGCCCCGGGACCGATATGGCACTTCACGCAGCCGACACGGGCATGCGGGGACACCCCATAGGCGGTATATTCCGGCCGCATCAACTCATGGCACATGGTTCCGCAGAAGGCATCCGAATCGGTATACTCGTAGGCCTTGTACATGCCGAAGCAGGAGAAGAGCAGAAACAGGAGGGTTCCGCTGCCGATGAGGGCAAAAGCCCGCCACTGCTTCGGATCGTTTAGATCGAGAATCGGATAACGGAAAATTTTCGCCGTTCCGGCTTCCTCGCGACGGTGCTGTCGCCAGGCGCCGAAGAAGATCAGGAAAAGTCCGCAACACAAGATGGCCGGAAGGAGAAGGAAGGTAATCACTCCCATATAGGGATTTTTATCGTCGGACAGCAGCTCCCAAAGCATGAGAAAGCAAATCGTCAGGAAGACGATCAGGGAAAAAGCCGAACTGATCAGGGTGACAGGATTATAGTAACAAGCGGGCAGTCTCCGTTTGTTCATGGCAGCCCTCCGCTGTAAAAGATCCGTGGTAAAACGACCTCAATGCAACCATTATAGCCCGCCGACGCTTTTCCATCGACGGATTTTTCCCCTTTCGGGAATGAAGGAAACGACCTTCATCGGGAACCGGCACAACGGACAGATCGGAGGAGAAACGAGGCAGACTAGGAAGTCAGGACGAATCGAGTGCCTATAGCCTTGTCGTTGCCAAGCAGTCGATGCCGCTCATTGGGCGGGAACGTTGGCCATGGCGCTCAATGTATCGGTGCCGAAGATTTCGATGCCTTGAATCGGCAGGTCCGATTGGACCACAATGTAGCCTCCGGCCTGTCCTTTTACGATGTCACCTACCAATTGATGCAATAGGGCTACCTTTTGTCCGTTGGCGGCGATGGTTATCCGATTACTGGTAACGATCTTTTGTCCGCCGGCTTTATAGACCGATATTGTCAGGGTAGCCGGCTCGGCATTCGTATTCAACAGGGCCAGCCCGGTAAAAAATCCTGTTCCCGCTTCGGCCACATGAGAGAAGGTCAGCTGCATTCTGGGCTGCGACATGCTGGTCACCGCGGCCAATGCCTTTTGCGTGCCGTAGGTCAGATACCCCGACAAACGCCCGCTGCCTTCGATCTTCAACCACCCCTGGGTCAAGGATCCGGCAGGCAAGGCAAAAAATGGTTGTAGGTTCGGCTCGACACGACCGTTTGCGGGAAGCGAAATCGTTTTCGGATCGGCTAAAAGCCTTCCGTCGCCACCCCGTATAGTTAAAACCGCCGTCTGTTCGCTCGATTCCAGGTTCACGATTCCCGCTCGGGTTTCATAGAAGGCTCCGGTTCCGGCCTCCTGCCCCACCACCCAATATGCAAAGTTCAAGGTCGGCGGACCGCTGATGGCACTCTGGGCATTCAGACCTGCGGCATCCTTTTTCCCCTCCGGCAACAACAGCTGGTATCCGCGAACTCCGGAGGCGGCACTCGCCCTTACATAGCCGCTGGTTCCTATCCCGGACATGCCTTGCGGAAACAGTTCCGTCAGAGGCTTTTGCATTATCCCATAGGCGGGAATTTCCACCATTATCGCCTGCAACAATGCGCCGGCGTCGTTTATCAGCTTCATTTCCACCGTGGTGGCTATCGGAAAAGGATTGAGCAGGCACACCGGATGACGGGTCAAAGGGCGTATCGCCGGCAGGATCATCTCGGTCAGTAGGGAACCCGTTTCCTCTACTCCGACGATGGATTCTCGAAACTGTGGATCGGCCGTCAGAAAGAAGGCCTTCAAACCCGGATTGGGACTCACCAGCTTGTGCCAAAGATTACCGGCCCCAAGGATCCCCTTTCCAAAAAGGGTGTCCTCCGATTCATAACGGGCCAGCTGTGCCTTCCCTGGAAGAACCATGACGACAGGATTCTTCCCCTCAATACCGGATACCTTCTCTCCGCTGTCGCTCATCGCCGTCAAAGAGAAGGTTCCCGGTTCCACCGTTGGATTGGAGACCGCCAGGGCCAATATATCGCCGGCCGGATCGGCAAATAGCCGGGGAAAATTCATGGAAGAAGGGATGCTCCACAGGGTATAGCCGCCGTTACTATACGGGTCGGGGTCATCCAAAGTGTTGCCCCATTTGGTGAATGCTCCACGGTTCGACCATGGATTCAATGCCAGCCCTTGCAATTCCTTCTGTTTCATCGGTGTCCGGCCGACCATGGCACGTGTTGTATCCCGCAACACCATAAAAAGATTCAGGGTGGTCAGCCATCCGGTCTGTCCGCTTTTCGTGGTGTTGCTGGACACTACACCCAAGCCAAGACTCGGATGCACGGCCAGTCCGTCGATACATTCGCCTTCCAGCAATCGTATTACCCCGCTTTGATCGGTCGAAAAGAGCATCAGGCCATTTTCCGTTCCTACCAGGAGCAGACCCGTCTCTTCATGGTAAGCGAGACAGCGCGGAGTCGCCCCGGCAGGCCATCCGCGATCCACGGCCCGATAGGCCGATAAATCGACCTCCCAGATGCTGTTGTCGCCGGTGTGGGCAACGAAGGCCCGGTGATACGTCTTGTCCACCACCACTTCCGTCGGCCGGCTGCCGGTGGGGATGGTAGCCAGAACATCCATCTTGTCCAGATCCACCAGGGTCACATTTCCCGATCCGCTGTTGGCTACGATGGCACGATTGGTCCAGGGATCGATGTCGATTCCCACCGGTTCGGATCCTACCGTGATCATCAGCCAATCTTTTTGGTGTTCGTCTTGTTTAATACTGGATCTTCTCAGACGGTTTTCTTTGGGATTGGTGATCGCCAGATGACGCGTGAAAGGATTGATGGCCATGCGAGCGTCGGCCTCACTGCCGTCGCTGCCGAAAGAAGTCAGTACCGATCCGGTTGCCAGATCCACATTACAGATGAGTGAAGTGCTGGCGCGAATGTACGCCCGGTCGTTGGCGGTGTCGATGGCTGTGCTGGTAAACCTTTCATAAGGCACCACAGAATACCTATAAGTATTTTGAATCTCGGGGACAAGACCGGAAAAGGGATCCGTCGAAACGGCGACGAACGGCAACGATTCCGAAGGCTTTCCTTCGGTTCCATCCAGCCGCACGTGCAGGGTCCCCCGAGCATCCAAGGGAACGGCGACGGTGACCCGATTGCCGCTGATTTCCAGAGGGGTCACCAGGGTCTCGTAGCCATCCTGCCCGGAAAAGCGTACCCGGATGGAGTCGTAGCAGGATCCAAGACGGGAAACTCTCAGGGCCAGCAGACTACCCGGCGGTCCCGAGGTGGAAGACAGGTACTCCAGAACCGGAGGATCTACGATCTCCATCTGGTGCAGATTATCCAGGATGGGATACCCCGAAGAATCTGGAGACGAAAAGCCTTCGCCTCTCTCTATACGGAAGTCGAGCATCGTATGCGGCCCGAGGGCGTAATTGTCGGATATCGAAAACCGTAAACGGACAACCGTTCCGTTGCCGATCGGCCGTCTGTCGCTGTCCTCGCCGATGACTACCATCAGGCGGCCTTCCGCTCTAGGCAGGATGAGGATCCTTTTGCCGCCGTCCGGTGTCGGGATGGCCGGCGACGCCGTGAGGAAGGTCAAAAAAAACGGTTCGAATACCAGATCGAAATGCAATTTACTAATGTCTTTTCTGGAGGTAAGATGAATCTTCGTTTCAACTATGCCGCCAACCACCCCGTTGCAGGACCGGACAACAAGATCCGCAGGTTCCAGATTCCATTGAGCGAAGGAAAAGGAAGACTTCATGCCTGCCGTCTGAAAGTCACCGCCCAAAAAGAGGTCCTCCGACCCCATACTCATCGTATATACCGTCCCATCTACTCCGGAGCCGAGATCCGTAAAGCTCGACCGGTTCCATTTGACGATGCCGTTCGTGGAAATGGCCAGATTGTGATATACGCCTCCCAGATACAAATTACCCACGTCGTCGAATGCCATGGCGTAAATGCCCCCGGAGGGAGCATAATGAAGACTCGACCATTCGTTCCCATCCCATTTCGCCAGTCGAGATAAATCACCAGGCAGCTGGAACGTCCCTCCGGCGTAAAGATCTCCGTATGCGTCGAATACCAGTGTATGCACGTTGCCGTCGACAAGAGTGAAACCCAAAGCCGTCCAGCTTTTTCCGTCCCATTTGGCTACATTTCTTACCTGGATATCTCCGGCCCGATAGAAACCTCCTCCGGCATACAAACTACCTTCCTTGTCCAGCGCCAGGGCGTAAACCCCTCCGTATAATCCCGATCCCAGGGCCGACCAATGGACGCCATCCCAAACGGCGATGGCATCGGTCAGAACGCTGCCGGCCTGATAAAAACCTCCTCCGGCATATACACGATCTTGTCCGTCAACAACCAAAGCATGAACCCTGCCCTCGACACCCCCCTCCATGGCGGACCATGCGCTGCCGTCCCATCGGGCAATATTCTTTACCGGTCGGTCTCCGGCCTGGGTGAAGTAGCCGCCTGCATACAAGTTACCTGCGCTGTCCAGAGCCAGGGCATTAACCCGACCATTCACTCCGGAACCCAAAGGGGACCACTGATGGCCGTCCCATTTGGCGATGTTGTTTACCAGCAGGTTCCCGGCCAGCACGAAATCTCCCCCTACGTAGAGATGATTGTTACGATCTCGGGCCAGAGCGTATACCGTGCCATAAATACCTTCCGGCTTACGGCACTCCATGGGGAGGGATTCCCATGTGGATTGATCCCATCGGGCAATCCCAAAAGCCAGAGTTTCTCCGGCCAGATGGAACCTGCCTCCGGCATAAAGTTCGCCCCTTCGCCCATAAGCCAGACAGGTGATCTTCCCGTCACCAATGCCGGACCCAAGAGCTGACCATTTCCGACCGTTCCACACGGCGATGCGATTCACCGTCAATCCTTCCGATCGAAGGATATTTCCCCCCACAACCAGGTTTCCTTCGGGATCGATGGCAATAGCCGGCAATTCCATCTCTTCCTCGGTTTCCGAGAAGGGGGAACCGCATTGCCGCCAATCGGAACCGTCCCATTCGGCAAGATAGCCTATCTTTGTGTCTTCAACCCGTTCCTCATCGACGCAGGCAAAAAGTCGGCCTCGACTGTCCGTCGCCAAAGCCTTTACGCTGCCTTTGATGCGGGATCCCATCGACGACCAGGTGTTTCCATCCCACCTGGCTACATACCTTTGGGGGACGGCTGCGTCTTTGGCGTATATTCCTCCTGCGTACACACTACCATCGGCACCTATAGCCAGAGACCATACTACTCCTCCGGGTTGTCCGCTCATACCGGACCCTAATTCCTTCCAGTTCGCCCCATCCCATCTGACTACATTGGAGGGAGAGTTGAGACTACCGCCGGCATAGAGAACCCCTTCTCGATCTACGGCCATTACCTTGACACTGCCGTCGTTCAGTTGACCGATTGCCGACCAGTTGGCTCCATCCCACCGGATCACAGCGGTTCCATGGAGTAACCTGCTTCCGCCGGCGTACAAATTCCCCTGGGAGTCGAAGGCCAGGGCAAGGACTTCCCCGCCCACCCCCGACCCGACGGCCGTCCAGCAGGTCCCGTCCCATTTGGCGACATTCTCGGCTAAAATTCCTCCCACATGGGAGAATCGGCCGCCGATATATAAATTCCCTTGTTTATCGACAACGGACGCATAAACGGTGCCGTACACTCCCGGGGCGGGAAAGCCGAACCTGTCGGACCAGTAGGTGTCGACATTCGCCTCGGTAATTCGTTCCGACCGCATCGCTCCGGTGCCGGATGGGTCCGTTTTTACCGCCGGCGGAAATCCTCTTCCGAAACCAGCGTGCGCTAAAAGCAAAATAGAAAGCAGTGCCAGGACGATAGAAATCGGAAGGCAACGGATTCCGGTCGGAGGCGGAGGATTTGTTCGGGCCATACGACTCATATTCGGATCCAATGGAATATCGAAGTCCTTTTACGAAATAGGTTTCTATGGGATGGGAATATACCATTCCGAATCACAAATTACAATGATCTGTCTTTTCCCCATGGGCAGGGCGAGTTGAGAAAATCGGCCCCTCCATTGGATTCATTCCTCTTTTCTTCTGTTTCTCCTTGTTTCCCCCATACAATTACCGTATATTCCATGCATGCCTGCTGAATCTGAAAAGTCAATCTCTACCCCCTGTCTCTTTTCCCTGTTAATTTTTTACTTATCCTATGACGGATCTCATTTTACCGGGTTAAAAAATGGTAAGGGGATGCCGGCAGGATGCCGACACTCCCGGCATATTTTGCGAGGTCATCCGCTATGACCAGGTCTGAAGCCGAAACCCGCTCCGAACTCATCGACAGGCAGCTTGCACGATCGGGCTGGAATGTCCAGGATCCCACCCAGGTGGTACAGGAGTTCGATATCCTCACCGACCTCCCCGAAGGTATGGCCGAACGCCGCACGCCCTATGCAGGCCACCAGTTCAGCGATTACGTGCTGCTCGGCAAAGACGGCAAGCCCCTGGCCGTGGTCGAGGCCAAGAAAACCAGCTGTGACGCGGCCATCGGTCGCGAGCAGGCCAAACAATACTGTTACCACATACAAAAGCAGATCGGCGGCGAGCTGCCTTTCTGTTTTTACACCAACGGCTTCGATATCTTCTTTTGGGATCTGAATCATTACCCGCCCCGCAAGGTAGTGGGCTTTCCTGTGCGCGACGATCTGGAACGATTCCAGTATATCCGCCGTAACCGCAAGCCCCTGACCCAGGAGTTGATCAACACCTCCATCGCCGGCCGTGACTACCAGATTCGAGCCATTCGTTCCGTAATGGAAGGTATGGAACAGAAAAAGCGTAACTTCCTGCTGGTCATGGCCACCGGCACCGGCAAGACGCGCACCTGCATCGCTCTGGTGGATGCGCTCATGCGCGCCGGTCATGCGGAGAAAATCCTTTTCCTCGTCGATCGTGTCGCCCTACGCGAGCAGGCCCTCTCCGCCTTTAAGGAGCATCTGCCCCATGAGCCGCGCTGGCCTAACCCGGGCGAAAAGCTGATGGCGAAAGATCGCCGCATCTATGTTTCGACCTACCCGGCAATGCTCAACGTCCTACGGGACGAGTCGCAGTACCTTTCGCCTCACTTCTTCGACTTCGTCGTCATCGACGAGAGCCACCGCTCCATCTACAATGCCTACGGGGAAATCCTTGACTACTTCAAGGCCATCACCCTGGGGCTGACGGCAACGCCCACGGACATCATCGATCACAACACCTTCCGGCTTTTCCACTGCGAAGACGGCCTTCCCACCTACGCCTACACCTTCGAAGAAGCCGTCAACAACGTACCTCCCTACCTGTGCAGTTTCCAGGCGATGAAGATTCAGACCCGGTTCCAGATGGAGGGGATCAGCAAACGTACCATCTCCCTGGACGACCAGAAGAAATTGCTTCTGGAGGGCCAGGATATAGAAGAGATCAACTTCGAAGGCTCCGAGCTGGAAAAGAAGGTGATCAACAGGGGAACCAACACCCTGATCGTCCGGGAGTTCATGGAAGAGTGCCTCAAAGATCGAAACGGCGTCCTGCCGGGCAAGACCATCTTCTTCTGTTCTTCCAAGGCCCACGCCCGGCGCATGGAGGAAATCTTCGATGCCCTCTATCCCCAATACAAGGGAGAGCTGGCCAAGGTGCTGGTGTCGGAAGACCCGCGCGTCTACGGCAAAGGCGGTCTCTTGGACCAGTTCACCAACCAGGACATGCCGCGCGTCGCCATCAGCGTCGATATGCTCGATACGGGCATCGACATAAGGGAGATCGTCAATCTGGTCTTTGCCAAACCGGTCTACTCGTACACCAAATTCTGGCAGATGATCGGTCGCGGCACGCGCCTGCTGGAGACCAACAAGCCCAAGCCCTGGTGCCTGGAGAAGGATACCTTTCTCATTCTCGATTGCTGGGACAACTTCGAGTACTTCAAGCTTCAGCCCAAAGGCAAAGAACTCCAGTCTCAGATACCTCTGCCTGTAAGACTGATTGGTCTTCGCCTCGACAAGATCGAGAAGGCCATGGATGGCGGCCACGAGGACCTGGCCGAGCGCGAGGCAGGCAAGCTGCGAAGCCGGATCGCCGAGCTGCCGTCGGGCTCCGTCGTTATCCAGGAGGCCGCCGGCGTCCTGAGCCGTCTGGGAGAAGAAAATTTCTGGATCACCCTGAACCACCAGAAGCTGGAATTCCTCCGTGCCGAGATCAAGCCCCTCTTTCGCACCCTGTCCGAGGTGGATTTCAAGGCCATGCGCTTCGAACGGGATTTGCTGGAGTTTTCCCTGGCCAAATTGTGCGACGAGAAAAAGCGCGCCGAGACCCTCCGGGCGGGCCTGATCGAACAGATCAGCGAGTTGCCCCTCCGTATCCATTTTGTGAAAGCGGAGGAGCCCCTGATCCGCGCCGCCCAGACCAACCGCTACTGGGCCGGAACCGGCTTGATTGAGCTGGAGGATAGGCTGGACGAGCTGAACGCGAAAATCGGACCTCTCATGAAGTTCCGCGAGCAGATGACCGGCCCAGGCCCGATTCAACTCGACCTGAAGGACACGATCCATCACAAGGATTGGGTGGAATTCGGCCCCCGGAACGAATCGGTGAGCATCAGCCGCTACCGGGAGATGGTGGAAGCCATGATTGCCGAAATGACCGAACACAACCCTGTACTCCTCAAGATCAAGAACGGCATGGAGGTCACCCAGGCCGAGGCCGATGAACTCGCCGAGACGCTTCATGCCGAGTATCCCCACATCACCGAAGAGTTGCTCCGTCAGGCGTACAGAAACCGCAAGGCCCGCTTCCTCCAGTTCGTTCGTCACATCCTCGGGATTGAGGTTCTGAAGGCTTACCCCGAGACGGTCAACGAGGCCTTCGAACAGTTTATCCGGCAACACACCACCCTGAGCAGCCGGCAACTGGAGTTTCTCAATCTTTTAAAGAACTTTATCATCGAGCGGGAAAAGGTGGAGAAGAAAGATCTGATCGGCGCACCCTTTACCGTGATCCATCCCCTGGGGATTCGCGGCGTATTCAGCCCGGCGGAGGTCAGGGAGATCGTAGAGCTTGCCGAAAGGCTGGTCGCGTGAGGTACACTGCAGCGGGCATAAATAATGACGAAGCCGCAAAAAATCCAAGGTTCGTAGTTCCGCGTTTACGCGGCATCCCATGGCAGATCCTATGACAGGGCGGCAATCTCGATGCAACGTACGACGTATTTGGAGTGCGGCGGCTCGACGCCGCTTTTCTCCGGGCCACCTCGGCGGCCCGAATCCCGCGAGCCGAGGCTCGCTGCGCAAGCAGGGGCACGATGTGCCGTGCCCTGGCAACCGTAGGATGGGGGCTCTCTTTGGGCACGGCACGCCGTGCCCCTACGACAGCTGATACAATTTTTTATGGCATGACTTTTTGCGGCTTCGTCAATCATGGGAGGAATGGACACTTTGCTACAGAACAACCCTGAACTTAAGAGCAAGATCGATCAGCTCTGGAACAAATTCTGGGCCGGCGGCATCTCCAACCCGCTGAGCGCCATCGAACAGATCACCTACCTGCTCTTCATGAAGCGCCTCGACGAACTGGACCAGAAGAGACAGGCCGACGCCGAATGGACCGGCGAGACCTACACCTCCCGGTTCAGCGGCCCCTGGATTCCGCCGGAATACCGCAGTCAGACGGAACCGGAGAGATACGCCATCGAGAAGCGTAGCCTGCGCTGGAGCGAGTTCAAACGTATGCAGGCCGAAGAGATGCTCCAGCATGTGCAGAACAAAGTCTTTCCCTTCCTCAAGGACATGAACGGCGAGACTTCCCGTTTCACCCGCCACATGAAGAACGCGGTGTTCATCATTCCCAAGCCATCCCTGATGGTGGAGGCGGTGAAGACCATCGACGAGATCTTCGAGATCATGGAGAAGGATTCGCAGGAAAAGGGTCAGGCCTTTCAGGATATCCAGGGGGATGTCTATGAAATGCTGCTCATGGAGATCGCCACCGCAGGCAAGAACGGCCAGTTCCGCACCCCCCGCCATATCATCAAGCTTATGGTCGAGCTGGTGCGGCCCCAACTGGGGCATCGTATGGGAGATCCGGCCTGCGGAACCGGCGGCTTCCTGCTGGGAGATTATCAGTACACCGTCACCCAGCTGGCTCTCCGGGCCGGGGCTAAAGACCTGGCGCCCGACGAAGACGGATTTGTCCGCACCTCAGTGGCGGCGGGCCTTACCGAAAAGGCGCAGGCCATCCTGCAGGACTCGCTCTACGGCTACGACATCGACAGCACCATGGTCCGCCTGGGGCTCATGAATCTGATGATGCACGGCATCGACGAGCCCCGGATTGACTACCAGGACACCCTCAGCAAGGGTTTCACCGAGGAGGCCGAGTACGACATTGTCATGGCCAACCCGCCTTTTACCGGCAGCATCGACAAGGGCGATATCAACGAGAACCTGAGCCTTTCCACCACCAAGACCGAGCTGCTCTTCGTCGAAAACATCTACCGTCTCCTGAAAAAGGGCGGCACCGGCTGCGTCATCGTGCCCCAGGGTGTCCTCTTCGGTTCCGGAAACGCCTTCAAGAACCTGCGCCGGATGCTGGTGGAGCGCTGCGATCTCAAGGCCGTGATCACCATGCCCAGCGGCGTCTTCAAACCCTACGCCGGGGTCAGCACCGCCATCCTTCTCTTCACCAAGGTCTGGGGACCGAAAGACAAGGTCAGGAAACCGGCCACCGAATGCGTCTGGTTCTACGAAATGACCGCCGACGGCTATTCGCTGGACGACAAACGAACCAAACAGGAAGGGTACGGCGATCTGCAGGACATTGTCGCCGGATACCACGCCCGCCATCCCGAGACCGATACCGACCGGACCCAGAAGTGCTTTGTAGTACCCCGCACCGACATCGAGGCCGAAGGGTACGACCTCTCCCTAAGCCGATACAAGGAGGATGTATTCGAGGAAACAAAATACGAACCTCCGGCGGTGATTCTGGATAAACTGCTGAAGGCCGAGGTGGGAGATGCCAGCGAGAAAGACTTGGCTGGTGTTAAGAGCGGAATTGTGCGCGATCTGCTTGAGCTAAGGGAGATGATCGGATGACCGATATACTGGAAGAGCCATTGGCCGGTCATTCGCTGTTTGATCGCGTCGTGACCATTCTTGATCAGGCACGCGGGGATGTTGTTCGGGCGGTCAATTCCAATATGGTCCTGGCCTACTGGCTGATCGGGCGTGAAATCGTCCACGAGATTCAGGGCGGCGAAGCACGAGCCGAATACGGTCAACAGGTAGTCGAAGGACTTTCCGCTCATTTAACAGGTCGGTATGGCACCGGGTTTTCCGTAACCACCCTGCAATACTTTCGAAAGTTTTTCCTTGCCTATCCTGAGCGGTGTTCGTTAATTCCACGCCCGACAGGCGTGGAATCCAACACGGATGAAATCAGCTGCTGGATAGGTAGCGAATCTGTGTCCGGGTTTTCTCCGCAGCTTTCCTGGTCCCACTATCGCGCCCTGATGCGGGTGAAGGATGATAAGGTCCGCGATTTCTATGAGCAGGAAGCAGTCGCGTGCGGCTGGAGCAAGACGCAGCTTGAGCGGCAGATCCACACAGCTTATTATGACCGGATTCTCGCCAACCGGGGGAAAGACGGCCTTGTTTCCGCAAGCCGGGAACGCCTGCCCGGAGAAGCGGTTTCAGCTGAAATGATGATCAAGTCCCCCTATGTTCTTGAGTTCCTTGGCCTGCCGGACACCCCGAACCTCCATGAAAGCACTCTAGAGCAGGCCATTATCGATAACCTTCAAACCTTCCTGCTGGAGCTGGGGAAAGGATTTTCATTTGTCGCCCGTCAGCGACACATACGTTTCGACGATGTGGATCTTTACATTGATTTGGTTTTCTACAACTTCATGCTCAAGTGTTTCTTACTGATCGACCTGAAAATAGGCAAACTGACCCACCGGGATATCGGGCAGATGGACGGTTATGTGCGCCTCTTTGAAGATCGCTTCAAAGTACCCGGCGATAATCCGACCATCGGCCTTATTCTCTGCTCCGATAAAAGTGAAGCTGTCGCCAAATACTCCGTGCTCAACGAGAGCCGCCAGATTTTCGCCTCCAAGTACCTGCAATTTCTGCCCACCGAGGAACAGCTCCGTATCGAGATAGAAAAAGAGCGCAAACTCATCGAAGCCGCCATCGCGGAACGGTCGGAAGATAAGGAGGTGGGGATTGATTAACCGCGAAGTACCCGAAAACCAGGGAAGGGTCCTGGAGAGCGTTCAAGACGGAATTGTGGGGAAGTTACTGGCACTGCAGGGGATGATTGGATGATAGTGGACCTAGAATTTCGCCAAAACCAAGACGGCTACGTGAACAAGAAACTGAATTCCATCGCGAAGATTGTCGCTGGACAGTCACCACCATCGTCCACTTACAACACAGCAGGCGATGGTATGCCATTTTTTCAAGGAAAAGCAGATTTTAAGGAAAAATATCCACAAGTTCGCATGTGGTGCAATAGCGAGAACCGCAAAGAAGCAGAACCTGGCGATATTTTGATTTCTGTGCGCGCTCCAGTAGGCTCAGTGAACATTTGCAATCAGAAGTCAATCATAGGACGTGGATTGTCGGCAATCAGACCGTTCCCGAACTTAAATGGTGAATTTCTCTATTATTTTTTTAAGTCGAATGAACAGAAGATTGCCAATTTGGGAACGGGTTCAACATTCAAAGCCATTACCCAGGAAACACTGGGGAAAATCGATGTACCGCTCCCTCCCATAACAGACCAAATCCGTATTGCCCATCTGCTCGGAAAAGTGGAAGGGTTGATCGCCCAGCGCAAACAACACCTGCAACAACTGGATGACCTGTTAAAAACCGTCTTTCTGGAGATGTTCGGCGATCCGGTACGCATGAAAAATCAGCCACATTTTCAATTTGGCAATTATCTTGAATTCCTTACCAGTGGTTCGCGTGGCTGGGCGAAATATTACTCCGATTCTGGAAACGTTTTTCTGCGGATAAATAATGTAAAAGATACCCGTATCAAGCTTGATGATATTGTATATGTGGACGCTCCCAAATCCGTCGAAGCAAATCGTACGAGAGTAAAAGCTGGAGATTTGCTCCTTTCGATCACAGCAGACTTGGGCAGAACAGCGGTAGTACCTAGTGAACTGGAGGGAGCCTATATCAACCAACACTTGGCACTGATTCGCATACTTCCTGATGAAGGTTTAAATCCGATTTTTTTAGCTTGGTACTTCACGATGCCTTACGGAAATGCCTTTATACAAAAGAAAAACCGTGAGGGCGTAAAGGCAGGACTCAACTTTGACGATATCCGAGGGCTTCAAATCGTTAAACCTGCTGTTCAACTCCAAAACCAATTTGCCAACATTGTCGAAAAGGTCGAAGACCTTAAATCCCTTTACCAGCAAAGCCTATCTGAGCTGGAAAACCTTTATGGAGCCCTGAGCCAGAAGGCGTTCAAGGGAGAGTTGGATTTATCGCGTGTCGTTTTACCCGTGGACCAGGCGGAAACCAGAGAAGAGACGTAGCCAGCTGTATCCGTCGCCACCGAAATAAAGCCCGAGCCGGCATGACTCCGATGGAGACTGCCGAGCGCTGCCTGGCGGTCTATCGAACGATGCCCAGCTGAACACTGCACCCGCTGTTCTCCGAGCCGGGGCGTTTTAACGTTTAACCAGAATATGCCGGACAGGCCAAACAATCCTGATGACCTCGCAAAAAGTCGGTTATAGGTACCGGCACATGATGCCATCCGGGCATTTTTATGGAGTGCGGTGCCTTGGCACCGCTTTATGCAGCGAGCCTCGGCTCGCGGGGTTCGGGCCACCGAGGTGGCCCGGAGAAAAGCGGCGTCGAGCCGCCGCACTCCAAATACATCGTACGTTGCCTCGAGATTGCCACCCTGTCATAGGATCCGCCATGGGACGCCGCGTAAACGCGGAACTACAAACCTCCTGATTTTTTGCGACCTCATCAATCCTAACAACAGCAGAAGATTCCAACCGGAAAGAGTGGGGGCGGTAATGCGGGGCTGAGCCACAAGGTTGGTGGTCGTGGTTGTGGTGATCGGTATTCTCTCCCATCAGGAGAAGAGATCCCCCTCCGGCCAGGAAAAATTCACATACGTTAGGCAAAGATCCCCTCGATCAATTTTCTCCGGATAAGGGTCTGGTGCGGGAAACGGCCCAAGCCCCCAGATAGGCTGCCCCTCCCAGGGCCAGTCCGGCGGTGAACCCCCATTGCAGGCTGATCAACAAGGCGGTGGTCGACCCCAGAACCGAGGCCGCTCCGTTGACGGCAAAGCCCCAGTCGATCAGAGATCCGACCTTTGCCGCTCCCTTGGGAAAGGGCATGCCCATGAAGAACCCGAGAGGTAAAATGACCAGCGCGGTGGTCAGAATACGGGCGGCGAGAGGCAGCCCGGACAGAGCCACGGTTCCACGGTCGAAGAGGGACATTTCCAATACCAGCCAGACGACGATGGCCAGGAATGGCAATCTGTCGCCGAATCTCGCCGATAACCGGCTCCCCACTCCGGATCCCACCAGCAGAGAGAACAGAATCACAACCAGGGTATAGGCGGAGGTTCCCAGAAAAAGGGTGTACTTCTGGATCAGGATGACCTCCAGAGCCATGAATCCGAAGCCGATGCAGAAGAAATAGAGCCAATGGCCAAGGGGAAGCTTGGGCCCCCTGGTCAGATAGGGCAGCAGATTCAGCGGGATGATCAGCAGCAGGACGATCGCCAGGATGGACAGGACGGTGATCCATGCCAGGGGAAAGCCGCGGATCTCGAAGGACTCCAGCGAACGCAGGGCCTCCCAGCGGAAGTTTTTCATCAGCCCCTGATGGGCGATGAAGGGACGATCGTCGGTGGCCGGGGAAAGGTCGGTGGGAACATCCCTGGAAACGGCCTGCCAACCTTCGCTGACGATACGATGTATGATGGGACTGGCCTTGGGCTCCGGATCGGGATAGACCCGGTGCATGAGTTGGAAGTCCTTTTCCCGCAGCGCCAGAACCGGTGCCTGGATCTCTTCGGCTGACAGCGGTCTTTTGCCCAGGAGCATCAGCTGCCGCCGGGTTTGCGGCGAGCTGTAGACCGCCAGGTGCCGTTCCGGATTGGGTAGGCCTGCCTGGCGTAAGGCGTCCAGGGCTTCGCTGACCATGCGGTTCATGTAGAACTGATGTTCCATGAGCAGGTATCCCTGAGGGGCCAGGGCCCGGTAATAATCGCCGAAGGCTTCGGTGGTGAAGAGGTAATTTTCCGCCAGGGCGAAGGCGCCGCCGGCCAGAGCGGCAAAGGTGTTGGAGCTGAAGGAATAGATGATGTCGAAACGGTTTTCAAACCGGCGTACATAACTGCGGGCGTCTTCGGTGATGACCCGAACCCGCGGGTCCTGATAAATCTTGCCGGAATAATCAAACAGCATACCTCCGGGGCTCAGGATCCGGTTGATATAGGGGTTGACCTCCAGGGCATGCACCTCCCGGGCCTCGTTCTTGAGAGCCAGCAGGACATCTCCGCCACCTCCGGATCCGATGGAAAGAAACCGGCAGGATGGCCGGCAGCGCTCCATCAACGGCTGAGGATCGACCAGGAAGGACGAAGGCTGTCGCTGCAAATCCTCCCAGTTGCCGTCGAACTGGGAGACCGGGGTGTTGGCCAGGTTGTCGATGTTGATGCCGCGCGATCCCTTTCCCTCCAGGATCTTGATTAACGCCATGGCATCCCAGTGGCGATGCAGCACGGGAGCTCTTTCCTGACGGGGCTTGGACAGGATCTGGTCGGCCCAGGGGAGCAGCGTCAGAGGGGCGATCAGGACCAGAAGCGAACAGCCATAGGCCGGACGCCCGTGGGCCGAGAGAAGGGCGGCCAGGGCCAGAGGCAAAACAGCCAGAAGCGCCGCCGCCGGGGTGCCCCAGAGATTCATCCAGCCGACCGCCCCCAGGATGCCCAATCCGGCCCCCAACAGGTCGAACATGTAGAGGCGTGGCATCGTTTCCACCCAGTGCCGGAAAAGGGTGGAGAGAGCCACACCACCGGTAAAAAAGGAGGTACCGAGCAAAAACAGGGTCAGCACCAGTTTCCCGAACATCGTCCAGTCAGCCAGGGCATGGGCGAAATTCAGGTCGAGGTGTAAAACCATGACGGGACCTGCCAGCGAAAGAAGGGCCGTGAGAGAAAGCACCCAGCTGATCCTAGCCGGATGGCCGAGTGACGGGAAAAGGCGGACGGTCAGGCCTCCCAGTCCCAGCCCCAGAACGGCCAGCGACAGGATTAAAAAGGCAAAGGTGTAATAGAATTCCGCGGAGAAAATCCGGGTCCAGATGACCTCCTGCGTAATCAGTGCCAGAGAGAGCAGAAAGACGGTTGCGAACGGGTGTCGAAGAAGGGGTTTGTCCATGGATCAGGTCCGTAATAAAAAAAGGTAGTAAATCATTTCCAAGTCCGGATCAAATATACCTGCCGCTCTCTGATTTCACCCATATCTTTGGGATGAAAAGCCACGGAAGAGGGACGAAAACCGGCCAAGCGCCCTATCATCTTGACAGGCTATCGTCCGGGCCTAAAATTCTTCCGATATTGGTTCTTTCCGGTAAGAGGACCCATTCTGTCGTTTTGGATCTTCCTTCGTTTTCCGCCACTCCGCCATCACGATTTTCCTCTCTTCCTCCTTGTTTCTCAGGAAAAATTGCCGTACATTCGATACATGCCTGCTCCATCTAAAAAAGCAATCGACTATCCCTCGATGACGACCGTGAAATCCCCCTCGACCGTTGACGGTTGCCGCAATGTCCCTGTCGCTTCCTCCGGAAATGCCTCAGCAAAGCAAAAGAGCATGACCCGCCGCATTTTTTTCCAGAACAGTCTGGGGATGGCAAGCATCCTCCCTCTTTGCTGTATATCTCCCGCAATACCACATGCATTCATACAGATGGAGGATGAAAAAGTGATTCTGGATCTGCCTTCCATCGGCGAGCTGAAAAAGGTCGGCTCGGCGGCGGTGATTTTCGATGACCGGCGAAAACTCAATATGATCGTGATTCATGTCGCCAGGAAGCATTTTGCGGCGCTCGATCGCACCTGTACCCACGGAGGAGCCATGTGTTCCTACAACCACAACCGGCATACGCTGCAATGCACCAGTCTGGGTCACGCAGAATATAGTCTGGACGGGACTTTGCTCCATGAACGAACCCATGGAAACCTGCAAAGTTACCGGGTAAAGCTCAACGGCAAGCGGCTGGAGATTTTCCTGGGAGCAAAGGGATGATCGGTCTCTGGTTCCTGCTTCTGCTGTCGGCCGCAGCTCCCGGGCCGACACCTGAATTCGTAGCGATCCCGCCGGGTACATTCCAAGGCGTTGTTTTTCCAGATCCTTTCCGGATGAACCGCACCGAGATTACCGTCGGGCAATTTCGGAATTTCGTACGGGCAACGGGATATCAAACGGCAGCGGAGAAGGCCAAAGCGGTCCGTACCTGGAAATCGCCGGGATTTGAAGTCCGGTCCAGGCAGCCGGTGGTTTATGTGACCATTGGCGATGCCGAGGCCTTCTGCCGCTGGGTGGGAGGCCGACTGCCGACCGACGCCGAATGGGAGTATGCCGCCCGGGCCGGCGTCGCAGGCAGACATTACTGGGGAGAGGGTATCGACGATCGCTACCTTTGGTATCGCGGCAATTCGGATTACCACCCCCACGAGGTCGGCAGAAAGCTACCCAACCGCTGGGGACTTTTCGATATGGAGGGCAATGTTTGGGAATGGACGCTCTCCCAGGATACCGGCAAGGAAGCGATGGGCAACCGGCGCGGCGGATCCTGGGCCGATTGCGAGGATATCGACGGCGGTCCGAATCGCAGATCCTCTCCGCTCATCGGCATATCGAACTACTATAAGATATCGGTCCAGTTGGAACACCGCTACGACGATATCGGTTTCCGCTGTGTGCGCCCCGCCCCTTGATCGCCACATTTAAATATCAGCAGGCTTTTGAGATCGGGTCGGGTTGCGGGGATTGCGCCCCGTAACCCTCCCACACCACCGGAC
>CAZTVS010000008.1:0-28303 GCA_964617125.1 uncultured Acidobacteriota bacterium
AGGCTTTCATGGATCCATGGGATGCCGCGTAAACGCGGAACTACGAACCTTCTGAGAATTCAGAGCCTGAGACTGTGTTTACGATTTTTTCGATTCGAGGTAGGTTTTGCGGCATTGTTCGGAACAGAAATACAGGATTTGGTCCTGGGAGCGATGGGCGATCGCCAGGTCCTGAGCGACATACATTCCGCACACCGGATCGCGCTGCATCTGTCCGGACTTCACCTGGGATGCCGGTCGGTCGGCCCTTTTCGCCTCTGCCTCCGCCCGCCGGCCGCTTCCGGTCAATGCTTGCCAGAACCGCCGTATCATCTGCAAAAGGAACAGAATCAGCAGAATCCTTAAAAGGAAGGAGATGACCGGAAACATGGGGATGAACCTTCCTACTCCAGGTCCTGACCTGCTTTAAGTTTCTGTATGTTTTCCCTGACCTGGCCGGCTGACGGATATTGCGGGTCCACGGCCAGAAGCTTTTCCCAGGCAGAAACGGTGGCCTGCTTATCCTTGCGCCCGAAATATTGAATGACTCCGTAGTTGTACAGGGCCTGAGAAAAATCGGGCTTTTTGGCCAATACCTGGTCCAGTTCTTTCAAGGCACGTTCATGCTCTTGCATGTTGTAGTAACAGGTGGCCAGATCGGTGCGTATGGAAAAATTTTCAGGCTGAAGGCTTAGGGCTTGTTCGTAGTACGTGATCGCCTCCCGATATTGCCCGCTGTCGTAGTAGAGATTACCGATTTGGGACAAAAGGGCCAGGTTCTTCGGTTGAGTGGACAATGCAGGCAATAACTTATCAATTTCTTTCTGATAGTTGATGGGAGGGTGTCCTTCCGGCAGGGATTTTTTCCCTGCGGCAGGCATCGATGCCTGTTGCGGCGGTATTGAGGAACCGGGGCTGTCGCGGAGGACGGTTTCCGCCGGCTGCCATTGGAGTGCGGTCAGAAAGCCGGCCAGAAAACCGACGGCAATACCAATGAGTAACGGAAAAAAAAATTGCCTGTTTCCTTCAGTCATCCATCCCTCTCACTTTACGACGATGCTTACCTTTTCATGGAAAGAATTACTGTTAACCCCTATGAATCCATTCATTCTTTCAATATAATTTATCCGAAATATCACAGCGGAGCTAGAGTTTGTATTTATGATACACTAATATTTTGATTCCGCATGGTTTGCAGGGTGGCTTACATTCTAGGTTCTGGTTGCAGGATCTAATTATTAGGAATAAAAAAGAAATATGCCGTCGAATTCGAGAACCGCGCCCCGATGCGATCAAAAGCATCACGATGAAGTTGTCGATTCATGCTTGGATGTACTGCAGAAAGGAAAAAGTAAAGATCTCTTCGATTTCCTTCCTAAGATCTCTGTCTTGCGCGATCCCTGTTTCATACAGCCGTTACTGAATATGCTTCATGGAAACCAGCTGCGAAAAAGGGAATTCGCTGCTATGGGATTGGCTGAGATCAGCACGCCTCAAACCACTCTGGCACTTTGCCGGTGCCTGCAGGAAAAGGTCGAGAAAGTTACCCCCTCCTATCAACGATTCCAGTTCGCCCTGCTGCAATCCATCGGCCGAATCGGCAGCGATCAGACGGTGGAACCGCTCATGGAGCTGGTGAGAAGCCGCAAGAATCCCTGGGCCAACCCCAAATGGAAAGAAAAGGTCATCGATGCCCTGGGGCAGATAGCGCAGCAAGGGGGAAAAAAGGCGTTGCTCGCTCTGGAGGAAATCGTACAGGGAAAGGATGTCGCACTGGCCGCCGATGCCTTGCAGGAAATCGCTGTCGCGTTCTGGCCCTGTCCCAACGTTTTACCTAAAAAAGTCTTCGATATGATTGCCCAGCGGTTGTCGGCGAAGAATGCGATCCTCAAAAATGCTGCCTGGGAGGCGATGGAAGATTTGGCGCGACTGGGTTGTCGCCGCGCGGAAAGATTTCTGTCTTCCACTCTTTCCTGAAGGGAAATCCTCGACCCGACGGCAGTGAATTCCAAGGGCGGTTCCTGAAAGGAAACGTATGGCCATGTTCTTTCTTTATAACACCCTGACCCGATCCAAGAAGGAGTTTATTCCCTTGCAGGAGGGTCGGGTCGGTCTTTATACCTGCGGTCCCACGGTCTGGGACTACGCGCATATAGGTAACTTCCGTACCTTCGTTTTTCAGGACCTGCTCAAACGTTACCTCCAGTATCTGGGATATACGGTCCATCACGTCATGAATATTACCGATGTCGACGACCGTATCATTAAAAACTCCAGGGAACTCGGTATTTCCATAAACGAATACACCAAAAAGTACGCCCAGGCATTTCTGGAGGACCTGAATAGTCTGGGTATACAGCGCGCGAATATCCTGTGTTATGCCACCGAACATATTCCCGAGATGGTGGCGCTAATCCGGCGTCTGGTGGAAAAAGGGATCGCTTATTCGCAGGACGGTTCCTATTACTACAATGTCTCCCGGTTTCCGGAGTACGGCAAGCTGGCCCACATCGATTTCTCCGGAATCAAGGCCGGAGCGCGGGTAGATACCGACCGCTATCAGAAAGACGATGCCCGCGATTTTGCGCTCTGGAAGGCCCCCCGCGAGAATGAGCATTTCTGGGAAACGGAAATAGGTCCGGGGCGTCCCGGCTGGCATATCGAATGCTCTGCCATGGCTCTGAAATATCTTGGAGAAACATTTGATATTCATTCGGGAGGGATCGATCTGGTTTTTCCCCATCACGAGAACGAGATTGCCCAGAGCGAAGGCGCCAACGGAGCCCCCTTTGTGCGTTATTGGGTCCATAGCGAACATCTGCTGATCAGCGAGGAGACCATGTCCAAATCCAAGGGCAATTTCATCACCCTTCGCGATCTCCTGGGGCAAGGACTGGATCCGGCTGCCATCCGCTATCTGTTGGTGTCGACCCACTATCGCCGGACGTTGAATTTCAGCATGGAAGGCATACAGCACTCAGCGGTGTCTCTGCGGCGCATACAGGACTTGATAGATCGCCTGGCCTCCGTGTCGGCCCCCGGCGAAGGAGGGGGGGCAGTCGACGCCGTTCTGGAAAAGGCCGGCGCGGGCTTCGAAGCGGCGATGAATGACGATTTGAACACCGCCGAGGCATTGGCCGCGATATTCGATATGGTGCGGGAAATCAATGTTCTTCTGGACCAGGATCGAGTGAACCGGGTGCAAGCCCGGTCGGTCGATGCCTTTCTGCAGAAGGTCGATTCGGTTCTGGGCGTATTGTACATGCGCCAGGAGCTGATCCTGGAGGAAGAGGTGGAGAAGCTGCTGCTGGAGCGTAGACAGGCACGTGTGCAACGTGATTTCCGCCGGGCCGATGAGATTCGCGATTTACTGACCAAACGGGGTATCCTATTGGAAGACACACGGGAAGGTACGCGATGGAAGCGCGGTCTTCCGGGTATCCCGTAAGCGAGTATTTCCGGACGAGATTCCGATCGTCAGTCGGCTGTTCCGAGTTGTTCCGTTACGAACGGGGTGGAGGTTACCCTCAGGAGATCTGGAATGAAAACAGGTTTTACGCATAGGCCCTTCTCTACAGCTTCTTTTCCGCCGGAAACCACGATCGATGTACTTCGCCGCAGTCTGCTGGTGGACGGCTTTGATGTCGTCATCGATCTGAAAGGCAGCCATGGCCTTTGGATCCGCGATGTACGCAACGGCCGCCTCTACCTGGATTTTTTCAGTTTCGTCGGCTCCAATAGCCTGGGCATGAATCACCCCGCTTTACGCGATCCGGAATTCATGGAAAGGTTTTATTATGCCGCCTGCCACAAGGTATCCAATTCGGACATCTACACCCTGGAGTATGCCGAATTTGTAAACACCTTCTGCCGGGTGGTCCGACCCGATTTCTTGCCTCATCTGTTTTTCATCGAAGGCGGTACCCAGGGTGTGGAAAACGCATTGAAGGCGGCTTTTGACTGGAAGGTGCGGTTGAATTTCCGACGCGGGATACAGGAAGAGCGGGGGCATCGAATCATCCATTTCCGGCAGGCGTTTCATGGCCGTTCCGGGTACTGTCTCTCTTTGACGAACACCATCGATCCTGCCAAGACGCAATATTTTCCGAAGTTTTCCTGGCCCAGGATCGAAAATCCTAAGATACGCTTTCCCATGAATGAAGAGAATCGACTTGCCGTAGAACGGGCGGAAGAAGAGGCTTATCGCCAGATCGAGCAGGCCTTCGATCAGAACCCGAACGATATAGCGGCCATCATCATCGAGCCTATCCAGGGAGAGGGGGGCGACAATCACTTCCGTCCGGAATTCCTTCGCCATCTGCGTCACATCGCCGACGAAAAGGAAGCCATGCTGATTTTCGATGAGGTACAGACCGGCCTGGGCATGACCGGCAGGATGTGGGCCTGGGAACATTCCGGCGTGCGGCCGGACATGATCGTTTTCGGCAAGAAGATGCAGATCTGTGGATTCATGAGCAGTTCCCGGATCGATCAGTCTGCGGAAAATGTTTTTACCATCAACAGCCGCATCAATTCCACCTGGGGGGGCAATCTTACCGATATGGTTCGTTGCCAGCGTATCCTGGAGACCGTCGAGAAAGACCGCCTGGTCGATAACGCTCACCGTACCGGTTTTCTTCTCTACGAAAAACTGCAGGAAATGAGCCAGGATTATCCCAAAATCGTGACCAACTGCCGGGCTGCCGGGCTGATGCAGGCGTTCGATCTGCCCGATCCGGAATACCGCAAACGCTTCCTGGAAACGGCTTTTTCCCTGGGACTGCTGATCCTTCCCTGCGGCCACGCTTCCGTTCGCTTTCGTCCGCCGCTGGTCATCGATGAAACCGAGGTGGATATCGGATTTAAGATTCTTCGTCAGGTCCTGGAGAAACTGCAGGGGTAGATGGCTACCGGAGAGGAGAGCACAGCGGACCTGGGGAAAGAAGGGGAACGCCTGGCCCTTCGCTTCCTCTATGCACAGCGATACGATATTCTGGATCGGAACTATCGGTGCCGTTTGGGAGAGATCGATCTGATCGCATACGATGGTCCCATCCTGGCATTCATCGAGGTCAAAACCAGATCGGCCAATGAAAAAGCACCGGCTATTGATGCCCTGGAAAAGGAGCAGCAGGGCCGTATTCGCAGGGCCGCCGACCATTTCCGCAAAACCAGGAAGCTGGAGCAATTCCTTTACCGATTCGACCTGGTGGCCATCGATGTCCCCTTGCAGGGAAAACCGCACATCGAACTCATTCGCAATGCCTTTTAGCGCCGGCTGGCTGTGGGTCTTTCTTCTCTGGCCGGCCGTTTCATCGGTTTTTGCCCAGGACATTCCCGCCACCGCCACAGAACAGCCGAAGGTCATATCGGTGGAGGTGCCGGTAGTGCTCTCGCCGGTTACCCTGGTGCGGAGGAATCGTCCGGTGGAGCCGGTTCTCGCCTCCGATATCGAACTCAGGGTGGACGGGGAGCTGCAAAACATCAACGGTTTCGGCCGGGACCAGTGGCCTCTCAGTCTCGTACTGGCCGTCGATGTCAGCGGCAGTATCGCCAACATCCTTCCCTATCTGAGGAGGACCGCCGAAAAAGTGTTGACTCAGCTCCATCCTGGGGATCATATCGCCCTGCTGGCCTTTTCCCGCGCTACCCGGGTGGTGGTGCCCTTTACCCGCGACCGGGAAAGGATCGTCCAGGAACTCGGTTTCCTGGAGGCGGCCGGCGGCACCGCCCTCAATGATGCCTTATTCGAGGCCACTACCCTGTTGGCCGCAGAGTCGGGGGCCCGTCGTCGCGTGGTCCTGTTTCTGACCGACAATCTGGCCATGCCGGCCAACGAACATTCCGATGGGGAGGCCATAAGGAAGGCACAGGAAGAGGGTGTTTTGGTGCTTGGCATTCACCTGCCTGCCGGAGAGGAAGAAGAACGACTGGTCCGCCTGCTGAGACAGTCACCCTCCTCTCCACGGATCCGATACGCCATGCGACACGCAGGCAATATCTATCGTTTTGCCGAAGAGACTGCCGGCGAGGTCCTGCGTATCCGGAAGGAACAACAGATCGAATCCGGTTTCCGAAGAATGATCCAGCGGATCCAATCCCAATACTACATTTCCTTCCAGCCACCCCTGGCATCGCAGGAGAAGAAGGAACGTACGATTTCGATCCGCCTGACCAGGGAGGGACGTAAAAGGATCGGATCGGCGGAGATCCGCCACCGTCGTCTCTTCCGTTTCTGACGTGGAAATCCTGACGGCGGGCCACGGCTATGACGATTCGGTAAAAGTGCCGGGAGCGCCGGCATCTTGCCGGCATCCCATTTCGAATCCAAACGGAATAAACGCAGAATAGCGGAAAATCGATTTTCAGGTGTTTCTTAACTGACTATGAAAAATTGGGAGTAGGGGCACGGCGCGCCGTGCCCCTACAACAGCTGATGCATTTTTCTATCGCATGATTTTTTGCGAATTCATCAACTATAATCCGCCGGTCGGAACGATCCTCATCGGTGATAATTTATCAGTCCGATACGCACGATCACGTCGTTGTCGGCCTTGAGAGACCACTCCATGCCTTTGACCCATGGTTTCATGGAAGTAAATTCGGTTTTTCCGCTGGAGGTTTCCGTACGGATGCGAAGGTCGGCGGTCCCGTCTCCATCCACGTCGATCTCTTCTGCAACGATCGGCGGAAACGTCATGTTTTCTTCGGGAGTGAAGTCGACTTGAATGAAGCCTTCTGCCCTCTCTCCCAGGATCCCGTCGAACACGGGTTTTCGAACCAGGGTGCGATATCCCTGATGTGCAATCGTTTGCCGTACCTCTCCTCCGGAAAACCAGGGAGAAACATGGATTTCCGAGCTCTCTACCAGGGCCTGGGGCCAGAAACCGAATCCGAAGAACATGATCGGAATGAGCAGCGCACATAAGACCGCCCAGGTGTAGCCCAGGATGGATCTGAATATCGGCATAGACTTATCCCTTTCCTTTATCGTATGAAAGTCCCGGTGGTGGAGAAGAGCAGCAGACGGTACAACCCGTCCTGAATCATACCGCTGCCGAAAACGACGAGCAGAAGAAAGGCCGGGTAGAGGAAAAACATGCGTCCCGCCTGAGAACCGAAGGAGGGTCGAGTCCCTTTGACGTGATAAGAGATGGCTCCCTCAGGACATTCATCGGCGCATTTGCCGCACTTGATACAGGAAATGCGTGTCTGTCCTGAAGTAAAAGAATCCTGGTTGAGGGAAAAAGTCGGGCAGACACGGACGCATTTCCCGCAGTTGCGGCACTTTTCCCGATCGATCTGCATGTGAAACGGATTGACTTTGTTGGTGAAGGACTGGAAGGCGCCCATGGGGCAAAAAAGGCCGCATTGCGTACGCTTTTTGCTGAGGACGGGAAGGATGACCACCAGTCCGAAAAACAGGGAGACAAAAATTACCGCCTGCACAATGGTCCGGAAAGAGTTGACTTCAGGGTATTCGGTCACCGTCTTGAACGGACACAGCCACTCGCAATAAAAAGGGCTCAGGGCCGCGGTGGACGCCACAATCACGACCAGCAGCACGGCATAGGGCAGATAGGTCCATTTCCTGTCGATGTTCCGGATTTTCGCCTTTCGGAGAATCCGGGAGAAGCCATCCTCCAGCCCGCCGAAAAAGCAGGTCCAGCTGCAAAAGCCCCTTCCAAGAGCCAGGGAGGCTCCGATCCATAGGACCAGCATGGAGGCAATGGAGGCATAGGTTCCCAGCATGGATCCGGGGAAGATGATCGTCTGAGTGAATGCGGTAACCAGGGCGGTCTGCGGTATCACCATATGGCAGAAAGGGGTCCTGCCTTTGATCAGCTCCGCGTCGGAAAGCGAAATGCTTCCTCTGGATTCCATGTAATGCGAAAGAAAGCTGACGATAAAACAAACGGCCATGAGGATGAAAAAGACGGCACGATAGCGGTCGGTTTTACCGGTTCGCATCATCAGCAGGAAAAGGATATTGGCGAACAGGATGGTGAAGACAAGAGGAACGAGATGAAGAATGTCCCTGGGCAGACCTCCTCCTAGAAGCATCAGGTTGGATATCGCCCACATGGGCAGTGACCAAAGAATGGCTTTTCCCCAACTTTTGTCTGTCGGCGGGCGATGGACCGCCGAGTCGGGAGTGTTCATACGACAAGTCCTCCGTAGATCATGATCACGCCGGAATATAGATAAAATACGCCGACGATACCTGACGCAAATTTCCCAATCAGACGACCGGTTTCACGTTTCCGCATAAATCCGATCAGGGGCAACGGCAGAAAGAAAGCGGAAGTCCCGAGAAAGAACGCAAAGAAGAATATCACCGTTTGGTAAAAATGGGTATAGCGGGTGGCAACGGCAAAAGCAGCCAAAAAAGGGGGACACAGATTTACCCCAAGAACAAGTCCCAGGCCGAAAGGAAAGAGCTGCATCCGTTGCCGGATGCGGGAGGACATTCCTCTTGCCGGTCGCTGCAGACCGCAGGATTTAGCCTGGTAGAGAAAACCGTAGGCGAACATCATGATCCCGAGTAAAACGTACAACAGGCCGTACAGGAGAGGGTTTTCCGTAAGGGGGTGGACCCACCGGCTGCCGGTCCAGGCCAAAATGGCAAAGAGGAGATACCCCAGAAGGCGTCCGCCGAGAAACTGAAGTACCATCCCGGTATTGTGGCGAGTATCCTTACCTTCTCCGAGCAGCAGAGGAAGCAATACCTGGGAGCATGTCGTCAAGCAGGCAATGCCGTTGGATAAACCTAAAAGCAACCCTTCCCACATGGACTTTTTGTGATGTTTGAAGGATGGGAGTTATGGGATATGGCATGTTTGGGACACCCACTATTTTCGCATGAGTGGGTGTCCCGAATTTTCTTGAGTGGGTGTCCCGTTTTTTATTTCAGGCGATAGAGCATTTCTCCGGCTTTGGCCACATAGAGGATGCCTTCATCTTCCCGGTTGCGGAAGCTGTCGATGTCGATGGTTGCCGGGTCGCGATAGCCCATGTTGATGCGCCGGCAGGTTTCTTCCGGGATACCGGTTGCCAGGATAACCTGAACACGCGGTTTTTCCACCCCGTTTTCATAGGTTCCAATACCGCGAACATGGGTCGAATGAGCCATAACACCTCGCGGGATGTCCAGGAACCTATCCATCTGCTTCACGAAGTAATCACGGACGTGATAACCGATCTTTTCGATGATCGCTCCATGGGTGACGGAGACCTCCCGGATGTGCGGTGCGTATATGATCAGCTCTCCCTGGTCGGCGACCACCGGCTCCAGTTTATACATGCACTTGCCGCCGGTCCAAAGGTCATCGTACATCTTCGGGGCACAGGACAAAACCTGGCGGAAGGGTTTTTCTTTATAGGTTATGTGAAGCTTGTCGGACAGATCGGAGGCCGCAGACCAGGCCTCTTCCGGAGTTCCGATGTAAAGTCCTGCCAGATCTTCCCCTTTCACTACCAGGCTCATGCACATGCGTTCGACGGAAAGCATGGCCGAAACCCGGTCGACCACGGCCCGGACCGGAGTGTACTTCACGCCGATAATGGCGGGATTGGTGATCAGGGCCCCCAGCCAATGGAAAAGATCGATGATCTCCTGTCCGGCTATACCTGGGAAGAGATACTTGTTGCCTCCGGAAAAGCCGACAACTTCGTGGGGGAAAGTCGGTCCGATAATCAGGATCAGGTCGTAATCGAAAACCATCTTGTTGATGGTTACATCCGCTCCCTGCCGCAACAGCCCCCCGGAGATTTTGCCCACTTCATCGGCGGTAATGGTGCCGATCTTGCACAATGTCTGCGGATCTTTCCAGTAATGGTTGAAGAATCTGGCCTTTGGATAACGCGTAGCCCTTTCCGCCTGGGTAATACCGACGCGATGGTTGATGGCTTCATCGCTCATCGGCGGATGAGTTCCCAGAGCGATCAAAAAATCCAGAAGCTGCACCCGGGGAGCGGCCAAGGCATAGACCGTTCGAAACATGATATCGATGGGGGCTGTGCGGGAATGATCCGGCAGGATGCACAAGACGCGTTTCCCGTCGATCGGCTTGGGACCGAGAGCATCGGAGCACAGCTGACGAATCTCATTTTCCGTCAACATCCGATCTGTAAATCCATTACCAATAACCATATGATTTGCTCCAACGAAAAAGGGCGACCGTGCCGGTCGCCCTGTCAGGTTTTACGTGCCGGCTTTTATTTCAGCCATTCCGTATGGAAGAACTGACCGCGTGGCTTATCTACGCGTTCATAGGTGTGGGCACCGAAATAATCCCGTTGTGCCTGTAACAGATTGGCCGGAAGATTGGCGCTGCGGTAACCGTCAAAATAGGCCAGAGCGCTGCTGAAGGCCATGGCAGGCAGTCCTTCACCGATGGCCTTGCAGACAACTTTGCGCCAGGCACTCTGGTTTTTCTCGACGACCTTTTTAAAATAGGGATCGAGCAACAGGTTGGGCAGGTTCGGATCGCGATCGAAAGCCTCTTTGATACGGCCCAGGAAATGGGCCCGGATAATGCAGCCGTTACGCCACATGAGGGCGATCTCACCGAATTTCAGATCCCAATGGTACTCCTTGGCGGCGGCAGCCATGATCTGATAGCCCTGGGCGTAAGAACATATCTTGGAAGCATAGAGGGCCTTGCGGATCATTTCCACAAACTTTTTCTTGTCTCCTTTAAAACTCGGTTTGGGGCCACGCAATATCTTGGAGGCGGCCACCCGTTCTTCCTTGATGGCACTCATGGTTCGGGAAAATACCGCTTCCGCCACGGTAGGGGCAGGGATGCCCAGGTCCAGAGCCGCCGCACTGGTCCATTTCCCGGTCCCTTTCTGACCGGCGGTATCGAGAATGACATCGACAATGGCTTTACCGGTTTCGGGATCCTTTTTCCCCAGGATGTCACGAGTGATTTCGATGAGGTAACTGTCCAGTTCTCCCTGGTTCCATTCGGTAAATACCTGGTGCATCTCTTCTGCACTCAGCCCGAGTACCTGATTCATGATCCAGTAGGCCTCGCAGATCATCTGCATATCGCCATACTCGATACCGTTGTGAACCATCTTGACGAAATGACCGGCACCGTCATTGCCGACCCATTCGCAACAGGGAGAACCGTCGGGCACTTTGGCGGCAATGGCCTGAAAGATGGGTTTTACATGAGGCCATGCCGCATGCGAACCGCCCGGCATGATCGAGGGTCCCTTTAAAGCCCCCTCTTCGCCTCCGGAGACACCAGTCCCGATAAATAGAAATCCTTTGGATTCCAGATATTTGGTCCGACGGATGGTGTCCGGAAAATGGCTGTTGCCGCCGTCGATGATGATATCGCCCTGTTCCAGATGGGGCAGCAACATTTCAATGAAATCATCCACAGCGGTACCGGCTTTCACCATCAGCATGACCTTGCGGGGAGTTTTCAGGCTGGCAACCAGCTCCTGAATACTGTGGCATCCCACGATATCCTGTCCTGTCACACGCTTGGAGATAAAATCGTCCACTTTACTGACCGTACGGTTGAAAACCGCGACGGAAAAACCGTGGTTGGCCATGTTGAGAACCAGGTTCTCGCCCATGACGGCCAAACCGATCAAACCGATGTCACACTGTTTCATGATAGTTGTACTCCTTGCTTTTTATAGGGAAAATGGTTCATGATTCTCGTCCGGAAATCACTTATTATGCCATTATCCTTCTGTTTGGGGAAGGGAGATTCCAACAGGAGTATGGCGGAACAGATTGCGGTCACGATTTCGTCTCCCCCAAGACAGCGGATGACCGTTTGGTCCGGTATGCCGTCCGGCAAGACCGGAAAAGAGGAAAAAAAGCAAGCATGAATAGAGAGCGAAGAGAATTCTTGAATACAGCCGGGCTACTGTGTATGACTCCCGTCTTCGGACAGGAAAAAGCCGCTCCTGCCGCCAGGAGGAAGGAGTGGAAGGCGCCGGAACATGAATTGTACCTGCGGGCTGTCAAGGCCAGCGATGAAGTTCTGCCCCGGTATCTGGCACAACAGGAGCAGCGTGCCGGACATAAAATGCTCGGAGGACATATCGACGAATTCGGGATCCACACGGCGGGTGGAACGGCCGGTCTGCTCAAGATGGCAGGAACCGTATATTGCACACCGGAGTCCTCCTGGTATCATCGCAAGGAGTTGCTGCCCCGGCTGCAACAGGCCGTGCGTTTTCTGCTGGCGGCCCAAAACCAGGATGGAACGATCAATCTTTATATCACCAACTTTCATTCCACCCCCGACACCGCCTTTGTGGTGGAGCCGCTCAGTTATCTCGTCGCCCTGCTTCGCCAGGACGGTTCCGAAGAGCTTCAGCCTTTACGGGCCGATCTGGACCGTTTTATGACCAAGGCGGCGGAGGCCCTTCGCGTAGGCGGGGTACATACGCCGAACCATCGCTGGGTGGTCTGCGGAGCTTTGGCCCTATTACACAGTCTCTATCCGGACAAGCGCCTGGTGGACCGGATCGAGGACTGGCTGGGAGAAGGTATCGATATCGATCCTGACGGGCAATATACCGAGCGGAGTACATCGATTTACTCTCCTCATGTCGACCGAGTCCTCCTGACGGTGGCCAACATTCTGCAGAAGCCGGAACTTCTCGATCCCATCCGGCGAAACCTGGAGATGAACCTCTACTATCTGCATGCGGATGGAGAGGTGGTTACGGAAGCCTCCCATCGTCAGGACCAGTATACACGGGGGACGCTGGTCGGATACTACATCCCCTACAGGACCCTGGCCATGCGGGACCGGAACGGGCGCTTTGCGGCCGCCGCCCGTCTGATCGAAGATAAGCTTGGAAATGGAATAGCCGCCCATCTGACTCAATTCCAGGTGCAACCGGAAATACTCGGTTCCCTGCCGCCAAGCCTTCCTTTGCCTACCGATTTTGTGAAGCATTTTCCGCACTCGGAACTGATCCGCATTCGTCGCGGGGCATCCAGCGCCACCATTCTGGCGAAATATGCCAACTTCTTCTCTTTTCACAAAGGGAGTGCCGCCCTGGAGTCGATCCGCATGGCCCATGCATTCTTCGGCAAGGGCCAATTTCTGTCTCCCACATTGGAGATGCAAGACAACACCTTAGTGCTGCGACAATCGATGGAGGGTTGGTATTATCAGCCGATCGCCAAGGAGTATCGCAGCCCGGATGGAATCTGGCGTAAAATGGACAACAGCAGGCGTGCGCGGAGCGAGGTACAGAATTCAGACGCAAGGGTAACGATCCGGGAAGCGAAAGGGGAATTCCAATTCGAGTTCAGTATCCAGGGGTGTGACCAGGTTCCCGTAGCCATAAGCCTGCATTTTCGCCGCGGCGGAAAACTACAGGGTGTGGTGCCGGTGAAGGGCATGCCCGATGCGTTTCTTCTGGAGAGCGGCATGGGAACCTACACCTATGGCGATCAGACGATAGAATTCGGACCCGGACTGGCCGAGCACAGCTATACGCAGATCCGTATGAGCTTGCCCAAACCGGACGCCTTGAGTGTTTACCTGACCGGTTTCACTCCGTTCCTGAAAAAACTGATCATCCGGTAAAGAGGTCAGGGCCTCTCGATTCTTTCCAGGATCAAAGGTTTGGGGGCAGGGGCTTCCGCGGTGATGCGTATGGCATCGCGAATCAGGCACTCGGCCTCGGCGCGGGAGGCTTTCGGGCCAAAACGCAGCTCACACAGGGGATCGTTTTTTTGCACCCTGTCCCCGGTCTTGCGGTGGAAAACGATTCCTGCAGAAGGATCGATGGTGGATTCTACGGTCATGCGTCCGGCGCCGAGCAGGACGGCAGCCCAGCCGATCTGTCCGGCGTGTATCGAGCCGACATATCCGGAATCCGGACTGGAAATGACGATTCTCTCTTTCGCTTGTGGCAGCATATCCGGATGATCGATGGTGCGTGCATCTCCTCCTTGGGCCGCGACCAGATCGCGGAACCTTTCCAGCGCCCTGCCATCGGCAATGGCCCTATCGTAGAGAGCGATACCCTGTTGGCAATCGGCGGCTGCACCTCCTAGCCATAGCATATAGGCGGCGAGAATTCGGCAAAGTTCCTTCAGGTCCTCCGGGCCGCCTCCCTTCAGGACTTCGACGACCTCCTCGATTTCCAGGGCGTTACCGACTTTTCTTCCCAGAGGTTGATCCATATCGGTGAGAAGTGCGGCCATACGTTTTCCCATGGAACATCCGGTCTCCACCAGGGCTTCAGCCAGCGCCTTAGCCTGTTCCATGGTTTTCATGAAGGCTCCCAGGCCGACCTTGACATCCAGTACCAGGGCATCGATCCCTTCTGCCAGTTTTTTACTCATGATGCTGGAGACGATCAGGGGGATACTCTCTACGGTGGCGGTCACATCGCGGAGGGCGTACAGCTTTTTATCTGCCGGAACCAGACTGTCGGTTTGTCCCACGAGCGCCAGGCCGAGCTGTTCGATCAATTGCGTGATTCTGTCGGAAGAAAGGCGTACCTGGAATCCAGGGATGGACTCCAGTTTATCCAGTGTGCCGCCGGTGATGCCCAGCCCGCGGCCGGAAATCATAGGCACCCTCAGTCCGCACGCGGCGACCGCCGGTGCAATGATCAGCGATGTCTTGTCGCCGATGCCTCCGGTACTGTGCTTGTCCACCTTGCCTTCCGGGAGGTGATCAAAATGCAGGACCTCTCCGGAATTCATCATGCAGCGAGTCAGGTCCCCGGTTTCCTCCTTGTCCATGCCTCGAAAAAGGATGGCCATCAACAGGGCGGAAATCTGATAATCGGGGATCGATCCCTTCAGGTATTCGGTAATGAGATTACGGATCTCCTCCGAAGAGAGTCTTCCCCCATCGCGTTTTTTGCGGATGATGTCCGGAACCGGCAGTGCCATAAATTGTTCCCTTCCAGTACCATGCGGATGAAAATAAAAACGCTACCGATTCCGTTTCTGGAGAAAGGAAAAATCGGTAGCGATGAAAAACTGTTGCTTCGCATCAGGGATGGGTTGGTATTCCTGATTGCATTTCGACCGCCTGCGTATGCAGGGTCAGTGCAAGGATTGATAGTACATTTTTTTGCGCAATCTCTTCCGCGCCAAAGCCTGCTTGATACGTTTTTTTTCACCAGGCTTCATGTAAAAAGCGTGCTTTTTTACATCTTTGATAATGTCTTCCTGCTGAACTTTGCGCTTGAAACGACGCAATGCGCTCTCCAGGCTCTCTCCATCTTGAAGAAGGACCTCAGCCAACGATAAAACACCTCCCATCCAATTTGAAATAGGGAAAACAAGATACCAGCATAACTCCCTATATGTCAATAGAAATCAATAAAATAGAAAGATGGGGAAAATTTTTCCTCCGGCAGTGTAAAAGGTGCCTGCCTGCCTCTTCCGTGTGCCGTCTCGTACTTCAAGAGGAAGGGCCGATGGCCCGGCAACCTATCAGTCCAGGACAAGCGGAGCGTAACCTTTGTCCCAGGATTCCGGATGTAGGGAAATCGGGAATGGAACCGATTGGCACATGGGATGCTTTCATTTCCTGTGGAGAAGGTGAAATATGTATCCGTTACTCTATCAAAGTTATGCGGCCGTGTCGGCAAGATTTGCCGAATTGACCGCACTCTCGAACAATCTGGCCAATGCCAGTACGGTAGGATTCAAGGCCGATCGTATCTTCGAAGAGATCATACGTTATGATACCAAGAACATACCCGAAGCCGACAAAGCCTCGGATGTGACAGGCATACCGGTGACCCGGCAGCGGGAGGTCACCGATTTTTCCCCCGGTGCCATTACCGAGACAGGTAACCCTTTGAATCTGGCGCTCGGCGGACAGGGTTTCTTCGTCATTCAGACTCCACAGGGCAACCGCTATACCAGGCAGGGAAATTTCCAGGTGAATTCCGCCGGACAACTCTTGTCTTTTGATGGCTTTCCTGTGTTGAGCGAACAGGGGCAGCCGATCACTCTACCGCAAGGGACCCTCACCATCGACGATGTCGGTAATCTGACTGTCGACGGCATCCAGGTCGATAGGCTGAAGATTGTCGACTTCCAGGACCGGAAAAAGCTCACCAAGGAGGGAAACACCCGGTTCGCGCTTACGGATGTTAATGAACCGGAGACGGCGGCCGTCAATCCCAATCTGAAGCAGGGAGCGCTGGAAAACTCCAATATCAATCCGGTGCGTTTGATGGCCGAACTGCTGGAAACCAAACGTCAGTTCGAGGCCATGCAGAAAGCCATTCAACTCTCCATGAACGATATGACCCAGAGGTTGATCGATAATACCAACCGCTGAGCGGAAAATAATTAGTAAGGAGGAAGCCTATGATTCGTGCCCTATACAGCGCGGCAACCGGCATGGAAGCCCAGCAGACCAATATCGAGATCATTTCCAACAACATAGCCAACGTGAACACCGCCGGTTACAAGAAACGACGTGGTCTATTCGAGGACCTGTTGTATCAGAACCTCCTTACGGCCGGGACCTCCGCGTCCACTCAGACCCAGTATGCCATCGGCTTGCAGGTGGGTTTGGGGACCAAAGCCACCTCGGCGGAGGTAATCTTCCTTCAGGGGGATTACACGGAGACCGGAAATCCTCTCGATATCGTGATTCAGGGGAGCGGATTCTTTCCCATTAAATTGCCTACAGGCGAAGTGGCCTACACCCGGGCAGGATCCTTTCATCTGGATCGGGAAGGAAATCTGGTCACAGTTGACGGAAATCCGACAGAGCCCCAGATCACCATCCCTAATGACGCCCTTTCGATCACCATCAGCACAGACGGGACGGTTTCCGTGACCCAGCCCAACCAGACCAGTGCCCAGCAGGTCGGGAATCTGGAAGTGGCCACGTTTCAAAACCCGGCCGGCTTGAATGCCATCGGGAAAAACCTGTTCCTTCCCACCGATGCCTCCGGAGACCCGCTTGTCGGCAAACCCGGAGAAGAAGGGCGCGGATCCCTGATGCAGTTTTTCCTGGAGCAGTCCAACGTCAACATCGTGGAAGAGATGGTCGGAATGATTATCAGCCAGCGCGCGTATGAATCCAGTTCCAAAGTACTGAGAACAGCCGACGAGATGGTGTCCATAGCCAACAATGTGGTGCGATAAACGACAAATATCCCTCTGGATTGGTTTCTGGATCTGTCTTGGCGGATTCCTGGCGGATCTCTCTGCCGAAACGCGCATCACGCTCCGTTCCCAGGCGCGAACGGCCGGGCGTCAGATCCTGCTGGGCGAGATTGCAACCATTTCCGCAGAGGAGACACAAAAAACGGTCCTCTCCAATCTCGCTCTGGGGTTTTCGCCGGCACCGGAAATCGATCGTATCATCACCCGAGCGGAGATCCAAAGAATGCTGCGAAAAGCGGGATTTTCCGAAGAGAATGGCGCTGTTTTGGATGGCGCCGAGTCGGTTCGGGTCAGGGCCATCATGGTACCGCTCCATCCGGAATGGGTTGCGGACAGTATTCGCCTGGAGTTGTCGAAGATGTTCCCGGCCGATCAGTTCCGCCTGGAAAGCCTGAAAGTCAGCATACAGGGTCGGGTTCTGGTCCCTCCCAACGGAACGGCCATGCAGCCGGATTTCCGACACTATAAAGGAAAACCGGACGGGATGGTGACGATCCAGCTGTTTCAGAACGGGAAGAAATATCGGACGATCCTGGTGCGGACAGAGATGAGCTGGGAAGGATGTGCGCCTGCGGCCGTTCGCGATCTGCCCATGGGGGTACGCCTGGAAGAACAGGACATCGAATGGGTCCGGAAAGTCCGTCGAGGATTCCCCTTCGATCTCCCCTTGGAACAACGCTCGCTTGCGGGAATGCGCCTGCGCCAGCCGGTTCCATCGGGTGAATTGATCCGCGAATCCATACTGCTGCCGGAGCGTATGATCGAAAAAGGCGATCTGGTGCAGGTGGTCGTTCAGGGCAAGGGATTCAGCGTACAAACGACTGCGGTTGCCGAACAGTCCGGGGTGCAGGGCCAGAAAATACGCTTGATACAGACATCCAGCAAGCGTTCTATGATCGGCAGGGTAAGCGGAAAGCAAAAAGCGGAAATCAACCTATGACAAAGGAGCAGATATGAACGGTCGACTCAGGATCCTCATACCGATCGGCATGATGATCGTACTTTGTCTTTCTCCGATACGCTTATCGGCCAAGGGCAAGGAAAAGAATACATCTACGAACACCGCAGCGAGACTGGAGGAATATCTGAAGGTGGCCCGTCTGGAGGGCTCGCAAGTCACGGCCGGTCCCGGATCCTTATGGAACGAACGTGCTGCCTATGTCCTTTCCGACCCAAGAGCCAGATTTGCCGGTGATGTAGTCACCATCGTCGTCAACGAAAGCACCAATGCGGTGGCAACGGCGGCCACGACCGGTCAGCGGAGCTCCGATCAAGGGGTACAAATTCCCAACTTTTTCGGGGCCAAGGTAAAGGAATTGCCGACCCTGCTTGACGCCAAGGGCAGTTCCAACTTCAGCGGACAAGGAAACACGACCCGGCAGACTACCCTGACAACCAATATCTCCGCCGTGGTCAAAGAAGTTCTGCCCAATGGAAATATGGTCATCGAAGCCAGCCGGGACATCCGCATCAACAACGAGAACCAGACATTGACCATGGCGGGAGTGATACGACCTTCCGATATTTCCCAGATCAACACCATCGCCAGTGCCTCCATTGCTTATCTGGACGTGAAACTGCAGGGCAAAGGAGTGGTGACCGATCACATGAAACCCGGGTGGCTGTACAGACTTTTACGAGGCATTCTTCCCTTCTGATCTTTCCGCCATCCGCTTTGGCGTTGAAATTGCTTTGTGAAATCTGAGTGGGCGAATAAAAAAGGAATGACCATGCATAGGAACGGAAAGACAGGCACGATGGCCGGTTGTTTGATCGGCATACTGTTATGGACAGTGTGCAGTGGTGTCCTTCCGGCAGCCGATGCCCGGATCAAAGATATTGCCCGTCTTCAGGGGGTACGTGACAACCCTCTGATGGGGTACGGATTGGTGGTGGGGCTGAATGGGACCGGTGACCGGCGTCAGACCATCTTCACCACCCAAACCCTGGCCAACTTACTGCAAAAACAAGGTCTTACAATCGATCCGACTGCGATCAAGGTAAACAATATCGCGGCGGTCATGGTTACGGCCACCCTGCCTCCCTTTTCCCGGACCGGCTCGCCTCTGGACGTGACCGTATCTTCCATGGGGGATGCCCAAAGCCTTCAAGGCGGAACTCTGCTCATGACGGCACTCAAAGCGGCCGATGGACAGACTTATGCCGTAGCTCAGGGACCGATCGTGATCGCCGGTTTTACGGCCGGCGGAATGAGCCGGGTGCAGAGCAACCACCCGACGGCAGGACGAATACCGCAGGGAGGGCTTATCGAGAGAGAACCTCCGACGGTGATCGCGGGACAAGGAACGTTGACCTATGTGTTGAGTCAGGACGATTTTTCCACGGCACGACGAATGGCCGATTCCATCAACGAAAAGTTTAAAGGCGGGATAGCCCAGGCCATCGACAGCAGAACCGTTCAGGTCACCATCCCGCAGGAACAGAAGTCCGGCGTGGTTTCCTTTATCTCGGAAATGGAGAATCTGAAGCTGATGACCGATGCCCGGGCACGGGTGGTGTTGAATGAAAAAACCGGCACGGTGGTAATGGGGCGTGATGTCAAGTTGTCGGCCGTTTCCATCATTCATGGAAATCTGACGGTGCAGGTACAAACCGAGCTGCAGGTTTCTCAACCGGGCGTGATGTCCCGGGTCGGCGAAACCACAGTTGTCCCTTCGGAAACCACTACCGTCAAGGAATCCCTGGGGAAAACGATCCAGCTGAAAGAGGGGGCGGAAGTCGACGATATCATTCGTGCCCTCAATACCATCGGTGCGACTCCCAGGGATATCATCGCCATCTTTCAAGCCATCAAACAGGCCGGTGCTCTGGCTGCCGATCTGGAAATCATTTAATAGACGGGACGATACATTCGAAAGGAAGATCATGACCATGGACGCGATTCCTATCGACCGCCTGTCGCAACGGAATGGTGTGGCGGCCCTTGTGGACCCATCCGATAAAAAACTGCAGGAAGCGGCCCGGGAGTTCGAGGCGATCCTGGTGGAAACCATGATCCAGAGCATGCGAAAGATGGTGGAAGAAGAAGAGGAAGAGGGGGAAAGTTTTCTCGGAGGAGAAACCCTGGGGAAAGAGACTTATTACGACTTGATGTACCAGCAGCTGGCTCGTGCCATCAGTAGCTCTGCCCATCTCGGCATTGAAGAGATGATACAGGAGAAGGTGAAAGCCATGGAGGGGGCACAGAAAAAATCCCGGGATTTACGGAAGCAAGAAATATCGTTGGAGGAATTAAAGTCTGGGCGCGTCTTGTCCGATATGTAGAGTGTCATTAGAGATTTGGTTGATTTTCCGGAATGGATAATGCAATCTTTTTCCGGTTACAGCCAAGAGTTGAATCGCTTTCGGTCTGTTGTTGGGGCCGGAGCGAGACAGACAAGGATGAAAACTTATGAAGGTGAATGAGATCTACACAACGACAAGACTGGATCAAATCGGCACTTCGGGATCTACTACCCGTCTGGACCAGACCGCGGTTGCGGCTGCCGGCGGGAATAGGGTTCTGGAGCAAGATGCGGGCAGTTCCCAGTCGGATCAAGTGAACCTGTCGGCCACCAGCCGGGAAATGAAGCAATATCTAAATATTGCCAGCCAGATACCCGATGTTCGGCTCGACAAGGTCCAGGAGATCAAACGACAGATGGACGAAGGGACTTACCGCGTCGATGCACAGCAATTGGCTGGGACCATCATGTCCAAGGGCGATCTCTTAAACCTGGTTACCTAGGTTTTCTCCTTATTCCCCCACGGGGGCAGCGGGGTTCAAGAGTGCCATGGAAGGCCTGCAGCCAATGGAATGGCGAAGGGAATTAGTAATCGAGAGGACCGATTGCGGGGATTCCCTGAAGCAGAACATGGTCGATGCCGGAAGCAACGAGCGGGAGCGGCGGAAAAAGCGCCGGTCCGCGAACCAAAACGGTTCCCAGGAAGAGGAACCAACGGAATTCCGGCATGTCATTGACGTGACACTCTGATTTTTTATTTTTGGAACCCATATGAACAGCCCCAATTACTCTGTGGGGAGAGCTCCCTCTCTCCTTTGTCAGCAGATTTCCGAACTGCTCCACTACCTGGAAAAGAACCAGTCCCTGTGGATCGATTCCCGCTATGAGCAGTTGACTGATATCCCCAGGGATTTGGAAATCTACTCGCAAAAAATTTCCTCCACCCTCAGTGAACTCCGGCGAAAACTACGGATGAACGGCTTTTCCACCCTTCGCCAATGGGAAGAAGCGAAGCCGGATGCCTCCGCGACCACATCCTTCAGCGAAAAAATCCAGGAGATGACCGGTCAGGTAAAACGCCTCTCGCGAACGCAGAATCTTTTGGCTCAGAATTTGCTTATTTTAGTTCGTGGAGTCGCTATGTTAAACCAAGCCCGGCAAAACGTCGTCTACACACAGCCGATTCGCAACGGACGGACAGTCGTCAGCAAGACTCTGCATTACCGGGGGTAATTACGGAGGATGAGGTATGGGTGGATTATTTTCCATCTTGACTTACAGCAGTCAAGCCCTGCAAACCCAGCAGCAGGCTCTGGAAGTCGTCAAGAACAATATTGCCAACGTTAATACCGAAGGGTATGCCAGGCAACGTGCCCATATCACGGAGAACGATCCGGTCCGCCTCGGCAATCTCATCTATGGGCAGGGCGCCAGCGTTTCGGAAATCCAGACACTCCGGGATAAGTACATCGAAATCCGCCTGGCCAGAGAACAATGCCAGACGGGCTATTATGAAACCCTTTCCTCCAGTCTGAGCCAGCTCGAACAAATCTTCGATGAATCCCAGGGGACCGGTCTGCAGACTTCGCTGACTGAATTTTTCGGCAGCCTGATGCAGCTTTCAGCCGACCCCTCCAATACTTCCCTGCGGCAGAATGTGCTTCTCAAGGCGGACATCCTGGCCACCGATATTCGGACCAGGGCGGCCGATGTTCTGGAACTCAAAGATCTGGCCGACACCAATATTCAGACTATGGTGGCGGAAGCCAATCGCCTGATGGAAGAAATCGACGGCCTGAACAAACAGATCATCCCCATCGAAAATGGCGGCCTGGACGCCGGCGGACTGCGGGATCGCAGGAATCTGGCCCTGCAGGAACTGGGGAAGCTGATGGACATCAGCTATTACGATGCCCCCAATGGCGGTACTCTGGTTTCCACCGCCACAGGACGCGCCCTGGTTACCGAAGCGGGCTTCAAGCAGATCAGCACCGGAATCTCTTCCACCGGTTCTCAGGGGATAACGACCATTCTCCTGGACGGGGAAGATATCACGCAGGAGATGCGGTCCAGAGAGAGCGGAAAAATCGGGGCCCAACTGGACTTTCAGGCGGACATGTTGAACGGCGTGACCGCCAATCTGGATTTATTCGTCCAGGATCTGCGGGACCGTTTCAATGCCGTACATGCACAGGGATATGACCTGAACGGGAACGCCGGTACCGCCTTCTTTGCGCCTGCCTCCGGTTCCTTTCAGGCAACGGATTTTCGCGTATCGATCCAGGATCCCGCGTTGATAGCCGCGGCCGGCGAGGGTACCACCGCCGGCGTATCGGCCGGCATCGGGGACAATACCAACGTCAAGGCCCTCTTCGAGATTTCCAACAAATTGCCGGCGACATCGCCCATTCCGGCGGCCTTGAACAACTTGACGTATGGGAATTTTCTCCTGACGATGACGACCAACATCGCCAATAAAGTCACCAATACGGAGAGTGCACTGGAGAGTCAGCAGGCCATGTTGTTGCAACTGGAGCGGCAAAGAGAATCAGTATCGGGAGTCTCCCTGGACGAAGAGGCCGCGGATGTCATCCGCTATCAAAAAGCCTTTCAGTCCTCTTCCCGCTTTTTCAATATCATCAATTCGCTGACCGATGAATTATTAAATATGGTAGGGTAATCATGAGAGTCACAGATAACGCCACCTCACTCACCAGTCTTTTTCACCTGGAAAGACATGGTACGGCCATCGATAGACTGCAGGGAGAATTGGCCTCCGGAAAAAGACTGAACAAGGATTCCGACGATCCGATGGATGCATCCGAGGCCCATGCCATCAAGCGGCAGGCGGCTTACCTGGGCATGTTCAGCAAAAATGTCGATCGGGCCACGGCCACCCTCAATTATACCGATACGATTTTAAGCAATGTTACCCAACTGTTATATCAGGCCCAGCAGCTGGCCAACCAGTCCGCTTCCGGTCTGCTCAGCTCGGAACAGATGCAAACCAATGCCAAATCCATTCTGGATATCAGGGATCAGATCATGGCGCTGGCGAACACCTCTTACCAGGGAGTTTATCTCTTTTCCGGCGCCCAGAGCGACACCAAACCGTATGTCTACCTCGATCCCAACGATCCGACCAATCCCGATCCGGATCCGGCCACCAGCTATGTCGTTTTCCGGGGGGACGACAATGCCCGCCAGGTTCCGGTGGACAATCAGCTGGAAATCCAGGATATGATCTCCGGCCTGAATGCCTTCCATACGGACATCTATCCTACCGGTACCCTCCCCACGCCAGCACCGGAACCTTCCAACAGCCAGGATGTCTTCGAGGTTCTGCGCCGCATGGCGACGGCCATACAAAATGAAAATATTCAGACCGGAGATCCCAGTTTCGATCAGATGGCGCCTCTGTTGGAGGATGCCAGAACAACCGTGACCAACATGCGTTCTCAGGTGGGAGCCCGTTTGAATCTGCTGGAAAAAGTCCAGGAAGAGCTGTCCGATCAGATCGACCAGCTGAATATCCGTACCTCCAAGCTGGAAGACGCGGACGTCGCCCAGGTGGTCACCAGCCTCACCATGAGCAAAACGGCCCAACAGGCCACGCTCTATGCCCAGGGCAGCGTCATGACAAGCACCCTCTTCGATTACATCGGATAAAACAACCCGGCCATTCACAATAAAGCCGTAAAAAATCCTGGGAGCGCCGGCGTCCCGCCGGCAACAGCAATGGTATAAAGACTTTTTACCGGACCATCGTTCCGATGGTGAAATCTGTTTGCAGGTCAACTTGTTAATTTTTCATGGCACCGATTCAAATCCTATTCCAGGGCGGCAATCTTGATTTGGAGTGCGGCGGCTCGACGCCGCTTTTCGCCGGGCCACCTCGGCGGCCCGGCCCCCGCGAGCCGAGTATTTATCATTACAAGGCAGGCAAATTATGAATCCTCCAAACGCTTTCTCGATACCCTACTCGAAAGAGCCGGAAGATCCTAAAATTCATTTCCGGAGAATGCCGTGAATCGCAACCAGGCCCTTAAAATAATCGCCGAACATCGCGACAAGCTGGCCCGGGATTTCGGAATAAAATCGCTCGCTTTATTCGGCTCCGTGGTGCGCAATGAGGCTGCACCAACAAGCGATGTGGATTTACTCGTGGAGTTTGACAACCGGTCGGTGGGATTGTTTCATCTCTCCCGCACCCAGCATTACCTGGAGAGCATTCTCGGAGTGTCTAGAGTGGATTTGGTCATGCGCGATTCCATTAAACCGGCGCTGAAAGAACGCATCCTGCGAGAAGCTATCCATGCCGCCTAGAGATTGGGCTTTCCGAATCCAGGACATCCTCGACGCCATCGCCAAAATCCAACGCTATATTACAGGCGTTGATTTCGATACCTTCGAAAACGACGAAGCTGGTTGAACCCCGCTTACCGTGTCATAGAAAATATTATCAGCAGTTGTAAGGGACACGGCGTGCCGGGCCCAAAGGAAGCCCCCATCCTATGGTCGCCAGGGCACGGCACGCCGTGTCCCTACTCCAAATTTTTCTGAGTGAATGTAGAAATGAATCAATATGGGATTTTTTGCGACGTCATCAATCCTGAGACGAGGCGACCGGCAACGGGAAGGTAAGCGTTCCATCGATGCTATCCATGACCAGCAGGGCATGCGGATCGTGGCTTTGGATTATCAACCTTCCGTACTCCTTTTCGCCGACTCGACATTGTGTAGATGTCGAGTACTTACACATCTCGCTGAAGAAAAAAGCCCTCTGTTCCTTCGGTTTCAGTGTAATGTCTCCCACAACGCCCCATTCGGAGCTGAAATAATCGAATTTCGAGAAATCTATCTTCACCCGATTCTCCTGATCGGAAACATTGGCGATGGCAATGGCGGCATCCCTACCTTGCGATCGATCATAGTGGATAATTGCTGAGTGCTCCTGCCCTGCTCCGACCGAACTGTAACCCGTCGCCCTTTTTTCCTTGAGGCCGGCGTTTTCGTTCCAAAAGATCGCACCGGCAGTCACCGGATGCGGGGATTCCACTACCGCCCAACCGATTTGAATGGTGGTTTGGCAAGCTTGCGGCGTCAGAGAAAAACCTCTCCCGGCGCCCATGCTGAGCAGGTCGCTGCACTCTCCATTCCACTTCATCGGCATCGGGTTCCCTTTCCGGTCGTAGAATCGCACCTTAATATCGCCTTCGTTGACCATCCCTGCGTATAAAGCGACATTCAGAAGTATCTCGGTTTGGATCCCCCAATCGGAGGCCTTTCCCACTGCGATCTGAGGCAGATAGGTTCGGAAAACATGAGGATTCAGATATTCCAAAGTCATGCTTTCAAGCAGTTCCGACTCCTCTGCGGCCCCATAGTCTATGATCAAAGTTCCAATCCCCGACGGATCGCTGGTTTCAAAAAAGCAGTATCCGCGAAAATTTCCATCAGAAGGATGGAAATTAAAGTCAGTCTTTTCTCCGAGTAGAATGCCGGCAGGAGTGTATCCCCGTAACGTAGCGTTGGAATTTGTCTTCCTTGTCAATAATCCTAACCCGATTCGCTTCAATGGATATCGAAAGCGGATGACCATTGGTTTATTGGCGGAAGTGCTTTGGATGGCCTGGTTGCTGATATACAAACGGGGATAAAAGTCTGATTGAAACCAAAACCAAAGCAGAGATGGTCGGCTATTCGGGGTTGATTCGAAGGTCACACCATATTTGTTGAATAGATCCGTTGTCGAAATATTGGAGGAAATCTCCTGTCCCGGGAAATAATCGCCATTCGGACCGGGAGCGGGAATTAGTGTCTGAAAAATGATATGAATCGGTTTTTCGAATTCCTGGTAGGGACCTTTCTGTATACTCCACTGGGCTGAAACCAATGTCGTAGTCAGAAGAAAAACTGTGAGTCCCCTTAGCAGGAATGCAGACGATACCCCGAGACTTTTTGTAGGCATGAATGCTCCTTGAATAAATTACGGCCGAGTCGGTCAACGAACGGCGGCGACCGATTTTATAATTTTTCTTCAACGTTGACTTGAGCTATGCTAGATCATAGTAAATAGAATGTCAAGAATAAAATTATTAAACGGATTAAAAAGGTGGCAGCATAAGACTTTATGAGTGCCAAATGGAGCGAAGAACGGATTCAGACGCTGCATAAAATATGGGTAGAGTCCCCAATTTTCAGCGGCGCTACTTCCGGTAGTCTGCATATAGGCTGTCTGCCATGTGGAATCCGAACCTGCTGCGTGCGGCCAATCGGATGTGTAGGACTCGGCCCGGCTGCAGTTCGTGTTTCACAGCGTCTACGGGTGAATCCGATGCCCAGGTTGCCGCAATCCAAGAATCCATCCGCCGCTTTTCGTATGACCGAGCGCGAGACGCCATGGCTTGCACCATGAATATAAATAGTATCCAACCGATGGGAAAATCTGTCTGCAGGTCAACTTGTTAATTTTTCATGGCACCGATGCAAATCCTATTCCCGAGCGGCAATCTTGATTTGGAGTGCGGCGGCTCGACGCCGCTTTTCGCCGGGCCACCTCGGCGGCCCGGCCCCCGCGAGCCGAGGCTTGCTGCACAAAGCGGTGCCGAGGCACCGCACTCCATAATGTGCATTGGGTCGTCCTGCCGCACGCTGCGGATTCTCTGGCCGGACCGTTCACCCACACAAGGCCGGCCACCCCAAGAAAACCGCCAAAGGAGCGTGATATATGGGTCGCGTCTCCAATTTCCCTCCTTTCAGGTCGCGATTGACAATTCCTTGGCGATCCCCCTAAAATCTTCGCTTCGATAACGATTCGCTCAGGGAAATGGCAGGAAAGGAATACGGCTATGAAACCATCCGGAAAACAACCGATGATCTCCGTTCTTCTGGCGGCGGGGGTGATTCTGGTCACCTTGATGACCTTCTGGCCGGTGCAATACAACGGATTCATCAACCTCGACGACACCTTCTTCATCACGGAAAATCCGCATGTCATCTCCGGGATTTCCTGGGAAAACATCCGCTGGGCCTTCACCCTGGGAAATCAGAATGAAAAAGGGCATTATACGTTTCATCCCCTGACCTGGATTTCCTTCATGCTGGATTGCGAGCTGTTCGGTCTGAATCCGCGCGGCCATCACCTTTCCAATCTGTTTCTGCACCTCGTCAACATCGCGCTGCTGTTTTTCCTGCTGCAGCGGATGACCGGGAAGCCGGGCCGGAGTGCCTTTGTGGCCTGTCTGTTCGGCATTCACCCCTTGCATGTCGAATCGGTGGCCTGGGCAACGGAACGTAAGGACACGCTGAGCACCCTGTTCTGGTTCCTGACCCTATGGGCTTATATCCGTTACGTCGAGAAACCCGACTGGAAAACATACCTCCGGATCGCCGCGTTTTTTCTGCTGGGCTTATTGTCCAAATCCATGCTGGTCACGATTCCCCTCCTGCTGCTGCTGCTGGATTTCTGGCCCTTACAGCGGATGAAGTTCCTGTGGGATACAAAACCGACCATTCTTCCGGAGGGCGAGAATGTCTCTCCCACTCCTTTATCCAGCGTTACAGAGGTTCCTTACGGCAAGGAGACCATCTCTCGGTTGATTCGGGAGAAAATACCTCTGCTGGGTTTATCCCTGCTGTTCGGTTTTCTCACTCTCCTCGATCAACAGTGGGGCGGGGCCGTCAGCTCCCTGGAAACAGTCCCCTTGTCCATGCGGCTTTCCAATGTGATCCTGGCCTACTGGGAATACATCTGGAAGATGTTCTGGCCGGTACGACTCAGTGTCTTTTATCCTTTTCTGGCACAGGAGTTGACCTTGGGAAAGACGGTCCTGACTGCGACCATTCTGGCGGCTATCACCGCTGGAGTGATCTGGCGATGGAAAAAGGCTCCCTACCTGGCCGCCGGCTGGTTCTGGTATCTGATCGT
>CAZTVS010000008.1:28403-30216 GCA_964617125.1 uncultured Acidobacteriota bacterium
AATATCCTCGCCACCACCAATCTGGCCGCAGGCTACATCAATACCAGGCAGGTCGAAAAAGCGGAACAGCTGTGTCGCCAGGCCCTCAGCCGATCTCCCGAAGACAGCAGGTTACTGAACACCCTGGGCGTGGTCCTGATGAAATCGGGAGAAAATCGATGGTCGGAAGCCCTTGCCTGTCTGGAAAAATCGCTGCAAATCCATCCGGATTCGGCCAACACCCACATCATCCTAGGCGATCTGTATACCGCCATGGGTAAGGAAGAACAGGCCATCGAACAGTACCGGCAAGCGCTGCGATTGAATCCTTTCCAACCTGTCGCCCTGAACAATCTGGGCCTGGAAATGGTACGCCGGAAATCGTATCAGGAAGGGATTGCGTATTATCGTCGGGCGCTGGAAGTGGACCCCAATGACCCTTCCACGAACAGCAACCTGGGGATGGCTTATATCCTGGTCGGCAAGTTGGATGAGGCCATCGGATTGTTTTCCCAGGCTCTTGCCGCTGCCCCCAAGAGCGCCGATATCCATTGCAATATGGGAGTTGCCCTCCTGGCGACCCGTCGGTTCGATCGAGCCATCGAACATTTTCAGAGAGCGCTGGAACTGGACCCATCTCTGGAAAAGGCGAAGATCGGCCTGGAAAGGGCCCTTCAGGCCAAGGGCAGCGGCCGCTGATCCGGTCGTCTGCTAATCGGTACGGATATATCCGACCTGGATTACGTATTCGAACAGCTTGCACAAAAACGGCATCCCCGTCTCCGGCCACGTCACGCCAATTCCGGGCAGGATGGAATCCATGTTGGCCGTATCGAAATCGACGTGGTCCGACAGATAGGGAAGATACGAGGATATCCCCTCATAGATGGGCAATTCGTCTTCGCTCAGCTGTGACGGATCGAAGGCTGCAGGATCCACCAGTCGGATCCGGGCGAACAGGTGCTCGAAATGCGGGTAACGATAGCGTAAATCCATTAACATGCGGAAACGCTGGGGAACCCTGCTGACCAGATGATAGGTCTTCCCCAGGGAGGCGTCCGCTTCGGATATGGAGGCGATGCACCGTACCACAAAATCGATCGGGACCAGATTCATCCGCCCGTCGATCTCCACCGGGACTTGACTCAGGGCTCCGTTGAGCAGAATGCGGGTAAAGGGATAGAGTACATTGAAGGAAGACGGACGTCCGGTGGTGGAATCGCCGACTACGATACTCGGGCGAAAGATGGTCGCCGGAAGCCCCTCGGAGATTTCCTTGCGCACGCTGACTTCGGCGAGATACTTGCTCCGTTCATAGTGGTTGGAAAAATCGGGATTGGCCGGCAGATCGTCCTCCTTCAAGGCCGTGCTCAGGCGGTTTCCGGCAACATAAGCGGTGCTGACATGACTGAGCCGCTTGAGTAATCCCCTTTTTTTCAGGTCCCGGCAATAATCCAGAACATGCAACGTCCCTTCCAGGTTGATCCGGCGGCAGTTTTCCTCACTGTCCCCCAATCGGGTTGTGGCGGCGCCGTGGATCACCATCATGGGTTGATCGGCAATCCGATGATAATCCTGTTTGTCCAGACCGAATCCGACCCGGCGGATATCTCCCCGGAGAATGAGGATCCGGTCGGAGGGAATCTCGGAAGGGTCTTCCAGCCCGAGGGCGCGGGCGACGCGCATCTCTGCACTTTGGCGCCCTCTGTCGCGGACCAGTACATACACCCGTTTTTCCGTTTGGGTACTGTAATGTCGCATCAACCAGCTGCCGATGGTGCCGGTGGCCCCGGTGAGAAGAATGTTCTGTTTGTCTTCCGTCATCCTGAAAAAA
>CAZTVS010000008.1:30316-77028 GCA_964617125.1 uncultured Acidobacteriota bacterium
GCCGGTGGCCCCGGTGAGAAGAATGTTCTGTTTGTCTTCCGTCATCCTGAAAAAACCTCACTGGAAAAAAATATGGGTTAAAAACGATGATCTCGTGAAGAGTGCCGGGAGCGCCGTCATCCTGCTGGCATCTTCTTTCGAATCAAAACACAATAAACTCGGAATAACGGAAAAGGGGACTTTTTGCGGCGCCATTAAAAACGGGTCCCCGGTAAAAAGGTTCGTAAAAATCCGCCCATCTGCCGCAGGCATACGAAAGCAAAATGAACCCCGACCCTGCCATCGCAGTACATCCGCCGGCAAAGCTGGAGCCAGGGAATGTGCTGCCAGCGTCTCTTTCGCAGGTTATGGCGTACCGAGGCCCAAAACTCCAGGACCGTTTCTGCCGGGCAGGATGGCAGAGATAAGGAGACGGGCTTTGGCGCCGAAATACACTGATTTCCCTTTGCGGAATTCCCGTCGCCGGAGACTTCCCCTGCCTCTTCGCCTGATCCGGCACTCTGCAGAGAAAGGCGATGACGGGTACAAAACCAGAGCAGCTGCATCTCGAAAATCAGACGCATGTATCCTCGCAGGGTGTGCAGAATTTCCCCGGTCCTTTTGCGGAAGTAGGCGGTTCGAGACAACGGTTTCTTGCCGGGACGGATCTCCAGTCGCGACTTACAGCGGAAATACCCCGACATCATGGGATGTCGCTCGTCGACCTCCACCGCACTTTTATACCAGATGAAATTTCGCAGCGCGTCCCAATAGAGCGAAGCCGGTGTCCGCTCCAGGATTTTGCGCATGTGGGCGAAGGAATAAAATTGGTGCCAGGCTTCCAGACAAGACCGCACCAGGCTGCCCTTCTCCGGGAAGCCGGGATAGGTCATGGTTTCGTGGAAATATTCGTATTGGTTGTAATCCTTTTCCAGAAAGGCACCGGTCTGCCGCAGGTCCTCGAAATCCTGGGATCCGGGCAAAGGGGTCATAATGAAGAAGGAGACATGATCTACCGGAATGTCGTCCATGAGCGACCGGATGTCCCGCTGCAGCGAATCCGGTGTGTCGAAGGGGAGGCCCAGTATGTAACCGGCGTGTACGGCGATCTCCGCTTGGCGGTAACGATCGATCAGTCGCCGGTAGTCCTCCAGGCTGTTCTGGTTTTTTCCGACCGCCTGCAGGTTTTGCGGATTGACGCTTTCGATGCCGATGAAGGCCTGGGTGCATCCGGCACGTCTGGCTTTCTCCACAAAACCGGGTATGCGATAGGATTGGACATCGGCCTGCATCATAAAGCGAAGAGGTATTCCCTCCTCTTCCTTCAGGCGGATCATACCGTCGAAAATCGCCTCCCAGTGGCGATTTCGGGAGAAATTATCGTCGGTGAGAAAATAGAAGGCCGTCCCGTTCTGGCGATAGTTCTGCCGCATGGTTTGGGTAATGCATTCCGGCGAGCGGTAGCGCATTTGCCTGCCCTGAACGGTGATGACACTGCAAAAACTGCAACGGAAAGGGCATCCGCGGCCGCAATCGATGGCCCCAAAGTTGGTGGAAACGAAGTATTTCAGATGGGCCTTGGGGATCTGCGGAATCGGAGCCGCGGCGAGTTCCGGGCGCCTGTCCAGAAACGAGTAGAGCGGCTGCAAATCGCCGCGGATGGCGGCGGCCAGAAGTTGCGACCAGACATCCTCGACCTCTCCCTTTACGACCGTGACCCCGATATCCAACAATTTCTGTATGTCCGGAGGGACCGGGAGGCCGGAGGCCAAAATCCCGCTGACATGAAATCCGCCGATCAAGACGGTGATTCCATGCCGGCGAAGCGTTTTCGATAAATCCGCGGCTCGGGGAAACTGGTTACTCTGTACTCCGGCAAAACAGACAATCACTTTTTTCCCTTTGCCGTGGAGTCGGAGCAAACGGCGAACCGGAATCCGCATGACCATCTCGTCGATCAGGGAAATTTGCAGATCCACATCTCCCAGCGATCCGTCTTTCAACGCCTTTTGCGAGAGGGTGTACAGGCACCCCAAGGTGTTGCTGGGGAGGATGCCGCGAAGGTACCTTACGACATAACCTTCGTCATCGTAGTTGGAGGGACGGATGAGAAAAAGACATACCTGGGGCTGGATCCGGGGTGGAGTATAAGATTTCAGCAGTTGCATGGACGAATAATCCCAAAACCGGTATGTACCCTTGCCCCTAACCGACCGGCGGAAGAATGGTCAAGAACGTAGCCGTACCGAGGCCGCAGCCTGCCGCCCCGTTCTATTCGAATTTTCCCACCACCAATGATACATTCTGCCCCCCGAAACCAAAAGAGTTTGACTGGGCTTTTCGGATGGGAAAGGTCCGGGGGGTGTTGGGAATGTAATCCAGATCGCACTGCGGATCGCGGGTTTCCTGGTTGATGGTCGGATGGGCCTGATTATGATTGAGGCTGAGCACGGTGGCCACCATTTCCACGGCTCCGGCGGCGGCGATCAGATGCCCGATGATCGATTTGGTCGAGCTGATAGGGATTCGGTAAGCGCGCTCGCCGAACACCTGTTTGATGGCCAGAGTCTCCATGGCGTCGTTGTCGATGGTGGAAGTGCCGTGGGCATTGATATAGTCGATCTCGTCCCGCCCCACTTCACCATCCTCCAAGGCAAGTCGTATGGCTTCGATGGCGCCACGGGCCTCCGGATGGGTATCGGTAATGCGGTAAGAGTCCGCCGTACTGCCATAACCCAGGATTTCCCCATAGATATGCGCCTCGCGGCGCAGGGCGTGTCCTAGTTCCTCCAGGATGAGGATGCCGGCTCCTTCGCCGATGACGAAGCCGTTACGCTCGGCATCGAAAGGCCGGCTGGTCCTTTCGGGATCGTTGCGCATCGATAAGGCGGTCAGAAGGCTGAAGCCGATGATGTCCAGGGGGTGGATCATGGAGTGGGCTCCTCCGCTGATCATGATATCGGCTATTCCATGTTGAATGCGCCGGAACGCTTCGCCGAGGGCCTGACTGCCGGCGGCGCAGGCCGTCAGGCAATTGAGAGTCGGACCACAGACGCGGAAACGTCTGGCCAGATGCATGGTAGAGGAGCCGGCCTCGGAGTTGATGGCCTGAGCGGCATTCATGACCTCCAGAGCGCTGGCAAGAAATTCCGTTTCGCAGAATTCCCCGGAACGATAAGCCCGTCTGGTCATTTCCGCCAGAGAGTCCAGATCGATGCAATTGTCTTCCCCGGCTCCCAGATAGGTTCCGATACGATAAGGATTCTCTTTGGCAAAATCCAATCCGGCGTCCAGTACGGCCTGATCTGCGGCGAGAATGGCCATCTGGGTGCGACGATCGGGATAGAACGGATCGCCGGGATCGAATCCGTTCGAAGGGAAGACAAAATCGGGAACCCAACCGGCGATTCGTGCCGGGAAAGTTTCAGCGGGAAAGAAAGTAATGGGCTTGATGGCCGAACGTCCGAGTAATAGGCCCGACCAAAAATCCGGTACGGTTTGTCCTGCCGGGGAAACGACTCCCAGGCCGGTGATCACGACTCTTCTCCTGCCGTCTAGGCGTTGTAGGTTCGAAATACCAGACATGCGCAGTTCCCACCGATACTGATGTTGTTGACCAGGGTTGTTTGCCCGTTCCACGGAGTGCAGGAGCAGCCATAGGCAAAGGGTGCGAAGTCGGGAATAGGCCGCTTCAAGTTAAGGATCGGCGGCAACATCCTTTCCTGCATGGATAGAAGCGATGCGATGGACGCCACGACCCCGGAGGCAGCGTGAAGGTGCCCGACCATGGATTTGATGGCCGTCACCGGTAGGGGGGCAGATCGCTGAAATAATCGCCCCATGGCCCGGGCTTCGGCGATATCGAAACAGGGCACTCCATTTCCGTTCATGCTGATGCCGTCGATGTCGTCCGGTTGATACTGGGCGTCATCGAGGGCGCTGCGGGCGGCCATTTCCGTGGCCTCACCTTCCGGCGATATCAGCAGCGGATGACAGATATCGGTAGACGCTCCGTAGCCTACAATTTCTCCATAGATACGAGCGTTCCTTTTTCTGGCGTGTTCGTATTCTTCCAGCAGCAGGGAAGCCGCCCCCTCTCCGGTGACCATTCCCTGATGGGATTGATCGAACGGGCGACTGGCGGTTTTGGGATCCTCCGTCTCCGGCGTCAATAAACCCAGCTTTAAAAACTTGACCATTCCCAAAGGGGTGATTTGCGCATCGGTTCCACCGGTGAGCATCAGGTCGGCCTGCCCGTTGCGTATGGTCCAGAACCCCTCTCCAATGGCATGCGAGGAGGAGGTACACAGGGTGGTAATGGTGTTGCTGGGTCCCCGGGCGTTCAGCATGATCGATACATGGGAAGCCGCCATGTTGGGGATATATTTCAGCAACCAGAGGGGAAATACCTGCTGCTCCGCCTCTCGGCCAAAGGTGCCATAGTCGATGTGCCCCTGTTCGTCGAGAGATATCTTGATGATGTCCTTGAAATCATGATGGTCGGCATTGAGAATGCCGGCCCCAAAACTGACCCCCAGCCGCTCGGCGGGGAATTCGCCCGGTTGTAGCTGGGAGTCCTGGAAGGCATTGCGCGCGGCCGCCACGGCCAACTGGATGTGGCGCCCCATCAATTTGATGGATTTGCGGTTTTGAATGAACTGTTCCGGAGCAAAGTCCTTGACTTCTCCGGCATAGCGGACCGGCAGCAGCCCTTGCGGATCGAACTGGGAAATGGGGGTGATGCCGGATGTGCCGTCTTTCAGGTGATTCCAGAAATCGTCAGCGGTCAAACCCAGGGGGCTGATGATTCCCAACCCCGTGATGACTACCCGGCGCTTCCCTTTGGCTGATGGTCCGGAAAAATCTGTCATGGTCCGATGGAGACTGGGAAGTGTTCTTGAATGGGTGGGGATATGGGTGAGCGGCCTTTTAGGAAGCGGTTACGATCGTCGCCGGGGAACATTTGCTGATCACGAAATCGATGATGAGCCTGACGGTGAATAATTTGCCGAGTACTTTTTCCACTTCCTGCCCGGGTTCGATAGGAGCGATGCAGGTGAAATCCAGCCGCTTGGCCAACTCTTCCGCACCCGCCGCTGTCAGTCGTCCGGCATTCACGTAGTTGGCGTTCCGCAATAAATCCTGAGGGAACAGCTCTCCGCGTGGGATCTTGATATCGAAGCTTTTCTCCAGACGATAGATAATATCCACAAAATCGATGGATTCGGCACCGAGATCGTCAACCAGAGCGGCATCCGGGATTACGTCGGCAGGTTTAATCCCCAAAGCTTGAACTAAGCATGTTTGTACCTTCTGAAAAACTTCCTCATGTGATGGCATGGACAAATACTCCTTGCGACTCCTTGCGCAAATATTTCCTATTTCCAAATACGGAAGCGATTATCCCCGGCATTTCCCAGTTACAGGACCCGGGCGGCAAAGTATTTTAGTGCATTCTTCAAAAATCCGATATGTTAATACCTGCCCGACATTTTGTCAACGCCCAGCCGGGTTGACAGTTAAAAATGGCATTGCTTATAATAGATTTCAATATCGATTGCAGACAGGAAAAAGAACTGCGATCGTCGAGGGAGCGAGGGATCGGAAACATAGCTTATTTTGTATCCACTGTAAGAGACCGGCCGGCCGGATTTAGGATTTCATTTCATGCTATTTTGTCCATTTTGCAACCGGGAAAACGAAGACTGGTACAGTTTTTGCCAATATTGCGGCACCAGACTGGAACTGCCTGTGCCGGATGCGGGAAGAAGGCCGTCCGAGGGAAAGGGAACGGATACCGATTACACCTCCGAGCCGATTCTGCCCGGAAGAAAAGACGAGCTCTCCTCGTCCAAGATCAAAGCCACACCTCCGTCTCCGATTTTCGCCGAAACCGCTCCTTTGCTTTCGATTCCCCATCTGGAAACCAATCCCCCTCCGGCCTCTCCGCCGGCTCCCGCCAGGAAGATCATGCGGGAACCGACTGCGCCGCGCACCCCGGTCTTGAAAGCTGCGGAAGCCGGAAAAAAAATATGCGATGCCTGTGGTGCAGAGATCTCCGGCTCCACTGCCTTCTGCAGCCACTGCGGACACTCCTGCCTCCCCAGCGGTCCGGTGCCCTGCAAGGCGTCTATCGATGTGGTGGTTAAACCGGAACTCTCTGTCCTGAAAAATCAGAAAAAACAGTCCCTCTACGTCGTTCATTTCCGGGAAGGAGAGACGGTGGATATCGGATTTCCCCTGAAAATGGGCGGAATCGTCATTGGTCGCTATCTGGGAGACATCCTTTTCCCTACCGATCCGATGCTTTCCAAGAGACACCTGCGTCTCCTGCAGGAAGCGTCGCAAATCCTGCTGGAGGACCTTTCCAGCACCAACGGCACCTACCTGCGTATCAAACGACCGACCCCTCTGCAGGACGGAGATATGATCCTGGTCGGAAAACAGATACTCCGTTTCGATCTTCCGGAGACAGGATCGGCCGACAGGGGAACGGATCAGGGTGATTCGACGGTAGGCCAGGGATGTACCGAATCGATCGAACAGCCGCGTCTGGTGAAACGTCTCAGCCGGGGGCAGGACGGGAACGAATACATACTTACGGAAGATTGCACCGTCATAGGCCGGGAGGATGGAGACATTGTCTTCCGTAACGATCCGGTCCTTTCCAACCCCCATGCCCGCATCGTCCGGCGCAACACCTTTTTTCTGCTGGAAGACATGAACAGTTCCAAAGGAACGTACCTCCGGCTGCGCGCTCCAGTCCAGGTGGAAGCGGAAGATTTTTTTATCATCGGGGACCAGCTCTTTCAAATTCGCGTAAAATTACTCTAAGCAAGATTCGCTATTTAGGGACATTCATCATATGAACCATTCGAACTCCATGGATACCTCTTTAGAATCTACGATCAGCATACCGGCCTGTTTCGTAAATGTCTTTGGAGCCACCGACACCGGTATCGTTCGTGATCATAATGAGGATAATTTTGTCCTGGCCGACCTTTCCGCGCGAACCACCGGTGTAAAGCCGGAGATCCTGCGCCACCGGGTCGGCAGATACGGCAGCCTTTTCATGGTGGCAGACGGAATGGGTGGCGGGGCCGCAGGAGAGGTGGCCAGCCAGTTGGCCGTCAATCACGTGTACCATAAGGTCTCGGAAGGCGTTCGATCCATCCCGGAACTGGACAAACGTAACTTTGCCCTGCAGCTGAAAAGCGCGGTGGAATACGCCAACGGAGTTATCTATCAGGAGAGCCTGAACAACCCCGGCTATAAAGGGATGGGGACCACCTGCTCTGCCGCCGGAGTGTTCCAGGAGTCCTTGTTTGTTGCTCAGGTAGGGGACAGCCGCGCTTACCTCGTCCGCAGCAACGGGATCAAGCAGATCACCAAAGACCAGTCCCTGGTCAACAAATTACTGGATGCCGGTTTGATCACCGAAGAGGAAGCCGAGAGCCATGAAAATAAAAATGTGATTCTGCAGGCTCTGGGGATCAAGGAGGCCGTCGAGGTTGTCATTTCGACGATCGATGTGAAAAGAAACGACATTCTGATCCTATGCAGTGACGGTTTGTCGGGACTGGTCAAAGCGGAAGAGATCAAGCAGGTCGTCACCTCGGCCGCCAGTCAGGAGGCGGCTTGTCACGAACTGGTGGAAATGGCCAACCAGCGGGGCGGACACGATAACATAACCGTCATCATAGCTCAGTTCAGTGGAGATGCCGTGCCGCCGGCCGGGCCGGAAGATACGATCGATTACCATGTCCTTCTGGAGAGCCATCAGGAAACCGGCAAGGCGGCCCGTCCCTCCGAAATGGATGTGGATACCAGGGAGATTCCGAAGATACGATCCACCTCCGAACCGGCGGCAAGCAGACCATTTCCATGGGTGGCCCTGTCGGTGGGGCTTCTTTCCCTTCTGGGTTTGGTTTTGGTTTTGTTCTGGATCTTCTCCACCGATACTCCCGGCCCTTCCACCGTCGATACGACATCCAAAAATACCGTTTCCGAAGGACAGAAAACCCCAACCACGCTTCTTTCCCAAAAAACCGCGGAGGAAGCGATACAAAAGGTCGGCCAGGCGGTTTCCTCCTCCATCGCGGCGGCCATCCAGGCCTCGAATGCTCAGAAGACGTCGGCAACCACTTTGCCGCCAAATCCTGGAGAACGGAAAATCTCCGGCAAGGAAAGGCAATCGCCTCCGGAAAATCCTGCCGTTTCTCCGACAAAAGCCATCGAGCCGGTGCCCGATCCCGCAGCCTCCGCATCGCGGGAAGAATCCGCGGCCCCGGTCAAAGTGGAATTTCGTCTGGATGCAGAGCTCTCCGAGTTGATCAAGCTTGGTCCTACCGGGTTGCCGATCGCCTCTCCCCACCTGCTCAAACCCGGTTTTTACCAGATACGAGTCCTGATGGAAAAAACGACTTGTCTGCTGCCGCTACAGGTGGAACCGGGAAAAACGAACCTGTTTGTGATTCGGAAGGACCTTGCGGCACAGGGGGATTGCCGGTTCCGCGTGGAGATATCCAAAGAGTGAATCCTTGTATTATCCGCCGTTCGAGCCGGAGATGAAAATGTATAGCTTGAGCATCCTGCTCTTCTGGTCGATGGCTCTCTCGATCTACGGCCTGGTTTTTTCCGACAGGATGGAAAAGGTGGCCGCCGAGGAAGGGAAGAAAGAGGCCCCGGCGGACGGTCGGGCCCTGTTTCAGGCGATGGTCTCCCGTTTTCAGGAAGTGAGGGATTATAAATGTCTTTTCCTGAAAAGGGAACGGATCGGAGACCGCTGGGATCAACAGAAGATGAACCTATGGTTTCGCAAACCGATGGACATCAAGCTTTATTGGCTGGAACCGTTTGCCGGACGACAGGCCCTGTATCGGCACGGATTCAATGAAAATCGTATACGGGCGCGTCACAGCGGCCTACTCGGCCTTTTTCCGATCGACGTGGACCCTCTCGGCAAGTTGGCCATGGAAAACAACCGGTATCCGATCACCCACGCCGGAATCGGGACGATCCTGGACGAAACGGCTGCCGACATGGATCTTGGCCGGTTTGAACTGCAAATCGTCGGCGAGGTTCTGGAAGAAGATCGTCCCTGTTTTCGGCTGCGATTCCGTTCTCTGGGGCCGGCGGGTTTTCATCACTCCCGGGTGACGGAATACTGGATGGATAAACAGATGCAGCTTCCCATCCGGCTGCAGGTATATGACGGGGAGGATGGATTGGTGGGAGATTACGCCTTTCGCCGGCTGGAAATCAACATAGGTCTGACGGATAAAGATTTTGAAATATAACGAAACGCCTCTGCAGCAGGAAATCGGCTTCGCCTGATAGAACCGGAAACATCACTCTTTCCCAAGGAACTTAGATAAATTATGACATGTGCTCGATGTGGTAAGGCAAACCTGGAGACGGCCGCTTTTTGCGTATTTTGTGGGGAAAAACTGGTCGCCCCCTCCCCGAAACAGAACACGGAAACTCCCCCGGTGACCATTCGTTGTACTAGCGGAGAATGGGCCGGTAAACAATTTCCTCTCACCCGAGAGGGACTTTTATTGGGCAGGGATCCTTCGGCCTGCCAGATCGTGATCAACAGCCCGGAGATTTCCCGCAAACACCTCTGGATCGGTCTGGACGAATACGGAATGCCGCTGGTCAAAGATCTCGGGTCCGCCAACGGCACGTTCCTGAACGAGAAAAAGATAGTCCAGAGCGCCTTGAAATCGGGCGACATTCTTGCCGTAGGTGTGGCTACCCGGGTGCAATTCACGCTGGATTCTCCGATACTGGTCCGCGATTCCGGCAGGCACGCCGTCGCCGCATCGGTTCAGGAACAGGCCGGCCGGACCATTACCGAGGTAGCCTCGGGTAAGGTCGCCAAACCCCGGCTGCAGCTTATCATCGATCACTATGTCGTCGAAAGCTACCTGATCACCGAACAGGGGATCCTGATCGGCCGGGACCCCGCCAGCTGCATCATTCTTCTGGACCATCCCTCTATTTCCAGAATACATGCCAAAGTGGTTTACAAAGGAGGGATGGTCCTCTTGACCGATGAAAACTCGGCCAACGGGACCTTTGTGGACGGCAAGCAGATCCGGGAGCATGTTCTTGCCGAAGGCAATGTCATTACTTGCGGGGCTTTTCACGACCGGTCCCTTCTCTTCCGCGATTCCAAATCCGGAGTTCTGGGATCGAAATCCCTGAAGCTGGACCGGGACACGATCACCATCGGTCGCGATCCGAGCAACGACGTGGTTCTGGATCATCCGGTCGTATCTTCCTTTCACGCCAGGATCGTCCGTTCGCAGGGAAATTACATCCTCTCGGACCTCAACAGCGTCAACGGCACCTATGTCAACGGACGAAAAGTAACTACCCAGACGCTCTCTCCCCGCGACAAGATCACCATAGCCGGTTTCGAACTGAAATACGACGGAGAACAGGTACAACACGACAGTCGTCTCGCCGGGGTATCCATCGACGCCTATGCCTTGAACAAAATCGTAAGGGGCAATCTGCTGTTGCTCGACAACATCTCCCTGTCGATTCAACCCAATGAGTTTGTCGGTCTCCTGGGGCCCAGCGGGGCCGGCAAGTCTACCCTGATGGATGCCCTCAACGGCTTCCGTCCGGCCACCTCCGGAGCCGTGCTGATCAATGGCATCGATCTTTACTCATCCTACGAAGCCCTCAGTTCCCTGATCGGATATGTACCCCAGGACGATATCATTCACAGGGAATTGAGCGTTTTCAAATGTCTCTACTATGCCGCCAGGCTGCGTCTGCCGCATGACACACCGGAATCCGAGATCCAGAAGATCATCGACGATGTGTTGAAAACCCTGGAACTGGAAGAGAGGCGCAACACCATGGTCAGCGCTCTGAGCGGCGGTCAGAGGAAGAGGGTCAACATCGGTGTGGAGTTGGTGACCCGCCCGTCGCTGCTGTTTTTGGACGAACCCACCTCCGGCCTGGATCCGCGAACGGAGGCCAAAATGATGGCCCTGTTCCGGCAACTGGCGGACCAGGGGCGGACCCTGTTGCTGACCACCCACGTCATGGCCAGCCTGACGCAACTGGACAAGATCACCGTCCTGATCAAGGGAAAACTGGCCTATTTCGGACCAGGTCCCGATCTGCTGGAGTACTTCCACGTGGATTCTCCGGGAGACACCTTCGATAAGCTGGAGACGAAAAGCCCGGAAGACTGGAAAGAGAATTACAAACAGTCCCGTTACTACCGGGAATGTGTCGTAGAACCGCTGGCGTCCAAGGAGAAGGCCAAGCAGGCCCAGGAAGCCAAGAGTAAAGCCCCGGCACAGAGAAAGCGTCATGGTTTTTCCCAGTTTTTGATACAGGCGCGGCGTTATGCCGAGATCAAATTCAACGATCGTGTCTTTACCGCCATTCTTCTGCTGCAAGCCCCCGTCCTGGCGACTTTGATGACCCTGGTCACGGGAAAAAACGATGGCAGGCTGCTGTTCCTGATTGTATTCGGCGCCGTATGGTACGGATTTACCAATGCCACACGCGAAATCGTCGGCGAACAGGCCATCTACAAGAGAGAGCGGCAGACCGGCCTGCTGGTTCCCAGCTATATTTTTTCCAAGATCGTCGTGTTGGGGGTCATTTGCCTTGCCCAATGCGCCCTGACTCTGGGCACCCTGGTCGTTCTGGGGCAGTTGGAAGGCAATCTGCCGATTACGTTTGTGATCATGTTCCTCACCAGTCTTAACGGCGTCTTTCTGGGACTGCTGGTGTCCTCGGCGGTCAAGTCGACCGAATTGGCCATCACTTTTGGCGTGGTTGCCCTCTTTCCTCAGATCCTGCTGGCCGGCATGATCCAGCCGATCAGTAACATCGATACGGTCAAGGTCGTGGAAATCACCGCCAAACAGGCGGCACAGATGGACAACAAGCCGGTCCCGCAGGGGGCCCTGGGCGATGTGGTGGTCAGAAGAATGGAGGTTCCGGTGACGGCCATACAGGGCATGTCCGGCTCGGTGGAGATCCTCTCCCGCGCCGTCGTGGCCCGCTGGGGTTTGGAAGCCCTGGCCGATGTCTTCCGCAGCGAAAAGGAGAAAGAAAAAGGCTATCCCGGCAAATTCAACGAGCTGTTGTCGATTCAGCACCGATACGCCACCTGTACCGTTTGGCTGATATGTATTGCCTTGATGGTCTGCGTTCTGCTTCTCGTGGTGCAGAAATCGAAGGATGGGCGAGCATGAATTACCTGATCTTGATACATCAAAGCGGCGAGTGGAAGGGTAAACAGGTCTCTTTTGCGGAAGGAACGGTCACCATCGGCCGCGGCGGCGGAAATTGTCTGATATTCGATGAACTCGATCATCTGATGGTCTCGCGGCAACATGCCGAAATCCTTTGGACGGACAACGCCTGGGTTTTACGCGATCTGAACAGTACCAGCGGTACCTATCGCAATGGTGTGGAAACAAGCCAGGCGGTCTTGTCCGAAGGCGACATGGTGCGCTTCGGCGAAGAAGGACCGGAGATCCAGGTCCGCTTCTCCACGGCGGATCCCCTCGGCACCGTCGTCCTGGCGGATCAGGAATCGGCCTCCGCTGACGCACAAGAGAAATCTCCCCGAGGCCTGAAAGAAACCGCGGTATTTCCATCGCAGAGTAGGGAAATACCGTCTCCCATGGCCCGGGCTACCGTGGTGGACACTTCGTCCGTTCCGCTGGAGACGCCTCCGCCGAAGACCTTCGGAACCGCCCGGGTGGAACTCCCTGCCGCGGATTTCCTTTCTCCTGCCTCTCCGGTCGTCCTTCCCGGCTCTCAAGCCACCGGATTTCTCTTCCATCGCCCCCCCGAACAGATAGCCAAGATGCTTATGGGGATGGCCGCTGTGCTTCTTCTGCTCTGCCTCTATCTGACGATCCAGGTCTCCATCAACCAGAGTCAACTGAAGAGTCAGGCGGAAAAAATCGCCAAGATCGAGGAGGTCAATGCCGAACTGGTCCGCAAATTGAGCGCTTCCAACCCGGTAGATGTGGAGAGGATGTTCCGTCAGAAAAGCGAGGAGATGGACCAGCGTATGGAGCGGAAAAGCCGGGAGTTCGACCAGAAGTTCAACATGTTGCTGGATACCAATCCCTTGATGAAGTGGCGATATCAACAGATGCGTAAAAACCGTTGAGAAGGATTTGAGAACGATATGAAATATCAATTGCAGCTGCTCTCCGGTCCGGGAGACAAATCGATCAGGGAGTTTGAAAAGGCTTCGATCCAGCTGGGACGGGGGGAATGGAACGATCTCGTGTTTAACGATGTTTCCCACCGGATGGTTTCCCGTAATCATGCGGAGATACAGGTCCGGGGCCATCAGTTTTCCATCAAAGACCTTCAGAGTTCTTTCGGGACCTACGTCAACGGAAAAAAAATCGAACAATGCGCCCTGCAATCGAATGATGTCATCCAGCTGGGGACCAACGGTCCGGAAGTCAAAATCACCTGGACGGTTCCGGCTTTCCCCTCGGCGGACGCCAACCGGACCATGATGGTCGATTCCATGAGCGATGCCGGCCAAACCATGGTGGTAGGGATGGAAGAACCCGGCGGGAAGACATCGGTCGCCCCTGCGGCCAAGGTCGCCGGCGGAGTCACTTCGCTGGCCCCACCACCGATGAAAGCCACGGTGGTAGTAGGTTCTGCGGGTGCCATGCCTCCTCCGGCTGCAGCCAAGGCCGGTCCGGGGGGAGCCCCACAGGCCACGGTGGTCTTTTCCGAGAGCGGAGCTCCGGCGGCTCCTCCACCGGGCGGGGCAAAACCGAAAGCCACGGTCGTAATGGATCCTGCCATGGACGCGAGCCGGAGGCCCCCCTCCTCCATTCCACCCTCGACTCCCAAACCGGCTGGTCCTCCCAAACAAGGAATCGGCAAAGAAACCATGGCCGTCATCGTGGATGAGGCCATCCGCAAGGAGCGGGAGAAGATCAAAGCCGAAGCCGGTACTTCCGGGACCCAGGCGGCCCAGGCGTCCGTAGGAGGCCTGAAAAGGATCGTCACGGTCGGTGGTGGAGCTCTGGCCCTGCTTCTGCTGGTCGCCTTTATCCTGTTTTACCGGGACTGGAAACAGAAACAGGATATGGAAGAACAGCTATCCAAGCAATCCCAGCAGATCGCCGAACTGCTGACCTTGAATGCCAATGCCCAGCAGGTGGCCGAAGACAAACAGAAACAGTTGCAGGCCGAACTGCAGAAGGTACTGGCGCAGAAAGATGAGGAGGCTCGGCAGAAAGAGGCCGCGATTCGTGCCGAGATCAATGAGGAAAAGAAAAAGGTAGCGGCGCTGCAAGCCTTGAGCGATAAGATCAAAACGGACAGTAAATCCACCCAGGCAGCCAACCAGCAACTGGCGGCCTCCGGAGAGGGCTCGGCGGTCCTGATTCTATGCCGCTACAGCATAGGGGAAATCTCCAACGATGCCGTCGGCTCCGGTTTCTTCGTCTCTTCCGATGGCCGGGTAGTGACCGCCAAGCAGGTAGTGGAGCCATGGAAATTCGACCCGGCGATCCTTCACTACATGAAATTGAGCGGAGTCAATTCCAATCAGGTGCAGAGGGAGATCTATCTGTGGAAGAAAGACGCCAGGGTGAACCAGGCGGGACAACCCAATCTGTCTTCCGCTCTGAGCACCACTTCCGGATCCTTGTCCATCGTGAAGCTGGCCGGGGACGAGATGGAAAATCAATCCTACCAGCCCGAGGATGGTGGAGCCAAGGAATCTATACGGGTTCATCGGTCCGCCAGCGAAAACAATCTGGCGCTGCTGCAGGTTCGAGGAGGAGGAGTTTCCCCTGTCCGTCTGGAATCCGCCAACCCGGAAAAAGGGACTTCGGTGGCCAGCTTCGGTTATCCGGTCGGAGTGGAACAGCCGGTGGCCAAACCGGAAATTTTTCGGGCCGGTCTGGCCTCGGGCGGTTCCCAGATGAGCCTGGATAAAGCGACCGCTCCCGGCTTTCTGGGAGCTGCACTCCTCAACTCCGGAGGTAACGTGGTCGGTATGATCGTTGACCAGCAATACGTTGTCCCGGTCACGGCCATCCAAAAACTCATTCGTTGAACGATATGGAAAGCGAAGAAATCCAATCCATTAGGATCACGCTAAAAAATTGATTGTAGGGATGGATATATGAAAAAGATGCCTGTCTCTCGAATTTTCCGCCTGTTTGCCTTTCTGGCTGTCAGCGGCATGGCAATGACCTCACTGCAAAGTCAAGTCCCCGACGATTACAAGAAGACCAAGGAGTACAAGCTGGGAGATAATTTCGTCAATCCCAAGATGGAAATCCATTCGACCAATGTGGCCAACTATACCCAGGAAGCGGCCCAGATCGTCATGGGGGTGAAGATCGTCAACCCCAACTCCAAGTCGGCCAATGTGAAGGACATGACGTACACAGTCAAAGTCGACGGACAAAGTTTGGGGCGAGGGAATTATTCCCAGGATTTCAAATTGCCCGGCAAGGGCACAGTGGCCCTCAATCTGCCGCTGGATGTACGATTTGCCGATCTGCCGAAACCGGAAGTCGCTCTCAGCCTGCTGTCCAAAAAGAATGTGCAGATGGAGGTCGACACTTATTTTATTGCCGCTGTCGGGCCGATCAAAAGACGGGTGCATGTCGTCTACACCGCCAAAGACATCGAACTGAAGATGTTGCCCCCCGGGACAAAACTCCCCACGATGGGGCCTCAGGGTGTGGAGGGAGGGGAAACCATCGGACAGGCGATCCAAAACACTATGTCCAAACAGCAAAGTGCCCCCGCGGAAGAGGGAAATCCGTCGGCTCCGGCCACGACGTCGGATTCCACTCCGCCAAGTCCTCCCGTCATCAGCACCCCGGTACGGTCTTCCGGAGATGGCCGTTCCGCCAATATCGAACAGTTCCAGATCAACTCCGGCGTGCGCCAGGGCCTGCAAAGCGGCGTACAGATGATCGTCCGTGTTTTCACCGAAGGGATGCAGGGGCAGGAATGCATCCTGGCCGTATTCTTCTATAACGCCGACGGCAGCAAGGTCAGTTCCAGTGAAGCGGAGTATGCCACCCCCAGCGGACATGCCACCTTTCAACGGCGTTTCACCCCCGCCTCCAACACCCAGGCATTGGAATCGTTCAGTGCCTTCATTCCTGCCAAGGTGTTCAAGGGCGGCAAAGGGAATATGTACGCAACCCTCCAGGTAGTGACCACGGACAATCAGATTCTGGACAAGGCCCGACAGGATTTTACCGTTCGCTGACCGATCGCAATGGCTATCAAGATCCTGATCACCGGCGGAACCTTCGACAAGGTTTATGATGAATTGACCGGTCAGCTGTTTTTTCGCGACTCTCACATCCAGGAGATGCTGCGACTCGGGCGTTGCCGGCTGGAGGTACATGTACGCACCCTGATGATGGTGGACAGTCTGCAAATGACCGAAGAGGACCGGAGCCTCATCCTGCAGAACTGCCTGAAATCGGAAGAAGACAGGATAGTCATCACTCACGGGACCGATACCATGGCCCAAACGGCGGCCTTCCTCGGTCCGCGCCTGCAGGACAAAACCGTAGTTTTAACCGGAGCCATGATTCCTTATGCCTTTGGGAGTTCGGACGGGCTCTTCAATCTGGGCAGCGCCCTTTCCTTCGTTCAAGCGCTGCCGTCAGGGGTTTACATCGCCATGAACGGGAAATGTTTCCCCTGGGATGACGTCCGTAAAAATCGTGACACAGGAACTTTCGAATCCCTATCCTAAGAGAGAACACCATGAAGAGCATCCGAGATCTGGTCTCCATCTTTCGTCAGGCCGGCGACAACGCCCTGCTTCGGCAAAAAGCATACGATTTCAACCGGCGGGAGTTGAAAATCGATGGCTCGGTAGTGACCGAAACCGATCGCGAGACAGAGGAGTACCTCTGCGCCGCCATTACCGAACGTTTCCCCCATGTGAATTTTGTGACGGAAGAGTATGCCCGGGATTTCGATCCCTCACGCCGCTGGACCTTCATCATCGATCCCATCGACGGGACCGACAATTTTTCCCAGGGGGCACATGCATGGTGTATCTCTCTAGGTTTACTCGACGAACGTATGCAGCCGAGGGCCGGAATGGTTTACGCTCCCCGCCTCGATCTTTTCCTCTTTGCCGACATCGACGGCAGACTGGAAATCAACGGGAACCAGGCCCCCGATTTTCCACCGGTTGAGGACATGAATGCACTTTCGGGTCTGGTGGTCTCTTCCCGGATCCACAATTTTCTCGACCTGCGTACCTTTCCGGGAAAACTGCGCTCTCTCGGCAGCGCAGCCCTTCATCTCACTTTTCCCGTGTGTTATCCGGGGCTGATAGGCGCCATACAGGACACGCTTACTTACGCCTGGGATATTGCCGGAGCTCATGCCATTCTTCAGGCGCAAGGATACCGCATCTCCTATCTGGATGGTTCTCCGTTAGACTACACCAGAATGCAGCTGAGTCACTGGAGAGTGCAGAAGATCCTGATGGCGGCCCGGCCGGGAGCCTGGGAGCTGTTGTCTTCCTGCCTACGAAGCACCTCCGATCCTTGCCAAGACATCCGTCTGCCCTTAAAATAGCTGTTTTAAAATTTTAGAAACCGGTGCCTGCGGGAAACGTAAAAGGGTACGTCAGGTGAAAACGATCGACCAATCGGGAGGATTGGTCCGTAGAGAAGGCAACGATGCACAGCAAGAGATGGACAATCTTTTTCCTATGGCTCTCCCTGATCTCGGGCGGATGGGCCCAGTCTACATCGGCCAGGGTCCGTCAGGGGAACCGGCAGTATGAAGAAAAAAACTACGAGCAGGCCCTGCAGCAGTACAGCGAAGCCCTGGCCGCGGATCCGAATCGCGGGGAGATCCGTTATAACCTGGGCAATACCCTCCATCGTCTGGGTAAACACCAGGAGGCCGTAACCGAGCTGAAGAAGGCAGCCGGCAGCAGTTCGCCATCCCTGCAACCTCTGGCCCATTACAATCTTGGAAATGTCCTCTACCAGTCCGGAGACTACCAGGGAGCAGTCAGGGAGTACTCTTCCGCCCTGAAATCGAATGCCGCCGACAAGGATGCCAAGCACAACCTGGAAGTTGCCCTGCGTAAACTACAGGAGGAACAACAGAAACAATCGCAGGATAAAAAAGAAAAGTCGGAAGAAAAAGACAAGCAGAACGATCAGCAAAAACAGCAGGGGAAAAACGATCCTCAGGATAAGAATCAGCCTCAGGGGAAAGATCAGGAGAAACAGGATCCTTCGAAGGAAAAAGATGGCAAAGATCCAAAACAACAACCTTCGGATGCGAATCAGGAGAAACAGTCCCCGGCTTCCGAGCAGAAACAGAACCCATCTCCCCAATCATGGAAGAATATCGGCCCGAAGGAGGCGGAACAAATTCTGAAGGCCATGGAAGCCAAGGAAGGACAGGAATTACAGCGGCAGTTACAGCTGGTACGGCAAAAGCAGGGCAAGGAACGAGACTGGTAACGGCAGATATGAAAGAAAGATGGTTCGGAAAGAAGCTGCGAATTGTGGCTATGGCGTTTTTGTCGCTCTGGTCTAGCCTGTCGTTAATCCGGGCCGAAAGCAAAGCAACCCTGGAGATCGGCTCGGAAAAGATCGGTCTGCAGGAACAGTTGACGATGACCATTACCGTGACCGGAGAAGGGAACGTGCGCATGGATGAAACTCCCAACCTGGGGGACCTGCAGGGTTTTCGTCTGGTGGCCGGCCCCAGTACTTCCAGCCAGTTTCAATGGATCAACGGGCAAACCTCCTCCTCGATGTCTTACACCTATGTGCTTCTTCCGACTAAAGTCGGTCGTTTCGAGCTGGGACCCTTCTCTCTGTCCCTGGGTCAAAACAAGCTGACTACCAATACGGTATCGGTGGAAGTCGTAGCCGAATCTTCTTCTCCGCAGTCCAACCGGCAGGGCGCCCGGCGTTCCCAGGGTGTATGGCCCCCCGGCTGGCCCTCCCAGGAGGAGGAAAGCGAGCCGTCTTCTGCCGATCCTGGGAACGATATCTTTGTGGCCATCGAACCCAGCACCAGACAGGTTTATCCCGGACAGCGCATCGATCTGGTTTACCGGCTCTATACCCGCTATTCCGTCTCCGGTCTGCAACTGAAGGAAGCGCCCGCCCTGCAGGGATTTTGGGTGGAGGATATAAAAACTTCAGAATCGCCTACACCGGAACCGGCGACGGTTCGAGGGAAGACTTATACCTCCTTTGTCGTCAAGAGACAGGCGGTTTATGCCAACGCTCCCGGCAAGAAGACCATCCCGACAGCCATTTTCGCCTTGCAGGTGAGAATGGCCGGCCGGGACCCTTTTTCTTTTTTCCGTATGGGCGGGGGCATCGAAACCTTATTCCGGAAGACGGATCCGGTCGAGGTACAGGTACTGTCTTTCCCGGAGGCAGGAAAGCCGGCCGACTTTGCCAATCTGGCCGGCGCGTTTACTCTGGATACCAGAGCGGATAAGACAGAAGTGCGCGTAGGCGACGCCATAGGACTCACAGTGACTCTGTCGGGGACCGGCAACCTGAATACTGTCGGCGACCTGCCCTTGCCTGCCATGCCCCAGTTTCAGATCTTCTCCTCCAAAAGCCGGGTGCAGGGAGAAAATCAGAAGAGCCAGAAAATATGGGACCTCGTTCTCATACCGCAAAAAGAGGGTATTCAGACCATCCCTGGCCTGCGCTTTCCTTATTTTCAGCCGGAGGAGAGGCAGTACCGGTTTGCGGCCGCAGACCCGATCAGCATCCGGGTCCTTGCCGGGGCGGGTGGAATCAACACCGGAGGCATTTCGTTGTCTTCTCCCAGACAGCTCACCCGCAGCGGCAGCGATATCAATTTTATCAGGCTGTCGGCAGGGAATCTGGAGCAACCCTCGGCCCAATGGATGGATCCATGGGCCTTTGCTGTCCTCCTGGTGATCCCGCCCCTTTTCAATCTGACATTCTGGTTATACCGGAGGCACTCGGAAAAGGAAGCGGACAATTCCACTTCGTCGCGAAGCAGGCGAGCGGCCTCCAAGGCAAGCGATCTGCTGCGGCGCTTGGAAAAATCTTCTTCCGAACTGAACTCGGGCGATTTTCATGGGCGGTTGGGAGATATCTTCTCCCGTTTTCTTTCCGATCGCTTTCAGTGGGCCGCCATCGAATTGACCCGCGAACAGGTGGAAGAGCGCCTGTCGTCTCAGGGCGTCTGCAAGGAGCTGGTGGACAAGACAACGGCCATGATCGAAATCTGCCATTTCGCACGATTTGCGCCTTCGGCAGTTGGCAAGGACGACGCCATGACCACGTTACAGAAGATGAGAGAACTGATCAAGGAACTGGACCATCATGGACGGCAACAATAACGTGCGAGCACAGCGGTACTGCATGCCCTTGAACGTTAAAATGCGAATATCTTTGAACAAATCCGGCTGTTGGCGCCCCTTGCTGTTTGTTCTTCTGTCGCTATGGTTTGCTGAGTGGGGAGGGGTTTTTGCCGCTACCATATCCGTGGAGGAAAAGCAGCGCCTCTTCGCCGAGGGGAACCGCCTCTACGAACAGAACCGGTTCGAACAGGCAATCCAATCCTACGAGGGCCTGATAGCCGGAGGGGCAAATCATCCGGATGTCCACTATAACCTTGGTAACGCCTATTTCAAAAGTGGCCGCCTGGGAAAAGCGATTGTCCATTTCGAAAAGGCACTTCGACTGCAGCCTGGAGATCGCGATATTGCGGAAAACCTGGCCTTTGCCCGGGCGCGATGTACCGATAAGGTGGAGGAGACGAATCCTCCGTTCTGGATGTCGGGTCTGCTTGGAGTACACCGGGCCTTTTCCAGCCGCCAGAAAGTCTGGGCCATCCTCCTGTTTTGGCTGGCGGCCAATGTCTTTTTTGCCTTGGGATCCATACGTTCCACGGACGCAATTCGACGCATTACCGGCTGGGGCCTTTCCCTTTCCTTGATTTTCCTCGCCTGTTTTACCCTGTCGACCTTCGTTCAGTACCGGCAGGACAGCAAACAGGAAGCGATCGTCATCGTCGAATCCAGCCGGCTGTTCAGCGGTCCGGCGGAGACCAACTCGGTATTGACCGTCATTCATGAAGGCTTCAAGGTCGAGATCCGTCAGGAGACCGCCGGATGGAGTCAGGTGGTGCTTCCCAACGGCTGGAACGGCTGGATCCATCGCCAGCACTTGGAAATCCTTTAACCGGATCCGGCGATGATCCGATCGCCATGGTTTATTCGGTCCGTCCCTGCTACACCGGATCCAAGGATCCTGTCTGTTTGCGTGGTGGCATAGCGATTGCTTCAGTGGTTATGAGCAAAAAATTATGGCCGCTACGGAAACGAAAACTGTTGAATCCATTGTTCACCCTCTGATCGGGAACAAGTCGCATCTTGTTGTCCCCATCGCCATCATCGCCATACTCTGCGTTATCATCATCCCGCTGCCTACGTTCATGATGGATTTGCTGATCGCTTCCAACATGACCCTCTCGTTTCTGGTCCTGATGGTTTCGATTTACGTCGGAAAGACTCTGGATTTATCCGTCTATCCGTCTCTATTGCTTTTACTTACGCTTTTCCGCCTGGCTTTGAACGTCGCCTCCACCCGCTTGATCCTGCTCTATGGAGAAGAAGGCACGCAGGCGGCCGGTGAGATCATCCAGGCCTTCGGTCAATTCATGGTCGGTGGCAATTACATCGTCGGAATCATCGTCTTTCTGGTGATTCTGGTGGTTCAGTATCTGGTGATCAATACCGGATCGGGGCGTATTTCCGAGGTGACGGCGCGGTTCACCCTGGATGCCATGCCGGGCAAGCAGATGGCCATCGACGCCGATTTGAATGCCGGTTTCATCGACGAAAAGGAGGCACGCTCCCGCCGTGAGAAGATAGCCCACGAAGCCGATTTTTACGGGTCCATGGATGGTGCCATCAAATTCGTCCAGAAGGACGCCGTGGCCAATGTGGTCATTATCCTCATCAACATCATCGGCGGCTTCCTGATTGGCATCCTGCAAAAAGGCATGACCATGACGGATGCCTTGCAGATTTACACGATTTTGACGATAGGTGACGGTCTGGTGACAGCTATCCCCTCCCTGTTGATCTCCATCTCCGGCGGTATGCTGACCACCAGGGCTTCCACCCAGGATCAAACCCTGGGACAGGCGGTCAGTAATCAGCTCTTCACCATGCGATCGCCTATCTCCCTGGCTTCCGGAATGATCTTTTTGATCGGCATGATCCCTGGATTCCCCAAACTCGCCTTTTGGCTCCTCGCCGGAGTCGCCGGATTCATCGCCTATGCCCTGAAGAAGGCGGCAACCGTTCAGGTTGAGGAAGCCAAGGCCGCCGCCGCCGGCGAGGCCCCACCGCCACCCATAGAGAAGGTGGAATCTTTGCTGCATCTGGATTCGCTCTCCGTGGAAATCGGTTTTGGCCTGATCAGCCTGGTAGACCCCAACCAGGGGGGTGATTTTCTGCAAAGGGTCAAGATCATCCGCCGTCAGCTGGCCCAGGAGCTGGGCATCATCGTCCCTCCCATCCATGTCGTCGACAATCTGCAGCTGAATCCCCGCGAATATGCCATCTTGTTGCGGGGAGTACAGATCGCCAAGGGTGAGCTTCTGCAAAATCAACTGCTGGCCGTCAATTCCGGTGCAGCCCAGGAGGGATTGGCAGGTATCGACACCAAGGATCCGGCTTTCAACATGGAAGCCAAATGGATCCAGCCTGTGGAAAAGGAGAAGGCCATCGTACTGGGTTATGCCGTGGTGGATGCGCCGACGGTTTTGGCCACGCATCTGACCGAAGTCATCAAGACATATGCTCACGAGCTGCTGGGACGGCAGGAGACCAAGGCCTTGATCGATACGATCAACGAGACGCATCCCAAGGTCGTGGAAGAGCTGATTCCGAAACTGATGTCCGTAGGGGATGTACAAAAGATCCTGCAAAGCCTGCTGCGGGAGGGTGTCTCTATACGCGATCTGGTCACCATTCTGGAGACCCTGGCCGACTACTCGTCCATGACGAAAAATCCGATATTGCTGACCGAATACGTACGGCAGGCCATGGCTCGAACAATCGCCGGAGCCTATATCAACGAAAGCGGGGAGCTGTTGGCGTTCACCCTGAGTCCCGATCTGGACCAGGCCATCTCTCAGGCGGTGTCTCATAACGAATTGATGTCGGTCTGGAATCCCGATCCGAGATTCGCCAAAGAACTGCTGGCCAAAATCCGGAATATCATTGCCCCGGGAGCGGATGCATCCGGGGTATTGATCTGCTCCAGCAACTCCCGGCCTCATGTACGTCAGCTGGTGGCCCCTTATATGCCAAAATTGGCCGTACTGTCACACAACGAAATTCCAATCACCACCCGTTTCATTTCTCTGGGAATGGTGAAGTAAACCTTATACGGGAATGGGGAATCGATTATGAAAATTAAAACCTTCCATGCGGCGACAATGGCAGAAGCTATGGCGGAAATCAAGAGAGACCTGGGCGAAGATGCCCTGATCCTTTCCTCCAAGGAGGTGGAGGTCCGCAATGACCCAGGAAAATCCCCGGTGCGAAGCTTTGAGGTTGTGGCCGCAGGCAATCCCGTGCAGGAGTCGCCGGCCCCCGTCCCGTCCCCATCCGGTACCGATGCCGATGGAAACCGGTCCTTCCGTTCTCCTGCCGCTCTGGCGGCCAGACGTGCTTATCATGGAGGAGTGTCCGCTGTCGAGCCACCGTCCGGTGCTACCTTCGGACCGGCAGCCCCTCTCCCGGGGAAAAAAACGGAAGAACCGGGTCCGTCCATGACTCAGCCGATGCAACCCCTCTTCTCTTCTCCGGCCATGCCCATCACCCCCAGGATGGCTTTTGCCCGCAGACAGGTGTCTTCCCTATTCGCCTCGGATAAAAAACAGGAAAAGGCCGTGGAGATAAAACCGGCGACCGTAAAAAAAAGCAATCCGGTGGAAACTGCCGAAACCACACGTGCGGGAGCTGTTGCCGTACCCTCCGCCACAAGGGAAAAAACCCCACAAACGATTTCCCGCGAAGTGGTAGAATTAAAACGGCTCATTCGCTGGTCGGCCCAGTCGGTGGTTTCATCTCGTTCTCAATTTCCCGATGCCGACGCCGATGCTCTCTTTGTCGATCTGGTCGCCAACGACATGGATGAATCGATCGCCCGAAGAATATTGATGGAAGCATGTATGCTCTCGGAAAAAGATAACAAAAGGAAAAGGCTAGATTTTTACGCCCGCAACGTATTCCGGGAGTCGGTGAAGGTTGCCGCCATGGACGAAAGGTCCGGCAAACGGGTGGTGTCGATCTTTGTCGGGCCGACGGGCGTAGGAAAGACCACTACCATCGCCAAACTGGCTTCCCGCTTCGCTCTGGAGCTGGGGCGCAAGACCCTGTTGATCACTCTGGATACCTACAGGATCGGGGCCGCAGAGCAGTTACGTATCTATGCCGATCTGATCGGTATTCCCCTGCTGGTGGTCCAGAACACCGCGGAATTGGACCGAAAGCTGCAGGAACACGCCGAAGCGGAGATGATTCTGATCGACACAGTCGGCAGGGCTCACAGCCGGCTGCATCAACTGCAGGAACTGGCCGAATATGTGCGTGAAAAGGAATGGATCGAAAAGCATCTGGTGCTGAGTCTGGCCACCAAACCTCTTGATCTGCGGGAGATCACCGATGCCTATGAACTCTTCTTTGGAATCGATAAACTGTTGTTCACCAAGTTGGATGAGACCTTGACCTCCGGGGCGGCGGCCAACGAACTGGTCCGTACGCAAAAACCGTTATCCTATATGACCAACGGCCAGAATGTCCCTCAAGATATTCAAATTCCTACACCGGCTTCCTTCGCCGAATTCATCGTCGGTCGGGACTATGGTGCAGACCTAAGGATGGCATATGCATGATCAGGCCACAGCACTGCGTGAAAAATCCCGTTCCCGCCAGGCACAATTCATTCTGGGCTTGAAACCCGGAGTGGAAGCCTTTGCCGGGCCGCAATCCGTGCGAACCCACGTCATTGCCGTGACCAGTGGCAAAGGCGGGGTGGGCAAAACCAATGTGGTGGTGAATCTCGCTTCGGCCATGGTATTGCGGGGAAAGAGGGTGCTGATCCTGGACGCGGACTTCGGCTTGGCCAATGTGGATGTATTGCTGGGTCTGGCACCCCAGTATCATCTGGGAGATTTTCTCAACGGGGAGAAGACGCTGGAAGAGATCGTCGTCACCGCTCCCTCGGGCCTCAGCATCATCCCGGCCGCACCGGGAGTGCAAACCATGAGTCATCTGGAAGACGGTCAGGCTCAGCGTCTGTTTCAGAATCTGGATGATTTTCTCAAGAATTACGATATTCTTTTCATTGACACTTCCGCCGGAATTTCCGACAATGTCACCCGCCTGCTGCTGGCTTCGCAACAGATCGTCGTTATCAGTTCCCCGGACCCAACGGCCGTGGTCGATGCCTATGCCCTCATCAAAATCGTACTGCAGATGGACCCTCTTCGTCCCTTGCGCATCCTGATCAACTCGGTGGCCGACGGCGGCGAGGCCGAGCAGATTTTTGCCCAGTTGTCACGGGTGACGCAACGTTTTCTGGCAAGAGAAATCCAATATCTGGGACATGTGCAATGGGATGAGAAACTGAGCGATGCCGTCCGATCGCAAAAGGCCGTCGTCACGGAGTTTCCATTCAGCAAGGCCAGTCGCTGCTTTCGCACTATTGCCAAGGCCCTTTTCCCGACAGATACCGCCGAAACCGGCGGTTAAAGGAGCATGCCGACGATTGAAAAAAAAACAGGGATCTTCTTTATTGGCCGGTCCGCAAGTCTGGTAGACCGCTTTCCTTCCGCATGGCCTATGGAAGTTCCGATCCCGGCCACGCGAAGAGGTTGACCGCCTTCTTGAATCCACCATGCCCAAACAAAATAAGTATTTGTCGGATTATGCCAGAGAGAACACCTCGGCTGCCGCACGGGAACAGCTGATCCTGGAACATCTGCCTCAGATCAAATACGTTGCCCAGAGAATTCATTGCCGTGTTCCGAAGGGTGTGGAACTGGACGATCTGATAAGCGCCGGGATTCTGGGCCTGCTGGACGCCGTGGAAAAGTTCGAACCGGAGAAGGGAGTCAAGTTCCGGACCTACGCCGAGGTACGCATCCGCGGAGCCATCCTGGACAGCCTGCGCGCCCTGGATTGGGCGCCCCGGAAGCTGCGGCAAAAAAGCCGGGAGGTGGAAAACGTGATCCGGCGCCTATCTCAGGAGAAGCAGCGCCCGGCCACGGACCAGGAAATTGCCGAAGAGATGAAGATTTCCCTTTCGGAGTTTTATGAATTGTTGAACGAGCTGAGGTGCCTGAGCATCGGGTCTTTTACCGAGAATTCGTCCGACAGGGAATCGGAGAAGGAAGAGAAAGAAATATGGTATTATCCTTTCGCTTCCATCCAGAGCCCTTTTCAGGCTTTTCAGCAGGAGGAACTGCAAAGGCGTCTGGCGGAAGCCATTCGGCAGCTTCCTTCCAGAGAGCAGACGGTTATATCTTTATACTACCAGGAGGAATTGACCATGAAGGAGATCGGAGAGGTCATCGGCATCACCGAGTCCCGGGTCTGCCAGATCCATTCGCGGGCGGTGCTGAGACTGCGGGCATCTCTGCCCGACATCCCTCTCTCCGAGTAGAAAATGGTACATTCTTCCCAGGGTATGTTCTCATGTAATCACGTATCACGGTGATCGGATCATGGCAAAAAAACGCGGCGACAAGATACTGAGCCAGGACGAAATCGATGCCTTGTTCAAGGCGATGCAGGAGGGGAAAAAGGACGCGGATTCCGGTCCCAGACCGGCCGCCCCTCCGCCCAAAAAGATCGTCAAATACGACGTTCGCAAGCCGGACCGCATCTCCAAGGACCAGATACGCTCCCTGCACCTGATCCACAACTATTTTCAACGTAGCTTCTCTTCCTCCCTGTCGGCCTATCTGCGGGCGTTTGTTGAAATCAAGCTGGTATCCATCGAACAGATCACCTATTCCGAGTTTCTGGAATACATCTCCGAGCCGACCTGCTATAACTCCATCAACATGAGTCCGCTGGAGGGCAATATGGTGATGGAGCTCAGCTATCCGGTGGTTTTTCCCATGCTGGATCTGATGCTGGGCGGTACCGGTCTGCCGCCCAAGGAAGAGAGGGCCATCACCGATATCGAATGGAGTATCTTCGACGGCGTGATTCACCTGGCTATGAAGGATCTGCGGGAAGCCTGGAAACCGGTGGTCGATCTGGACTTGAGAGTCACCGCCAGGGATTCCAAGCCGCAAATGTTGCAGTTCGTCTCCTTATCGGAACCGGTGGTGGCCATTGGTCTGGAGGTGCGTATCGGCAATAATTCCGGATCGATGAATCTGGGTATACCTTCCATCATGCTGAAACTGATACGTCATAAATTCGAGCAGCAGGCGTGGGCCATGCGCCGCAAGGAAGACATCGACCGGGACAAACAAAGGTTACGACATCTCCTGCCGTCTCTGCCGGTGGAATTGACAGCGGAGATACGGGGGACATCCATCACCATCCGGGATTTTTTGGAACTCAATGCCGGCGATGTAATCTCCCTGGACCACTATTCGGATAAACCGGTCATCGTGGCCATCGAGGGCCGGCCCTACTATCTCGGACATGTCGTGGCCCATCAGGAACACAAAGGAATTCTATTGGAAACGATGGCCGGCGAAAAGGAAATGATGTAATCCGGCTGTGACAGATCATCACACGCGACCGCTTGGAGGATATACCTATGGCTGACTTGATAAAAAAAATTCCCAACCCGGAAGAGATCATCGATCTATGGGTAAGTTTTTGCCATGAAGCTTTTCTGCAATCGGTCGATCCCCTGGGTTCCGTGGAGTTGACCGATGTGCAGGTGAATGAAAACGGCCCGTCCGCCTATCTGAAACCGAACAGCCTGTTTTTGTATATCGAACGCAAGGGGCGCGGAGGCTATGTAATCGCCAATGCCGACGATGACTTTGGCGCGGACAAAGCCTTGCAGACCGCCGGTCAGGGAGCGACCAGCCTTTTTCCCGTTTTTCTGGAAGAACTGAATCGGGCCGCCCAAACCGCTTTTGGAGCCCTGCTGCAGTGCACGGACGTCTCCGAGGACAAGGCCCGGGAGGCACTCGGCAAGGAAGAAGGCCTGGGATATTACCTGGCCCTGGCCGCCGTAACCGCCGCAGGGAAAAACTATGCGGTAGAGTTTTACTTCTCCCCGGATCTCTGCTTTATGCTGGAGGAGGAGAGTAAGCCGCCGGCCAAAACGGCCGAAGCGGTGAAGGCTGCCCCGGCTCCACCCCCCTCGGCGCCCTCCCCGGCTGTTTCCGCAGCCCCCCCCGTCGCCCCGCGGGATTTTTCGACCGGCCAACAGCCGGGATATGCTAAAAACATCGATCGGATCATGGATATCGACCTGGGGTTGACCGTCAGCTTCGGAAGGACAAAGATGCTCTTGAAAGACGTTATGCAGCTGGGAACCGGCTCCATCATAGAATTGGACAGGACGGCAGACGACCCGGTCGATGTTTGGGTGAACAACAAGAAGGTTGCCAGAGGAGAGGTGGTCATAGTCGGCGGCAACTATGGAGTGCGGATTACGGAAGTAGAGGATGTAAAAGAGCGCATCAACACCCTGGGAAGTTGACCGGTGCAGGAGAACAGGAAAATCAGGACCTCCGGCGTACAAATATTTTTGCAATGGGACACAAGGCATCCTGCGGGTAATTCGCGATGACACCATTCTATACCGTCCTCCTTTTGGCCTTAAGCATCATGACCGGCTGTGGGGCGGTGTGTGTTTTTTTAATTTTCCAGCAGAGGAAGCTCAAGGAGGAGATCGATCGTTTGAAGATCATCTTTCAGGATTTCCTTTCCATTCAGGAACATAACCTTAAGAACCTAAAAGCCGAGATACGGTCTCAAGCTGCCGGATTCCCCAAGGCGGGACGTTCCGGCTCCCTCCCCGACTCCCTCGCGGATACAGGGATGGAAGGCTATTCTCCGACACCCGTACATGACGAATCCGATGTCTGCCAGGAACCCAAGGACATGACCTGGAAGAAAAAGCAGGTTTGGGACCTGGCCGATTCCGGATTGGACATCGAGGAGATCGCCCGCCGGTCGCAAATCCCTTCCGGGCAAGTCGATGTGATTCTCAACATGCGTCATCTCGGGGAAGGAGGCGACCGCTAGTGAGTGTGCCATACCCCTATCGGACTTCCTTTGTTTGCGCCGCGCCCAAGTGCCACAAACACGTATCCGGTCTGCTCTTACGTTTTACCTCTCTTCCCAGCTTCATTCTCAATGGGAATCGCTATTGCAGCGAGAACTGCCTGCGGCCGCAGTTGCAGGCCTTTCTGAGCAACAGCCTGTCGGGCAGATCGTATGCCGTCTCGCATCGCAATACGGTAGGTTTGATCCTGCTGGATCTGAGTGTGGTGACCTTGCCCCAATTGACGGAAGCATTGAATGTAAAAAAAAACGGCGATCCGCGCTTTCTGGGGGACATCCTGATCGGTATGGGCTACGCCACGGAACAGCAGGTCACTCTGGCCTTGAGTAAACAGGAAGGATTGCCCTGGATCGATGTGGAAGAACGCAAAATCCCGAGGCGGTTGAAAGGGATGGTTCCCTACGAGGTGGTGGGATCCTCTGCCCTGTTTCCGATCGAATACGATCAGATTCTCAATGAATTGTCGCTGTTGGCCATAGCCCCGTTGAAACGGGCGGCCGTCGATGCCGTGCAACATATCAATCACTGCAAGATCAACCTCTTCATCGGGACGGAAAGCCGGATCCGAAAGCTGATCCGGATCAATTACCCGGAATCGGCATCGGCAGACACTCTCGTCCAGGTAGGAGAGTTGACCTTGGAGGATTTGTATCGCTACCGGGAAGATCTGCTCACCGAGTATCGGACCACCTCTTCCATTGCCATGGATATAGCTGCCTTTGGTCCGTATTTCTGGATCAGAATGTATACGGAAAAAGAGGAGCGGGACAAGTTTACCGTTTACCGTCGACCGGCGGAATCCAGGATCCTCTGGCAGCCATAAAAGTAGACGGAATCATCTATCTTTATCATCCGCTTTATGTAAAAATGTGGGGTATTCATCAAAGCATATATAGGCAAGGGAAAGGGCTATGAGCAACCAAGTAACGAAGATGGACATGATCACGATCGTGCAACAGGTTTTTGAAACGATGCTCGGTCTGGGAGTGCAGGAGTGTACGGAGTCGGAAAAGGAACTGAACTCAGGGGAAGTATCTATGGCCACCATCTGCATTTCCGGAGGATGGAATGGGGTTGTCTTTCTCCAGACCACGCGGGCCTTGGCCAAAAAGGTCGCCGGGAGCATGTTTCAGATGGATGAAGAGACCATTTCTCCGGATGAAACCAAGGATGCGTTCGGGGAAATCATCAATATGATCGGCGGCAATCTGAAAGCCCTTCTGCCGGGACCGTCCACTTTATCTCTCCCGAATGTGGTGTTGGGGACCGATTGCTCCTGGGACGTACCCGGAGGGAAAACTCTTCTGGTCGCCGGTTTGAAATGCAGCGACAACGCTATGATCGCCAGTGTGGTCGAAGAAGAAAAAGGCTGAGAATCCTGCCTGGAGCCAATCTCCGGTACATAATTTTTTTATGGGAACAGGGGCATAGCCCTTTACTTTAGGCAAGAAAGGTAACAGAAGATGAAGGTACTGATTGTTGATGATTCCAAAGTCATGCGTGTGATCCTGACCCGCATCATTAAGGAGATGGGTCACGAGACAATCGAAGCGGGTGACGGGCAGGATGCCCTGAAAAAGACGGAAGAAGCCGGAGGGGTTGGCCTGGCTCTAGTCGATTGGAACATGCCGGTGATGAATGGCTTGGAGTTTGTGAAGGCGCTGCGGGCCGATTCCCGGTTCAGCGGAATTCCGGTGATGATGGTTACTACCGAAACGGAAATGGGACAGGTACAGCTGGCCCTCCAGGCGGGTGCCAATAATTACGTCACCAAACCGTTCACGGCTGATGTCATTCAGGAAAAAATGAAAGCGATGGGTTTCTGACCCTTATCGCATCCGGCTTTCGGCCCCCTGGCCTCTCTATCATCAGCCGAGATCTGAGGAGGATATATGGCACAAGATGTCGATGTGGAATTGCTGAATACGATTCTATCGGAAATTTTCACCACTATGTTGGGTCTTTCCATCTCTTCCACGGAGACGGTGCCTGAGATCAGTTTTCTCGGACGGGCATGTCTGTGCAGTATCAGTATTACCGGAACCTGGAACGGGAACGTGATCGTTCAATGTTCCGATGAGCTGGCGCGCGAGCTGGGAGCCGGCATGTTCGGCATGGAAAAGGACGCCATCGAAAAAGCGGAGGTCCGCGATGCCATGGGGGAGATCACCAATATGATCGGAGGAAATCTGAAGAAAAATTTACCCGGTCCCTCTTCCCTGTCCCTGCCCAATGTCATGTTCGGAAGCGACGTCAGCTGGAAGGTGCCCGGTCCGGCCAATATCCAAATCTTCAAAACGATTATCTGTGAAAAAATTCTGGCCGTTACCGTCGTGAAACGGGCCATGAACGGATAATTCTACCTCGTGACCCCGGCCTCAGCTCCCACTCTGAGCCGAGGCCTGGAGTTTGGTCCTTAACTCAATGGCTTGGTTTAAAAAGGAAAAACGTCCGATTGTCCCAGCCCCGGAAGAGGGGCGGACTGTACATACCGAAGGCCTGTTTACCAAATGCCCGCAATGTCAGGCGGCCTTGTGGAATAAAGACCTGGAGGAGAACCGGGGCGTCTGCGGCAAATGCACCCATCACTTCCGCCTCGGGGCCCGACGCCGTCTGGAGATGCTTTTTGATGACGGAATCTTCACGGAATTCGACGGAAACCTGTCTTCCTCCGATCCGTTGCACTTCATGGATAAAAAGCGCTATCGGGACCGTCTGCGGGAAGCGGCCCAAGGCACCGGGTTGAAGGACGCCTTAATCAGCGCTGTCGGGAACCTCGATGGCCGGAGGGTTTTCATCTGTGCCATGGAGAGTGGATTCATCAGTGGCAGCATGGGTTGCGTAGTCGGAGAGATGATCGCTCATGCCATAGAAAAGGCGGCCGAAGAGAGGACACCGCTGATTATCGTCTCCGCATCCGGCGGTGCACGTATGCATGAAGGTCCCCTGTCTTTGATGCAAATGGCTAAAATTTGCGCCGCTCTGGCCCGTCTGGATCGCTTGAAGGTCCCCTATATTTCCGTTCTGACCGATCCCACGACCGGTGGGGTTACGGCGAGTTTCGCCATGCTCGGAGATCTGAATATCGCCGAACCGAACGCTCTGATCGGATTCGCCGGACCGCGGGTCATCGAACAGACGATACGGCAGAAACTGCCCAAAGGATTTCAAAGATCCGAGTTTCTCCTGGAGAAGGGTATGCTGGACGATATCGTCGATCGCCGGCAATTGAAAACCTATCTGTCGAGGACGCTTCGGTTCCTTTGCCGCACCTGAGGGTATGAACTACTCCGAGTCTATTCAATACTTGAGACGACTGGGGAGTGAAGTACATACCGCAAAATTCAGCCTGAGGAATATCGAGCGGATATGCCACGCCTTGGGCCATCCCGAGCGATGCTTCCCTTCGGTTGTGATCGCCGGGACCAACGGCAAGGGTTCTACCGCCGCCTTTCTGTATTCCATTCTTCTGCAGGCCGGTATTCCGGCCGGGTGTTACACCTCTCCTCACCTGATCTGTCTGCGGGAACGTATCCGTTACGGAAGAGACTGTATCTCCGAGAAGGATTTTGCCGACTCTCTTTCTGCAGTGCATGCCAGAGTGGCCGCTCTCCTGGTGAAGAGGCGATGGATGAGCGCGCCGACCTATTTTGAGGTCTTGACGGCCGCGGCTTTGTACTTTTTTGCGCAAAAAAAGGTCTCGCTGGCGGTTCTGGAGGTCGGACTGGGTGGCCGCCTCGATGCGACCAATATCTCCTGCCCGGTTGCGACAGCCATAACCGGCATAGCCTTGGATCACACGCAGTTTCTGGGCGGAACGCTTCTCTCCATCGCCCGCGAAAAGACCGGCATTCTGCGGAAAAAGGTCCCGCTGGTTCTGGGCGATATGGATTCCCGGACCCATCGATGGATCCTCCGCCGGGCCCACCAGATTGGATCACCGGTTAAGGATTGGTATGACGGAATGGCGACGACTGCTCTCTCCTGCCGGACGGAAGAATCCGGGATAGAAGGGGATGTCGTTTCCCATCGATACGGACATCTGCATCCTTCCCTGCCTGGACGACATCAGGCAAGCAATTCGGCAGTGGCTGTCCAATTGGCTGAAATCCTGGCGGATAAGGGTTGGCCTATCGATAGTTCTCATATCCGAAACGGGGTGGCTCGTGCCTTTTGGCCGGGCCGTATGCAGTTTCTGAAGGGGTCTCCGGAAATTCTTCTGGATGGGGCGCACAATAGGCAGGGGATCGTACAACTGGTCTCGTTTCTGCGGCGACAAGACACCGGCAGGGATCGATGTCTGATTTTTGCGGCCATGCGGGACAAAGAGGTTTCATCCATGTTGCGAACGCTCTGTCCGATTTTCTCCAAAGTCATCTTGACCAGGGCACAGAATCCGAGATCGGCCTCGGTGTGCGAACTGTTGACCATGACACCGAAATCCTTCCTGCCCCGGGTGACAACGGCCGACGATCTGCCGCAGGCTATTCGAATGGCAAGGGAGTATGGAAACGGAGACCGCCTGGTGGTGGTTGCCGGTTCTCTCTTTCTTGTAGGCGAAGCTCTGACGGAACTCCGTTTCGATACGACCCAACCGCTCTAGATCAAAATTGGGGATCGATCTCCGACTCGAAGATCTTGTTCTGCCGGAACCAGCTGTGAATACGGGAGAGGATCATATCGATGGCTATGCGATTTTCTCCTCCGCCGGGAAGGATCACATGGGCAAAATATTTGCTCGGTTCCACGAACTGTGAGTGCATCGGGCGCACCGTTTCGGTGTATTGATGAAGGACCGACTCCAGGCTTCGTCCCCGTTCTCTCATATCCCGCTCCAGCCGGCGCATGAGACGGACGTCCGAATCGGTATCGACAAACAACCGGATGTCCATCATGTTGCGCAGGTCCTCCTTCTCGAAGACCAATATTCCTTCCACGATAATCAGAGGTCTGGGTTCCAGGTGCAGAGTCTCCTCCATGCGGGCATAGGTATGAAAGTTGTAGATCGGCTGATCGATGGGCTTGCCTTCTTTTAGCAGTTTCAAATGCCGGATGAATTCGTCCCAGTCGAAGGCTCCCGGATGGTCGAAATTGTGGTGGTTCTTCTGATCTCGGGGGATATGGTGCAAATCCAGGTAATAATGGTCCTGCTGCATGATCATGGCTTTCTCTTTACCGATTCGCCCCAATATCTTGTTGGCTACGGTCGTTTTTCCCGATCCTGTTCCTCCGCATATGCCGATAATCAATGCCATGGGATGTGTCCGCCTCCTTTGCGGTGAATTTGGGAGAACATGCTCATTTTATTTCAGAGCTTGATATTACCAAACCCTTCGGTTAACTTACACAGTTGGGAACATTTCCCGCTATTCCTCGTGATAAAGGAATAAATAGGCTTTTTGTCGAGGTAGGAACGATTTATGCATATGTTTAGGAAATCTGCCATTTCATATTCCTGGTGGGCCGGTCTGCTGATTCTGGCCCTGTGCCTTCCTCTGGCGGCACAAAATCCTCCCAGGAAAAAAGATAAAAAACAAGAGTCGGAGGACACCCGCTACTTCAAACGCTGGATGGAGGAAGACGTCTTCTATATCATCACTCCGGAGGAAAAATCGGTTTTCAAGAATCTGACGACCCCGGAGGAGAAGGAGAAATTTATCGACGAGTTCTGGAGGATGCGCGATCCTTCTCCGGAAAGCATCCAGAACGAATTCAAGGAAGAGCACTATCGGCGCATCTCCTATGCCAATGATCGTTTTGCATCCGGCATACCCGGCTGGAAGACGGATCGGGGCATGGTCTATATCACCTTCGGGAAACCGGATCGACAGGAGAGCCACCCCACCGGCACGCACCTGGTCCGTTCCGAGCTCGAAGGCGGAGACATGACCACCTACCCCTTCGAAGTCTGGGAATACCGCTATATCGAAGGGATCGGCACCGATGTGACCATCGAATTCGTGGACCAGAGCGGCACCAACGATTACAAGATCGCCCTGAACGATTACGACAAGGATGCCCTCTTCAGCATCACCGGTTCGCGGGTGAAAAATACCATGTATTCCAGCGGTGACAGTACCGACAGCTCAGGCAACAGTATTACCGGCTCGCAACTGAGGAGTTATAAGGACCAGCCTTTCGAAAAGCTGCGGGTGTATTCTCAACTGCAACGTCCGCCGGAGATCAAGTTCAAGAAGCTGGAATCCGTCGTTACCGCCCGGGTTATCTATAAGCAGTTGCCGGTCCAGATCCAGGAAAACTACGTCCGGGTCACCGATGAATCGGCCATGGCCGCCGTGGCCCTGGAGATTGACAACAAGAACCTGTCCTATGAAGCCTATGGGGAGACCTATCAGGCGACCGTAAACATCTATGGACGGGTCACCGATATCACCAAGAGGATCGTCGAGGTTTTCGAAGATGTAGTGAGTGCTTCGGTGACCGAGCAGGAGATGAAAAACGGCATACGTTCCAAGTCGGTCTATCAGAAAAAGCTGACCCTGCGGCCGGGTCGATATATCCTCGATGGAGCCGCGGAGGATGTGAAAAGCGGCCGTATGGCCTCCATACAGCAGCTGCTGGTGGTTCCCAAGCTGAACAGTGAACAGGGGCTTGCCGGCAGCTCTCTGATCCTGGCCTCGGTCGTCACTCCGGTGGAAAACGATACCGACCTGCGCAGCATGTTCGTTCTCGGCAGCACGCGGGTCATCCCCAATATTCGGCGTGTCTACAAGAAGGGTGACAAGGTGGTGTTTTATCAGCAGGCCTACCACCTGAATCTGGACCAGACCACGCAAAAGCCGAACATGGAAGTCACCGCTACGGTGAAGAAGGACAATCAGGTGGTTCTGGAAGTGCCGGCATCCGACCTGAACCTCAAATATTCCGGCGAACAATGCACCATTACCGGATTCGCCGATGGCGCCAAGCTGGAACCGGGTGGCTATCGCTTCGAAATCAAGATCAGCGACAAAATCGCCAACAATGATTTCACCCGCACCATCCCTTTTACCGTAGAGTAAAAGAGCAACGTTTCCTGTCTTTTCAGGGGGGCGCGGCATGCCGGGCCCCCTTCCCTTCAAGAAGAGATCCGTATTAAAAGGCGGGGCCCGAACCGGCCCAGCCGGATAACCTGTCGCCGGGAGATCCTTTCTATTTCCGCTATCCATTTTTCTTCGGTCATCAGCATCAGCGATGTCCGGCCTTGTTTCGCCACAACCTGAAGAAGTTCCTCCGGGGTTTCCATGTTTCCCTGCCAGCGATAATGCGAGTAATAGGCCAGGGTGTGATGAAAGGAACGGTAACTGAAAAAAGGTTCTGCCGGTTCCAGCCGGGCCATGGCTGTCTCCGCCAGATCCTTGGTGGAATGCCGAAGACCGATGGCCGGGAAAGCCAGTGAGGACAAAAGGATGACCAGCAATGCCTGGGCGATAGCCGGGACGAGGCAAAGTGTATGGTATCCGGTTTCCGGCCGTTTTTTTCTCATCCGCAATAACAGATAGAGGCCGCCTGCCCAATAGGCGCTTCCGCAGGCCAAGGCGGATAGGAGAGAGATCCCATACGATTGCACCAGAAAGACGGACAGGGCTGTGCCGATCAGCAGCATCAGGATAGCGCTAGCATGCAGAGCGATCGCCGGCAATTTGGATGACTGTCCGGAATCCTCTTCGGCAAGGCAGCGGACGGCGATCAAAAGAACAAGCGGCGGGCAGGCGGGAAGGATATATCCCGGCAGCTTGGAGGAGGAAAGGGAAAAAAATAACAGGAGAAAAAGTGTCAAAAAGGTCATTAAAAGAAGGGCATGCCTTCTGGGGATATTCGGCCTTTCTTCCGACCGGTTCGGGGGATTGCGCTTCGCCAGGAGCAGGAGAAAAGGGGTCCATGGCAGAATCGATGCCGGTAAGACCAGGAGATAGTAAAAATAGGATTGTGCATGGTGGTGTATTTCCGTGAGGAAACGAGCGACCTGATGATTGATCAGATAGGTGGCCAAAAAGCTGAATCCTTCCCGCTGAAAGGCCAGATAGTGCCATGGAAGTGCCACCAGAAGCACGACTGTTCCCCAAAGTAGAATTCCTGTCCATGTCAGGCGGTGCCAGGATTCGGTCCAAAGGCAGAACAAAACCAACAAAGCTACCGGCAGGAATAGACCGAGCAAACCCTTGGCAAGGACCGCCAGTCCGATGCTCACCCCGGAAAAGGTCAGGTACAGAACGCGTTTCGCCTGGCTATCTTCCCAGAGAGCCTGGCCGAAGGCACAGATGCCGCAGAAGGAAAGGCAGGTGAACAGGGCATCCATGGATGCACCGCGGGCGAATCCGATGACAGCCGAGCTGGAAACGAACATCAGGGCAGCCAGACGCCCGGCTTGAGGGGAGAACCATCGCCCGCCAAAGAAACAGAGAGCGGCCCCGGTGGCGGCCAAAGCCAGGGCGGAAACGGCCCGCGATTGTGCTTCTCCGCTGCCGAGCAGGGAAAAAATGCCCGCTGCCAGCCAATAGAAAAGCGGAGGTTTTTCCAGCCATGGTTTGCCTTCCAGATGAGGGATGACCCAGTCGCCGGAGGAGAGCATCTCTTCGGCGATCCGCGTGTAGCGTGGTTCATCGGCGCTCAAAAAAGGCAACGATCCGCTCTGGAACAGGAAAAGAATTCCGGTCAGAAGGACCAGAAACAACGGACGATCCATCGGCGAGGCCGGAGAAATCTTCCCGGTTTTCATACGTTGTTCTTTTCAGGGTGTCTCAGCGGAGTCGGGCCTTCTTTTCGTCGAAGAGTGACGGTGGAGCGATGGCCGTCATGCCGACCTGGAAGGGTTTGAATAGCCCGTAAGGAAGAAGATCGTACTCGGAACCGCCCGGCTGTCCTTTCGGAGCGGCAAGAAATGTCGCCGGACCGGTCATTCCCGGAGTCGGTTTGTTGTGATGAGGGCCTAGCAGATTTTTCAGTGACCCATAAACCACGACCTCGACCTTCTGTGTCCCCTCCTTGACATGCGGGGTGAGTTCGAAAGTAAAGGGTGGCCAGGCAATCAGCCCGGTCTCCTTTCCATCGATACGGATCTCCGCCAGCACGCCGTTCCATTCGCGAATCGCCAGCAGGTAGCGATTCACTTTTGGGGAAAAGGAATAGAAGGCGGAATAAGAAACGGCCGAGCCGTAAAATGGAAGCGCCTGATCTTTCCACGGTCCCAGGGAAAGGTCGGCAGGAGGCACCAGCTGCCACCCCTTGGTTTGGGGGACTACGCCAAAATCGCCGAGAAGCATCACCGGTTCCAGCTCATGGTGGACGCTCATCGGAGCGGCCTTCAAGGTGATGGTGTTCATCCCATGAATGGTCGAGGAACCGATATCGTAAACGGCAAAATCCCGGTCAAGAAACCATTGTCCCGGATTCGGCGATACCGGTTTGCCGTTGACCGACACCTTCCATAGATCCGGCCGTTCCACAACCGCCTGGAGAGAGGAAGGGTTCCACTGGAGATCGACGAGAAAGGGGAAATCGGCTTCGAAGCCGGAGTCGGCCGGAAACCGGTTCCGATCCAGAATGGAAGTGCGGTATTGCACGGCGGTGTTCCAGGGGTTGCCATCCGAGAAACCGAAATGCTTGAAGATTTCTCCGGAAGCGGTAGGGGCATATACGTCGTTCCATGTGTTACCGGCGATACGCACGTTGCAGTAATCCAGTTTCAGGGTATTGGGATCGAGGCGCTTTATCTGCAGGGGGCCGTCGGGGGGTACCGTGGTCCACATTTCCGACGGTGGGATCGGCGGCGGATCCGGTTGTACTTTATGGCTTATATAAAGAAGACGACTACCGGTAGGCAGCAGGCTCAAGGAAAAGCTGAGATACCCGCCGGAGTTTTCCGTCGGGTTGCGTTCGATCTTTCCCGTGTCGGGATACAGGGTAAAAACGGAGCCACCTTTGATCCGTACGAACACCTGGGATTCGAGTTGTACACCGGAATTTACCAGAAACAGCAGTTGACCGTCGGACAGACGACGCCGATGGTGAAAGACCAGTTGATCGTCGCCTTTACTGACCTTGATTTCCAGATCGCTCTCCGCCAGCAGGGTGATGGCCTGAAGATCATGGATCGTTTCCGCTTTGGCCCACTCCGCAGGATGGCTTTTAGCCAGATTCTGGATGCGGTCGCTGGGAGCTCCGTCTATACGCGCCGGCGGAACCATGAAGCAAAGAACCTTGCCGTGGTTCTGCAGATAGGATTCCAGAAGGGCAACCGTAGAAGTGGAAAGGTTTTCCGTTCCCGGAGGCAGAACGACAACTTCATAGGACCTTTTTCCGACCAGAAGGCAATTCTTATCGACGCTTCCGATCTCTTGCAGAATGCTTTCGCTCCCCAGATCGTACTCGATCTGTTCCGCTTCCAGCGTGTTGAGAAAGTTTTGGAACTGATCGCCGATTTCCCGAAGGCGTGGCGAAGAGCGGTCCATGGAGGCATGCATCCAGGCGCTGGTGGTCGGTTCGATGACCAGTACGCGATTCACCTGTTCTCCGGCGGAAAGGGCCAGAGACAGACGGCCCAGATAATCGGCCATATGGTGAAAATGGCTCCACCAGGGTTCATGATAGGAAAAGGATTGTGGATGGTCGTACTTGCGGGCACCCATCAGCGTCTGATAGGACAGATGCGGATTGGTAAAGTTCACTCCCAAGGCATAGGACCAGTCCCCCAATCGTTTCATGTCATGAAAGCGTAACTCCCATCCGGCAGCCCCGTAATTTTCACTGAGGGTCCGTCTCCTGCCGGTCTGGTTGGCAACGCTGGACAGCTCTTTGACCGCCCTGACATTGCCGAATTGGGCGTGAACATCCGTCCGGAACTGGTTGAACAACAGATCGATGGCGGGGACCTGGTGCCAAAGATACATGGCCATATTGTCGGGACCCAGGTGCGGATTGGGCCATTCATGTTCCCAGTAATGGCCTGTCAGGGCCAGTTCATGCTGCCGGCAGTATTCGTAATACGGTTTGGCCCAGCGTTCGATGAACAGCTCCAGCATCAGCTGGTGGTAGTTGTGCCGAATGCGTCTCCATTCGCCGGTTTCTTCGAAGAGAGAGAGGAGATGGGGGCGGAGATCGTAATTCCAGCGGGTCAGGAAACGAGCGAAGAGATCGGGGGTCCAACGCACCTGGTTTCGTCCCGGGGTTTGAATGCCGGGTTCGTCGGTGAAGATACCCGGCGTCCAGCGCCCGAATTCCGCACCCATCGCCCGTTCATATCCCTTCATGGTCAATTCCAGGAATTTTTCCGTGACTCCCGGGAGCAGGATATCGACATAGGAAAAACCGCCATGCCACCCTTTTTTGGGAAAAAAGGTCTTCCGGAACAGCAGATAATCCCCCATCTTCCCATTTTCTTCTGGAAGTCTGTCGGTGATATCGAGGTAGCGGTCGTCCGGCCCTTTCTTGAGAACGACGGCATAGGAATCATCTTTTGCCTCCAGACGCAACACCGTGGCACGAATCAACTCCAGGCCCTGTCCCTGGTTGTACGCTTCCGGCATCTCTGCCGGCACATGGCCGCCGGCAAATCCGCTGGGGTAGGAATTTTCATCATAGATCCATACCTTCAAGCCCAGTTTTTTCCCTGTTTCCAGGCTGTAGCGGCAAAGATCGAACCATTCCTGGGACAGGTAAGGAGTGACTAGACCGGGGCGGGGATGGATGAAAACGCCTCCCATTCCCTGTTCCTTAAATTCGGCCAGCTGCCGGTCGATGACTTCCCGGGTCATGATACCGTTCCACACCCACAGCGGAGCGACGCGAAATTCCGCCGGCGGATCGGCAAAGAGCTCCTTCATCCTGGCAAAGCTCTGCACATCTTCGGAGACGGAAATGGATTTTTCAGCGGGCTTTCCCATGACGACAAAGCTAAGCGCAATACCTATATAGAAAACGGTCCACGACCTTTTCATGCCGTTTCTCCTTACCATCAATGAATTTTGCGAACGACGCCCAATTTTCCGATCAGCAGAAAGACCAGAAGAAGGGCCAGCGGATAGAGCCCGGCACAGAAGATGAAAATGGGGGCAAATCCGTATACATCTACCACCTTGCCGATATAGAGCTGAGAGAGTGCACCGGTCAGGGAACCGAGCGCACCGCCTAATCCGGTGATGGTCCCGACGGCATTTTTCGGGAACACCTCCGCCGGTAAGGTGATGTTGCCCCAGCCGGCGTGGCAGAAAGTCATGCCCGCGACAATCGCCAGGGCCAGGGCCGGATGGCTGATCTGCGGCACCAGAATGCAGAAGGCCAGCATCAATCCGGTCATCAGACCCATGGTGGTCTTGCGCGCCAGATTCAGCTCCCAGCCGCGGCTGATGAGCCAGCGCGGCATGGCACCCATGAAGATGTTGCCGACGGCAGCCACGGCATAGGGTATCCAGACGAACATGCCGATCTGCTTGAGATCGAATCCGTGCCGGTTTTGGAAGTAAAGCGGTATCCAGAACAGCAGGAAATAGCTGATCGGATCGGTCAGGGCCCGCACCAGGATGCAACCCCAGGTCTCCTTCATCCGCAGGAGTTGCATCAGGGGAGCCGGCTTGTCGCTGCCTGCATCCTGGGGCTGATCGGAGAGGATCAGTTGGCGTTCTTCTTGGCTCAGCCGCGGATGGTCCTTGGGCAGTTTATACAACAGCATCCACCCCGCGACCCAGACGAAGCCGAGCCCGCCGGTGACGAGAAAGGCGGCCTGCCATCCCCACTGAACCGCGATCAGAGAGACGATCGGAGCGGCCGCCATGGAGCCGAAGGCTGTTCCCGAGTTGAAAATGCCTATGGCCAGGGCCCGGTCCTTCATGGGAAACCACTCGCTGACGGCCCGTACGCCTCCGGTAAAACTGCCCGGCTCGAAGACACCCAGCATGAATCGGAAGAAAGAGAATTGACCGACCGTTGCGGCAAAGATATGCAGCATATTGACCAGTGACCAGCCGGAGACAAAAATCATGAAGCCTTTGCGCGTACCGACATGATCGATGATGCGGCCGCTGACGGCGTACATCACTCCGTAACTGATCAAAAACCAGAAGTTGATGGCCCCGTAATCCGCATTGGACAGATGCAGCTGTTCTTTGATGGTGCCGATGAGCACCGACAGCGTCTGGCGGTCCAGATAGTTCAGGGCGGAGGCCAGGCAGAGTAAAAAAGCAATGTACCAACGGAGATGTTTGATGGATGGTTTGACCATATCGCTCTCGGGCTGTTTCTGTTAGTTGGCTAATAACTCCAGGTGACGGTAAAAATCGGGATAGGATACGGAAGCACAATCCGCATCGTCCAGGACACTCGAACCCTGGGCGCCTAAGGAAGCCAGGGTAAAAGCCATGGCGATACGGTGGTCTCCCTGCGTTTTCAGCGCCGCGCCCTGCAATCGATGTCCGCCTTCGATATCCAACCCGTCGGGAAATTCCTTCACCGGAACTCCCATAGCCAGCAGGTTTTCAGCAATGGCCTGCAGGCGGTCCGATTCCTTGACCCGCAGTTCGGCGGCACCGCGTATGCGCATTCCGCATGGTGCGTGGGCTCCCAGCACCGCCAGGGCCGGAATTTCATCGATCATCAGTGGGACCTCGTCCGGACCGATCTCCAGAGGTTCATCGCTTCCGAGGGGCGAACGATAGCGCACCGTGAGTGTCCCGGAAATCTCCTTTCCGGTCAATGGAGAGGTATGGACTTCCAGATCGGCTCCCCACCTCCTCAACAGATCGAGCACGGCGTTCCGCGAGGGATTCAATCCTACATGAAGGATCTCTATCTCCGAGCCGGGCAGCAGGAGAGCTCCCAATATCCAGAATACGGCCGATGATATATCTCCCGGTATGTGCATGGATACCGCCTTCAACTCTGCCCCCGGTCTGATCTTGATCCCGGATGCATCCTCCTGCAGGTCGGCCCCGAAATGGGCCAGTGCCAATTCGGTATGATTGCGGGTGGTGACGCTTTCCGTAACCTGCGTGGTGCCTTCAGCGTAAAGCCCGGCGAGGAGGACACAGGACTTGACCTGGGCACTGGGAACGTCCGGGCGAAAATGGATGGCCTGCAATGGTTTCCCCTGAATGGACAAGGGGGGATAGGCATCTTCTCGAGCCTGTATGGCGGCGCCCATCCGGCGAAGGGGAACGAGGATTCGCCTCATGGGGCGCTGTCGTATGGAATCGTCCCCCTGCATGGTGGCGGTAAACCCTTGACCGGCAAGGATCCCGCTCAGCAGGCGGATGGTGGTTCCGGAGTTGCCGACATCCAGGAAATCGGCGCAAGGCTGCAATCCCCGCAGGCCCCGGCCATGGATACGTACGCTCGTCCCTTCGATTTCCACGGCGATTCCCAACTGTCGCATACAGCTCAGGGTGCTATGGACATCCCGTCCTCCGGGATAGTTGGTTATCTCCGTGTCGCCGACGGCAATGGCCCCCAACATCCCATAGCGATGGGCGATGGATTTGTCTCCCGGCGGTTGAACACTCCCTCGTAAGGAACGGCATGGGACAATTGTCTTCATAGGTCTATGGGTATATTCCTCGGTAATCGATAAACAACCATATTAGAATTCCGGATAAAGGTAGAATCACATGCCTTTACCGATAGAGGGACTATAGCGTCTTCCGAAAGGGCTGTCAACGCAGTATCCTTGCCGCTGCGAGATGTCGCGGATCATCCGCCAAAGCCATCCGTCCTAATCGGGATTGTTTTCCAAAAGCCCCAGGCGCAACTCACGCAGCTTTTTGATATGATCGCGGATCTGGGCCGCTTTTTCGAATTCCAGCAAGGCCGCCGCCTCTTTCATCTTTGCATCCTGATCCCGTATCTCCTTGTCCAGAGAATCCAGATCGGAAAAGGGGGCGATCTCTTCCGCCACTGCCGGCAGCGGAACATAATCCCCGGCGTAAATGTGGGCCATGGTTTCATCGATCGGCTTGACGATGGAAGCCGGGGTGATTCCGTGCACGCGATTGAACTCTTCCTGCAGGCATCTGCGGCGCTGCATCTCTTCCATGGCCAGGCGCATGGAGTCGGTGATCGTATCGGCGTACATCAGCACCTTCCCGTTGATGTTGCGGGCCGCGCGTCCGGAAGTCTGAATCAGGGAGGTGGTGGAGCGAAGAAAACCCTCCTTATCGGCGTCCAGTATGGCCACCAGGGAAACCTCTGGCAGATCCAGTCCTTCGCGCAGGAGATTGATGCCCACCAGCACGTCGAAAAGGCCCTTGCGCAGATCGTGCAGGATGCGTATGCGTTCCAGGGTGTCGATCTCCGAGTGTAGGTAGCGGACCCGTACGGCCAGTTCCGTATAATACTCCGTCAGTTCTTCGGCCATCCGTTTGGTCAGTGTGGTGATCAGCACCCGTTCCTGGCGTGCGGCGCGCACCTGAATTTCTTCCAGGAGATCGTCGATCTGCCCTTTCACCGGACGTACTTCCACCAGGGGATCGATCAATCCTGTCGGACGTACGATTTGCTCTACAATGACTCCTTCCGCCTTTTCCAGCTCATAGGGCCCGGGAGTGGCCGAAACGAAGATCAGCTGGTGCGTATGGGCCTCGAATTCCTGAAACTGTAAAGGACGGTTATCCAGGGCCGAGGGTAAACGAAAACCGTATTGCACCAGGTTCAGCTTACGGGAGCGATCGCCATGATACATGGCCCGCAGTTGAGGAATGGTCTGATGGCTTTCATCGAGGAATAACAGGGCATCCTGGGGAAGATACTCGAGAAGGGTCGGTGGCGGTTCTCCTGCTTTACGGCCCGTCAGATGGCGGGAATAATTCTCGATGCCGCGGCAGTAGCCCAGCTCCTTGATCATCTCCAGGTCGAACATGGTCCGCTGATGCAATCGTTGTGCTTCCAGCAGCTTCCCCTCTTTTTCCATTTGGGCGAGGACCTCGGTCAGCTCCTGGCGGATGCTCTCCACGGCACGGTCCCATCGTTCGCGGGGAATGATGTAATGCGTTTTGGGATAAATCGGTACCCGGTTCAGGCTTTGCAGTTCGGTGCCGCGCAGGGGGTCCACCAGGGAGATGGAGTCGATCTCGTCACCGAACAGCTCAATGCGAATGGAATAATCTTCATAGGAAGGGAACAGCTCGACGACGTCGCCGCGTACCCGGAAGGTCCCGCGTTCGAAAGCCAGATCGTTACGCTGATATTGGATATCCACCAGGCGGCGGAGAATCTCCCGGCGGGTGATCTTCTGACCTACTTCCAGGAAGACCACCATTCCGTAATAGGCATCCGGAGAACCCAATCCGTATATGCAGGAAACGCTGGCTACGATCAGGCAGTCACGGCGTTCGAAGAGCGAACGTGTGGCGGAATGGCGCATGCGATCGATCTCTTCATTGATCTGGACCTCCTTCTCGATGTAGGTGTCCGTGGACGGGACATAGGCCTCCGGTTGATAATAATCGTAATAACTGACGAAATATTCGACGGCATTCTGGGGAAAGAAATAGCGGAATTCCTGATAGAGTTGTGCCGCCAGGGTTTTATTGTGGGCCAGGACAAGAGTAGGGCGGTTCAAAGCCTCTATCACCTTGGCCATGGTGAAGGTTTTTCCGGAACCGGTGACCCCCAGAAGAACCTGATGGGTGATACCGGCTTGCACCCCCTCCGTCAGTTCCCGGATTGCCTGGGCCTGATCGCCCTGCGGCTGCATGGGTGCGCCCAGCCGGAAGTTGCTGCTCTGCAGCAGACTGCCCCCGTAGGGGAACGCTTCTCCGTCGTTGGCATTCATTCTTTAGGGGTGGTAAATGGCGTTACAGACATTGCATTGGTAAAGTTTCAACCAGGGGTCTCGACCGAAACGGCCGGAGATCTCCCGCAGACGTTCGGCGTCGGTTTCACCAAAATCGATACAGAAGGGGTAATAGTATTTCAGGGAACCGTGGCAGGACTTTCCTTTTTCGTCCTTGCGGTTGCAGACGGTCTGTCCGGCAATCATCTGGTTTATCATGGAACCACCTCCGATGGAGATACTGCCTGATTTGACCATTTCAGGCAAGGATATTTTTGCGATCCGGCCCGAAGTCTTTGTTCCGTCTTCCCCGAAGGGGAAGCGTCATGTAGCCCGGGGTAGGCGCTGCGCGCCAACCCCGGGTCGCGTCGTCAGAAGAGATCAACCCTGAAGGGGTTGCGTTAAATCACCTGCGATAACCCTTGCCGCAACCCTTTCAGGGTTGGCGTTGTTCGGTGCAGGAAACCCGGGGTAGCGCCTGCGGCGCAACCCCGGGCTGTATTACGGAATCCCTTTGGGATTCCTGGGATTGCAAAGGGAAAATTTGACTTTTTGCGAGGTCATCGTTTTTACTGGCGCCTCTTTTTTCTGCGGTCGAGAACCGACAGCAGGTCGGCCAGGGTTCTGGTATT
>CAZTVS010000009.1:0-25912 GCA_964617125.1 uncultured Acidobacteriota bacterium
CATCACCCAGAAGGAAGCCAATATTAACATGGACTGGCACACATTCCTCCCCCTGATCCGACGCCCCTGAAAGTAGGCCAACATCCAACATAGGGTCGGACCAAGGCCATTGCTTTTAAACCGAGGATTGCTTTTTCAGTTTAAAAGTAACACCGACGGCGGCCCGAATGGATATCTTACCCAGGGCCGACGGCTCCGAGTCCTCCCGGACCGGTTCCCTATTGTCCTGGATGACATTTTGCATCATGGCCGATGCTTGCCCCCAACCCCAACCGGACCAACTGGAATTGTAAGCCCAGGGCTGGCTGCTGTAAGATTCCTGAATCGACAACGGCGAGCCGATCGTCTGTCCCAAAACGGCGGCCATCTTTTCCGCTTTCTCCTTGGCGGCCAGGAGGGCCAACTCCCTGGCCTGTTCGCGATATCGTTTGAAATCGACGGTCTGAAAATCGATCCCATGGAGGTAATTCACCCACGCTTGCAGCAATTGGGTGACCAGCTCTTCGACTCCGTTGACGCAGGCGTTAATCGAAGAAAACAAGTTGGAAGCTTGTCAAATACTATGGAGATAGAGTAAGTAATATCCTATTTTGAGCAGGAGGATTCATGATACCTGCTTCGTTCTCCATGGCGGATTCGACAAGGAGGCCCTAAATGCCTAAGAGCGATGCTTTCACGATTCTGCATCTTTCCGATCTGCATATCCGCCGGGACGAAACGGAGTCGTTCGACCGCTCGACGGTCCTGGATCCGTTGCTCAAGAGGGTAAAAGAAGATTTCGAGTCCGGACTGAAACCGGAAATCGTCGTGGTAACGGGCGATTTGGCCTATGGCGGTATCAAGGCGGAATACGATCTGACGAAGCCTTTCCTGCAAGACCTCCTGACCGTTTTCGGATACAAGAACGACCGCCTCTTCCTCGTTCCCGGCAATCACGATGTCAACCGGAAGAGATACAGGCCGACCGAAATCCCGCGCTATCCCGATATGGCCGCTCTCAATCTGGAATTGGCAAACGTCGATTACCGCGCCGACCTGTTGAAGGGGATGACCGACTATTTCGCCTTTGCGACAGAATTCTGCCCTCATCTGAAACCCTTGCTGGACAATCTGATCCCCTTTGTCGGCACCTTTAATACCGCCGGTGGAAGAAAGATTGCCCTGGTGGGGCTCGATTCCGCCTGGATGTGCCGCAAATCTCCCGACCGGGACGAGATAGCTGTCGGCGAGTACCAGGTCAAACATGCGGAGGGAGCGCGGAAAGAATTGGGCGATTACGACCTGGCTCTGTATCTGTTGCACCACCCCCTCCCTCACCTGTGGCCTGTGGATCGGCAGATCTGTCGCAGCTACATCGATGGGAAAAGGTCGATCCTGCTTAGCGGGCATCTGCATGAGCCGGGTGGGATGGTCGGCGAAGATTTGTACGGCCGGTTGATGCAGTTCCAGGCGGGCGGCGCCTATCTGGGGAGCGAATCGGCCTGGCCCAGTCGATACCAGTACCTAACTATCGATTGGAACAACAACCGGCTGCAGCTGGATTTCCGAGCCTTCGACAAAGACCGGCGCCAATGGCATATCGACGCCAAAACCGGCAAAGACGGCCGGAAGGCGTTCTCTTTGTTACCGCCTTCCGCGAGAACAAAAGTAAAAGCCATTTCCGGTAAAACCGCAATCGTACCATTCCCGCAAAAGTACCGGGATTGGCTGATCGACAATTATCGCCACCTCAACTGTGAGAAACTCGGCGGCGCCCGGATGCTGGCCATCGAACTACCCGAAATCTTCATCCCGCTCTACACACACGTTACTGACCGAGAGTCTGTAGCGAGAGGTAAAGGTCCGCGGGAAATGACCACAGAGGAAGCAAAAAACAAACCGATCGATCTGGAGGAGCTGCTGGCCCTCCGTTCCTCGTTGGTGATCGAGGGGCATCCCGGCTCCGGAAAAACCACCCTGCTAAGACACATCGCCTACTGCCTGGCTCAGGAGGATGGCCGATGTACCATTCTTGCACCATTGCAGGGGTATTTGCCGATCCTGATCTTCCTCAAGGAACTGAATGGCTATTTCGAGGAGTTGAAGCGCAACAAGAAAACCTGTCCGGATGCATATGCAATCCTGGATTGGTATTGCCGAACCAGACTGGGCGGTTTTCTCGACGGATCTACGGTGAAGGCCTTTGTTGAGTCACAGCACGCCATCCTTCTCCTGGATGGTCTCGATGAGCTACAACCGGATTACCGGGACACGGTGGTCCATCATATGGCCGATCTGCAAATCAAACATAAGCCCGGTCGACGTACGAAAATCCCCGGTAACCGAATTGTTTTTACCGGCCGTCCTCACGGACTGGATGGTGCGGTTGTCGCGCGATATCGGGAGGATAAGGTTCGGATCGAGGCCTTAACTCTTGAGCAGGTCGAGCAGTTTGTCGGCAAATGGTTTGCCTACTTCTACCCTGGCAGCAGCGGACCGGGCGGGCGTACGGCGGCGGACCTGATCAGCGAGATGCAGACGCATCCGGCGATTGCCAAGTTGAGGGAAAATCCGTTGATGCTGACCGCCATCTGTATCCTGTACCATGACCAGCGAGAATTACCCGGCCAGCGGGCCGAACTCTATCATCGCTTCGTTGAAAACATGCTCTACCGGCGTTTCGGGAATGAGGCCGAAAGGGTCAAGTCTTTTCTGAAGATCCTGGCTCACACCATGCATATACAACGAAGGAAGACGACCGCCGAGCTTACCGCCTTGCATGCCCTGCGAAAGGTATATCGACCGGAGAAAGAGGAGCCGGAGTCGGAATACTTGCTTCGGACAAAGGCTTGGTTTGGCGAAATCGAGGCCCAGTGCGGATTGTTGAAAAGGGAGGCCGGTGGGTATGAGTTCTGGCACCTGACCTTTCAGGAGTTTTTAAGCGCAGGTTTTATTGTCGATACCACCACCGATCCGGTGAATGCCTTGGATTCCTATTGGGAGGAAGAATGGTATGCCGAGATGGTCCGATTATACATCGGCTTTCTCAGTATCGACAGTGCTGCAATTGCCAATGCCATAGTGAAAAATGCCTTGAATCGATCGGATAGGAAGCGATGGTTGCTGGCCGCCTCGGCGCTGAACGATATCCCTCCGGATCGGAGAGACGAGGTAGGGGTTGTGCCCCTCGCCCAGCAGAGATTGCAGGCGGTTTTTCAAACCAAAGAAAGAGTCAATCATAAGGTATTGGCTGAAGCCGGCGAACTTTTAGGATGGCTGGGAGATCCGCGGGATCTGAAGGCATTTGTGGAGATTCCGGGTGGAGGCTATGAGTTGGAAGGTTGGCATGGGACAGTTACCTTGAAAGGGTCGTTTTGGATGGGAAAATATCCGGTGACCAATCGGTGGTATGCCGAATTCGTAGCCGACGGCGGATATGAGAAAGAAGAGTATTTGAAAACTTGCTGGAGCAAGGAAGGACTGGCCTGGAAACGAAAAGAGGGTATCGACCATCCGCAATATTGGCATGATCGAAAATGGCGATGTCCCAATGCTCCGGTAGTGGGGGTGAGTTGGTGGGAGGCGGAGGCCTTCTGTCGCTGGTTGACGCAGAAAAGCCGCGACGGACGGGAGTACCGTCTGCCGACGGAAGCGGAATGGCAGGTGGCGGCTGCCGGCCGGGAAAAAAGGGAGTATCCCTGGGGAGCAGGGATTGATGTAACACGATGCAATTATAGAGGAGGGAACGATCCGATCGATAAAACCTCCTCCGTGGGGATCTTCGAACGGGGCAGAACTCCGTACTACGGGATCTACGATCTAGCCGGAAATGTCTGGGAGTGGTGTTTCGATTGGTGTGCAAAGTATCCGACGGGTAGTGCCTTCAATCCACAAGGTCCATCGAAGGGCGCGTTCCGGGTGTTTCGGGGCGGCTCCTGGCTCAACGTGGCCGAGTTCTGTCGTTCTGCCTTTCGCATCAGGTACGTTCCCACGTATCGGGACTACTCCCTGGGTTTCCGGCTTGCCTCAGGTCGGTCTTTGGTCGAGCCCGGGAAGCGAAAAGGTAGCAGGTGAGCCTACGGCCGGTCGGCGTCCGCAGCGGAGCGGAGGTGGTATTCCCGGAAGGGGAATATGGGCAGATTAACCCAGTGTGAAAAAACGGATGAGGGAAAAGGTATGGCAGATCTTACGGAGGAAACCAGGAAGACGATCGAGGAATGGAAGACACTCCGGCACCCGCTGATCCCTTTTCTGGGAGCCGGATTCAGTGCCCCCGCCTGCCCGTTGTGGGGGACGTTCCTTGAGGATTATTACCGGCAGTTGGACGAAGAAGGGTTCCTCACCTCCAAGGATAGGGCCAATTATGCAAAGATCAAAGCCGGCAAGAAACAGGACCGCTTCGAGCAGATGGCCGATACCCTTTACCGGTTCAGTAAGAAACTCCAGTTCGGCAAGGCGATCAAAAAGCATTTCGGCGTATCGATCCAATCCGGCATGAAGCGAAAAGTCTCCCTTCTGCACCGGGCCTTTTCCGGAATCAAGATTACCACCAATTTCGACCGATTGATCGAAAAGCATTCTCCTGCCGGATCCTATGTGGACGTCTGCCTTGGCTACGATACGAAAAAATTGAATCGTCTGGTCACTCTCGACGATACGAATTGCCTGTTGAAGATCCACGGTTGTTTAAGCGATTGCGGCTCCATCGTGTTGACCAAGGCTCAATATTCCAAGATCTATGGCAGCGCGAAGAAACACGATCCAGAGGCCCCTCTGCCGAGATTTCTGGAACGGATTTTCACCAACTACTCGGTGATTTTTATCGGGTGTTCGCTGCAATCCGACCGGGTCTTGCAGATCATGAAAAGCCTGAAAACTAAATGCCCACACTACGCCCTGGTCAAAAAGCCGGAGAAAGAGGCCAGTCAGGTGGCTCTGAAGCGCCGGCTGGCCGGTCTGGGCATCACCGTCATTTGGATAGCCGATTACGACGAGATAGAAACCGTCCTGGAGATGCTGGCTCCGACATGCGAGCCCGATTATGTGGGATATTGTGAATATCACCTCCAGGCCAATCGCTTTCTTCCGCTGCAAGGGTTTGGAACCGGACTGCGGGCGCTGATCGAATTGGAGAAGGTGTATATCACCATGCGTGCTTCCATGGGAGGGCACTCTTGCCGCGCGGATGCCGGTGACGATCATCCGTTCCGTACGAAGAAGAAGTATCGAGGCTCTTCGGATGCCTTGCCTTCAATGACTGCCGACAGGGAGGAAGCGACCAAAGGGACGGACATCAAAGGGGCATTCGACAAGGCGTATCGGGAAAGGGTGCCGACCCTTGTCATACTGGGAGATCCCGGTTCCGGCAAGAGTACCTTACTTAAATACATCCTGGTGACCATCGTCCGAAAGAGAGCGAAGGATCTGCTCGGCATTCCAACGGCGACATTCCCCTTCTTGGCACCGCTCCGAGAACTGCAGCATCCGGAACAAGAGAGCCTGGAGCACTTTCTCTTCAGGGTGTGCCGTTGTGGCGAATATGCCATAGGAATAGACGAGATCGAGAGGAAACTGGCGAAGGCTCCGTGCCTAGTGATGTTGGACGGCTTGGACGAGGTGTCGGATGAGGGCCTCCGAATTCAGGTCTGCCGCTGGATCGATCTGGCGCGGAAGAAATATCTGGGGAATCCCCATCTTCGGTTTTTGATGACCTCCAGACTCGCCGGGTACCAAGGAAAGGTTCAATTGGAAGGGCTGCCGGTTCTGGAATTGGTCATACAAGACTTTACGCCGGAAGAGATTCGTCGGTTTCTGATGCAATGGTTTGAAACGGCGGAAATGGCCATCGCGCCCGAGGAGAACAGGTCCATTGCCGGAGAGAAAGGAAAAAGCAAGGCACTCGATCTGATTGCTGAGATTGAAGACGAACGGGCGGGGCATATTCGAAAACTGACGGTCAATCCGTTGCTGTTGCAATTTATTGCCCTGCTCCGATTCGACAGCGATGTACCCCTTCCGCAACGCCGGGTGGAGTTGTATCAGAAGTGCACAGATCTGCTGTTGGCCAAATGGGATATGGCCCGAGGGCTTCCGGTATTGTTGAATGAAAAGCAGGCCCGAATGATACTGCAGCCGGTGGCCTTGTGGCTGCATGGCGAATCGGAAAGGCGAAGCGCCTCGTTAAGCGACGGTTTGGAGCAGATCATCGAAGAAGCCCTGGAGGGAATGGGGAAGGAGGATTTGCGCCCCCGAGAGTTATTGCGCAATATCCGGGAGAGGAACGGTATCTTTACCGGTTACAGCACCGAGGAGTATGGCTTTACCCATCTGGGTTTTCAGGAATATTTCACCGCCGAGGAGGTGCGCAACACCAACCGGATAAGTCTACTTGGTTGCAACTATGGAGAAAAGTGGTGGCGGGAGGTGATACTTCTGGCCGCCGGACTGGACAATCCGCCGATCATCAGGCCTTTGGTGGAGGAGGTGATGAAGTCGCCCTTGTTCGAACAGGATATTTCCTTGATCGGCGACTGTATTCACGATTCGTTGGCCAAGCCGACCGACACCCTGATCAGGGCCGTTGAAGACGAGGATCGGACAATACCGGCGAGGAACAACGCCATGCGATTGCTGGAGATGATCGGTGGTGAAAAAGCGATCCGATGCCTGAAGAAAACGACGGGAGATGTCCGCTCGGAGATCCGCCGTGGGGCATACGATTCTCTGGTACGCATGGGCGCCGCCGAGGGTATATCGCCGGTCGCCGCAGAGAAACCGGCGAGGATGGTGTGGGAGAAGGACGGATCAGAGATGACGTATATTCCTGCGGGAACGTTCCTGTACGGGAGCCGGGAGGATGATAAGGAAGCCGGCCCCAGCGAAAAACCGCAGAGGAGCATCCATCTTTCCGGATATTACGTGGATGTGTATCCGGTTGCCAATGCCCAATATTGCCTGTTTCTCAATGAGCGACGTCCTGATCGGAAGAATTTGGGAAACTGGATAGGAATAGGTAAAGCAGGATATAGAGGAAAAAGAAACCGCATAGTACTAAAAAGCGATCGTTACTCGGTGGAGGCCGGCTACGAAAGGCATCCTGTTATTATGGTGAGCTGGCATGGGGCAAAGGCGTATGCAGATTGGGCGGGGAAACGCCTGCCGACCGAGGCGGAATGGGAGAAGGCGGCCCGGGGAACCGACGGGCGGAGGTATCCTTGGGGCGATGCCTTTGATGAAACGCGATGCAATTTTGCCGGGAAATTTAAGGGTACGACGGCCGTCGACCGCTTTCCGCAGGGGATCAGTCCCTATGGTTGTTTCGATATGGCCGGAAACGTCTGGGAATGGGTGGCCGACTGGTATGGGTATCGATCGCAGATAGAGGGTACGGATCCTCAGGGGCCAACCGAAGGCGCGTTCCGGGTGTTTCGGGGTGGCTCCTGGGACAATGAGGCCGAGTTCTGTCGTTCTGCCTTTCGCCCCGGGTCCGTCCCCGCGAATCGGGGCAGCTACCTGGGTTTCCGGCTTGCCTCAGGTCGGTTCCCGGTCGAGCCTGGTCAGGAATAGAGGTCGGGGGTTGGAGGCTCCCATACCGGTTGGGCGGCGTCCGCAGCGGAGCATATTCGAATCTGCCTGGAAAGTACCTCCACGACACCGATCCGATCGTTGTTGACTTATTCCTCGCTTGGCTGGGGATAAGGCAGTAGTTTCAATCCTTTAATGAAGCGATAGTCCTGCTGATTTTTAGACACGAAAAACTGATCCAATGTGATGGCGGTAGCTGCGATCAAAGCATCTAGAATTGCCAGCCCATGGCTCAAACGATACTGTCTTATCAGGCCGATAGCGGTATCAATCATCGTGAGGGCATTCACGAATTGTGCTCCCACTCCCGCCGACGTAATTTTCGTACCCAGTCATTACTGACGAAGCGGTAAAAAGTGATAAATCATACTGTATAGTTTTCCCAGATGCCCATTGGGCGCACGTTTCAGTCACAGACAAGAATGTCTGTGCCACTTTTTACCGCTTCGTCATTACTATTTTGCATGTCTTGCCGGTTTTGCCAAATACCTATAAATGGCTCTTTATTCAGCTTGGTGCGCCTGGCCTTATTGGCTGGTGTAATGGATGAGTAGCGAGCCTTTAAAAAGGTCATGAAATCCACAACCTATTTTTGTGCTTCCGGCGGTAAAGCCGCCATTTCGCGGGCAATATTTGTCGCTTCCATACTTGACCTCCTTTTCTCTACTCGCTTGGTTTGATTCTATCTCAGACGGAGAACGGGAGGTACGAATGAGGCCTGATAAGGGGGGGGTGCACAACCATCGCTTTCCGATATTCTTCAGAGATGGTCAAGGTGTGTCACCGCCGAAAAAGAGTGCGGCGTCGTAGCGGAGCATGGTCAGATTTTCCTGCCAGCGGTTATCCGCGTCGCAGGGGAGGCCGGAGATTTCCTGTAGAAGCCAGCGGGAAAAGGGAGCCCCGGCGCGGTGGGTCAAGGGAAAACCGCCGCCGAAACGGGCGTTGATTTCGAAGACCGCGGCGTAACCATCGGGCCGGACCATGGCCTGGAAGCACAGGGCCCCGTCGGCGCCCTGGAGACGAGAACCTAATCGGTCGGCGAATTCCTGCAGCAGCGGAATCCTCCGGGTGGTCCCTTTGCTGACCTCTCCCGCCCGTGTTTCCACCCGGTGATGGGGGACAGCCGCACGCATCCGCCCCGTCTCATCGAAGAAGACGTTGACGGTGTATTCCTCACCCAGCCACTCCTCCTGAACCATGTACTTGTCCGGCGGAAGAGAAAGACCATCCAGAGCGTTTACGGATTCCATTCTTTGCATTCCGACGGAGCTGCTGCCGGAGATGGGCTTGACGATCACCGGTCCGGAGAAGAGCCGTTTGTCCCGCCGTGCCTCCTCCAGGGAGAGAGTGATGGGGGTCGGAATACCGATGGACGTCAGAAATTGCGCTGTCTGCAGCTTGTTGCGGGCCATGGCGACGACGGATTCCTCCGAGACGGCAATCCGTATGCCCGACGCCTGGAAGTCCTTCTTCACTCGCGAGAGGGCAAGCAATTCCGTATCGATGGTCGGAACGACCAGTTCCGCGTTTTCCTCCAGGCAGATTTGTTTCAGGAAAGGAATAAATGCGGCATCCATACACGGGGGAGCGGCATAGGCCTTATCGACGATGCGGCAGGCGGCACTCATCCGGGGATTCATGTCGATAGCCACGGTCCGTAAGGAGATGCCCAGTTCCCGGGCGTCGTTCATGAAACAGCGAATCAACTCCACTCTCCGCCCGGCAGAGGAGAATACAACCGTTTTTTGCATACCGTCTCCTTCCTGTGGGATGATTGCGATTACCGTAGATCGTTGCCCATGAATTCTTCCGCCGTGGCCTCTCCCGCCTGGTTGATGCCTTCCCGTCGCAGGATTTTCCAGATGGTCAGGAAGAGGATCTTGAGATCCAGCCCCAGCGACAGATGATCGACGTACCAGACATCCAGGCGAAATTTCTGTTCCCAGTTCAAGTCGTTCCGCCCGTTTACCTGAGCCCACCCCGTGATGCCGGGACGGACCTCATGGCGCCTCATCTGTTCCCGACTGTAGCGATCGAGATAACGCATCAGCAAGGGACGCGGTCCGATCAGGCTCATATCGCCCTTGAGAACAAGGATCAGCTCCGGTAACTCGTCCAGGCTGGTGCTGCGCAGAAAACGGCCCAGGGGCGTGAGACGATCGGCGTCCGGCAGCAGATTGCCCTGCCGGTCACGGGCTTCGGTCATGGTCCGGAACTTGTAGAGCAGGAATGGATGTCCATGCAATCCGGGGCGCTGTTGCCGGAAAAGGCAGGGAGAGCCCAGGCGAATCGTTATCAGGACAGCCAGAAATACCAGGATTGGCCATAAAACCAGGAGTGCCGGTATGGTCAGCAACAGATCCAGAAAACGTTTGCAATACCGGCCATACATGATGAAGCCGCAAAAAATCAATTTTTCGTTCTTCTTTGTTTATTCCGTATTGATTCGAAAGATTTTGCCGGCAGGATGCCGGCGCTCCCGGCATTTTTTGCGGCTTCATCATACATCATCGCTTCTTGGAATAACGATGAAATTCCGTCTCCAACCTGTCCGCCGACCAGCGCTGCGGATGGATCCAGATACGATACCGCAGGACCATTTTTTTTCCGGCAGCCAGATGGTAGGGCTCCGATTGAAGCATGGCGGCATTCATATACCAAAAAGGTATTTTAGGCTCGGTAATGACATACCAGCGGGTAGGGTGTCGCGGATTCGACGGATGATCGAACATGGCCATGCCGGCTTCCCCGTTGTCGATACGCCCGTTGAAATCGGTGGCTGTGGCCGGATAACCGAAACGGTTGCCGATCCTGGTCCCCTTGTCGGCGGTGGCTGCGATCTGAATATCGGTCAGTTCCCCGGCTAAACGGGCGGAAAGCCCGGCATAGCCGCTGATCGATTTTTCCGTTGACGGGGTGCGATCCAATAGCAGATCTTCTTTGCCGGCCAGGAACTCCATGGTCCAGTCCATGTAGTAAGAGCCGTCCGGAGCAGGCGGAGAGATGTCGATGGTCCGTTTCTCCGTAAGCACGGGGGCCGAAGCCTTCTGCGGCCTGTAAGACAGGTTCAGGCGAATGCGGGCCCCGTAATTGGGTCTGGTATCGAATCGAATATCGGACCATTGGGTAAGGCCGTCACAAACACCCTGCCGGTTCACCTCCCAATAATTCACCTGATTGATGTATTTCCAGGAAAACCATAGCGCCAGGTGCCATATATGGTCGGGAGGACTGAGCCATGTCAGAGAGGATCCGCCGGGAAGGGCGACCGGGTGAAAATAGGGTTTTACGGCAGGCTTGTCCGGATAGTTGAATTGCCAGAGGACCTGATCTCCCAGTTGTAAAGCGAAGGAATCGGTCCCATGCTTCCATTGATATTTGACCGGATCGGCAGCGGAAACAGGCTGGCACAGAAGAATGCAGACCATGGCGGCAGCGATTAGGGCGGAGGGGAGTCGGTGTTTTTTCATATTGCAAAAACCGGTACGGAAAAGGTTTGCCTTGTATGTAACGACCGAATGATTGTATTGAGTCCGGCCGGAACCTGTCAAGACAAATCCCAGCCCAAAATCGGGTGACCGGAAACCGCATGGGCACGACCTATCGTAATTGCCCATATCGTGGGAATCACTACCCTTCATTTGCGGCTTGTGTTAGTATAAATACGTCTGGAGGACGGCGGAATATCCGGTGAGGGTCGGTTTGGATTCTCTTCCCAGGGAGTGTTGGGCAGGGTATCTTGTCGGCCATAAACCTTTTCTCAATCAGGAGATCGGCAGCCGAGCATCGTTGCCTGAGGTTCATCAATAAAGAAATTTTTTTTGGAGTTAAACTATGTCCGGTCATTCAAAATGGCATTCTATCAAACATAAGAAGGCGGCGACCGATGCCAAACGCGGCAGTTTATTCACCCGGCTGCTGAAGGAGATCACCGTAGCGGCCCGTGTCGGAGGCGGCGATCTGGAATCGAATTCGCGTCTGCGCACCGTGGTCAGTACCGCCAAGGCGGCCAACATGCCCGCAGATAATATCAAGAAGGCCATCCAGCGCGGGACCGGCGAATTGCCCGGAGTGGTCTACGAAGAAGTGACCTATGAAGGATACGGCCCCGGCGGAGCTGCGGTTTATTGCGAGGTCGTGACCGACAATAAAAACCGCACCGTGGCGGAGATGCGCCATATATTCTCCCGCTATGGGGGGAACATAGGGGAAAGCGGCAGCGTGGCCTGGATCTTTCAAAAGAAGGGCTATCTCGTGCTGGATAAATCCCAGGGGAGCGAGGACGAATTGATGGAGATGGTGCTGGAGGCGGGTGCCGACGACTTCCGGGATGACGGGGACAACTACGAGATTTTTACCGCTCCGGAGAATTTTTTCTCCGTCAAAGAAACCCTGGAAAAGAAATCGCTTAAATTCGAGTCTGCCGAAATTGCCATGATTCCTCAAAACCAGATGAAGCTGGAGGGGAAGAGTGCGCAGTCCATGCTGAAGCTGATGGAAGCCCTGGAAGATCACGACGACATCCAGCATGTATGGGCCAACTTTGACATCAGCGATCAGGAAATGGATTCTTTCAACTCTTAGACCGGGCGACTCTCGGAAATATTCTGTTCTCTGTTCCCGGAATCGGTGCAGGTTGTACCTATGATCGTTTTAGGGGTAGATCCGGGGACGGAAATCACCGGATATGGTCTGCTGGAATCGGATGGCACGCGCCATACCTGTATGGAATGCGGAGTGATCCGGATGCCTGCACGCACATCGCTGCCTTCTCGACTCCATAAGCTGGCTGAGCATTTACGGCAAATCCTGACTGGCCATGCAATCGATGCCGTGGCCGTGGAGGATATCTTTTTTGCCGTCAACGTACGCAGTGCTTTACGGCTGGCCCATGCCCGGGGTGTGGTGCTTCTCTGTGCTGCCGAGCGGCAGATGCCGATTTTCGAGTATTCCCCTCTGGAGGTGAAAAAAGCAGTGAGCGGATACGGTCGTGCGGAAAAAAGCCAGGTGCAGGAAATGGTGCGCATTCTGCTTCGTATGGCCAGTCCGCCGACTCCCGTCGATGCCTCCGATGCCCTGGCGGTAGCCATTTGCCACGCGCAGATGCAATCGGTCCGCCAGGCCATCCAATGCGCCGGGGCTTCCCCGGGTGTCGTTACCAAACACAAATCTCCTTCTCCCATGCATCCGCCAGGAAGTCGTTCATGAAAACCAGCCCATTGCGCTCCCGTCTGGAACAGCTGCAGAAAAAGTCCGGCACGGAAAACAAAGAAGCCAGGCATTTACGCAGTGAGATATTCCAATGTTTTGCCATGTTCCCGGGGAAGATTTCCAAAGAGGAATTCTCGCGATTTGTCGATAACCTGCCCGATGAATATATCCATCGCTTTTCTGCCCGGGAGATTGTCAAGCACTATCTTTCCTTGCGTAATTATGAGGCTGTACGCGTGGTCACCATCCTTACGCCCAAAGAGTTCGATTACTCATTGACCATTCTGACCGGCGATCACCATCTGCTTCTGGCCAGGATCACCCAAAGTCTGGTAAGGTCATTTATCAATATCCGGGAAGCCGAGATCTTTACTCATTCCTATGGATTGGTGCTCGACCATTTTCTATTCAGCGATACCCGCCGGCTACTGGAAACCGAGAAGCAGAAAAAAACCTTTCAGGTGAACCTGGAAGCTTTGATCCTGGCCGACGAGCCTCTTCTCCCGGATGAGGCCAATTTTCCTCGTTTCATGCCTATACCGCAATCGCAGATTATCCTCCGGCATGAAATACTGGAAGGAAAAGACAGGGCGATTCTGTCGATGGAGTGTCCGGATCGTCTGGGCCTGATATACCGCACGGCACGGGCCATATCCGAAACAGGCAAGGCGATTCAGTCCGGCTATGTGCGGGTTTCGGAAAAGAACCAGCGGACCGAGCAACTCTTTGTCATCCTGGAAGAAAAAGGGGTTTTCAGTGAGGAAAAGCTGCAGGCAGTTGGTCAAAATCTTCTCCTGAATCTGAGCAGAATCGAGGACACCCAAAAATAAAATCGAGGACACCCAATAAAATCGAGGACACCCAAGGTTCCCAAATTGGGGACACCCAAACAGAGTGAATCGAGGACACCCAAACGAGGGAGAAACAGATTCGGGACATCCATGTTGAAGTCGCAAAAAATATCAGGATCGCCGCACCCCAGTGCGGCAAGGGAAAGGATGTGTATCCCTGTCCTCTTCCTTGCATCGCCGGATTGTATGATACAGAAAGGAATTTCTAATAATCCATGTTCTCCTGCCGCACTGGGGTGCGGCGGTCCCCGATGCGGCATTCGAAAGTACCGGTACGATGTTTTAGGTTAGAATTAGGGTCAAATTATGGACACCCAAGAATTACAGAAAATAATCGAACGCCTAGTGATGGAGGCGTTGGAGAGGCGTTTTCCTCCCGAGCAGGCTGGAAAGCCTGAATCTCCGTCATCGGCAGAACCACAGACCGCTACCATACCGGCAGCGCCCGATTTCTGCCCGACAGTGTCTGCCGGACCCGTGAGACCGGTGTTTCCGTTTTCGCCCGGGGAGACTGGCGGCAGCAAGCCGGTCATCATAACCAAGGAAGATCTGGAATCGGTCCCCTTCGGAGGGACCTTCCCCATACCGAAGAAAGCGATCCTTACCGATCTGGCCCGGGAATATGCTTCCGGCAAACAGATCTCTCTGGTGCCTGCCGGAATGAAAGAACAGGCGATCGCCATCGGTGCCGATCATGGCGGATATGAATTGAAAGAGAGGCTGAAGAGCTTCCTGCAAGGGATCGGATATCCTGTGCGCGACATGGGCACCTTCAGTCGCGATACGGTGGATTATCCGGATTTTGCCCTGGCGGTGGCCATGAGTGTCGCCCGCCACGACTGTTTCGCCGGCATCGTGGTGGATGGAGCCGGAATCGGTTCCTGTATCACCGCCAACAAGGTGCCGGGGATACGCGCCGCCTGTTGCTGGGATGAAGCCTCGGCGCGAAACAGCCGGGAGCACAATTTCGCCAACGTGCTTACGCTGGGCGGGCGGACCCTGGACGAACCGGCCATGCGCCGCATCGTCAAGACCTGGCTGGAAACGCCTTATGGCGAGGAACGCCATGCCCGACGGGTGAAGAAAATCTCGTCCATCGAGGCCAAATATATTCGAAACGTGAATTTATAGGACAGGATAAACAGTCATGGATTTAGCGAAAAATCCCGATCTGGTCCGACAAATTACCGAAGAGGTGTGCCGCCGGCTGCAACTGCCGACGACCAAAGAAACAGGGCCTTGCAGCAGCACTTCCTGTCCGACACGATGTCCTGAGCGCATCCAGTTGCTTTTGGATTGCGGTGCTGTTCGTGTCGGGATGTGTCCGGCCGCGGCCAGTCATACAGCCCATGAACTGGCCAGGTACATCGATCACACAGCCTTGAAGCCCGAGGCTACCGATACCGATATTCGCAGGCTTTGCAGGGAGGCCGTGGAACATGGCTTCGCCGCTGTTTGTGTCAATCCGGCCTGGGTGCGCCTGGCCGCCGAGTGGACATCGGGAAGTCAGGTGACGGTTTGCAGCGTCATCGGATTTCCTTTAGGCGTCAACGTCACCGATGTCAAGGTGTATGAGACCCGAAGGGCCATTTTCGACGGTGCCCGAGAGATCGATATGGTCATTCATGTAGGTGCCCTGAAATCAGGCAGAGACGATCTGGTGCGCAGCGACATCCGGGCCGTAGTCGACACCTGCCGGGAGATGGGGGCACACAGTAAGGTCATCATCGAAGCCGCCCTTTTGACCGATGAAGAAAAGGTGAAGGCCTGCCTGTTTTCCAAGGAAGCCGGGGCCGATTTTGTGAAGACAAGCACCGGTTTCGGCCCCGGAGGGGCAACGGTTGCCGACGTACAGCTCATGCGCCGGGTGGTCGGACCGGAAATGGGTATCAAGGCGGCGGGCGGGGTGCGCGATCAGGCCACTACCCGGGCCATGATCGAGGCCGGCGCCACCAGGGTCGGGGCCAGTGCCAGCCTGAAGATAGTGCAGAACGCCTGATGTCTCCCCTGGCCAAACCGAAAGCCGGCAAAAACCGATGCCCTGGAAAATTCATAACCTTCGAGGGGATTGAGGGATCGGGGAAAAGCCTGCAAATGAAGATGCTGGGCGATTTTCTTCTTACCAAGGGAATCCCATTTGTCACCACCCGGGAACCGGGAGGAACCCCATTCGGAATGGAAGTGCGCAGGATACTTCTGGAAGAAAAGGGGGCCGCGCGTGTTCCCGAGGCGGAACTGCTGCTTTACCTCGCCGATCGCGTTCAAGACCTGCGGGAGTGGATCGAACCTTCGCTGCAGAAGGGAATCCATGTACTATGCGATCGTTATCATGACGCTACCCGTGCCTATCAGGGGGCTGCCCGCGGCGTGCCTCCGGCATTGATTGCCGCCATGGGAAAGGCATTGCATATACGCAAGCCGGACCTGACCCTGGTTTTCGATCTGCCGGTGGAGAAAGGTTTGTCTCGGGCCAAGCAGCGCAATCGTCAAGACCAAACCACCCTGGGCCGCTTCGAAGCCGAACACATCTCCTTTCACCGGCGGGTCCGGAAAGCCTATCGGGAACAGGCCCTGGCGGAACCGGAACGCTATCGCCTCATCCCCTCCCAGGATGATCCGGAGAAGATCCACCGGCGCGTGCTGCTGGCAGTCTCCACCCTCCTGGGTTTTTAAGAGGAAGCATAGCATGCCGTTTTCCGAATACATCGGACATCGACAAAATCTGGAGATCCTGCAGCGGGAGCTGATCGCCGGTCGTCTGCCTCATGCCCTCCTCTTTTGCGGACCCCAGGCCGTCGGTAAAAGATATCTGGCCAAGCAGCTGGCTGCCGCCATCAACTGCCGCAGCCAGCACCCCGGAGATTGGTGCGGTCAATGCCTGGAATGCCGGCGAATCATGAGCGATCAGCATCCGGATGTTCGCACTCTGGGCATGCCGGAGGGGAAAGACGGCAGAAATCGTAAAGGGTCTGCGGAGGAAAAATCCGAGGTTTCCACTCCGGAACAGGATGTGCCGTTCATAAAAATTGAACAGATGCGCGAACTGGTCGAGGAAGCCTCCATGATGCCGTTTTATGCCAGACAAAAAGTATTTCTTCTGGAAAATGCGGATGCCATGAAACCGGAAACCGCCAATACCTTGCTGAAAACCCTGGAGGAGCCGCCGTCTACATCCACCCTAATCTTGATTACTTCCCATCCGGATTCTTTGCTGCCGACCATTAGGTCGCGCTGCCAGATCTTTCGCTTTTCCTATCTATCCTCGCAGGAAATAGTTCAGATACTCCGGCGTGAGAAAGGACTTTCCCAGAAGGAAGCGGAAGAAAGGGCTGCCTGGGCAGAAGGAGCCGTCGACAGGGCCTTCCATGTCGATCCGGAGTACCAATTCCGGCTGGACCGATCCGCTCAACTCTTCCTCGAATCGGCCATTCAGGGAAGACCGCTGGCCCGCATCCTCGAACTGTTGGCGGAAACGACCAAAAAAGAAGAAAAGAAAAAAACCAAAGAATGGCTCTATCGCCTATTCCATGCCCTGCGCAAACAGGTGATTGCCGACCTGTATTCGGAGAGAGTATCCTCTCTTACCTTGTTGCAGGCGGAAGCCATCTCCCGGGCCATCGACGACGTCTGCCGGGGGTTGACGGTAAACATCAGCCGGCAACCGGCATTGGAAAATCTCTATCTGACCTGCCGGGACATCGCCCGCAAACCTTAGGGTTCCGTTTTGGCGGATCCGGCCATATTTTTAAAGGCATCGGCCGTGAGCTTCTTTTCTTCCGGATGGGGTCCCAGCCAAACCACCTTGCCGGAATCGATTTCATAAAGGGCTCCAATGACCGCCGTGTTTCCGCAGAAAACCTTTTGGCTTACGATAGTGCTTTTTTGCAGCAAATCTTCGATTGCCTGCCAGATGTTGGCTTTGATGGCTTCGGGTACCAGGGATTCCCCTTGAAGCGTTGGGTTCAATTCCTTGGCTTTTTTCACTGCCGGAAGGATATTATCCACCAGGGCCCCGATACTGCCCGGCAGTTCCGCCTCCGTAGTCACGGCGGTAACAGCTCCGCATTTGCTGTGCCCGAGGACCACGATCAGGCTTGTCCCCAGGTGGTCGACCCCGTACTCGATGGTGCCGATTTCGTCGGTATCGGACACGTTTCCTGCAACTCGTATGACAAACAGGTCCCCGATTCCCTGATCAAAGAGGATCTCCGGAGGGACGCGGGAATCGGAACAGGTAAGGATGCTTGCGAACGGATGTTGTCCTTTCAAAGAGGTTTCATGTCGCCTGAGGCGACCCTGGTTGATGTGCAGACTACGTCCCCTTATATACCGGGTATTCCCTTTTTGCAGCTTGCCGAGCGCTTCGGATGGACTGACCTTCACTAACATTTCGCTTGGCGAGGAAGCGATCCCGGGAATGGCCAGGCAGATCATCAGTAGGATAAAGAGAAACGGACTTTTATATCGGCACATAATTTTTCTCCTCGAATGACTTCACCCCACCATTATACAATTTTCCGGCATTTACCTCGTGAGTTCCCGTAGAGACAAAATCGTAATCATTCCATCCGTTTCCCGACGTAGCCATGCTTCCAATACCACTATGGAATTGCGAACGCTTTCGTCCCGGCGGATGACATCGGTTCCGTTTTCTGCCGCAGCGATTGCCCGCAGAATCATGATGGAATCCTGATCGGTGGCTGCATCGTTATCCGATTCCGGATTGTCGGAAATTTTCACCCAGATATGGCCGATGCGTGATCCTTCACTGCAGGGGGCGGAAAGGCAATATTCCAAGATCCCGTGATTTCTGAAAACATCGATTCCGCCGGCCCCGACAGGGATTACCGTTCCGTCATCTCCGCAGGCATTGGCCAGTTGGCCTAAAGGTGTGATCCATGCCATGGACGGATCCACCGGATCGTGAATCGATGCAGGAGCCGGGAAGCAAGGCCCGAGAATGCCATCCGCGCCTGTGAATAGGCTGCCCGGTAGCAACTGCGGATTCGCCGCCATGACGGCCGTAATCAAAGATGTCGCGATGGAGATCCCGGTGTGGGCCATGGCAAAAGCCATCTGCCGCGAAGAGCGGTTATCCGACATCCTTGCGGCAAAAAGGCACTCCATGTACCAGGTGCATCCCATCAGTGTTCCGATTGCCAACAACCATAAAGCGATCATCAATGCCATCCCGCTCTGCCGGTCTGCCTGACAGGAGATGGTAAGGCTGTTCTTCATGACACTCCTCCTCTTACTGACGCGATAATAGAGGGATGCGGCCGGTCCATTCGGCCGTCTGCAGATCTTGACCCCGAGGACCCAGAAGGGAAGCTTCCGTGACGATATGCAATTCGACCCAGACGACTTCCCCGTCATGGTTTGTCGGCAGACCGTTTTTATCGATGCCCTGAACTTCCAGCAGGCGAACGCCGGAAGCCAGTGGCTGCCTGGAACCGTGTCCCGACCGCTGATATACCTGCTGGGTGATCTCATCCCATTCGATCAGGACCTGCTCGTAGGTACCATCCAGCGCCCCATCGGGAAGATCCTCCACTCCTCCGTCGGCATCGCTTTCGACATAGAAACTGCCGCTATGTATCCGGTGGAAGGGTGTCAGAGAAATACCCCAAGGATTGTTACCGGCCTGTTGTATCAGGAGGGTCAGCCGGCCGAGAATCGCCTGAGCACTGTTTTCCGCCTCCAATACAGCCGCGATTTCCAGGACCTGTCGCTGGAAGGCAAGGAAAAAGGTAAAGCAGGCCGGTAAAACCAGACTCAACACCGCGATGGCTATCAGGCTCTCTATCATGCTCGTTCCCCTCTGCCGATGAAGAGAATTTTCAGCAGAGCAGATTTCACAGCGACTCCTGTTCCTTCGCCGTCGGATCCTAGGGAATGGAGCTCTGATCCGGTTTCGTGATTTGTTTATCATAGATGGATCTCCAGAATTTGGATTTCAACGACAACGATGCCATTCGCAAAGGCTGACGACAGGCACGGCGGAATGGCCTGGACATTGCACCGCGGATTTCACCTCGAAGATCCTGCCTCCTCCCCCAGGAAGCCCACCGCCGGCGGCCGGTGCGATCGACCAATCCAGGCGGCAACGGCGTCGGCCAGCTTGCACGCTCTCTTGTCCGTTCTGTGAGGAAAGCACACATCCGCCGGCGACGATCAGTGACTTGGATACCTCCTGCCTTCTTTGTGCAAGATGTACCGCATCCGTCCGTACCCTGGCCGACCACTTCAGCGAAAAACCTGCGTATAGCAGAGGCATCAGGGCTAGGAAAAGGATTGCCAGCAGCTGGATGGTAATCATGCATTCCAGGAGGGATAATCCCTCTATACGATTTTTGTGGCGGAAGTTCATGACGATACCCTTTCCAGTCGAATACGTCCGGTCAGACTGACCACTATCTGTATCTGGCCTGTCCGGTTGGACAACTGATACGTTCCGGCCGGAGCAGCCGTACCCCAGGGATAAAAAACCACGAGTCTGGATGGAACCCTGGCAAAGGAAACCTTTTGTCCCAGAAACCGTTGTGGTCCCCGGAAGAAGGTCGGATCTTTGGCCGAGACCAGTTGATAGCTGCCGCGGCTGGCTTCTACCTGCACGGCAATGGGAGAGTTTTCCGCCAAGGCCTGCAAACGAGCCCGCCCCAGTTCCCGGGCAAAGGAATCGGCGGCCAATTTCAACTCCAGAGAACGGAATCCATGGCTGGTAATCGGCGCCGCGATGCCTGCCAGCACAAGCATCAGTGTAAGCAATAGCGCCAGTTCCAGAAGCGAATAGCCATGCCCGTTATGATTGCATATCCATCTTGCCGGCGGAGCTTCCAGCGGGCGGGAAGGGTCCGAAAAGATCGGAAATCGAGTTTTTTTCATCGGTGGATCCTCCTGACAAAGTGGGAAGAGATTGTTGTTGTCTATTAAACGAGACGGCCGGCTGGTTTGCGAAACTTTTTTTTTCGAACCGAAACCGGCAAGTCCTCCGGGTTCTTGACAGGGGACATCCGCTTCGATACACTTGCCGATCATACATGACGAGGCGGTAAAAAGTCGGTTTTTAGTGTCGATTCGAAAATTCTCTATTGATTCGAAAGAGGATGCCGGCAAGATGCCGGCTATCCCAGGACTTTTTGCGGCTTCGTCATACATGGGAGAGGACTATGCAAAGCGATTTAGTAAAACAAGGTTACGAACGGGCCCCTCACCGCAGCCTTTTAAGGGCCACAGGATTGAGTTCGGAAGATATCCGCAAACCCTTCATTGCCGTATGTAATTCCTATACGGACATCATTCCCGGCCATGTTCATCTGCGGCGCGTGGGAGATATGATCAAGGAGGCCATTCGTCAGGCCGGAGGAACTCCATTTGAGTTCAGCACTATCGGAGTATGTGATGGCATTGCCATGGGGCACACGGGGATGAAATATTCCCTGGCCAGCCGGGAGCTGATCGCTGACAGCGTGGAAACCATGCTGCAGGCCCATCGGTTCGATGGTGTCATCTGCATCCCCAACTGCGACAAGATCATTCCGGGGATGATCATGGGAATTCTGCGCTGCAATATCCCAACGATCTTCGCCAGTGGCGGTCCCATGCGTGCCGGTAGAATGAAAGACGGCCGGCCGGCCGATCTGATCACCATTTTCGAATGGATCGGCAAACTGAAAACCGGCGAAATCACGGAAGAGCAACTGGAAGAGCTGGAATGCTGTGCCTGTCCTGGACCCGGTTCCTGCTCCGGGATGTTCACCGCCAACTCGATGAATTGTCTTTGCGAGGCCATTGGCTTGGCTTTGCCCGGGAACGGATCGATCCTGGCCGAGGATCCGAAGAGAGAGAGTCTGTGGCGTGCCGCCGGAAAACGGATCGTCGAACTGGTCCGGGAGGATCTGCGGCCGCGCGATGTCGTCACCCCGGAATCCCTGGATAACGCCTTGATTCTGGATATGGCCATGGGCGGAAGTTCCAACACCGTCCTGCACACGCTGGCCATTGCCCAGGAAGCAGGAATTCCCTATGATCTGCAGCGCATCAATGAACTCAGCCGGCGCACTCCCAACATATGCAAAGTCTCTCCCTCCTCGGCTTATCACATGGAGGATGTGGATCGGGCCGGTGGCATCCGTGCCATTCTAAAAGAAATCAGTAAAATCCCGGATCTGTTGCGCCCCGAACAGCGCACGGTTACAGGGAAAAGCCTGGGAGAAAACATCGCCGAGGCTGACATTCTCGATGCCCAGTGCATACGCCCTCTGGATAAGGCTTACAGTGTCGAGGGGGGCTTGTTCGTCCTTTTCGGCAATCTAGCTCCCGACGGTGCGGTGATCAAGGCTGCCGGTGTCGATCCACGGATGTTGCGACACAGCGGGCCGGCCATCATCTTCGAATCCCAGGAGGAGGCCTGTGAAGGCATTCTGGCCGGTAAAGTACAGGCAGGGCAAGTGGTGGTTATCCGCTATGAAGGTCCGCGTGGAGGTCCGGGCATGCAGGAGATGCTGGCGCCCACCAGTTATATCATGGGGCGCGGCCTGGGCGACAAGGTGGCGCTGATCACCGACGGGCGCTTCAGCGGCGGAACGCGCGGTGCCTGCATCGGACACGTTTCTCCGGAAGCGGCCGATGGCGGTGCGATCGCCCTGGTACGGAACGGGGACATCATCGATATTGACATCCCGGGAAGGACCCTGAGCATCAGGCTGACGGCGAAGGAGTTGGAAGAACGCCGAAAAGCATGGCAGGCACCGGAACCGAGATTCAAGACGGGGTGGCTGGCCAGATACGCCCGGATGGCCTCCAGTGCCAATACCGGCGCCGTGCTGCGTACTTGAATGGGAGGGATCAGATGCTGAAAAACGGATTTCTGCTGTGGTTGCTGCTGGCCGCCTCCTCTTCCGTTACAGCAGGGGAGTTCCATGTGTCGAAAAACGGCAAGGATACCAACCCGGGTTCTATTTCGTTGCCGTTCCTGACGATTTCTGCCGCCGCCAACGCAGCCATGCCCGGGGATACGATCATTGTGCACCAGGGCACCTATCGTGAACGCGTAACCCCGCCGCGTGGCGGTACATCGGATACCCGCAGGATCGTTTATGAGGCGGCGGCCGGAGAAAAGGTGCTGATAAAAGGTTCGGAGATAATACGCGACTGGAAACCTTTCCAGCCGGGGGTATGGAAGGCGACTCTGCCCCATACCTTTTTCGGCAAATACAATCCCTACCGGGATCTGATTAACGGCGATTGGTTCAGCGATAAGGGCCGGCCTCATCATACTGGTGAGGTATATCTCAACGGGAAATCCCTCTATGAAAGCCATCTTCTGGAGGGAGTTCTCCATCCGCAGCCTATACCGGAGATAGCCGACCAGGAAGGATCCACCTACACCTGGTTTTGTGAGAGCGATGAGAAGAACACATACATCTATGCCAATTTTCATGAAAGGGATCCGAACCGGGAATTGGTAGAGATCCATGTTCGGGACAGCTGCTTTTATCCCGATCAACCCGGCCGGGACTATATCACGGTTCGGGGGTTCCACATGAGTCAGGCAGCCACTCAGTGGGCGGCTCCCACGGCCGAACAGATCGGTCTGATAGGTACCCACTGGAGCAAGGGATGGATTATCGAAAACAACGTAATCAGCGACTCGAAGTGCTCGGGAATCACCTTAGGCAAGGATAGAAAAACCGGCCATAATGTCTGGAACGCGGATCGAAGTAAAGACGGAGCCATTCATTACAACGAGGTTATCGTACGAGCCCTGGATGCCGGGTGGTCCCGCGACAAGATAGGTTCTCATCTTGTTCGCAACAACACGATCTTCAACTGCGAACAGACAGGCATCTGCGGCAGTCTGGGTGCCATTTTCAGCCAAATTACGGACAACCACATTTACAACATCTGGACCAAACGGCAATTCGGCGGTGCGGAGCTGGCCGGCATCAAAATACACGCGGCTATCGATCTGCTCATACGGCATAATCGGCTGCACGACTGTGCCAGAGGATTATGGATGGACTGGATGGCACAGGGGACCCGGATATCCGGTAATCTGGCCTACCGTAACTACCATGAGGACCTGTTTATGGAGGTGAATCATGGTCCCTATGTCATTGACAACAACATCTTCCTTTCGGAAAATAGTCTGAATGACATGTCCCAGGGAGGAGCCTATGCCTACAACCTGATCACCGGTAAAATCATCAGCCGCCAGGAACTCACACGTAAGACTCCTTACCATCGACCTCACTCAACGGAGCTGGCTGGTTTGGATAACATTCGCGGAGGCGATGATCGCTTCTACAACAACCTCTTCTTTGCCGGAACCAAGATCCCTGAGGGGCAAGCCGCGCAGGTCAGCCGGACAGCTCAACGTGTTGTCGGTTACGGATTGTATGTATATGACGCCAGAGAATATAGTCTGCAGGCCGGAGGGAATGTGTATGGCAACGGAGCCCAGCCTTACGGCAAAGAAGCAAATCCTTTTCTCCTGAAAGATGACGATGTGAAGGTTGAGATCCTCGAAGAGGGTGAGCAGGTGTATCTGCGCCTGAATGGGAGTTCGATCCCTCGCCAGGCTGCCACCAAGCCGGTGACTACCGAACTTTTAGGGACAGCCAGAATTGCGAATCTTCTTTTTGAGAATTTCGACGGTAACGTCCTCCATGTTGAGATCGATTATTTCAGTCGCAAACGAAACAAAAACCGTCCCTCTCCCGGTCCATTCGAAGAACCTGGGACTGCCCCCCTCAACCTCAGAGTCTGGTGAAAAGAATCTGTTGAAAAGGACATCCAAATTTGGAATTGCAATAAAAATTTGTTTCGGACACCCAAGGATCCCGTATGGGAAACAGCAGGAAAAGTGTCGTTCGAAGAGGGGGGAGATCCCTCTGCAGACTGGGAAGATCTAAATTCTAGGCAAGGACATCTGAACCACCCTATTTTGCATTTACCCGGACAACAACAAGGCTGCTCTAATAGGTTAGGCAAAAAGTAATACAGTACCGGATCTGCAGCTATGTGGCCAGATATTGTGACGGAACGCTGGGAGGTAGTTCATATCGGAAAATTTATCCGAAGACCTCTCTGCAAACACGAATTCCCTGGAACCATCGTAAACCGGCAAGTTTGGCTGAATCTATAACTTTCTCAACACGACCCAGGATGCGGTGGAATAGGCTTTCATATTTATTCACGGTCTCGATCCAGTGATTTGTGCTTATGGAAAGGCGATTCAGGATCGGTATCAGATCGAGAGGGATGAAACCTTTTTTACCGGGCTGGCTCTCTCTGCCTATCATATCCAAGGCATCCAAATACTCATTTAAGCTAATGGATTGGAAAATACCCATTCGATCAGCTGTAGCATTCAACGGACAAAGCCAGTCAGCTGATTTTTGATCTTCTATGAGACAATCATTCATTGCCGAGATGATTGGTGGAGTACTCTTTGAATCATCACAAATACGCTTGAGGGCTTCCGTGGCCTTATGCGCTTTAATTCGATCATAGGCAGAGGTGTACCGGCTTTCTTCCGGTGTCTTTGCTTCTCCTGCCCGTATGGCATTCAGATCAACATACGTCATGCAGGTAAAAAGGGCTGCCTCATCCATCAGTAATTTACATTTGAAACGCCCTTCCCAGAAACGACCCTTGCAATCATCTTCTCGATTTGCCTTTCTGGCGATGAATTCGTCCATGCGACCCATAAAGCAACTCAAATCGGACAATCTGTAACGATAGATGGCGATACGGTTCCGATCCTGTATGGTTGCCTGCAGAAAGGATTCTTTCAGCTCTTCGGCAGCATCCTCCCAATGGATGGATGATGGCGGATAGAGAGTAAACCAACGGAGGGCCACTTCGAGGTCTGATAACTTTTCAGCAAGATCACAACGTGTTCGCAGAACGATATGTAAATGGTTGGATTGTACTGCGTAACTAATAACATCGATTGTGAATATTCTACTGAGGAATTTTAGTCGATCACGAATCCAGATACGGCGGTGTTCAAAATTTCGTCCGCTCGCAACATCCTGTCCGCAGAGGAATGCACGTCGGACACAACGGGCGGTACAATGATAGGTAAGAACTTCTTCGTGCCTAACAATCTCTTTTCTTGCATTTGCCATCACCATTCTCCTTCCTGTGAAGTCTGCAATGTGAAAGCCACTACATTCAGAAGAAAAAACAGAGATAGGCTAATTTTTACGAACAAAAATTTAGAGAATAGATGGGTGTCCTGATTCTTATTCTACTAAAAATGGATGTCCTATTGTTCC
>CAZTVS010000009.1:26012-73694 GCA_964617125.1 uncultured Acidobacteriota bacterium
AATGGATGTCCTATTGTTCCGTTACCGTTGTGCAAGGAGTTCGGCCAGATGCAGGACTTTCAAGGGAAGGAGTTTGCGTGAGGCTCCCCCGCCGATATTCATTAGACAGCCGGAATCGGCGGCGATCAGATATTCGGCTTGGGAAGCAGTAATATTGGCAAGTTTGTCTTCCATCATGGCTGTGGATAAATGGGGCATTTTGATGGAGAAAGCCCCTCCAAAACCACAGCAGACATCCGAATCTTTCATTTCGATGAATTCAATTCCGCGAACGGCGCGAATCAACTCCCTGGGTTCCTCGTAAATTCCAAGAGAACGCCGCAGATGACAAGAGTCATGGTAGGTGACTTTTTTGGGGAAATAGGCACCTACATCCCTGACATGGAGAACCTGGATGATAAATTGCGAGAATTCGTAGCATCGCTGAGCGAGAGATTTGGCCAGTATTTTTTCCCGAGCGCTATCGGCAACCAATTCGGGGAATTGATGTCGGATCATGGACACGCAGGAACCGGAAGGAACCACGACATACTCCGAGTCGGCAAAAATTTCCAGGCAGCTTTTCGCAAAACGGCGAGCTTCTTCCCGGTGGCCCATGTTAAAAGCTGGCTGTCCGCAACAGGACTGACGCTTGGGAAAATCGACCTCCACTCCCAGGCGCTCCAAAACCTCTACCATGGCGATACCCACTTGCGGAAAGAGCTGCTCCACCAGACATGTTACAAATATGTTTGCTTTCACATCTACCTCTTATGTTCACTGCCGGGCGGCAAATCCACAGGAATTGGAATCGGCATTCAATGGATCATACCCCCATCCACGATATTGATCAGACTCCCTATCTTCTCGATCCTGGCTTCGATTACATCCCCGTGCTGCAGGAAAACCGGCGGTTGCCGGAAGACCCCTACTCCCTGTGGAGTTCCGGTGGAAAGGATATCTCCCGGTTCCAGGGTCATGGTGCGGGATATATAGGAGACAAGGAAGGGGATTTTAAAAATCATGTCGCCCGTGTTGGACGATTGACGCTCCTCTCCGTTGATGCTGAGGGAAAGGTTCAGGTTGTGCGGATCCTTGATTTCGTCGCCGGTGACCAGCATGGGTCCCAGGGGAGCGAAGGTATCGCAACTCTTGCCCCGAAGCCATTGCCCGTCCTTTTTCTGGAAATCGCGGGCGGTAATATCATTCAATATGGTATATCCGGCTATGTAATCGAGGGCCTCCTCCTCGCTGACTTCCTTGGCCCTGCGCCCGATAACCACGGCTAATTCCACTTCATAGTCTACCTGCTGCGTATAGAGAGAAGGCAGGACGATTTTATCGTTCTGTCCCACTAGGCAGTTGCTGAACTTGGAAAACAGGATCGGAGACTCCGGTAAGGGCCGGTTTTGTTCGGCGGCATGGCCTGCGTAATTCAGGCCGACGCATATGATCTTGCCCGGATCATGGACGGGCGGCAGAAGGCGGCATTCCGATGCCGGTTTCAGCATGCGATGGGCATCCTCTCCTTTGCCGAAGATGGCAATGGTTTCCGCGGTAGCCTCGCCTGCTTCCGGCTGCAGGCATAAATCCAGAAAGCGGCGCATGCTGCCATGAGGGTAATTCGAATGCCAGGACAGTTTTTCAGCCATGACATCCATGATCGCCTCCATATCGACAAAAGTATCGCCGCGGGAGATGCCGACCGAAATCTGCCCCTTCCACTCAAAACGAATCAAGTACATACTTTATTCTTCCTTGTCCTGAGAGTGATGATTCCGTGGAATCGAATGCCGAAAAAATAAACATATAACATAAGCGCACAAGCGTCCAGATGGAATTGCATATCGTTTTGATCGAACCGGAAATTCCTCCCAATACGGGGAATATTGCCCGCCTGTGCGCCGCCACGCAAACTCATCTGCATCTGGTCGGCCGTCTGGGATTCCAGATCGACGATAAACACCTGCGGCGAGCCGGACTGGATTATTGGTCGCTGGTTCATATCGAACGCCATGACCGTCTGGAAGAGTTGCTTGCGATTTCCAATCCTTCCCGTTTTTTCTTCCTCAGCAAGCGGGCAGTCCGGTTTTATACTCAGGTGAGCTATCAGTGGGGCGATTATCTGGTCTTTGGTCCGGAAACCCGCGGTTTACCCGAAGAACTGCTGCAGCGATTTCCGGAACAGGTCTACGGCATTCCCATGTTTGGGGCGGTGCGAAGCCTGAATCTTTCCACTGCCGCCGGCATAGTCCTTTATGAAGGGTTGCGGCAGTTAAAGAAATTTTAATATAATTGTTCCCCACCTGTTCTGGTTGGGAGGCCATGAAAGAAGCAAAGAATAAAAAAACATCCCGCCACCCTTCCGAAGACGATTATCAGGAGGATCCCACGGCTCCGATGCAGGATGAATCGGCTGAGGATGTCTCCGAAGTGTCGGTCGACGGATACCGGGAGGAGGAGGAGGGGGAACCGGAAGAAGCACGAGATGCCGAAGAAGAGAGGGATTCTTCCTCCGGGCCGCAGCTGGCCCTGGCGCCGATCGATGCCCTGCAGCGCTATCTGGCGGACATACGTCGCTATCCACGATTGAGTGTGGAGGAGGAAAGAGAGCTGATTTACCGGTATTACACCGAAGGAGACAGCGATGCGGCCCGACGGCTGATTACCGGAAATCTTCGTCTCGTGGTCAAAATCGCGTTGGAATTTCGCCGCAACCTGAGCAATCTGCTGGATCTGATACAGGAGGGGAATATCGGATTGCTTCAGGCCCTGAAAAAATTCGATCCGGTACGAAAGGTTCGTTTCAGCAGCTATGCCACCTGGTGGGTCAAGGCTTATATCCTCCGATTCATCCTGAATAACTGGAGCCAGGTGAGGTTTGCCACCTCCAACGAGCGTCGTCGAATTTTCTTCAATCTCAACAAGGAGAAGCGCAAATTAGAAGCGGCGGGTATCGTTCCCGGAACCAAGATGCTGGCGGAATCGCTGCGAGTCAGCGAAGCGGATATCCTGGACGTCGAACCGATGATTTCCGGAGGAGGGGATGTCAGCCTGGACCAAAAGGTGTCCGAGGATTATGATGTCAGCCCGATGGAGACACTTGCCGCCAAGGACCCCTTGCCCGACCAAATGGTGGCCGAGGACGAATTTCAGCAGATTCTGCGCAGAAAACTGACGGCCTTCGGAGAGACATTGAAATCGCGGGAACGGACCATCTTTCAACGCCGGTTGCTGGCGGAGGAACCGGTGAAGCTGCAACAGCTGGGAGATGAGTTTGGCGTTACCCGGGAAGCGGTACGCCTCATGGAAAAAAAGATCGTCCAGCGTCTGAAGGAATATCTACAGACAGAACTGCAAGGTATTCGCGAATTCCAGGTTTCAATCTCGGACAGCCAACCTTCGGCCGGCGTCCGCGGGGAAGTTTGACAGGACAGACCGGCACCTTTTACAATGACATGTTTGTGAAGGGACTTAAAGTATCCCATCCGGAAACGGGCTTATGGAAAAACACTATTTCAGATCCTACAAAGATTTAAAAGAGATCCTAATCGATCATCTGACCATTAAAAAAAGGGTGGAGGAGCTCGCCCTGAAGATCACAGAGGATTATGCGGACCGAAAACCTCATATGATCGGTATATTAAAAGGGGCCAACGTATTTCATGCCGATTTGATCCGGGCCATACACTTGCCGGTCACGGTGGATTTCATCGCCGTATCCAGCTATGGCAATTCCAGTAAAACCACCGGAGAGGTACGCATCCTCAAAGACCCGGATGAAAGCCTGGCCGGACGCGATGTCATTCTGGTGGAAGACATTGTAGACACAGGTTTGACGCTGAATTATCTGCTGGAAATCCTGCGCAAGCGTGAGCCCAGTTCCCTGAAGGTGGCCACGCTCCTGAGCAAGCCCTCCCGAAGGCAGGTCGATGTTCCTGTCGATTATATCGGGTTCGAAATTCCCGATCGCTTCGTTGTCGGCTATGGACTTGATTATGCCCAGCGATATCGCAATCTGCCCTTCCTGGCCGTTGTAGAAGTATCCTAAGCCCAACAGAGGAAAAGAGAACGGAACATGGCTCAACCTAAACATCCTACTCCTGCCTCCATCAAGCGGAACGGAGTTGTCGGTGCCGGAGGTGCCGGTTTCCCTTCCTATGCCAAGCTGCTTCGGCCGGCTGAAGTGGTGGTCGTCAATGCCGCTGAGTGCGAACCCCTGATGCATAAGGATAAGGAGATCCTGAAGCATTTTGCCGTTCAGGTTCTGGAAGGATTGCAGTCGGTTCGGAACATCGTTGGAGCTCAGGAAGGCATTGTCGGGATCAAGGAAAAATACGTAGAGATCATTGCCGAACTCAAAACGTTGATGGATCCATCGGTGCGGATCCATCCCCTTGGCGATTATTACCCCACCGGCGACGAATTTATCCTGGTGAAAGAGACTACAGGACGAATCATTCCTCCGGGAGGCCTTCCGCTGGATGTTGGCGTGGTCGTTTGCAACGTCGAAACCCTGTGGAATATCGGCCGGCAGGAACCGGTCTTGGAAAAGTTTTTAACCGTTGCCGGGTCTGTGGCCCATCCCTGCACGGTGCGTGTTCCGATCGGAACTTCCTATGGAGAAGCCCTCGCAATGGCGGGAGGAGCCACCGTTCGACCTTACAGCTTGCTGATCGGTGGGCCGATGATGGGTTTTCTGGAACCGGACTCCTCTCGTCCGATTACCAAGACTTGCGGAGGTTTTCTGGTTCTGCCTGAGGACCATCCCTTGATCGTGCAGCGAAAGAGGTCTCTCCGAGCGGTAAACCGGATCGGCAAGGCTGCCTGCGACCAGTGTTCCTATTGCACCGAACTCTGCCCTCGCTACCTGCTGGGCCATCCCATCGAACCGCACAAGGCCATGCGTGGACTGGTCTTCAGCCGGGAGGGGGTGGAAATGGTGTCCGGGACGGAATTTTGTTGTGAGTGTAATCTGTGTTCGCTCTATTCCTGTCCGGAAGGGCTGGATCCCAAAAACGTCTGTGTCCAGTCCAAGGCACTGATTCGTGCCTCCGGCAGAAAACATCCACGGCTGAAACAACCATGCCGGCCACATCTCCTGGCTTCTGGGCGAGGAGCGCCGATCTCCCGATTGATGCAAAAGCTTGGACTGCGCTCCTACGACAATCATGGCCCTCTTTCCACGGAAACGATCCGGCCGCAAAAAGTAGTGTTGCCTAGAAAACAGCACGTAGGAGTGGTTGCCGAACCGACGGTGCGCCCTGGAGACGCTGTGGCCAAAGGAGATCTTGTTGCCGATGTAAGGGAAGACCAGCTGGGTGCACCTTTGCATGCTTCCATCAGCGGGCGGATAACGGCAGTCGAACCCGATATCGTCATTGAAGCTTGATGCCTTTTCATTAGCCATACGATCCTTATGAAAACGAATGTAACTGCTGTCGGAATGCTGGAACTTTCCAGTATCGCACTCGGTCATGTATGTCAGGATGCCATGCTTAAAGCGGCCGATGTGGAACTCGTCCTGGCCCGGACCATATGCTCGGGAAAATTTTTCATCATCGTCGCCGGAGATGTGGCTGCGGTTCGTGCCGCGGTGGATGCCGGTATCCATGCTGCCCCTGACTCCGTTATCGAAGAGTTGGTGATTCCGAACATTCACGAGCAGTGTTTTCCGGCTATTTCCGGATCGGTCGATTTGAGCGGACGTCCGCCGGAAGCCCTGGGACTGGTGGAATCCTTTTCTGTGACCGCCATCGTCGAGGCGGCCGATGCCGCCGCCAAAGCGGCCGATGTGCTCGTTTTTCGTATCCATGCAGCCATGGCGATTGGCGGGAAGGGTTATCTGATGCTGACCGGTAATGTGGCGGCGGTAACCGCCGCTGTCGAAGCGGCCGAGACCGTTGTAAGCCAGAGAGGAATGCTGGTGTCCCGATCGATCATTCCTGCCCCCAGGATGGAACTTTTCCAGGATTTTATCTGAATCGGCAAGATATGACGGCAGAGAAAGTTTTCGAAATTCTGAGTGGAGCCGTCTGGAGTCCCCCGACTTTAATCTTTTTTCTTTGCGTTTCCTTTTATCTGACCATTCGGTTGGGTGTCCCACAGATTACGCATTTTGGCAGGGCCATTCGGGTCGCTTTTTCCAAAGAGCCGGGACAGGAGGAACATGGCGGGGAAATTTCTGCACTCCGCTCCTTTATGACGATGCTTGCGGGAGCGGTGGGCAGCGGGAATATAGCCGGAGTGGCTACGGCCATAGCTGTCGGTGGCCCCGGTGCCGTTTTCTGGATGTGGATAGCCGGCGGGTTGAGCATGGCTTTGAAGTTCACTGAGGCGGTGCTGGGATTTCACTTCCGTATCCGTGAGCCGGACGGCCGTTTTTCCGCCGGTCCGATGTATTACCTGCGGGATGGTCTTCATTGGCCTTTTCTGGCGGCCGTTTTTGCCCTGGTTGCCGGCATCGCAGCGGCATCCACCGGTCCCATGGTCCAATCCAACACGATCAGCACCATTCTGGAATCGGAATTTTCCGTGCCCCGTATCGTAAGTGCCATCGGTCTGTTTTTAGCCGTTTTTTTAGTGGTCGTCGGAGGGTTGCGGCGCATCGCTGCCTGGGCCGAGAAGCTGGTTCCCTTGAAGCTCCTGTTGTATATCGGTGGGGCCATGGTTGTCTTCCTCCTGTTTCTTCCTCACCTTCCTTCCACCCTCGTCTTGATATGCAACGGGGCGTTTTCCCCTCAAGCCGCACTGGGTGGTTTCGCCGGGGCCGGTGTCTGGCAAGCTATGCGTTTCGGACTGGCCCGGGGAGTATATGCCAACGAAGCGGGCCTGGGTACGGCGGCCTATCTCTACGGTGTTTCCAAGAGCCGGCAACCGATCCGCCAGGGACTGATTGCCATGATGGACTGCTTCGTTATCTCCTTCATCACCTGTACGACAACGGCTATGGTGATCACCGTGACCGGGGTTTGGAATAACGGTTTGAAGGGTGCCCCGCTGGTCGCTTCCGGTTTCAATGCCGCATTGCCGGGATGGGGCGGGATTATCGTTGCCATCAGCAGTACCCTGTTTGCCTATACCAACCTCATCGGCTGGTCCTATTATGGGGAAAAATCGTTCGAATTTCTTCTGGGCCGGAACTTTACCATGCCTTATCGGTGGATCTATTGCCTGATTGTTCCTGTCGGGGCCATATCGACCATTGATCTCGTCTGGCTGTATGGGGACTTTCTCAATGGCCTGCAGGCCATTTTTAATCTGGTAGCGGTTATACTTCTGGCAGCACAGGCCTCCCGTCTATTTAACGAGGATAAAAATGAAAAAGATACTGATCGTCGACGATGAGGAGAATATCCGCGAATGGATGACGGCTGTCCTATCCAAACATTTCCAGGACAGCATCGAAGTTTTCACCGCAGAAAACGGCAGGAAAGCACTGGATATCCTCTCTACCGTTCGTATCGATCTGGTCTTTACCGATCTGCGCATGCCTGAAATCGGCGGCATTGAGCTTCTCGCCTATCTCAACAGCAATAAAATGCGAATTCCGGTCATTTTTATCACGGCCTACGCCACTCCTATGATCGAAAAGCAGTTGTACAGCAAAGGTGCGATTCGGGTCCTGTCGAAGCCAATTAATGCCAACACCCTGATTCACTATGCCAAAGAGGGTTTGGACAGGGTCGAACAGCAGGGTTCTCTGACCGGCATTTCTCTGGATAATTTTCTACAATTCATCTCCTGGGAACGAAAGACCTGCCTGGTGGAGGTAAAAAACACGGCCGAAGGAGAAGCGAGCCAGGGGAGTTTCTATTTTCATCTGGGAGAACTTCAGGATGCGGTTTACGGCGATCTGATGGCTGAGGATGCCGCTTTTGCCATGCTCGCCCTGCCGAAGGTCAAGATCACCTTTCGCGACATCACCCAAACCCCTATGAAGAAACGCATCTCCTTAGACCTGATGGCCCTGTTGTTGGAGGGAGCCAGGCGCAGGGATGAGGTGAACGCTCCGCAGGGTGCCCGGGAGACATCGACGACAGACATTGAAATCGAATCGTCCCCGGAACTTCTGGAGCCGAACAGCAAATCCTGATCTGACCGGCAGGAAGTCAGGACTTGCCGGAGAGCAGAGTCTGCAAATCTTCCGTTGCGCTATTGCCCCGGAACATAGGGGAAGCAAAGCTGGAAATGAGTGTTCTCGAACCTTATAACGACAGCGGAAACGGCAAGGGGAATTCTCTTGGATCTATCGGGCAGGCGTGGCTTTTGGTGGCACTGCTCTGGGTGGTGGCCTGTCTCAACTATCTGGACCGCCAGTTGATCATCACCATGGGCGCGCCGATCAAAGAGGAGTTGCACATCGGGGATGCGGATTTCGGACTGTTTTCTTCCATGTTCCTCTGGATCTATGGCCTCTTGAGTCCTTTTGCCGGGTATTTGGCCGATCGCTTCGATCGCAAACGGATCATCATTGCTAGCCTGCTTGTGTGGTCGCTGGTTACCTGGCTCACCGGACACGTCCAGACCTTCGGCCAGATGCTGGCGGCCCGTGCTTTGATGGGTATCAGCGAGGCGTTTTATATCCCGGCGGCGGTAGCGTTGATTGCCGAGGTCCATGGCAGCTGTACCCGCTCCCGGGCGACCGGGATGCACCTGAGCGGGGCCTATTTTGGTGCGGTTTGTGGCGGATTAGGGGGCTGGCTGGCTACGCAATTCGGCTGGCGATACGGCTTTCAGCTCTTTGGCATAGGCGGGGTGGTTTACGCATTCGTCCTGCTCCTGGTACTTCCCCATCCCAGTCGAGAGACAACGGTGGTGCCTGCAGACGGTGAGTCCGTAAAACCGGTGCATCTGGGTACGACTCTGAAGACTCTGCTTGCCTCTCGCGGATTCCTGCTCCTTCTGTTGATGAACGCCCTGGTGGGAGCTTCTTTTTGGACCATTAAAAACTGGCTGCCTATGTTTTTCCATGCCGAACTCCAGATCGATCTGGCCAAGGCAGGAATTTACGGCACGGCCTTTTTCAACCTGGCCGCCTTTATCGGCATGTTATTGGCAGGTCTGGCGGCTGATCGCTGGAGTCAAAACAATCCACGGGCACGTTCTCTGGTTCCGGCTATAGGGTTTTGTATCGCCGCCCCCTGCCTGTTCGGTATCGGTCTGTCCCCGTCGGTTTTCTGGATCCTGGTGGCAATTGTCGTTGTCGGCTGCGCCCAGGGAGGACTGGATTCGAACCTGATGCCGACGGTATACCATGTTGTCGAACCCCGTTTTCGTGCCAGCGGATATGGCTTGCTCAATTTTGTCGGCACTCTTTCCGGGGGGTGTATGATCTATGTGGGCGGCAGACTGAAAGACGCCGATATTTCCTTTCTCACTACCTTCCAAATGGTGGCGGGACTCATTCTGCTGGCAGGCATGATTTTGTTTCTGGTCCAGTCTCGCCGGGTCCGGACCGATATTGGCTGCCCATAAAATGGGATTATATTGAGTGCCGGTTTTATGGAATGCCGGCGCTCCTTGAATGGATGGAGATCTGGAATGCAAAAACTTCGTTTGACCGGCCTGGTGGCCGCAGCACATACTCCGTTTCAAGCGGATGGTACCCTGAATCTGCCGGTAGTGGAGAAACAGGTCGAACATTTTCTCAAGAATGGCCCACACACGGTCTTTATTACCGGAACGACAGGGGAAAGTCATTCCTTGACCCTGGAAGAACGGCTGGCTTTGACCCAACGTTGGATGGAAGTTGTTCGGGGGACCGATTTGCGGGTGATCGTGCATGTTGGTTCCAACTGCCTGGGGGAAGCCCGGCAACTGGCGGCCCAGGCCAGTCGCTTGGGGGCACTGGCTTTCGCCGCTCTGTCTCCATGCTATTTCAAACCGCGCACCTTGGAGGACCTGATTGCCTGCTGTGCGGATATTGCCTCTGTGGCGCCCGAACTGCCCTTTTACTACTATGACATCCCCGCATTGACCGGGGTATCGATGCCCATGCCGGAATTCCTGCTTCGCGCCAGGGACCGGATTCCCAATCTGGTGGGGCTCAAGTTTACCAATTCGGATTTAATGCAGTATCAGCAATGCCTGCATCTGGAAGGTGGTGCCTTCGACATTCTCTGGGGAAACGATGAATTTCTATTGGCGGCCCTGGCCGTAGGGGCGCAAGGGGCCGTAGGCAGCAGCTACTGTTTTGCCGCCAGGATCTATGAACGGTTGATCCGCTATGCCCAGGAGGGGAATCTGGCTGCGGCGCGGACGGAGCAGCTGCGGTCGGTGCATTTGATCAAAACGCTGATCGGCTACGGTTACATGGGTGCGGCCAAGACAGTGATGGCCTTTCTGGGTGTGGATGTCGGACCGGCCCGACTTCCCAATACCAATCTCAGTGCGGCGCAGCGTACCGCCCTGCATGCCGATCTGGAGAGCCTCGGTTTTTTTGATTGGTTGATCTGAAAGAGGGTTCACCTTTTGCGGGGGGAATCCTTCGGTTTCATTTCAACCAGGAGATGGAGAAGAGGGCGAACACAATCTTTTCGTAAGGCTTCTTCTCTCCACATTCGTATAGGCACCCGATCTCCCGATTCTTAAGCACGGCGAGCGAGGAGTAGGCAGAAGGTCCGCTGTGAAGTAAACGGCCCTGGGACCAGGAAATTCCTTCGTCCTCGCTCCAACGAACCGTCATCTTTTCTCTTTTGTCGGAAGCCGGATTGGAAAAGAGCAGGATTCCTTTTCTCTTGCCCTTCGGCCAGGTATAACGCAGCAGGCTTGCCTGACAGACCGGTTCGATCAATGTCGGGTCGAGAGCTATCTCGGACCAGGTCAGGCCGCCATCCTCGCTTCTGGACAAGGCTCGCCGGTGTTTGCCGTGGTAGGAGCGCATGTTCAGGAGCAGGGTGCCTCCGGCCAGTTCCTCCAGAGTGCATTCGTTGACCATTTCTCCCGTAGTTCCTCCCAGCTGCCAATTCCGTCCGTGATCATCCGAGTAGATGACATGCGATCGAAATGGGTGCCGAGTCGGATCGGTATAGTCCGAATGATCGCAGGGAATGACCAGCCGGCCCTTGTACTTTCCTTGTGTCAGCTGGATCCCATTGGCCGGTCCGGTCGCATACCAGCGCCAGTGGGGCTCCTTGACGGTAGAGGTGATCTCCTGCGGCGAGGACCAGGTCATGCCGTCATCGGCACTGTGGCTGACAAAAACCCGGCGTGTATCCAGGCCTGTGCCGGCGTGGATCTGCTTCTCTTCGTCCTCTCCCCGGTTCCAGGTCAGCAATAACCAGATCACGCCGGTGGTCCGGTCCACGACCGGCGCCGGATTCCCACAGACGTTGGCTCCATCGGACCAGATCACCTGCTGGGCGCCCCAGTGTTTTCCTCCATCGGTCGACCGTTTGACCAGGAGATCGATTTTTCCCGTGTCACTCTGACTCATCTTTCTCCCCTCGCAGAAGGCAAGGAGAGTTCCTTTCTCGGAGGTGAGAAGAACCGGAATGCGATAGGAGTGATAACCGTTCGTGCCTGATTCAAAGAGCACACTCTGCTTCAATCCATCTTTAGCGGCTGGAAAAAGGCTATGGATCGGCATGAGCAGGCAGGCGATCCATGCAGCGTGAGCTGCGGGGAAAAGACGTCGTCGCAGGCACTGGCATCTGGGCATAAGTTTTTTCAGCAAGGAATATTGTTCCCGATCATGAGGTAGTACAGCGATTGGGTGTCGACCATATACAGATTGCCTAAGGCGTCGAAAACCATGCCAACCATGACCGGACCGGCAACAAAACGTTCGATCTGTCCGGCCCCGTTCAGACGGTGGATTCCTTTCCAGCCTTCGTAGGAGGCACCGACATATAAGCGGCCCTGAGAGTCAAAAACCATCCCTTGCGGGCGGCCCAGTCCCCGGAAAAAGATCTGTATTTCCCCGTTGGGTTCGATGCGGTAGATGACATCCTGGGAGGACAAGGTCGGTCCGGAGACATAAAGACAGGCATCCGGTCCGAAAACCATATGGTATGCGGACACGCTCGGTTCCAGAGTGGTAAAGATGGTACTGTTCCCGTCCGGATCGATCTTGAAAATCGATCCGCTACGGTCTCCCACATAAAGAAATCCTTCCGCATCGAATACGAGTCCGGTGGCGATCCCGAGATTATCGGCAAAACGCGTTATCTGTCGGGATTCATCCACCCGGTAGACAATCCCTTCATGGCGGCTGCTGACGAATAGATCTCCATTCCGATCGATGACCAGACCGCTGGGGTTGAGGATGTCGGCCAGATAAGGTTCCTTTTCATGGCCGGCACTGATGCGATAGACGGAATAGGGGAGTTTCTGGCCCCGCGAACCGCTGAGTGTGACCAGGATATTCCCGAAACAATCGATGACCGGATTGCATACCGGATGTAGTTCCTCGGCAACGCGCGAACCGATAAGGAACGGGTAGGGCGAGGTTGTGCCGTGCTCCGTGTGGATCACCAGATCCGATCCTGCGGACGTATCTCCGATACGTGCAATGATGCGGTTTTCCGACCAGCTGACCAGGTGCCCCGGTTCTCCTCCGAAAAGAATTTCTGCCGGTGCATCTGGAGAGCTATGAAAACCCTCGCATTGAATGATTACCTCTCCGCCGGGCACTCCGATTCCCGGGGATACCGAATGAATGTGCAACTCCATGATTCGAAATCCGATGATCTAAGTTATTCGCAATTATTTCATGAATCCCGAAAATATTCAAAAATGATTCTTGCCGTGTCAGGATCGGTTGCTCATTCGGTGCAAAGCCCACCAGGCGTACTCGCTCAGAAGGTCCTGCCGGGCCTGTGCGGTTTTTTCGAGGAAGGGATAAAAGCTTCGGTTCCCGCTGTTTCCGATGGCAATGATCATGTTTCGCAACAGACGGATGCGTCCAAGCCGGAAAAAGACGCTACCTTGGAAAAGGTCCATAAATTCTTCATCGGATATTTCTGCAATCTTCTGTGGGTCGGTAAAAGGATGATCTTCGGTGCCGGGAGAATTTTCAGAAAACTTTGGATGTCCTAAATTCCAACCCTCTGGAGACTTTGGCTGTCCTGCGTTCTCCATTGGCTGTCCTGCATTCTCCATTCCGGCATTTTTTGGGTGTCCTTGATTCCAGGGGCATGCCTCCTGGCAAAGGTCACAACCATAGATCCAGGAGTCCAGGGAAGTCCTGATCTCGGTCGGAACCGCTTCCCGGGATTCGATGTTCCAGTAGGACAGACATCTTCTTGCATCCAATACACCCGGGGCAACAATAGCCTTCGTGGGACATTTTTCCATACAAAGCGTGCAGGAATTGCATCGATTGGTCTGGATCTGGTCCTGATCCAGAGGTTGGTTGAGAGCCAGTACACCAAGGGACACCCAAGAACCATACTCCGGAGTTATCAGCAGCGAGTTTTTACCGATCCACCCCATTCCTGATTGAGCCGCCCAGTGTTTCTCGGTGATCGGTCCATCGTCACAAAAAATTTTCCCACGCAAGCCCGGTCTGATTTCCTGGAGTCTCACTTCCAATTGCCGTAGACGCGCTTTGATAAAATAATGATAGTCTTTGCCCCAGGCAAACCGGGCTATCTTTCCGATGGAGGAGAATGGCGGAAAAGAATGGGTGTCCGGAAAATTACCACGTGGGAAAGAGTGGGTGTCCCCCAAATAACGGGTGGCGACAACAACCAGGGACCGGGCTTCAGGCCATACCTTCCGTATATCCGAGCGACGCACCAGAGATCGTGCAAACCAGGACATTCCGGCATGGTATCCCCTGTTTACCCAATCCTGAAGCTGCCTGCTATCCGGCGGGCTTGCCGCCTCCAGATCGCACAGACATGTCTTATCGAAACCGATAGAGGATGAAATATCTTTTATCTGTCGGGAGAAGGATGTCACCGTCGATTCCGCTGGAACCGGTATAAAGCTATTGATGAGCCGGTCCGTGCCCCGTCTCTGGGTACAGGCTGGATTCAATGGAAAACATCACGGTTCCTGTTGCCAGGAACCGTGATGTCGCTAGAGGAAAACACAACGGATGATAGCAGAAAGGTAAAGCTAGTTTCTTAATCTGGCGTAGCTTCGCAGGAATTTAACCGGATTCATAGGTCGATCATACAGACGGACTTCGTAATGCAGATGCGACCCGGTGCTTCTTCCTGTGGATCCGACCATTCCGATATTGGCGCCACGGGAAACCTTTTCTCCGATTCGGACCGAAACCCGGCTCAAATGTCCATAGAGGGTGGTATAACCGAACTTGTGGTCGATTACGACCGTATTGCCATATCCAAGATGAGGTCCGGCATAAACGATAACGCCATCAGCGGGGGCCACGACCTTTTTTCCGTGGGGTGCCGATACATCGACACCTTCATGGAATTCCCGTCTTCCGGTGATCGGATCGGATCGATACCCGAAGCTTTCCGTCAGATAGCCGTTTACCGGCCATGTGTCGGGTGTATGGGCACCGCGAATCGCGAGGTTGGAGAAATGGTTCTGTAAATCGTGAAATTTCTTCTCCAGCACTTGAATGTCCTTTTGACGGTTTTTCAATCCGGTCAAATCGGTGGCTGTCCCGGATTTGGCGGGTACACCGGACACCGAGTATCCTCCCTGTCCCCCTAAACCAGAATTGGCGTTTTTCGAGTCCAGTCCGGAGAGATAGCTGACTCTTTGGGATGTGACTTCCAAAGCAGATATCTTTTCCTCCAGACGGCTGGAGAGTATTTGAAATTTTTGATTGGCTAGTTTTATTTCTTTACTTTCTTCCTTCAATTTATTGAACGCCGTCATCTGCAGCGACATCCAACAATAATGATAGGTTGCATAAACCGTTGTGAAAAAACCGATAATACTGAAACCTAAAGCAATATATATAGCGTAATAAGGTACCGAGAACTTTCGAATATGTGCGCCGGCATCATGGGCAACGACAAAGGTATAAAACCTCTTTCTATGCATTCCACCTCCTATACTTTATTCTTTCCCAGCGTCGCGGATATTCCGCGCGATTGCATCAGCCGCATCAACTTTCTGTACGGCAGGGACTGGTTATCCCTCCTTTCCTTTGAGAATGGGTAAAGCGTATTGTAAAACACAAAAAACAGAGCTGTCAATAAAAAAGTACTTAAGGTGCAAGAATTTGGATACGGATAATTGAATACCTCCCGGTCGGTAATATAACCACCGGACAAACAAATTTTCTGAATTTTTTGTATCTTTCTGGGCTTTATCTTATATAATCATTATGGATTCATACATTTTAGGAGGACTATTTATGAACACCATTTTAAAAAAATGCTTGCTCATGGGTTTTATGCTGGGAGTGGCTGTCTTTCTCTGCAACCCTCTCCAAGCTCAGCAGGCCTCTTCCTCCAGAGATACCGGTTCTTCCGCAAGCGTGGCTGGGTCTGCGGCCTCTTCCGTTCCGACTTCCAGCAACAGTGTGCCTAGCGTCAGCAGCAGCAGTTCCTCACAAAGTTACAGTTCCGTATCCGGATTCCGGGACAACGGTTATCATCCGGCTTCAGGAGGATCGGGTGGAGGCGGCTATATTCCCCAGTATTCCCAATGGATCAACCCGTACACCTCCTTCTGGTCGTATGATAGCTATCAGCGAGCCACGATGTTGTTTAGCTTCCTAGGCAACGTGTACCCCGGCCTTTTTAACCGGGCCTATTTTACCCGCTTTTACAACAACAACGAACCGATCGTTACCCCGCAAACAGCCCTGGTCATGCGTGTTCCTTCGAACAACGCCAGTATGCTGGTGAGCGCTGCCGACCGGTTGTTGGCGATCAAGGAACAATATGTCGCGGAAGGGAAAAGCGACCGCCTGTTACAGGATCCGGAGGTAAAAACCCTGTTGCTGCAGATAAAAACCCTGGCACGCCAGATTTACAGATATCCGGCGGTGGAATATATGAGCTTCGGCAAGAAGAGCAACAATCCTCTGGGCAGCAGCTCCCAGGAAAATATGGAGCAGATGGATTCTCTTATTCGAATGCTCAAGACTCAGTTCCAGGAGATCTGGGAGTCGGAAAATCCGAGCATGATATCGGTGGAACAGCTGTCCGGTCCTTCTCCAATTTCCTTGGCCAAGGGTATTGAGAAATTGGCTGACCGTTTGGGCAAAACCGCCAATAAGAGCTGATTGTCTGCCTGCCGGTTGTTTACCGCCGGTCAGGTTTTTCCGCATTTGCCTCGGAGGAGTAAGAGCTCAGGACGACTTGCAACGAAAGGTCTCAGTGGGAGACGATCACGGTAGTGTAAAAATTGCTTTTGCACTACCGTATTTTTTTTGAGGGGGGATCCGGACTATTTTATGATCCAGTCGATAACCGGACCGTCGAAGCGTATACCGGCCTTGAAGCATTCCGGATTGTTGGCATCCATCCAGACTATCTGTACGGTCGCCGGGCTTCTGAACCGGTTGCGAATTTCCAGGTATACCGTGGTCCCGATATTGATGCGATGGTGAATCAATACCAGAGCTCCCGAATGGCTGACATTTTCTGTGACGGTATCCTCTTCAAAATGGTTCCCATTGCTGTCCGTACCGCTCAGTTTGATTGGAACCCGCAGGCTTACCCGGGGTTCCTTCCTTTTTTGTTCCCAATAACTTGGCATAGAATATAATTTGTCCGGGCTGCAGTTCTTGAAAGTATTACAAGTGCTTAATATTAACAAAAAACATCTTTAATAACCATTCCGACATGAATCCTTACCAGTATCGGCAAATTCATTCCTTTTTCGGTTACCGGCCGACTTCTGCGGTTCGTTTTATCCTGATTCTGTGTGGAGTTGCCTTCCTGTTTCAACAGCTGGATTTCCTCTCCGGAACCGGACAACTCACCGGTCTGCTCGGACTGCGACCGTTCTATGTATGGCACCAGCTGCAGCTATGGCGACTTTTCACCTATCTTTTTCTGCACGGGGATTTTTTCCACATTCTGTTCAACCTGCTGACACTCTATTTCTTTGGACCGGAACTGGAAAGGTTGTGGGGAACAGCGCGTTTTTATCGGTTTTTTTTCATTACGGGGGTCGGTGCCGGGCTTTTCGTGACTCTTTCCGAACCCTATTCCGCTGCCATCACCATAGGGTCCTCCGGGGCCATTTACGGATTGTTAGTGGCCTTTGCCCTCAATTATCCCAATCGCCTGGTTTACCTATACGCAGTCTTCCCCATCAAGGTCAAATATATGGTGATTGGGATATTCGTATTGGCCTTTTTCGCCTCCATCGGCGGATCGGGCGGAAGCATCGCCCACTGGGCCCATCTCGGCGGTGCCGTGATCGGATTTCTCTATTTGCGAGCCTGGAGCCTTTCCATGCGTCTGCGCGGTTATCTGCAGGACCGGCGACAAGAGGAGAGCCGGCGAAAATTCCGCGTCTATTATCAGGAAAGGAAGAGAAACGATCATCCCAAAGACCCCGATTCCCGTATCGTTCACTAGCGACCCTGCCTCCGACTTCGGCGTAACCTCCCAAGATCTTTTCGGGAGAAGTAAACTTTTCCGGCTTTCTTACGTATTAACCCATTGTGATTTGAATAATTGGAAGAGGTGGAGTGTACCATGACCGTCATAAACCAGGCGATTTCCCGACCGATACAGCCGGAAACCAATTTCATTTACCGGTTACGGCACGTGCACAACCGGATGGTCTTTTTCTGGGAAATCTTTAAGATCTCTATGGCTTCGATCTGGGCCCACAAACTGCGGGCCTTTTTGACTCTGTTGGGAATCATCATCGGAGTCGCTTCCGTCGTTGCCGTGGGTGCGTCCATCGAGGGTTTCCGGGTTTATGTGACCAGCACGATCACCAAAACTTTAGGGGCCAATACCTTTTTTATCGCCAAGATCGCCCGAACCGGACATATGTCGCGGGAAGAGTGGGAAAGGCTGATGTTGACGCATAAAAACGTCAAAAAAGAGGAGATGTTTGCCGTCGAGCGCAATTGCCCGGAATGCGCTACGGTAGGGATCATGCAGCGGGGAAGGTGGACCTCGGATGTCAAGAATCAATCCCTGGTTTTCTATGACGCCAATATACTCGGGGCTACTGCCAATATCACCCGAATTCAGAACATCGATCTGGAAGACGGACGTTTCTTCAACGAGAACGAGGTAACTCATTCCCACTTTATCTGTGTGATCGGGACCGACATCCGGGACAAGCTGTTCCCGGGACAGAACGCCCTGGGAAAAACCGTCAAATTCCTGGGCTACGATTTTACCGTGGCAGGGGTGGAGGCCCGCAAGGGGACTTTTATGGGACAATCCCAGGATAACCTTATCTGGATTCCCATTTCCACCTATGAAAAGCTGTATGGCATCCTGCGCAACATATCCATTCGGGTCAAGACATCGGATGAATCCACCTTTCAGACGGCCCAGGAACAGGCTCGGGTCGCTCTGCGGGCCTTTCGAAAACTAAGACCGAACGCCGAGGACACTTTTGATATTCAGTCGCCGCAGGGTATCAGCGATTCCGTGGGACAGTTCACCGGTGCCATCGCGGCCGTGGTCACTCCGATCACGTTGATCTCCCTCCTGGTCGGTGGCATTGTGGTCATGAACATCATGCTGGTGTCGGTAACCGAACGTACCAAAGAAATCGGACTGAGGAAATCGATCGGTGCCCGGCAGGTTGATATCCTGCTGCAATTCATTCTGGAGTCGGTGGTCTTGTCCTCTGTGGGAGGTTTTCTCGGACTGTTATTTGCCTATGTCATCGCCATTGTAGTTACCAACACCACCCCGGTACCAATGTCGATTTCGATCGGTTATATACTTCTTTCCCTCTTGGTCTCCGGGGGGATCGGTCTGATCTTTGGAATCTATCCGGCGTATCGGGCGGCTAAGCTGGATCCGATCGTTGCTTTACAGAAAGAGTAGCCAAGAATTATGAGTACCGCTTCCGCTGTCTCCCACCTTCCTGATGCAACTGCAGTCAAGGCTTTATCGGGCAACTATCTGGTCAACCTGAAGCTGGCCCTGGATGCCATATCCGCTCACAAGTTTCGTGCCTTTCTGACGGTCCTGGGAGTGGTTATCGGTGTGTTGACGGTGATCGTCATTGCCTCGATCCTTACCGGATTACGACAGAACATCGTTACCCTGGTGGAGGAGTTTGGGGTCAACAATCTCTTCATCTTCCATCGGTCAACCGGGATCCAGTTCGGCCGTCCGCCGCGCGAAGAGTTGATGCGCAAACCGTTGAAGGTGGAGGATGCCGAAGCCATTAAAAAACTCTGCCCATCGATTCAAGATATCGCCTGGGAAGGATTTGCCATCCGCAACAGCCTGAAGGTCCGGTATCAGAGTCAGGAATCGAATTCCAGCCGGGTTCAGGCGGTCACCTCCAACTATGAAATCATTTCCAATGTGGCCATCGCCGAAGGGCGCTTTTTCAGCTACGCCGAGGATTTTCGCAAGGCCTCGGTCTGCGTATTGGGAGCGGATGCGGCCAAGGCTTTGTTCCCCAATGGCAATGCCATTGATAAGGTTCTCGACATCAGCGGCAACTCCTTCCAGGTGGTAGGGGTTGCGGAAAAAAGAAAAGGCGGCTTTCTGGGCGAAAACGAGGACGATTCGGCCATCTACATCCCCTATCAGACCTTTCATCGGCAATATCCGAATGAAGATTGGCTTTTCATTACCGCCAAGGCTTTCGAAGGCAAACGCGAACAGGCCAAGGACGAGGTGGAGGAAATTCTGCGCCGGCAAAGGAAAGTGGCCTGGAACGAACCGAACAATTTCTCCATCAGTACGGCCGATTCCTTCATCAAGCAATTCGATTCCATCACCGCCGGAGTCGGAATTATTGCCATCGCTATCTCCGGTGTCGGATTGCTGGTAGGCGGTATCGGAGTGATGAACATCATGCTGGTGTCGGTGACCGAGCGGACCAAGGAAATTGGTGTGCGTAAGGCCATCGGAGCCAGGAAAACGGATATCGTTCTGCAATTCCTGGTGGAAGCCATGTCATTGACCGGAATGGGCGGTATTCTAGGTGTCATCCTGGCGGTCATTACTGCCTGGATTGTCGGATTGCTTGTACCCTCTTTACCGACATCCATTCCTCTATGGGCGGTAGCTACCGGCCTGATCGTATCGGTCATGATCGGTTTATGCTTCGGCGTCTGGCCGGCCATGAAGGCGGCCAAGCTGGATCCCATCGAAGCCCTGCGCTACGAATGAGCCCGGAACCGCCGGCGAAAGGGCCAACGGCCCGACAACATACCAGCCAGGGGTGGAGCGCAGCGAAACCCCTGGAAAGCCGCCGCCTAAAGAACAAGGTCTGAAGGACCGCTCCCATAATGCTTCCAAGAGATCTATGTTTCGGGCCTTCAGCCCTTAATCATTTCCCATAGCACACCTGGGGCGACGCTTCGCTTGCCCCAGGCTGATATGTTGCCGGGCCGTTGGCCCTCTGGCAAACATTTTCATAATTTGCGAGTCCAGCAGAAAGAAACACCCGCGCAAATCGTGTATCCACCGGCCGGAACCCATGAAATATTTCCATACGAATGATTTTTTACCATTTTGTCAAAAGAATGGAAATGCTTCCGTGGGAAGGTTTCCTGGCAAGGCAACCGGCGATCCGGCGGTGGAAAAAGTGCACTCCTTACCATCCTGCTTCACCCCCTCTGTCTCCTGAAATCAAATCGCTGTCTTGACGTCTTTATCCATGGGCAAAGTGTCATCTGTCCGGGAATATGTGGTTTTCTTTCTCAAAGAAAGAACCGTTCATACCCTTCTTTTTCCCAATCCATTTTCGAAGGAGAATAAAAAAAATTTTTCTTTTTTCACTTTTTTGTTCGACATGAGTAGAAATTGGGTTATTATTTAGCAAATAGATTTCTGCAACAGTTCTTTTCGGGGGGACGCCGGTTCGGGGATCGAGGTTCTTCTCCGAGAGTTTTTGTAACGGTGATCTTGGGGGGATAAGTCATTGAAGAAGAAGATGGTCATGGAAATGGAAGAAAATTCCAAGGATAAAAAGGGGACGCTGGTTTGCCCGCATTGCGGGGTAAAGCTGATTTGGGATTCTGAAAAGAAGGTCCTTTATAGTGCTGTCGCCGGTATGCCGGCAGATAAGAATTTTTCTCTGGAGAAGGCTGTGGCCGCGATCAAATCGGAACAGGACCGCGCCGAGGAAAAATTCAAGGAAGCCATGGAGGCTGAGAACAAACGCAAGCAAAACTTATCCCGCCTCTTCGAAAAATCGCTCAAAGAGGCTGAACGGGACCCGAATCCACCGAGAAACCCGTTCGATTATGAGTAATACGGCTTAATCTAAGCATGGGGAATGCGAAAGCTTGCCGGCGGATGGAATTTCACGGCGACCTTCGCGGTGTTGTTAACTGTTTATGTCGAGAAAGAGATGAGCTATGAAAAACGACGAAACGAAAAAAGAAAAAGAGGATGTTCACAATCTGAAACGACCCTATCGCCGTTGGACTTCCGAAGACAAAAAAACGCTAAAAAAACTTTTCCCTACTATGATGAATGTCGATGTGGCGCACGAGATGGGTCGCCCCCTCAGCAGCGTCATTTCCCAGGCATTTAAAATGCGGCTGAAAAAGAAACCGACCTTCCGGACACAGATCGGCCGGATCAACATCGCCAAGCGCTGGGGATCTCCTCGCGGAAAATAAACCCGTCTGAGTTTTTCTCTCAGCTTATAGGGATCCGGGTTCGTCTTGGGGGTATGGGCCCTTGGCTCATCCCCCCGAATTTTTTCCTGCAGGAACGAGGATGAGGTATGTCAGGAAATGCTCATCTCGGACAAGGAGGAAAAAAGATCCTGCAGACTGTCCCCCAAAAGGACAGGAGCGACCTGCCTATTGAATCGCCTGATGGAGACGACGAACCTGTTCGGCATTCACCCTGGATAGCAGAAATTCCGGAGGCCGGAAGGCCTTTCCCATAAATACCCGATCGTTACGGAAGGACATGGGACTTTCTTCCCGCGATGCGCCTCCGGCATGAATTTCCCGTATGCCGCCGATAGAGAGTATGCGTTTGGCATTGCGGGCGTTCACCGATCCGCCGGGCATGATAAGGATGCGTCCGGCGGCTTTCTTCTGCAATTCCGCTATCAAATCCAGGCCTTCCAACGCAGTCGCTTCCTGGCCGGAGGTGAGTATACGTTCGACCCCCAGGGAAACGAGATCTTCCAGAGCCTGAAAGGGATCTCTGGTCATGTCGAAAGCACGATGAAAGGTGACTGCCAGCGGACGAGCCATTTCCAGGAGCATTCCGGTGCGCCGGCGATCGATGGCTCCGTCTTCCTGCAGCAGTCCGAGGACAATTCCATCGGCACCCAGATCTTTCGCCTGGCGGATATCGTGTTGCATCACCTCAAACTCCCAATCGCTGTAACAGAAATCGCCGCCGCGGGGGCGGATGATTACCTGCAGGCCGATGCGGATATTTCTTCTGACCAGAGCGATCATGCCGGCACTGGGAGTCGTGCCTCCTTCGGTCAGGTTGTCGCACAGCTCCACCCGGCCGGCACCTCCTTTTTCTGCCGCCACGGCTGATTCTACAGAATCGACGCAAATCTCAAGCAGCACGGGATGTTCCCTCCTCAAAATCATTTTCCAGAATTAACGGCTAGGAGAGACAGGACGATTGCGATTGTCCCTCCCATAAAGCCATACCATTTCAGCGAGTCGATCGGCCGCTTCCCGGGTGAGCTGGCTTTCGCTTACCCTCCAGCGCCAGTTTCCCGAAGGAGTAGAAGGCTGGTTCATCCGGGCTTCACTGCCCAGACCGAGTACGTCCTGAAGCGGAAGGATGGCCCAGGAGGCCGCGGAACGGACCAGAGAACGGATGGCGGCCCAATGAATATCAGAATCGCCGGGTGCCAGGTATCTTAGAGCGAAATCCCTCTCCTTTTCCATCTCCGATTCGCTGCGCCGTGGATCCTGGCGCTGAAGACTTTGCCACCAGCCTTGCGTGGTGTCGTTGTCGTGCGTTCCGGTATAGACCACCTGTTGCCGTAGATAATTGTGCGGCAGGTGACAACAGGCAGGATCCAGACCGCCAAAGGCGAACTGTTCGACGGCCATGCCTGGAAAACCGAATCGCTCCCGCATGTCCTCCACTTCCCGGGTGATCAACCCCAGGTTTTCGGCGATGATCGGCAGCCGGCCGAGTACCTGCTGCACGCGCTGGAACAACTCGTCTCCCGGGCACTTAACCCAACGTCCATTCACTGCGGTTTTTTCTCCGGCAGGGATTTCCCAGTAGGCCTCGAATCCGCGGAAATGATCTATGCGGGCGTAATCGGAGGTTTCGAAAACCTGGCGGAAACGTTGTATCCACCATTCATAATTGTTTTCCCGCATTCGGTCCCAGCGATAGATGGGATTGCCCCATAGCTGTCCGGTTTCACTGAAATAATCCGGAGGGACTCCGGAAACCAGCGTGGGTCTGCCTTGCGCATCGAGGCAGAAAAGTTCCTGGCGGGCCCATACATCGGCGCTGTCGCTGGAAACGAAAATCGGGAGGTCGCCGAAAAAGGAGACATCCTTGCTGTGTGCATACTCTCGTAAGGACTTCCACTGACGGGCGAATTGAAATTGGATGTAACGGTGGAGGAAGGTTTCTTCGGCCAACTGCTCTTTCCAGGTAGAAAGAGCCTGAGACTGGCGGGAGACGATCTCAGGATCCCACAGGTACCACTCCCGCCCTTCAAATACCCGCTTGAAGGCCATGAACAGGGCATAATCGTCCAGCCAGTAGCTGTTGTTGCGGCAAAATTGCCAGAATTCTTCCTGGGTTTCGGTGGTCGCCTGCTGGGAAAAGCGACGAGCGGCTTTGCGTAACAACCCCATTTTCCATGGTGCCAGGATGTGAAATTCCGTCTCCTTTTCGGAAAAGGCAGGCAGAGTGGCCAGATCCGCATCCAGGAGAGAGCCATCTTCCAGCAGCTTGTCCGGACTGATGACCAGGGGATTTCCGGCAAATGCGGAAAAGCTCTGATAAGGACTATCGCCGAACCCGGTCGGGCCCAAGGGGAGGATCTGCCAAATGCGTTGTTTGCAGCTATGCAGATAGTCGACAAAGCGATAGGCTTCGCTGCCGAGATCTCCGATTCCATATCGACCGGGAAGAGAGGTGATATGCAGAAGAATTCCGTTACAACGTGTCATTTCCATAGGTTCTTCCCGCCGATATCAATGATCCAATTCCAGAATACTGGTTGCAAATGATGGCTCCTGTCGCTTTAATACAGATGGCCAGCTTCTACTAAGTTATCACAACTTACAGGACCCGATGGGTCAAAGCCGGGAGTTTTTCACGAATTCGGCAGAGGGTTTGAACCTCGATACAGCCTTGGACGATGCCGCTCCCCTTATCTGTCCGATCGATAATCGTCCCCCAGGGGTTGATCAGCATGCTGTTGCCGTGGGTTTGACGACCATTGGAATGCGATCCTCCTTGCCCTGCGGCCAGAACATAGCTTTGGTTTTCAATGGCTCTGGCCCGCAACAGGATTTCCCAATGCGCCTGTCCCGTGGCTTCCGTGAAAGCGGCAGGGACCAGAAGCAGGATCGTCTTACCAAGAGCCCGATACAATTCGGGAAACCTCAGGTCATAACAGATGGACAGCCCGATGCGTCCCCAGGGCGTGGAAAAGGCAACCGGCACGATGCCCGGAATCACGGTGTCTTCTTCCCGATACCATTCCTTCTCCTTTTGCAGAGAAAAAAGATGGATTTTGTCGTACCGGGCGATTCGCTTTCCTTCCGGATTGAATACCAGGCAGCTGTTGGTGATCTTCCCGCTATGGTCCGTCTGCAAGGGTATCGATCCGCCTACGAGCCATATCCCATGTCGCGCGGCCGTTGCGGCCAGGAATGCCTGAATCGGCCCCTGACCTTCCGGCTCCTGAATCGCCAGTTTGGGCCGGTCGTCGGTCCCCAGCAGGGCAAAATCTTCAGGGAGCAGAACCAGACGGGCTTTCTGCCGGACGGCATCGGCAATCATCTCCCCGGCGGTTCTTAGATTTTCCTCCACCGCTTCGGAAGAGATCATTTGGATAGCTGCCACTCTGAGTTCGGTTTCTTCCATATCTTTAAAACCCCAGATGTTCCGTGCGCCGGATGATTTCATTTTGCAGCGCCGGGCCGAGATCGTTGAAGTAGTCGGAATATCCGGCGACGCGGACGATGAGATCGCGGTGTTTTTCCGGATGTTTCTGCGCCTGGCGCAGGGTTTCCGCAGAAACCACGTTGAACTGGATATGATGGCCATCCAGACGGAAATAGGTACGCACCAGGGACATGAGTTTACGTATGCCCTCCTCGTCGGCAAGAAACTGGGGAGTGAATTTCTGGTTCAGCAGGGCCCCTCCGGTCCGTATGTGATCGAGCTTGGCCGCGGAACGCAATACGGCTGTAGGCCCCTTGCGGTCTGCGCCCTGTACGGGCGAAATGCCCTCCGATAAGGGCTCGCCCGCCTGTCGGCCGTCAGGCGAGGCCCCCATTACGCTCCCGAAATAGATATGACAGGTCGTCGGCAGAAGATTGATGCGATGAACTCCGCCGCGACTGCAGGGGCGGTCATTGACGCCCCGGTAGTACATCTCGAAAACCTGGCGGGCCAGCTGATCGGCATACTCGTCGTCGTTGCCGTACTTCGGGGTGTGAAAGAGCAATTCGGCCCGTAAGGCGTCCTGCCCCTGGAAATTGCCGTCGAGGATATCCACCAGGGCGGGGAGATCGATGGCCTTGCGATCGTATACCTGGTAGCGAATGGCCGCCAGGGAGTCGGTGATGGACCCCATGCCCACACCCTGAATGTAAGTTGTGTTGTAGCGGGCCCCCCCGTCGTTGTAATCCCTGCCGTTGGCAATGCAATCATCGATCAGCAGGGAAAGGAAGGGAACCGGCATGTATTTGGCGTACATGCGGGCGATGAGGTTGTTGCCGCGGATCTTGATGTCGAGGAAATGACGAAGCTGCCGCTGAAAGGCCTCGATCAGTTTTTCAAAAGTGGTGAAGGAGGAAATCTCGCCGGTCGCTACGCCTATCTGCCGACCACTGCGGGGATCGATACCGTTATGCAGAGTAATCTCCAGGACCTTGGGGATATTGAAATAACCCGTCAGGATATAGCATTCGGTGCCGAAGGCGCCTACCTCGACGCACCCCGAGGCTCCTCCGCGGCGGGCATCTTCGACCGCCTTCCCTTGGCGCAGCATCTCTTCGATCATGGCGTCGGTGTTGAACAGGGAGGGTTGTCCGAAACCGGTTTTGATGATATCCACGGCGCGGCGCAGAAGCCGGTCGGGATTCTTCTTGCTGATCTGGACCATGGAACTTGGCTGCAGCAGACGCATCTCTTCCACCACATCCAGGATGAGAAACGACAGCTCGTTGGCGGCATCCGATCCGTCCGCCTGGACCCCGCCGATGTTGATCAAGGCAAAATCGGTATAGGTACTGCTCTCTTCCGCCGTGACTCCGACTTTGGGTGGAGAGGGGTGATTGTTGAACTTGATCCAGAAGGACATCAACAACTCCCTGGCATGCTCCTCACTGAGGGTTCCGGCTTCCCGCTCCTGCCGGTAAAAAGGCCATAGGTGCTGGTCCAGGCGGCCGGGATTGAAGGAATCCCATGGATTGAGTTCGGTGATGACCCCCAGGTGGACAAACCAATAATATTGCAAAGCTTGATGGAAGGTCTGCGGAGCGTGGGCCGGAACATGACGGCATAGGGCCGCCATTTCCAGCAGCTCCTGCTTTCGTTCCGTATCGGTGTGGCCTTCGGCCATACGTTCCAGCTCGAGTGCATGCCTTTCGGCAAAGAAGATCAGGGCATCAGCGGCTATGCTCATGGCCCGCAGTTCTTCGGATTTATCCAGGGCCTCCGGATCGTTATCGTAATCCAGCCGGGCCAGGCATTCTTCGGCCTGTCGTTTCAGATCGGTCATCCCCAGGCTGTAAATCTTGTGGCCGAGGACCGTGTGCCCTGGGGCGCGCTGTTCCAGAAACTCGGTAAAAATGCCGGCCTCGTAGGCGGCAATCCACTCGGGACTCATCTCGGAGAAGATCCGTTCCCGAACGGTTTTTCCCTGCCAGTAGGGAATAATTTCTTGCTCATAGGCACGGCGCACATCTTCCTCGACCCGGTAAGAGACCTTGGGGCGGTTGTGCAGCGTCTCCAGATCCTTCAAGGTATGCAGACAAAGCTCGGGATACGTTGGAACGGCCTTCGGCTGGGGACCGCGTTCCCCGACAATCCACTCACCATCGCAAATGCAGATGGCTTTATGTTTCAGGATGTACTCGAACGCCAGAGCCCGGCGGACCGGGGCCGACAGGCTTTCGGCTGTGTGGCTTGCATAGAACTCGGTGAGCAGCAGGGCGCGTTCGGCACTGATACGGTTGACGGCCTCCAGGCTCTGGCGGCGCAGCGCGGCGATACGTTCCTTCATGGTTTTATCCTCCAAGATGTGTCTTCCACCCGAATTGTGCAAAACGGTCCATGACTGCATCGACCTGCCCTTTCGCAGGGGAGGAGATGGAAATGCCCGATCTGTGTCTCCCCAGACGCCGGTTTTTGTCTTCAAACATGGAATGGTAGGGAAGGATGGAAATCTGCGGACACCCATCGACCTCTGTGGCCAGGGCCGCGATGCGGTCGATGTTCTCCGGGGCATCGGTATATCCGGGGATCAGGGGGAAACGCAAAATCAGGGGACGTCTTTGCCGCAGCAGGATCCGAAAATTGTTCAGGATAAGCTCGTTGTCCACCCCGGTGTGCAGCCGGTGAGCCTCCGGATCCATCACTTTGATGTCATAGAGAAAAAGATCGATCCAGGGAGCGATCTCCTGCAGGCAGCCGGAGTCGACGTAGCCGCAGGTGTCTACACAGCTATGTAATCCGCTCCGTCGGCATTCTTTGAGTAGGGCCAATAGAAAATCGGCCTGCAGGAAGGGTTCTCCACCGGAAAAGGTGATCCCTCCTCCCGATTCGTCATAAAAGGGACGATCGCGTTCGACTTCCTTCATAATCTCCTCCGGAGTTACTTCTCTGCCGCACCATTCCTTGGAAGAGAGCGTCTTGTTTCCCATCCGGAGTTTTTTAGGGAGAATCTGAGGGGCACACTCCTGACTTTCCGGATTATGGCACCACAGGCAACGCAACGGACACCCCTTGAAGAAGACAGTCGTCCGTATGCCCGGTCCGTCATGGGTCGAATAACGCCGTATGTCGAAGACAATGCCCTTTACCTCGTTCATCATATTGCGAGGTATATTATAATCTTCTGCACAAAACCTCTTCAATCCCAACGGGCCAATGGACAGTGGCTCAGAATTGTGGCGTCCCTGGTGAGAAGAGGAACGCTTTCCGTGATGGCCTGGGCCGCAATCAGGCGGTCGAAAGGATCCCGTGTCCATGTGAGGGAAAGCGCGTTTTGCAGGAGAGAGGCAAATGCCAGGCGGGACACCTTCAGGCCGAAGCGGGCGGATAAATCCCTCATGACCACACCGGCCGATTCGCCGGTTTTGCCGACTTCATATAGGTATTGCAGTTCCAGGACTGCCATAGGAGAAACGGACACCCGGCTTCGCCGGATCCGAGGCATTACCGGGGCCAGCCGTTCGCTGTCGCCGGCATATAGCCATACCAGGACATGCGTGTCAAGATGAATCACGGGTTCCACGTATCGCTCCAATCCATATGCACCAGGTCATCCGGATTTCCCCGGATAAATTCCGGCCGCACCTTGAGTTTACCGGAAACCGGCACCGTCTCTTCGAGAACAATTTTCAGGCTCCTCCCCCTTCGTTCGATTTCCACCGGGACGCCGGTGGCCAGGACTTCATCCAAAACCTTATACAGGTTGGCACGCAAAGCCGTTGCCGATAGTGTCATCATATTCCTCCCATACGTACCGTACGTACGTATGAAGGATACCTCTTCCTGCAGGCAGATGCAAGGAACAAAATTCAAGTCATACCAAGGCATGGCTCTTCCGGGTGTAACTTTTCCGAGGGGCATACTATAATAGTCAACCATCATGAAGCTCATACGGTCCTTTCCCCTCCTCCGATCCCTCCGCTACCGGAACTATCGGCTTTACTTTGGCGGGCAGACCGTCTCCCTGATCGGAACCTGGATGCAGCAGATCGCCATGAGCTGGCTGGTCTACCGGATGACGAATTCCCCTTTCCTGCTGGGTCTGGTCGGATTTTCCCAACAGATCCCGAGTGTGATCATGCCCTTGGCGGGGGTCGTCATCGATCGCCACGACCGGCGCCGTATCCTCATGATTACCCAAAGCCTTTCCCTCCTGGAGGCGCTGACCCTGGCAATACTGGCCTATACCGGCGTCATACAGGTTTGGCATGTCGTGCTTCTGGGTATGTTCCTCGGTCTGGTGAATGCTTTCGATATGCCGGGCCGGCAGTCCTTTGCCGTGGAGATGATCGAAAACAAGGAAGATCTCGGCAATGTCATCGCCCTCAACTCCGCTCTCTTCAACGGCGCCCGGTTGATCGGGCCGGCGGTGGCCGGGGTGATCATAGCCGAGTACGGGGAAACCGTCTGCTTCTTTCTCAACGCGATCAGTTACGGGGCGGTCCTCCTGGCCCTGATGGCTATGCGGGTGCCCCCGCGTCCATCGGCACCCACAGTCCGGGAGAACAGTCTGCGACGTGAGTTTCTCGATGGTTTGTCCTATGTACGGAAAACGCCGGCGATACGCGACGTTTTACTGCTGATCTGCTGTTTCGGCTTTTTAGGATTTTCTTTTCATGTGTTGATGCCGGTCCTGGCCAAGGACGTGTTTCACGGAGGTCCGCGCACCCTGGGACTTCTGGTCAGCGCCGTCGGCGTAGGGGCCCTGGTGGGGACGCTGTCGCTGGCTTCCCAGAAGAATTTCCGCCATTACAACCGGATCATCCTTGCTGCCGAATGGGTGTTCGGCGTGGCCTTGCTGGCCCTTTCCTTCGTCGAACGGTTATGGCTTGCCATCCCGCTGGTTTCCCTGGCGGGCATGGGTATCATCTCCTTTCTGGTGGCCGGCAACACCATCCTGCAAACGATCGTTGAGGAGGACAAGCGAGGCCGGGTCATGAGCTATTACACCCTGTCGATGATGATTACCACCCCGATAGGAGCTCTGCTGGCAGGGGCCCTGGCCGACCGGATCGGCGCGCCCTATACCATGACCGTAAGTGCCGTCCTTTGTCTTCTGGCGATCCTCCTGTCTTCCAGAAGGATTTGGAATATGTTTCCTTGAGATACTTCGCGTTATCCTTTCCAGTCCGATTGACAGCATTTCCGGCACGTGATAAAAGCATGCATGCAATTTAATTGATAAGGATGGAGTGCCTATGACATCAGCCGCCAGTCTTGCGTGGATCGATTATCTGTTGATGGGGATCTACTTTCTCTTCGTAATCGGAATCGGTCTCGCGCTGAAGAAGTTCATGAAAACCAGTGACGACTTCTTCCTCTCAGGAAGGTCCATCCCCGCCTGGGTGGCCGGTCTGGCCTTCGTTTCCGCCAATCTGGGGGCGCAGGAAGTCATCGGCATGGGGGCTTCCGGTGCGAAATACGGAATCCTTACCTGCCATTTCTACTGGGTCGGGGCCATTCCCGCCATGGTGTTTGTCGGCCTCTTCATGATGCCCTTCTATTATGGCTCCCGGGCCCATTCCGTACCGGAATACCTCAAGTTTCGCTTCGATGAGAAAACCCGGGGACTGAATGCCGTCACCTTCGCGGTGATGACCATCTTCTCTTCCGGTATCTCCATGTATGCCATGGGGAAACTGTTCAAACTGCTGCTGGGATGGAATTTTCATGTCAGCATGATCGTGGCCGCTCTGATCGTTCTGGTTTATATCTTTTTCGGCGGCTTGACCAGTGCCATCTACAACGAGGTATTGCAGTTCTTTCTGATCGTTTTCGGCATGGCCCCTCTGGTCCTTCTGGGGTTGCGCGATGTCGGCGGATGGGAAGGCCTGAAAACGCGGCTTTCTTCCCTTGCCCTGGAGAACGGCTGGGCCGAGACGGCTTATACGCAGTCCTGGACCTTCATGGATAAGGCCTCGCACAATCCGATCGGTGTGGAATGGTTCGGCCTGGTGATGGGGCTGGGATTCGTGCTCTCCTTCGGTTACTGGTGTACTGATTTTCTTGTAGTGCAACGGGCTATGGCCGCTCATTCCATGTCTGCGGCGCGGCGCACTCCGCTGATCGGCGCCATCCCCAAAATGATCATGCCGGCCCTGGTCATTTTACCCGGAATGATCGCCCTGGCTGCCGGAAGCTGGGCCTCGACGGCCGGGAATACCTCTCCGGCAGCCATCGTCCAATCCGATTCTGGAACGTCCTCCCGGACATCCGCTCCTCAGGCAGAGGCCGGACGGGGAATCATTCCGACCAAGCGCAACGAGAGTACCGGAGAGATCGTCCGTGACAGCAACGGCAAGCCGCTGCTCGATTTCGATCTGGCGACACCGATGATGCTGGTCCACTACTTTCCCAGCGGACTGCTGGGCCTGGGATTGACGGCCCTTCTGGCCTCCTTCATGTCGGGAATGGCCGGAAACGTTACCGCCTTCAATACCGTATGGACCTACGACATCTATCGGAGTTACCTGAACAAGAAGGCCTCCGACGACCATCTGCTCTGGATGGGAAGGGCCACGACCGTCGTCGGAATCGTTCTGTCTCTGGGTACGGCGTATGTTGCGGCCTCCTTCAATAACATCATGGACATGCTACAGCTTGTCTTTGCTTTCGTTAACGCTCCTCTCTTCGCCACCTTCGCCCTCGGTATGTTCTGGAAACGGGCCACCGGACACGGGGCCTTCACCGGGTTGCTGGCCGGGACCGCCGCGGCCGCCCTGCATCATGGACTGACTTTACCCGCCGGGGCCGCCGGCGGAATCAAGGGCGGATTTTTCGGACTGTTGACGACCTATCCCAGCGAACTGGCCCAGACTTTCTGGACAGCCATCATTGCCTGGGTGACCTGCTTTGTGGTGACCATTCTGGTCAGTCTGGTGACCAAGCCCCGACAGGACAAGGAACTGGAAGGGTTGGTCTACTCTCTGACGCCCAAGCCGGAGGAGGAGGAAACCGCCTGGTGGCGCCAGCCCAAGGCTTTGGGCGTGGCGGTCCTGGTGATGGCCCTCCTTCTGAACCTCCTGTTTTACTGAGAATTAAGGACGGATTTGATCCTATGAATATGGATATTCGATTGCCTCTGGGTTTGATGTTCCTGATTCTGGGCCTTCTGCTGACCTTGTACGGTCTGGCGACGGCAGGCCAGGTGGAACTCTACCAGCGCTCGCTGCAGATCAACATCAATCTGTGGTGGGGCGTGACGATGACGGTTTTTGGAGCGGTCTTTTTCTTCTTCGGGTGGCGCCGTGGTCGATAAGGAAAGGCTGAGAAGAGAATTCCAGGAACGCTTCCATCGTACGCCCCGCATCTTTGCCGCACCGGGGAGAGTGAACCTCATCGGTGAACATACCGATTACAACGATGGTTTCGTCTTACCCATGGCCATCGATCGGCAAACGGTTGTGGCCGCGGCCCCGAGAGAAGATACTCGTATACGGGTTCTTTCCCGTAACCTGGATCAGGACGCGGAGTTTCCTCTGGATCGTCCCTCCGGCGGCCGACACGGCTTATGGAGCGATTATGTGGAAGGAGTGGCCCAGGCCCTGCTCGCACAGGGTGTTCCGGTTCCGGGCGCGGACCTGCTGCTGGAAAGCGATGTGCCCCTGGGGGCCGGCTTGTCCTCCTCAGCATCGCTGGAGATTTCCATCGGACTGGCGCTGTGGAGCCTTTCGGGAAAGGCCGTGAACCGCCGGATCCTAGCCCTGGCCGGACAGACGGCCGAACACACCTATGCCGGCAATCTCTGCGGCATCATGGACCAGTTCATTGCCACCTTCGGCGAGGAACATCACGCTCTGCTGATCGACTGCCGCAGCCTCGATATAAAATTGGTATCGATGAATCTCGACCGCGTTGTCGTGGTGATGTGCGATACCCGGGTCAAACATGAGCTCTCCTCTTCGGAATATAACACCCGTCGGTCGGAGTGCCGGCAGGGCGTAGAGTTGCTGCAGTCCCGCCTTCCGGGAGTGCAGGCCCTGCGCGATGTAGGCCTGCAGGATTGGCGGCAACTGGAGGGATTTCTCCCCGAACCGGTCCGCAGCCGCTGCCGGCATGTCGTGGGGGAAAACCATCGCACTCTGGCGGCGGTGGAGGCCCTGCAACAGGGGGACCTTGCCTGCCTGGGACAACTGATGGCCGAAAGTCACCGCTCCCTGCGGGACGATTATCAAGTGAGCTGTCCGGAATTAGATCGGATGGTTCGGCTGGCCCAATCCTTTCCCGGTGTATATGGCGCCCGCATGACGGGGGGAGGCTTCGGCGGCTGCACCGTCAACCTGGTGGCGGAGGAACGGGCGGACGATTTCTCCCGCCATATCCACGAGGAATATGAAAAAGAAACCGGTATAACCCCTTGCCTATACCGTTCCGCTCCTTCCGCCGGAGCCCAGGAACTGAGTTGACCGGTCGGTTTTCTTGTATAATTCAGTAATCGCTTACAGCAGCGCTTGGTTCTCGAACGGCTGGAATTCTGGAGAGTTGGGAAGAGGAAAAGATGGCCGGGGAAGAGCAAAAATCATTTGCAGAATAGTTACGATTTTTCACTTTCGAAGGAGTTTCTACTATGGAGAAATTAAATCCTACGCGTAGGGATTTTATGAAAACTTCCGTGATCGGCGGCGCGGGTTTGGCCTGCGGGTTCGCCGCCTCCAGTTATGCCAACATACTCGGAGCCAACGACAAGGTCCGCGTCGGACTGGTGGGTTATTCGGATCGATGCCGAGGGAGCCTCATCCCCTGCTTCCAGGCACATGCCCAGGCCATGAATTTTCAGATCGTGGCCGTATCCGACATCTGGAGATTGCGCCGCGAAGCGGGCGTGGCCCAGGTCGGCAAGATCACCGGACAGCCGGTGGAAGCGGCCCGGAACAACGACGAGCTCTATGCCCGAAAAGATGTCGATGCGGTCATTGTGGCCACCGCCGATTTCCAGCATGCCCTGCATGGGGTAGAGGCGGTGCGTGCCGGCCGGGATGCCTATGTGGAAAAACCCCTGGCCAACACCATGAAAGACGCCAAGGCGATCCTCAAGGCGGTGGAAGAGACCAAGAAGATCGTACAGATCGGCACCCAGCGCCGCAGCGCCCTCAATTATCAGAAGGCCAACGAGTATATACGTTCCGGACAGTTCGGCGACATCGTCATGGTGGAGATGTGCTGGAACGTCAACCAGCCGGGACGCTGGCGGCGGCCGAACGTCGTTCCCACCCTGAAACAGGAAGATACGGATTGGAACCGTTACCTGATGAATCGTCCCAAGGAGGCCTTCGATCCGAGAAAGTATCTCGAGTTCCGTCTGTTCTGGCCTTACTCCTCCGGGATCCCGGATCAATGGCTGGTCCACCAGATCGATACCGTTCATTGGTTCACCGGACTCAAGCATCCCCGCAGCGTGGTGGCCAACGGCGGGATCTATATGTGGCGCGACGGGCGCCGGAATTTCGATACCATGACGGCCGTCTTCGACTACGGTCCGGCCGATAATAAGAACAAGGGTTTCCAGGTAGTCTATTCCTCCCGCATGACCAACGAGGCCGGAGACGTGAAAGAGCTTTACTTTTCCAACGGCGGCATGCTGAACCTGGACACAAACAAAATCACTTCCACCGGCGGACTGAAAGAAAACTACGCCAAGCCGATGGGGTTGAAAGCCAACCTGCTGCCGGAATCCTCTCTGGAAGCCGGTACCAAGATCGAAACGGCGGCCGACACCGGCGGCGATCCGATGACCAGCGCGCACATGCGCAACTGGATGGAATGCGTCCGCAGCCGCAAGGCCCCCAACGCCGATGTCCATGCTGGATATCAACATTCGCTGGCCCTCTGCATGACCATTAAAGCCCTGCAGACCGGTAAACGCGTTACCTTCGACGATGCCAAGCAGGAAGTCATTGCCGGTTGAAGCCTGCGGTATCGGAAATGTTTCTGACGGAATCCAAGGGAGCCCTTCGGGTGCTCCCTTTCTTTACATGGAAATCATTATGAAAAAGAATTTGAATTTGGCCCTTCTGTTGTTGACGGTTCTGTTCCTGACCATGGCTGTTACCGTTGTCGCCCCTGCCGCCGAAAAGATGGCCAAGGCGGAAAATTATGTCCGGATCGTACCCAACGAGGCTGCGGGGCGGGTAGATGTTTTTGTCGATCAGGAACGGTTCACTTCCTATATCTTCCCCAAAAACATCATGAAACCCGTTCTCTGGCCGATTCATACCGCCTCCGGCAAGGTGATCACCCGTGGCTATCCTTTGAATCCCCAGCCCTTTGAACGGGTGGACCATCCTCATCACGTGGGCCTCTGGTTCAATTACGGAGATGTCAACGGACTCGACTTCTGGAACAATTCCGAGTCCGTCCGTCCGGCGCAAAAGAGCCAGATGGGGACCATCCTTCATCGCCGGGTAAAACAGGCGCTCAGCGGTAAAGGAAAAGGAACTCTTACCGTGGAGATGGATTGGGTGAATTCCGAGGGCAAAGTCCTCCTCAAGGAAGAGGCCACCTATATCTTCCGCGCCGAAAAGCAGGACCGCATCATCGATCGCATATGCACCCTGACAGCCCAGGAAGAAGCGGTGCTCCTCAAGGACAACAAGGAAGGAGTCCTCGGCCTGCGCGTTACCCGGGCTCTGGAACAGCCTTCCACCCGTCCCGAGATCTTCACCGATTCCTCCGGCAAACCTACCAAGGTGCCGGTGCTGAACAATGAAGGGGTGAGCGGTCAGTACCTCACCAGCGAAGGGAAAACGGGAGACGCCGTCTGGGGGACCCGCGGCAAATGGTGTCTGCTCGCCGGCAAACTGGAGGGCGAGGACGTGAGTGTGGCCATCCTCGATCATCCGAAAAACCCGGGATATCCGACCTACTGGCATGCCCGCGGATATGGTCTCTTCGCCGCCAATACCCTGGGGCAGAAGGCGTTGAGCAACGGCAAGGAAGAGTTGAATTACAAGCTGGAGCCCAAGAAATCGGGGACCTTTCGCTATCGGGTTTTGATTCTGCCGGAGGCGGCCAATCCGGAACATATGGAAAAATGTATCCGACGTTTCCACCAGGAAGTGAAATAGAAGAAGGGAAGGAAAAAAAGATGAATAAAAAAGCGGAAATCCTGAAAAATATCACCGACGTGGGTGTCGTGCCGGTGATTCGCGCCAGTTCGGCGGAAGAAGCCCTGCGTGTCGTGGAAGCGATCAAGAACGGCGGCATCTCGACGCTGGAAATCACCATGACCGTTCCCGGGGCCGTCCGGGTGATCGAGGAACTGACGCAACGTCTGGGAGAAGACGCCATCGTAGGTGCGGGAACGGTTCTGGATCCCGAAACCGCCCGAGCCTGCATCCTGGCCGGGGCGCGATTCGTGGTTAGTCCATCCTTGAATGTAAACACCATCCAATTGTGCCATCGATACAATGTTCCCGTTTTCCCGGGGGCTTTGACCCCGACGGAAGTCATGACGGCCTGGGAGGCCGGGGCCGACCTGGTCAAGGTTTTTCCCTGCAATGCCGTCGGTGGGGCGAGCTACATCAAATCCCTGAAAGCCCCGTTCCCACAGGTGGAATTGATACCCACCGGGGGCGTTTCCCTGCAGACGGCCGCCGGCTTCATCAAGGCTGGCTCAACGGCACTGGGCGTTGGTGCCGATTTGGTGGATCTGGCCGCCTTACGGGCCGGACAGGCGCAACAAATCACCGAAAACGCACGTAGATATGTAGAGATCGTTCGCGAAGCACGTCAGTCATAAAGGGATAGGCGAGGGGCGACCGGGTCGCCTCTCGCCGGGAGACGGATATCATGCCATTCTTGGGGATCGATATTGGTACTGCCGCTACGCGGGTGCTGGCCATTGATGAGCTTGGCAAGGTGATCGATACGGTCATCACCGAACACGCGCCTTTTACCACTTTTCGAAGCGGTTGGGTGGAACAGGATCCGGATGACTGGTGGCGCGCCGTATCGCAGGCATTACGGACTCTTCTGGGAAAAGGGCAGGTGTCCGCCGATTCCATTCACGTCATCGGATTGAGCGGACAGATGCACGGCGCCGTGCTGCTCGACGGCGGCGGGAAGGTGATTCGTCCTGCGATTTTATGGTGCGATCAGAGGACCGATGACCAATGTCGGGGTATCGTCGACAAAATCGGGATGGACCGGCTGATCCAGTTGACCTGCAATCCGGCGTTGACATGCTTTACGCTTCCGAAGATGCTTTGGGTCCGGGAGACCGAACTGCAGATATGGAAACGGGTGCGCAAGGTGCTGCTGCCCAAAGACTATATCCGCTACCGTCTTTGCGGGGAATTTGCCACGGATGTGTCCGATGCTAGCGGCACCCTGCTTATGGATGTGGCCGGCAGGCGATGGTCGGACGAGATGTGTGCCGAGATGGAGCTGGAGCCTGCCCTGCTTCCCCGGTTGTTCGAATCCATGCAGGTTACGGGGACCGTCTCCCGGGCTGCAGCAGCCAAAACCGGACTGAAAGAGGGGACACGTATCATTGCCGGGGCCGGAGATCAGGCTGCGGGTGCCGTCAGCATGGGAATCGTGCAGCCTGGTGCCGTCAGTGCCAACATCAGTAATTCCGGAGTAGTGTTTGCCGCAACCGATCGACCGGCGCTGGATCCCAGGTGGCGGGTACATACCTTCTGTCATGCCGCACCGGAACGCTGGCATGTCATGGGCGTGACGCAGGCCGCCGGGCTTTCGCTGCGCTGGTTCGGCAACTGTTTTTATAGCGGATTAAGGCGTGAAGGCGAGAGCATCGATCGTATGCTGGAGGAGGCGGCCGACGCCCCTCCGGGATCGGATGGTCTGTTATGGAATCCCTATCTGCTCGGAGAACGCACCCCTCACCTGGACCCCTTTGCCCGAGCTTCCCTGGTAGGACTGGCGGCGCATCACACCCGCGCTCACATCATACGGGCGATCATGGAAGGAGTGGCCTTCAGTCTGCGGGAGAGCTTTCAGATCCTGGAGGAGATGGAGGTCCCGGTTTCCTGTGTTCGTCTGGGCGGATATGGGGCCCATTCCGCCTTGTGGCAGCAGATCCAGGCCGATATTTATGGACATACGGTCGAGACGGTGCGCGTGGAAGAGGGAGCTGCTTATGGAGCGGCCATCCTGGCTGCAGTCAGCGCCGGGGCCTGGCCTTCCATAGATGAAGCCTGTTCCCGTCTGGTGCAGGTTACCGGCACGGTACATCCCGATCCGGTGATAAGCAAAAAATTGAACCGTCAATATCAGGCATACCGTACGGTGTATGCGGCCCTGCGAAAAATCTACACGGGCCTGGCCGATCTCTAACAAGCCGGCCGGGTCTGCGAGTTCCTTCAGCTATTCTGGCGAATACGTGCACCTCCTCCTCCTTCCATTTTCTCTATGGCAACTCTTTCGTGCAGCCAAACCTTGATCAGAGCACCTCGATCTACGCCCATACGTCCACGAAGCATGTCAATATCACGGACCATACCTTCAGGGATATCTAGGGTTATACGGATTTTTTTCCCGGGAAAAGAAATCTTGGCTTTCGTCAAGTTTACTAAATTGGTTATATCTTCCCCCTGATCGAACCGTTTGTCGAATTCAGCGGCTGTCTCTGCCAATTGTTTTTTCTTCATATAGTTGTACTTCTTTCTTTCTCGCTCGCCTTACACAAATGAGCCTGATAGTTTCCTTACGCATGGTAAAAACTGCGGCCCAAATTTTTCCTTGTGCTCTTGCCAGGAGAACCCACCTGTTTTCATCGGCGAACGGCAATTCTATTTCTATTCGGCCATCATCCATCCATAAGGAACGGGCAGATGCGAAATCTATCCCATGTTTTTCTTTGTTGGATTGGCTCTTTTTCTCGTCCCATTCGAAGATCATAACGTATATTGTATAATAAATGCACAGATATGCAACAAACGAATTTCTTGAATTTCCACCGTGAGGTAAAACTAGGATGAAAAGGATGCTTTTATTTTGTTTGGTTATGGCCTCTCTGAATCCTGGAGTGTTGGCCCAAGAGAAATTGTCCGGGAAGAGCGACTGGAAACTGGTATGGCAGGATGAGTTCGAGGGCAATACTCCGGATGCGGCAAAATGGAACATCCTGATACGGGAGCGCAGCAAGCATAACGAGCTTCAATACTATGTTCCGGACGATGTATACCTTGAAAATGGCTGCCTGCGCCTGCGCAGCCGTATACGGAATTTCGGTCCCATGAAGTATACCAGTGGCCGGGTGGACACCAAGGGAAAGTTTGCGCCGGTGTACGGTCGGTTCGAGATCCGGGCCAAATTACCCGGTGGAAAAGGGATCTGGCCGGCGCACTGGCTCTATCCGCAAAATCGTAACTGGCAGATGGAATACATCATGGCCGAAGCGGTGGCCAACGGCAAGGAAAGCCTGATCCCGGAAGAACGACCATGGTATACGGAGATCGACATCATGGAGTTTCTGGGTCACGAGCCGACGGTGCTCTACGGGACTTTTCACTACTATAGCTTCGATGGACAGAAGAAGACCAGTTCGAGCACCTGGAAGGGAAACGTGGATTACACGAAGGGGTTCCACACCTATGTGCTGGAATGGGAGCCGGACGGCATGCGCTGGTTCATCGACGGGCAGCTCCTTCATTCCACCTCGGAAGGAGTGCCCCATGCCCCGCATTACCTGATCCTGAATACGGCCATCGGAGGGGCTTGGCCCGGGAATCCGGATGAGACCACGGTTTTTCCCCAGTATCACGACATCGATTACGTGCGGGTCTATCAGCGGGACAACTACTTCCGCTGACAGATGATTTGTTGTCGTACTCTCTTTCGCGAGGTGTCGCGAATTCTATAAAAAAAGGGCGACCTGCGGATCGCCCTTTTTGTGCATCGGTATGTAGTGGTTTTGTTGGTCAAACGCCGGATACAACAATGTCCTGGAAAACCAGGCTGGGTATCCGCCAGGAGGAATAGATCCAGGGATCGTTGGCTACTTCCACCAACTTTTGCCAGAACTTCAGGTGGTTGTCGGCAATGTTCATCTCGGAGACGGATTGCACCGGGACTCCGTTTTCAAACAGCTTACCCAGGATGCCGACGGAGGTATCGCCGGTGGTGGAGTTGGAGTTGCCGCCGATGAAACCGGTCACCAGGATCCCTCTTCCCAGATCTTTCATGATCTCCTCCACGGATCTTTTTCCCGGCGGGATGATCATATTGGAAGGACTCCCGGTTGTCGGTTCCCATCCCAATTTGCGGCTGTAGTACCAGTTGACGAAATATTCCTTCAGTATCCCGTTTTCCACCATGTACCTTTTTCGTGAGGTCATGCCGTCTCCATCGTAATGACGGCTGGCCAGTCCGCCGGCCAGCAGGGGATCGTCGATCAGGGTGAACTTGTCACCGGCGATCTTCTGCCCTCGTTTGTCGGCCAAAAAAGAACGTTTCTGCTGGATACTGGAACCGGTCATTGCCGAAACCAATCCCTGCAGCAAGCGCGGGACATGCTGGTTCTGAATGATGATGGGCAGCGTTTCCGTTTTGATCTTCCTGGCGCCCAGGAGATCCAGGGTGTTCCTGGCGGCCTCTTCTCCGACGCTTTCCGGCCGAGGGAGATCTTTGCGCATCACGGTAACAATATAGTGGTATCCGTTGGGACGGCGGTCTCCTTCGTCCTGTACGGTCATTTGCGCTCCTGCGACATAGTAGGTGCCCGCCTCATATCCTTCGAAGCCATTGCTGGAGAGCAGGACCGATTCGCTGAATCCATCCTGTACGGCGGACGTCACAGAAACCACCTTTTTCCCACCCGCTTCCAGACAGGAAGATTCTATGGCCCTGGCGATCCGATGCCGGTCCTCTGGAAGATAATTTTTATAGGCGGGATCTTCCAGCCCAAGGTCGGTGGTGTCGCGTCCCTGATAGTATTTCGTATCAGGCAGAGAACGGAACGGATCCGGTTCCAGCAGCCTGGTCGTGGCAACCGCATTTTCGATAAATGTCTTTAGAGGCTGTTTGCGCAGGTCCGATGTCGACTGGCTGGAAAAGCGGCCATCGACGAACAATTCCATGTTCAGGCTTCTTTTAGCGGCCTCCTTGATGGTCTCCGGTTTTCGCTCCCGGTAACTGATCTCCACCGATCGATCCCGTGAGATCCCCACCCGGCAGCTGCCGGCTCCGGCATTTTGTGCTGTTTTCATCGACCAGGCGGCCAAATCGTATAATTCTTTGTTCATGTTTTTCTCTCCTTTTATGCCTTAACTCCGCCGACAGTCATCGATTTGACCAGAGCCGTAGGTTGTCCAAATCCGACCGGAACTGCCTGGCCTCCCTTGCCGCAAGCGCCGGCACCGCCCTGGGACATCTGCATATCGTTGGCCAGCATAGTCACGTTGGCCAGCATCTTGGGTCCGTTGCCCATGATGTTGACGTCCTTGATGGGGGCCGTCAGCTTTCCACTCTCGATCAAATATCCCTGGGAGACATAAAAAGCGAAATCTCCTTCCCCGATTTTCACCTCTCCATTGGCCACATCCTTCACATAGATCCCTTTGGCGACGCTCCGAATCACCTCTTCCGGGGTGGAGGGACCGGACAGCATATAGGTGTTGCGCATACGGGGCTGTACGTAATGTTCGTAGCTCTCCCGGCGCCCGTTGCCGGTCGGTTTGACCTTGTAGTACCGGGCGGAAATCTTGTCATGCAGGTAGCTGGTCAGGATTCCTTTATCGACCAGGATGGTTTTTTGTCCAGGAGTCCCTTCGTCGTCGACATTGAGCGAACCGCCCAGGGAATCCAGGGTGCCGTCATCCACGATGGTGACGAAGGGTTCCGCAACCTTCTTGCCGATCATGTTGGCATAGGTGGAAACCTTTTTCCGATTGAAGTCCGCTTCCATGCCGTGTCCGATGGCTTCGTGCAGGAGAACGCCGGTAACTCCCGGTCCCAGGACGACCGGCATCTCACCGGCAGGTGGCTGCACCGCTTCGAAAAGGATGACGGTACGATCGACGGCCTCCTTGCACAGCCGGTTGACCAGATCCGGGGAATAATAGGAAAAATCCCGGCGTCCGCCGAAATTCCATCCGGCCCGCTCCCGTTTTCCGTTCTTCTCCGCCGTAACGGTGGCCATGAGAAAGTTTTTCGGCTGCAGATCTTCCGCCTTGGTCCCTTCGCTCGTGACCACCAGGATTCGCTTCTGTTCATCAGAGAAGGCGGCATTGACCTTGATCACCAGCGGCGAAAGTTTGAAACAGATGTCGTTGACCGACTGGACCATCGGCAGCTTGGCAGAGAGAGGGATTTCCGAAAACAGCTTACTCAACGGATATCGGTTCGCCAGCTTTTCGGGATTGAATCCGGCGGCTGCCGATTTGGGATTGCCGTCGGCAATGGTGGCGGCGGTTGCGGCGGCGTCCAGCATCGGCTTTTCGTCCAGTTCCTGGGTGAAACCGTACCCGACTTGGTCTCCTTTTACCGTGCGGATCCCGACGCCCAGGGCGACGGCCCCGAAGGCCCGATTGACCTTCCCGTCCTCCAGCATCACATAATTGGTGATAGTGTGTTCGAAGAAGAGATCGGCAAAATCTCCTCCCTTGGAAAGGGCCTTACCCAGCACCTTGTTGCATAGGGTATCGTTGATCCCGAACTCCCGCGAAAAATAATCTCCACCCAGGCTGATGGGTGCATTCAGCCAGGCCCCATTGCGCAGCAGCCCTCCGGCGGCTACCTCGGCGGCCGAAGTTTTGAGAAGAAACGAACGTCTCGACAAAGCCTCCATACAATTCCTCCTGCTTCCATTTTTGTTGATTGCCTTCCTTTATGGAATACTTCCTATATCTATATCCTAAATCGTATCCCATCAGTGGCTAGGCCAGTATACGTTTCCGCCATGCGAATTCTTTAAGGCAAGTGACCACTACTCCAAAGGATGTGACGAATGATCCTAAATCAGGGACGAAAAGGTCCGATTCCGTTACCAGAAAAACCGGGAGGCGGGTCAGGGCTTTTTGTCTTTGGGGGCATAATACCCGCTTCGGGTGCGGGCCACGAGATCCGGCCTTTTCAGTTTGACCTGTATCTTGCGGAATTTGCCGTCATGTTTAAGATTGGTCGGATAGTATCCGATGCTGTACTGACTGGAGAGCTCCTTGGCAATCTGATCGAAGGCTGGGCGCAGGTCCTCCGTTTGCAGGGCATCCAGTACCAGACCACCGCTGTACTCGGCCAGTTTCTTCAGATAGTTGCGGCCTTGCCGGTACTCGTCCGGGTTGGAACCGATACCTCCCGGGATTCCTATAGGCGGGTAGCCCTGTCCGGGTATCCTGCCGCTGTTGGGGCGGCGATATTGGTTGACCGGATCCCGCTCCGTGTTGTAATAGACGCAGTAGATGGTGGTATAGGTCTCCTTGGCCAGTTCCAGGGTTTCCTTTTCCGACGTCCGATGGCTGCAGGTGTCGACCCCATCGCTGAACAATACCAGGGCTTTGCGCTCCTGCACCGGCTTGAGGATTTCCTCCAGCGACAGATACACGGCCTCGTAGATGGCCGTACATCCGCCCGGTCTGGTCATCTTAATGGCATAGGCATTCCGGTTGGGATCGATGCTGAAGTTACCTTGCAGCAAAACGTCGTTGGCAAAAGAGATCACCGCCACCGAATCGTCCGGATGAAGGGAGGTACAAAAATCGATGGCGGCATTCTGCATGCGCGCCAGCTGCACCTCGGTACTGCCGCTGGTATCGATGGTCAGTGCAAGGGAAACGGGTTCGTCGGTGCCGCGGAATCCGGCGATGGTCTGTTCCGTGCCGTCTTCGTAGATACGGAAGTCTTCCTGCTTCAAATCCGTGATGCGTTTGCCTTCTCTTGTGGAAACCACCACCTGGAGGGAGACCATCTGGACTTCGGTCCGAAAGGTCGGTTGCGCTTCCTTCGACCGCTTTTCCTGCAACGGATTGGCCTGCCCGGGAAAAAGCAGGCATACACTCGAGAACAGGAGGCTACAGATGGTCAGGATGGTTCTTGCATTCGCCATGATTTTCCTCAACACTATCATAATCTGAATCGTTAAGGATAGACTCATGAATGAGGCGGACGGTTCATCCCGATCCTGGACCGAACTCCATCTTGACTTGGCATCTATATGAAAATGACGTTCGATGCGACCGGCAAGAACAAAGATCCTGTAGAGGAGCGTATCCTCATGCGAGGCATATCGCCTCGACAAAGGGTGCTGGTGGCGATGGCGTTCCAGCCGGTGGATATCATTCCGGTCGAATATCATCCATCTCCGGCGGGGATCTGGGAACACGGTCCGGCACTGCGAAGGTTATGGGAAAGATACCCCCATGACTTCGGCTGCTGCGACGATTTTCCCGACAGTCGACCTGATCCACGATTCGTAAATTCCGAGGGTCGGTATGAGGAGCTGCGAAAAGACGAATGGGGCGTTCTTTGGCGGCACTTGCTTTTTGGCATGCATGGGCATCCCCTCGAACGGCCGTTGGACGATTGGTCTCATCTCGAACGGTTTCATTCTCCGGCCGTGCCCTCAATCTCGGGAGAGCCATTCCTACGGGAACAGGGCAAAGCCCTCGCACACATGCAAAATTACTATCTGAAGAGCGGCTGGATCAGCCTGTTCGAAATCATGCATGCGGTGCGACGGTTCGAGGATGTTCTGATGGATTTGGTCAACGACGTGCCGGAAATCCATCGTCTTGCCGATCTGCTTGTGGAGTATCAGCTCCGGACGATACGTTACCTGGCGGCGCGTGGTGTGGATGCGATTCAGTTCGGGGACGACTTTGGTACCGGGTCAGGGCTTATGATGTCGCCCAAGGTTTGGCGGCGCTTCTTCAAACCCCGCTATGAGATTCTGATCCGGGAGGTGCGCCGATTAGGGAAGGCTGTCTTCTTCCACACCTGCGGCAACGCCTCTCTTCTGCTGCAAGACCTGGCGGAGTTGGGCATCGATGTCCTATGGCCTCAGTTGCAGGTATACCGCCCGGGAGAGCTGGCCGGATTTTGCCGCCGGCATCGTATTGCCATCGAGATTCATCCCGATCGCGGCGAGCTGATGATCCGCGGGAATCCGTCCCAGATTGCGGCCGCAGTCGACAGTCTGGCGGAGGAGTTTGCCCTAAAGGACGGCGGCGGATGGTTCTATGTAGAAATCGACTCCGGCTTCCCGCTGCAGAATGTGGCTGCTCTGATCGAAAGCATTGGCAGACTTCGAGAGACCTGATTCCTATCTGGTTTTTTCCAGGGTCAGGTAGATCTTGGTCCCGAGAAAATCTTCCACCGGCAGGGTGAATTTCATCATCCGGCCGACATCGGCGGCCTGATTGATCGTTTTCCCCTGATAGCGTACCAGATAGGCCATCCACAGGTAGGTGGCCCGGCCCGCACTGGCACAATGAATGAGGACCTTACCATCGGCCGATTTCAGGGCCTCCGCCAGTTTATCTACGCTCTGCGGGCCATAGGATTCCTTGCTGCCGATCGGCAGCAGGTAATAGGTCATGCCCAATTCCTTGATCACCTTTTCTTCGGCGAAACCTTTCGAGGCAATTTCCTGGTTCTCCTGTTCGGTGCGCAGGTTGACCACCAGCGTAACTCCGTTAGACTTCATCCATTGCATGATTTTCATGTCCGGCTGGCCGGCAATGAAGAACTTCCCGGTTTGGAAAACATCCTTGAAGTCTTCCACCTTGACGGCCTGGTCCAGATCGGTCTCTCCGGCGGTTTTTTCCTGGGAGGATGCGGAAACGGATACAGTCCAACATAATAGAAAAATCATCAGGCAAACGATTCGTTTCACTCTCAGTCTCCTTTTCTCTTCTAATTATTCCAGTTGCAGCCGTTTCAGTTTTTCCAGAAGGGTGGTCCGCTTCAAATTCAGATAGGCCGCCGTTTTCGACCGGTTGCCGCCGCAAAGCTGCAGGCCCTTCAGGATCAGCTGTCGTTCCAGGTCTCCGACGATCTGTTGGAAATCGACGCCCTCCTCCGGAAGATTGAGCTCCCCTTCCGTGGGCGAGGGGAGAGGAATAGGTGTTTCCTCTTTGGGCATTTTGGCGGGTGCGGGCATGTGCTGCAGGTGTCCGATGTCGATCAGCGGGCCATCGTCGGAGAGAATGACCGCCGATTCGATTACGTTTTCGAGTTCACGGATATTCCCGGGCCACTCATACTCCATCAGAATTTCCAGGGCGGATTTTTCCATGCGCTTGGCTGCGGTCTGATATTGGCTGCAGAAGCGGTCGAGAAAGTGATCGATTAACAGAGGGATATCTTCCGTCCTCTGCCGCAGCGGCGGCAGGAGGATGGGGAATACATTCAATCGATAGTAGAGGTCGGCCCGGAATTTCTTTTCCTGAATCAGGGTCGGAAGATCGGCGTTGGTTGCCGCCAGGATGCGCACATCCACCTTCACCGGGGTATTGGAGCCGAGCCTTTGAAACTCCCTCTCCTCCAGCACCCGCAGCAGCTTGACCTGCAGATCGGGATTCATGGTGCCGATCTCGTCCAGGAAAAGCGTGCTCTTGTCGGCCTGCTCGAAACGTCCGATGCGGTGGGTGTGGGCCGTGGTGAAAGCGCCCTTGATATGTCCGAAGAGTTCGTCTTCCAGCAGGTTCTCGGGAATGGCTCCGCAATTGATGGAGATCAGGGGGCGTGCGGCCCGAGGACTCTGATAGTGAATGGCCTTGGCCACCAGTTCTTTGCCGGAACCGGTCTCACCGGAGATGAGTACGTTACAGGTCTTCCCGGCGACAATGGCGATGGTTTTGTTCAACTTCTTTACTGCTGCCGAATCTCCGACAATCAGCGGCGAACGGTTGCCGGTCGTCTTACCCTGGGTCGGGACCTCTTTCTTATACTCTTCCAGGGCATCCCGCAGGCACTTCTCGACCACCTTGGGCTCCCAAGGGCGTGTCAGGACCTCGAAAATCCCCTTTTGGGAACGTATTGTTCTGCCGGGATCGACAAGAAGAAAAGCGGGCATTCCGGGTGCGGTGGTTTGCGCTTCCAGGAGGAGTTCGTCGGCGGAAAGGCCGAAAAGATTCTGGCTGACCAGCAGCACATCGCAATTGCCGGAACGAATGTGATTGAGGGCCTCGAATGCGTCCTTTTGGCAATCCAATAAGAAGCCCTGCTCGCCGAGATGGCGAACCAAAACATCGTCACCCGTTTGCAGGGTGCCTACCAATAGTACTTTTTCCGGCATAGACGATCAGAATCCCTAGAACGTGCAATAATTATACAGTGCTGCCGGCAGCCCTGTCAGGTATTCTTGCGGACCGCGCAAAAACTGCCGGGAGCGCCGGCGTCCCGCCGGCTAAGGTAATGGAAGCAATACGAACTATTCGAAAAGAAACAGAACAATGACTTTTTGCGACGTCATCCTTCCTGACGAGGTCACAAAAAAGCAAAGGTTCATAGTTCGGCGATTACGCGGCATCCCAGGATCCATGAAAGCCTATATTTACGCGGCACCGCCTAAAGGGAGCCTCCATCCTACAGTCGCAGGGCACGGCACGCCGTGCCCCTA
>CAZTVS010000010.1:0-51198 GCA_964617125.1 uncultured Acidobacteriota bacterium
CAAATCCCTCATACAGAAAGAGGAGGAGAAAACGGCTAAGGATGACAGGGCTGCCGGATGATTCTACTTATCTTGCCTGCAACGATGCAAGACGAGGGGAACTGCCGGAAAAGGGCCGAGCAGGGAATACCTCTCCCCTGGTAATCCCTGAGTAACCAGCAACAAACGTACCCTGGACTTCCTAGAATGATCCGGGAGTGGAGCCAGAACCAGGTACAAGGACTCACTCTCAACGATGCGATAAAACAGTGATTTTTTTTGCAGCCCTTCCAGGGAAACCGTCTACGGGTCGGTGAAAAAAAATTGGTCGATGGCTTCGTTCAACTGCCGCAAGGTTCGGACCAGTTTTTCCATCACCGATACCAAAGGAAGATTCGTATCTTCCTCCCGGTATCGGTGGGATGTCAGCAATCCTCGATAGATGAAAAAGAGAAGCCCATCCAGACGCTTCAATTGACGGTCGATGGATTGCAGTCTCTTCCGGCACTCCTTATTATGTCTATCGTGGATGGGGGAGTCATCTCCTCTCAAGATGTTCTCCAGCGCCAGGCAGTCTGTTTGCAGTTGTTCCTGCGCTTTCGTGATTTTTTGTACATGGTCCTCGATCAACCGGTCCAGGAATTCTCCGGCTGATTTTTTGCCGGCCGGGTGAGTGCTGATCATCTCCTTATAATAATCATGAAACAGCCGGCGGATATCCGGATTCTGGTAAATCCTGGGTATCCCAAGGTCCGGATCTTGTCCGTGTTCCTGTCCCCCTGAGATCGAACCAGGCGGAAAAACGCCAACGGCGATGCCGGGAGCACAAAACAACAGAAGGAACAGCCAGGCAATGCCTGGAGAAAAAGGAACCGGAGTGACATTGAAAGAAACTTCCTTTAACATAAGGTTACTGCCGGAAAAATGGAATGGGGTTGGGAGATATCATAGCAGCAAGTAAAGACATCGCCAGATTTCTTAGTACTTAGCAAGTATAAGGCGGAGAATAGGTAAAATCAAGCGATTCGATTTCACCGGGAGGAGAGAAGTGTACCACCCCGGGCTGATATATTGCCGGGCCTTAGGCCCTGTCATTCCTCCGGAATGAAGACGAAGCCGGTTCGAGGCTGATACGGCAGTGTTTCCTGCCGTTGGAGATGCTGTAAAATCTTGTGTATCACAGGGGATACCTTCTGGATCTGAGGGGCCATCAAAAGAAATTGTTTGTGAGAGGGTAGCGAAATATCTCTATCTTTCCTCGGCCCAAGAAGGTGTCTTGGTAGATGTCTCGACCATGAATTCTCAATGTGTCTTCGGTTGGGGCGACTCTCACTATCCATGAAAAGGAGGTAGGGATGTATAACGATTTGGAAATAGACATGATGACGGGCGATTTCCTTCTGTGGCGATGCCTCCATGACGGCCCGCTGTCGAAGGAAACGATCGACCTCTGGAAGCCTGACAGCCGTATGCCATGGGAACGATATCGCTCCCGCAACTGTGCGCTCATCGAGAAGCTGATCAAGGCTTATGGAACCTGTGCCGTTCTGGTACGAAGGCAGAATGAAGTAATCGGATTTTTGCGATTTTACCCAAAGGTTCTGTCCGAAAGGGAAGGAGCAGGCCTTCTTTGTCTCCAGCAGGATTATCCGGCTGGTCCTACCGATGATTTTTCACTGCATACCTTTTCTCCTTGCGAAGAGTTATCGGACCGGACGTTGAAGGTTCATTGCCTGATGATTGCCTCCTGCGGGGACAAGGGCAGTCCTTACCGGCACAGGGGCATGGCCACGCGGATGGCGGAAAGGCTGATTGTCTGGGCGGGTGAGAATGGATGGAAGCATATCGAAGCGGATGCCTTTGAAGAACTCCCGATAATCTACGAGTTGACAGGGAGTACAGGGTATGGTTTCTGGACAAAACTCGGTTTTCGGGTGGTCGCCCGTTATCCCCATCCCCAGCTGCATGAATTCCCGGAATTCGTTGACAGACTCGAAGCGCAGGCATTAGAAGCCGGCATAGACCAGGAAAGGGCCAAAGATTCCATTGTCATGCGGCTTGATCTCTGAGGCTCTGGGGTGGCCCGAAGTACAATGTTTATAAAGGGGAAACAAGCCTGATAGGATGAAATAAGAGGCTATAGAGTTGCTGCCATCAGCGGTAGTAGGATAAGTGAGCCCGTTGGTGAATTGTCCTGTTACTGCGGTCGCCCGTGCCGCTCCTGCCGGAAACAAGCAGGAATCCCCGAAGTCTCGATATCCTTCCTGATGTATTCGGAAAATTCCTGAGGCTTGGAGTTCCGCTTATGCGCAGCAACAAAATCGAATCAGAAAAGATACTGTCGAAACAGAACTCCAAATTCGATTTGTTTTTCCTTATCCCTGGAGAGTTTTTCTCAGTTTCATGGCTTCTCGATGATTGGGCTCAAGTAAGAGAACATTTTCCAACAGCGATCTGGCTTCGTCGGGATTCCGGTCTTTGATCGCGACCGCCATGTGGTATTGGCTTGACAGGTAATATGGGCGCTGGGATAGCTTTTGTACCCAAGATTGAGCATGGAAACGATCGATTGCCCGATGATATAACTTCTCCCCTGTTCGAGGAGCCTGAAACTTTTCGGCGATGTAGCCCAATAAATAGAAATACTCGGTAGTAGGATAACTCCCGGCGATCAGGCGGGGAAAAAGATCGTCTGCCAGAAATCGGGTGTACTGAAAACTATCTGCCTCCCCTTGTTCGACAAGTTCTCTCGTCAGTAGTAGTTCCGTATCTGACCAGGGAATAGGACTGCCGCAATCACGGTTGCTACAGCCGTAGGATTCGGCTGATTCCTGTTTTAATCGCTGGTATAGTTTAACGAAAGTACGCTTGGAGAGAATGTCTTCATTCAGGTAGATCCAATCCGCATAATCCTCCATCCCACGAGGAGATATCCGCATCTTTTCGAAGGGAATGTCCTCCAGCGCCTTTCCTCGAGAAAATCCTTCCCAGAGCGAACTTCCCGGAAACGGTTGGCATACATATCCACCCCAACGGTTAATCAAACCGGCATTCCGTTCGAAGAATTCCAATTTTCCCAGGGTTTCCTGATATTCCTCTCCTGGAAAACCAATGACAACGGAAGCCCCAAAGTTTTCAAAAGGATATCGGTTGACCATTTTCAACGCTTGTTCAAAGTGTTCGTGGCGAATATGCGGCTTTACCATCTTTAAAAAGGGATCGGAAATTCCTTCGATCCCAAATCCGACGTCTACGGCGCCAATCTCGTAAAGAGCCCGAAGTAAATCGTCATCCAGAACATTCAAGGTAATGCTGATTTTCTTCAGCGACAATTTCCGCAACATCCCTCTTTGTTTTAACAGCCCATGCAATCGGAAAATTCGCTCTCGAGACACTGTAAAATTGTCGTCCAAGGCATGAAATTCTTTCATTCCCCGTTGGTTGTACTGCTGAATCAGGACTTCCGCGATTCGTTCCGCACTTAACAAACGGACCTTTTTCCAGAAAGTGCGCTGAGAACAATGGGTGCAATGGTACGGACAACCGCGAGTCGTCGAAATTTGAAAGTAGTTTTCCGATTCCTGTAGCGGAATGGGAATGGTATCGAGATCCAGGTAGTCTTCTTCCGGCTGCCATCGAATTTGTCCCTTCGACCTCCAGACCACACCGGGCAGATTGGTCGCCGGTTCTCCCTTCTGCAGCCTTTTTAAAAGCCGATAAAAACTCCTTTCTCCTTCGCCGATAATACCATAGTCAAAGATTCCTAGTTGATCCGGCAATGCCGTTAGAAACGGTCCACCGCAAATCAGGATCGCACCCGTTTTCTCTTGGAGAAACCTTGCATATCGTTCTCCGGCCATGGCAGCGGGAGTATGGACCGATAATCCGATCACATCCGGCTGAAATGCCACCACCTCTCCGGCAAATCGAAAAATCTGGACATCAAACTCCTCAGGAGCATTATGGTCCATATAGGCCTTCAGATATCCCAGATTTAACGGGAAACCCTTAAAACCATACGGGGAGTGACCGCCATCGTCATCAAGAAAGTGGAATATCTTCATCAAGGCAACCCGCATGACTACACTCCCGGATCTGTTTTGTATTTTTTACAATTTTGCATATGTCTTTTCGCCTTTTTATGACTCGGCAGGATTTGAAGGCATTGTTGAAAATATAGGATGGCCTTATCCATCTCCCCTTTGTACTTGCTCAATTCTCCCAGGTGAAAGAAGATTCTCCAGTACAACTCTGCACGGTTCGGCGGTTCGTAATACCCTCGTAACAGCTCCTTAAAAAGCGACTCAGCCAATATATAATCGCCTTCTTCCTGAAGAGCGGAAGCAAGACGATATCGATCCCAGGGAACCGTCCGAGGCTCGGCACAGCCTCCGGTTCGCCGGTAGGCCTGGCGGATTTTTTGGAAAAACGCATCCAGAGAATCCTCTCTACTTACCGGGATCCTGGGTAAAAGCCAGGGGATATGATCCCGACGAATGAATCCGGCTTCAGATGTCATGGCATAGGGCAGACAGGATTTCACTTTCAAAATCTCTGAAGCACAGATTCCTTCGTAAGGGAAGGCAGATATCTCTACGGCAACGTGGAACTGTTGTCTAAGGATGGCTACTTCCTCCTTGAGTCGTTCTAGGTTTTCTTCCGGCAGATACCCTGGTGCTATAGTTTCCTCGCAAGGAATGATTCCGATTTCCCACCCGGATTTCAGCAATTCCCGAATCTGCAAACTTGTCAGGAGGGATGGATGCGTCGGAGAATTCCCTTTCTTGCGGGGATTACCCTTTGCCCCTTCTAGAGTGTCCCGGGAAATAAACAGATTCCCTCGAAAGCCATATTTGTCCATGATCGCTTTAGCCTCCATTAGGGAGGCATATCCACCATCGAACGTGATCAGCACCGGTTTATCATCGAATGCAATCCTTTCTTCCATCCATCCGATGAGAGAAGAAAGAGAGATCGTTCGATAGCCTTGTCGAAACATGGCATTTATCTGATCTTCGAAATCCTCTCCGTACAGAGGAGCTAAAACCGTTCCCGGCTTACTGCAAGAGCGATCGACGGTCGTATAGACCAGCGCGGGAAAAACGCTCTTTTTCATGGAAACCTTCAGAAAACATGCCTTCTCACTCAGCCAGGAAATAGGAAGAGGAATCCCTTCCACCTCGCGGAGTTCTTCCTGATAGGTATCGCAGGCGGCAGACATGGAAAAGCAGTTACCGTCCGGGGTAGAAAAGTACTGCGAATTCCATAGTTCCTTTCCAGGAACCAGGCGTTCCCAGTGGAACATGTATTTGCGTATACTCTTGCACAGACGGTGGATGAATTCCGGAATATCCTCTTCGAACAGATGGTGAAGAAGTTCGCATGCCACGCCGACATCATAGGAGGAGGACCCGTCATATTCCTCAATACGTTGTCGGATCAATCGGACTTTTTTCCCGGACAATCGGTAATCGGCTGCTTTAAGTTGAACAGAGGAGATGTCGCTGCCGGTAAGGGAGACGTTCTCCATGGACCGGGCAATCGCCTCCAGAATTCTGCCATCCCCACAACCAAATTCGATAATGCTTCCAGGTGTGAATGCTCGAACGGCGGCCACGATGGTTTCGATCTGCCCCTGCTTAAGATAAGGATTGGAAAAATCGATGGAATGATACATGCCGTAGTCATCGCAGAATCGAGTATTGGCCTTTTCCCGGTCGAAACAGTCCGTCCAGTGACGGGAGAGAGCCTGCAACAGAATTCCCTCTTGATCCAACGGGTATCCCTTCAGGATATCGTAGATAGTGAAAACCTTCGTCAATCCGTATTCCCTTGCCAATGACTCCACCACGGAAGATTGCCGGGTGGCAGAGAGGGAAGAGAGGAAAACGAGCGGGCAATCGGTGGAAGAATGCAGTTTCCCGGTCGGAGAAACCTTTTTTCCCAGAAAACGGGTTTTTTGCTGTTGGGGAGAAGAATCAAAGACTCCGGAAATTTTGACGTATTTGCTTAATGCGGGGGATATCAGCATGGCTGTCGAACCTACTCCCAGGATCCGTATGGTCGTCAAATCCTCTCTTTCCACGAAGGACCTGACTGCCCGATCAAGGTGCTCTATCCAGGGAGCCAGCAGCTGAAGTGGTGTACTTTTTCTCTCGGAAGAAATTAGAATCCCTACCTCCAGGGCAATACGACGGGCGAGTGCGCGTATTTCCCGGTCGGACATTCGCTGCTCCATGATGTTTCCTTCATAGAGAAAGAGATAATCCGACAAGAGATAATCGGCCATGCCTAATACGCGTTCAGGATCCGGAGAGAAAGATAACAAACGGTTTACATAGACGGATAACTCTCCGCCCTGATAAGGAATTGCCAGGCCTTCCTTGGAATAGAAGGCGTTTCCGAGTACTAAAACCGGTTTATGAAAAAAGATACCTTCCAAACCGGCGGTGGAATTGATGGTTATGACTCCAAGAGAGCCTTCTATCAGACGGTGTGTATTTTCCGACGTGGAGACCAGAAGGTCGATATTCCGCAGGTGTCGACGGTAGATTTCTGTTCCGTAACGTGTTTTGTCGACAGGATGAGGTTTTACCACCAGAGGTAGATCATCGGGCATAGCTCGAACCGTCGCCTGCAAAGCCTCCTCTACTGATGAGAACCAGGGAGAGTGGAAATAAATCTGCGTATCGTCATGGACCTGAAGCGGAAAAAAGACATACTGTGGCGGAAGCTGGGCCAGGGAATATGGCTTCGACAACCCTGTGGATTTCCATTGTTGTAACCGATCCGCAGTATCCGCATTATGCAAACGATGTGTAAAAGAATAATCCTTCAGTTTCCGGGAGTAGTAGTTCACTCCGGTTCGATCTACAATCAAGGAATTGGGAGAATCCCGGAAATAGCCGAGTTCCAAAAACACAATGGGAATGTTTTTCTCTTGTGCAATGTCCCGGGTCAAATCGCGCAGAAGTGTTCCGTTGCCGTTCCACATGACTATGAATGTCGGATGGATGTGGTCGATCCACCGGCGAATCTGTCCGGCAGTATAGGCCGCCCTTTCCCGAGCCCCTTCCGGAGGAAGGGTTCCCAGCTGAAACAGGTAGGGAGACGGATCGATCCGTCCCTCCGTAGACCGTCCATTCATGTCAATTTCAACAGCATGATTTCCCAAATACCGCTCTATCCTTTGATGAAAAACCGGTACATCCGCTAACGAGTAAGGGGTGATTCCGTTCTCATGAAACACTTCTCCGACCCTTCCCTGCCAATCGGCAATTGCCAGTCCATCCGCGACGAAGAGGGCACTGCGTCTATATTCCTTGATTAACAGCGCGGGAGGTCTTTGTTTTCCGGCGACGACGAGAGCGAACCTGCCAGGATCCGGACCGGGCTCGCTACTCTCTTCCCCTTTTTGAAAGAGAATTTTCCTGCATTCAAAACCGGCTTCCGAAAGTAACCGCTCGATCTCGAAAGGATAGTAGTGCCGTAGGTGGAAAGTGGAGGACACGCGATGGAAGGGCATGTATTGTTCATTAGGGGTGGAAAGGATAAACAGTCCTCCCGGTTTCAACCACTCGGATACTCGTACCAGAAACGAAGCGTCGTCGTATAAATGCTCTATGGTTTCGAAGGAAACGACGACATCATAGACGTTTTCGGCTTCGAAGGATTGCCACTCCCGGCAAAAGTAGTGAACATTTTCTCTCGAATAGTATTTTTTTGCCCAGGAGATGGCTTGTGGATTTCGATCGACAGCGATGACCTGTGCGGCCCGTTCTCCGAGGAGATAACTGCCGTATCCGCATCCGCAGGCAATATCAAGAACGGACCAACCGGTTTTGATCCAATCACAGGCAAATCGGTATCGGCCCACATGATCCGGCCGAATCGTATCGATGGATTTTTCCAGGATCTGTTCAATCGCCATGACTCTTGTCCCCTTCTCCTTTGACACAGACACAACGCACTTCCAGATGTTTATCGTCTCTCTCGATGGATCCGCGAAGGGCGGTCAGGTTTTCTATGCTTTCTAAGCCTGCTTTTTGAAGTTTTTCCTGGAGAAGAGCAAAAGTATAGTCCCATTTATGGATATCGAAGTCATTCTCCTGCCATCCCCAAAATCCAGCCATAGCCCATTGACGATTCCCATGGAAGAATTGCCACATGTGGAACTCGATATTGGGAACAATGATATTAAGAATACAACCCAATTGAAGCATGCGAAAACACTGATCAAGAATCTCATTCGCCTCTTTCTCAGTGAAACGTTCCAGGTGGTGCCGCATGATAATCTCTTCAACCGAATCCGAAAGTAAAGGGGGGAAACGCATATCGGCTACAATTGGATTCCGCTGCCCCGGACGGATATCCAGGTAAATATTGCCAGGACGTGGGCTGACACCGGCTCCTAATTTAATTTTTCTAACCATGACGAAGGAAAGAGTTCCTTTACTCTTTGAAAGAATCGTTCTCGTGGGATCGACCGCTCATTGAAATACAGAACGGTGTCCGCATCAAAGTCGGGATTCCAGAAACCCACCTGCAGACGGGACCAGGGGATCGATCGTCCCATCTGCCGGCGCATGTCGGGATCCAGCTCTTCCCAGGACTCGCTGCCCGGTAAAGGCTGAAAAAGGTAAAATCCGCCTCCCCTCAAACTCCCTGTATGACGGCGGACAAAGGCAGCGGTGGCCTCGAGATCCTGCTCCGTTTCGCCGATGAATCCGACCATGAAGGCCGCCCCGACCGGCATATCATATTGTTTAGCTAATCGAATCACCTTATCATTCAAGGCCACCGAGGTTTCGGGTTTGTAACGCCGAAGAATCTCATCCGAACCGCTTTCGGCGCCAAACCGAATCGAATCAAAATTCATCTTCTTCATCAAGCGGATCACATCGGAATTGACCAAATTCGCCCGGACGAAACCATGAAAAGAAACCAGTTTCTGCAGTCCGGCCTTTTCCACCAAATCTGCGATTTTCTGAAAACGAGGCCAAGGAAAAATGAAGAGATCATCCAGAAAGGTGATCCTTGACACTCTGAGTTTCTCCACCAGATACCGGATCTCTTCCACGACTCTTTCGGGAGAGAAAAAACGGACTCTTTTCCAGAAGGTTCTCGATGTACAGTATTTGCAGCAATACGGACAGCCACGCGAGGAGAAAATGGTTCCTTCTTCCGGATTCATTCGGTTTCTGGTATGTTCCGGAAAAGGCAGTTGATTTATATCTTCGATCGGACTGCGAGGCTCCGTTTGAAAAACCTGACTCCCATCATGGAACACCAAACCGGGCACCGTCCTTAATTGGGATGGATCAAATTCTCCCGTCTGACGCAACAGTTCTACCAGCCTGCAGAAGGTTACCTCCCCTTCGCCCAATACTCCTATGTCGAAGGGAGCGGTTATGAGTTCTTCTGGAAGAAAGGTTATATGGTATCCACCCAGAATGATGGGAACATCCAAATGCTGTTTAAAATGCGCTGCCAGAAACCTAGCACTCTCAAAAGTGGAAGTGACTGAACCGATACCGATCAAGTCGGGCCGGAAGGAGATCAATTCCTTGTGGTCCGAGAAAACGCGCATGTCGATCTCGGGATCAATTCGGCGGAGATAAGCCTTGATGTAAGTAAAACCGAGAGCCTCTTCGTATTCTCTCCGATCGTTTCCTCGAGCCTGTATGAAAGCAATGCGCATATCGAGTACCGTAAAATCACTTTTCTTCCGCGACGCCGGAAAAACCTGCATGAAAGAGCTGCAACAGCTCCTTTGGATGAACCGGTCTCCAAGGATAGACTTCCATAAGGAAGAAGGTACGAGAAGTATGCATGGACGTCAAGAGCAAAGTAGTTAATAATGGATTTGGCAAAGACAATTTGGAAAAGTAACAATCGGTTCCCATATGGTTTCCCATTCTGACCACATAATCGACGGGCTTCCGGAAGTCACTATCGTAATCCTTTCCCACAACCGGTGCCAAGAATTAAAAATCGTATTGGATAAGATTCAATCCCTGGAGTATCCGTCCCATCTGATAAAGATAATAGTGGTGGATAATGCCAGCCGAGATGGAACCCCGGGGTATCTTCAGAGTCGCTCCGAAATACAAACCGTCTTTTTATCCCGTAATGTGGGTATCTCCGGCTGGAATGAAGGATTGACCTCGGATCGTTCGGAATTTTTCCTGTTGCTGGATGATGATTGTTATCTGGAAGGCAATGCTCTACGAGTCGCCGTACAGGCCTCCAGGGAAGAAAATGCCGATCTGGTTTCCTTCCTGGTACGCAGTCCACAATGGCCTGCCTTTGTTTTTAATCAGCTGTACAATACTGGCCTCCTGTCTTTTTGGGGATGTGCAGCTTTGATCAGCAGGAAGGCCATATCCAGGCTGGGCGGATTTGACAGGTACATCTTTATCTGGGCGCATGAAGTGGAATTCACCTTGCGCTTTCTGGATCAAGGATTCCGTCACCTCTATTTGCCCCAGGTGAGCGCCTGGCATATGAACACTCCAGGTTATAGCGACTATAAATACGTCTTGAACAATCAGAATCTGGCCTATATCGCCGGGGCTCGTTTTCCTTACCCATTCAGAAGAAATGCTATGATCGCTTTGATGATTCCGGTATTGGACGGAATCGGTCGACAACCTCATAAGTCCATTTACTGGCGTGTAATCGGTTCCATGATCACCGGCTTCCGGATGGGGCGTCGTCATTTTGCCCCGGTGGATAAGGAAATTGCCGAGGTATACACTGACTTCTTCCCCGAGTATTCTCTATCCTTTCGATTAACCCCTGTGGCCTGGACCTTATGCTCAAAACGTAAAACATACTTTCCGGGATGCAAGGAACGTGCAACCTTATCCTTCCCGCGTAGGGGGGAGCAATGATCCGTCCGCCGCGTTTCTCTGTTACCATTCCGATACATAACGGTACCGACTTTCTAGGATTCACCTTGCGCAGCGTGTTGGCACAGGACCCTGGACCCGACAACATGCAGATAATCGTGGTGGATGACTGTTCCACGGATTCCCCGCTCGATCTGATCCGGGACACCGCAGGGGATCGGATTGAATATGTGCGCAGCGAGGAGGCCCTGGGACCCGCTCGGGCGTTCAATCGCTGTGTCACTTCGGCACGAGGGGAACTGATTCACCTGTTGCATGCCGACGATCTGGTCGTTTCCGGATTTTACGAAACGGTCGATCATGTTTATCATTCCCAGCCCGATTTGGGCCTCTTTGTCTGTCGTTCCTATGAAATCGATCCCAAGGGCCGGAGAGAGTATATTCGCAAGATTTTTCCCTTGAACCGATCCCGGCGGATCAACGACTTTTATCATCTAATCGTTCCGGTCAATCCCATATGCACGCCAGGAGTGGTCGTACCATCCGCCGTATATCGACAAATCGGACTGTACGATGAACGGTTGTCGCACACCCAGGATTGGAACATGTGGCTCCGGATTTCCAGTCATTACCCCGTGTGGTACGAGGATCAGCTGCTGACCGAATACCGCGTTCATCCCGCCGCCGACACTTCCTCACGGATACGCTCCGGGGAGTATATTGCCGAAGCATGGTTTGCGGTTCAATTCTGGCTCGAACGCTGCTCCATTGAAGACCGGGGAGCATATCTGGAAAAGATGCAAAGACAAATCTTCCGACTTGCCATGAAGGATCTTTCCCAGCATGGCTTCTCTCCGGAACGGATACGGATTTTGCGTCAGCTTTTTGCCGGGCGAATGCCGGACTTCCTATCTTGTTATAATCGTGCCGTAACTCAATCCCGACTTCACAGTTGGCTGACCGGCACCCTCCGACATTTCTGGGGTCAATATTCCACCGATTGAGGATTGTATGTGGAACATCGCCATACTCAGTAAATCGGATCTTTCCGGTGGAGGAGCCAGCCGGGTTGCCCAGCGCCTGGCCGATCTATTAATCGAGGACGGACATCATGCCACTCATTTCGTTTCCTATTATGTTCCACCCAAACCGGTTCACATGCAGTTGATTCAAGAATGCGGCTCATTCACTTACTGGAACGACCAGATTCGCCAGTTTTCCAAATGGATGGGATTGCCTGAATTTTTGGCCTTCGATTATCGGATTTTCCGGTCGAAGGCCGGACCGGTGGATCTTCTGCATGTCCACGATATTTCCAGTGCTTTTTCTCCTTGGAGTTTGGGCCGTTTGGCAAGAGAAATTCCTGTCGTATGGACATTTCATGATTGTTCCCCTTTTACCGGCGGATGTCTCTACCCGATGGAGTGCACTCGCTATCGGAAAAGATGCGGCAAGTGTCCCCAACTCGGCCAATGGCCGCTGGATACCCGTTTCGACTGGACGGGATACATGCAGGATACGAAACTTTCTTTCATTCGGGATGTGTGCTGCATCGCTCCGAGCCAGTGGATGGCGGATATGGCCATGGAAACCGGTCGTTTTCTTTCCCGGCCAACCATTATTCCCTATTCCATTGATTTGTCTACTTTCCAGCCTTCCCCCCGATGTGAAATCAGGAATCGGCTGCAGCTTCCGCTGGATGCGGTGATCGTATGTTTCTCTTCGACCTTTTTATGGAATAGCAAAAAGGGCGCCAAGTACTTTGTGGAAGCCATTCGTCGTTTGAAGAGACCGAACCTTTTCGCTCTGGTCATCGGTAAAGATGAGACTTATCTGCGGAAAGCCCTGGAAGGGATACCCTCATGTTTTACCGGTTTTGTACATGATTTCCACCAACTGGCCGAGTGGTATTCCGCGGCCGATTTCCTTGTGATGCCGACCATCGCTGACAACCTGCCGAACAGCATTATCGAAACGATGTCCTGTGGTGTTCCCAGTATCGCCTTTGCTACCGGTGGAGTGGTCGATCTGATCGATCATGACGGGAACGGCTGGTTGGCTCCCACCGGAAATCTGGAGGCCCTGATCGAAGGGATACGCATCGCCATCGAACAGCCGGATCGCCGTCAGAGATGGGCAGCTGCCGGAATTGAAAAGGCGAGACAGTGTTACAACGATACTCTGTTTATGCAACGTCATTATCAAATTTATTCCGAGGTGGTTTCATGTTTCAAGAAGCGGAAAAGAAAAAACGGGTAATGATTTTCGGTGCCGGAGAGGCCGGCCGCCGAGCCTGGGAACATATACACAAGGATGTTCAAGTGCTTTGTTTCCTGGACAACGATCGACGAAAGCAGGGAGCTTTTCTGCAGAGGATCCGCATTGAAGCGCCGGAGCATGCCTTGGACCCGAATGTCGACCAGATATTCATTGCCAGCCAATACGGAGTGGAAATTTTCGACCAACTGTTACAATTGGGTGTTCCCATAAAGAAAATCGATGTACTCGATCCGTCCATGCTTCGGCAGTATGCCGGTTTTCCTACAGGCATACGTAATCTATTGCTGACCTTCCTGGCGGGATTACTGTTGATTCTTTCTCTGCTGGTCGCCTATTGCTAAGGGAATCCGATGTCTATCTCCCTCTAATTCTGTTGCCTGCCTCTCATCGGAGGAGAAGAGATCCGGAATGCCCCAGATCGGATGATGCCTGTCATCCTGGAAAAGCCGGTAACAGTAACCGTCCTTTTGGACATTTGAACAGGCCGTCGGAAATGGACCTTTTATATAGAAGGAATTTCGGCGGTCATTGTCAGGAGAAGTTCTTATGTTACAAGTTTGTGACGTGGCCGTAGTAATTCCATGTTACGGTCAAGCTCATATGCTGCCGGTTGCGATTCGCTCCTGTCTCGATCAGGATCTGCCGCCGGCCCAAATTGTGGTGGTAGATGATGGTTCACCGGATGATGTCGCCGGGGCTTGTTCTCCATTCGGCGACCGGATTCAAGTAATCCATCAGGAAAACCGAGGATTGGCTCAGGCCCGAAATCACGGATTGGCCGAAGTCAAGTGTGCTTCCGTTATCTTCCTGGATAGTGATGACTGGCTGCTATCCGGATGCCTGAACCAAATGAGCCGTATTGCTGGACCGGATCGTCTGATCATCTGTGGGAGCCGAAACACGTGGGAAGATCATAGCCATCCGGATGAGGATTTTTATCCGCAATTCGGAAACCTTTCGGAATCCTTGGCTCGCTATAACATAGGGCCGGTCCACAGCATCCTGCATCCGGTACAGGTCCTGAAGAATCTGGGAGGATTCCATCCGAAGATCGGGATCGGTGGCCATGAAGATTATCAGCTACTTTGCCAATACGCCTTGTCGGGAATTACCGTGGTCTGTGTCCAGGAGATTTTAGTAGTCTATTTGCAGCGTCATTTTTCTATGGTCCGTCAGACAGAGCCGATGCATCGGTCCCGGATCGATGTATTTTCCTGGTATGTCGATCAATGGCTTAAAAGGGGAGTTGGTCCATCTTTAGTCACGGCAATGATCGAAGGTCTGGTGGAAACCTTTTTTGCGGTAGATGGAAATACGGAACTTCTTCCAGTAGCTGATCGTCTATTTGCGGCCCTGTCTCCTGCTCCCTTTTCCATCCTATCGCGACAGGTTTTCGCTGCCGCCAATCTTATGATCTGGATGCGATCCCAATCCGATGACTTGCGCAACCACCTGATTGCTCCTGTATACAAGATCATGGACCAGGCTATTCAAGGGATTATGGGTTGGCCGATGTCGATCTCCGAGCGATTCTGGATGATGTCCGTTCTGGAACGACTGGCTCAGGAAGATCCATTACGAGCCGCCCAATATGCCCGAAAGCTTGATCTGCCTTGGGTCAGAGACTTGTTTTTCGCACAAGGGCCGCAATTGGACAAGCATATCGATTTTTTCAGCGATTTGACCGCCCGGATTAGAGCGGACGGTTTCCGTAAAGCGACCATTTTCGGCGCTGGTATGGTGGGCCGCTGTGCCGCGATCGCACTCATGTCCGCCGGTGTAGCGATCACGGCCTTCGTCGATAGTGCGGTCGAAATGCAGGGAAAAACCCTATGGGGGATTCCCATCGAGTCTTTGGAAAATGCTCATCAACGGAAGGAAAGTATCTTCGTTATCGGATCCTTATCCAATAGCACGATAATGACTCAAATCGTTCGAGAGATGTATTCACCATCCGACGGGCCCACCATATACCGGCTTGATTCTGAATCCACTCTTCAAACGCAGCTATAAACCGGCTTCGACTCTGCGTATCGAAGTAGCGGAAAGATTCGTCAAGGCTAAGGGGTGAGGGTTGGAAGAAATTCGAATTTCTTCCTTCGGACAAGCTGCATTGAAAATGATACCTGCCTGGAGTTCCCTCGTCGATTAGGAAACTGTATGCAGAATTTCGCGCGATGTCTTCAAAGCCGTTTCTATGACATCATCCATGTCAAAATAGCGATACTCTCCCAAACGTCCGCCGAATCTCACCCTCGGCGCCTCTCGGATGGCCAGCTGTTTATATTGTTGAAAGCGACTCCGGTTTTCCGTAGTATTGACCGGATAATAGGGTAGAACACCAGGGGACCAGCCATGCGGGAATTCACGGGTAATGACCGTTTTCCGGGCCTGGGGTGACAGGTCGAAATGTTTGTGCTCGACAATCCGAGTGAAGGGCACGGCCGCATCCGTATAATTTACAATGGCGTTGCCCTGAAAGTCAGGCATATCCAGCAACTCGGATTCGAAGCGAAGCGAACGGTATTCCAGCGGGTCGAGGCTATAGGAAAAGAATTCATCCAGGGCTCCGGTATAGATGACAAGGTCATAGTCTCTCAACCAGTATTCTTTATCCAGGAGAAAGTCCACACCGATCTCCATCGGTATCCCTTTTAGAATCCTCTCGAATAGCGTGGTATATCCATCGACGGGAATTCCCTGATACGGGTGAGTGAAGTAGTTGTCATCAAAGGTCAGGCGAATGGGTAAACGCCTGATAATCTCCGCAGGAAGTTCTTTGGGATGCCTATTCCACTGCTTCTGGGAATATCCCTCGATAAAGGTTTCGTAGAGCTCCCTGCCGATTTGTGACAGACACCATTCCTCCATATTGTTTGGGTCCGCTGCCGGAATGCGGATTTTTTCCAGTAAAGCCTCCGCCGTGGCGGGAGTGCTGACACCAAATATCTGATAAAGAGTGAAAAGGTTGATGGGAAAGGAATAGAGACGTCCTTTATAGTTTACTTTAGGACGATTCACAAAATGGTTGAAGACGCTGAAACGACGAATGTAGTTCCAAACCTCTTCTTTGTCGGTGTGAAAGATATGCGGACCATACACATGACGATGACAGTGCGCTTCCGGTTCATAGACCGTATAACAGTTGCCGCCGATGTGATCCCTGCGCTCAAGGATCAGGCAATGATGACCGGCATCCGTTAGCTCTCTGGCGCACACCGCTCCGAAAAAACCTGCACCCACTATGAGAAATCGCTTGGCCATGGCCTTTCACTCCCCCGGCACCTTACGGATGCCTGAAAGGCAGGAATGTCTTTTCAGGTACTGGAAGGTGTTATGTACATCGTCTATTTCTACCTGAAAGCGTTTGGACAGATGCCAGGCTTGTGCTGCTGTTAAGCGTTTACCGAAAGGGTCCTCCAGAATCAGAGTCTCGTTGCTCTTCTCTGTTTCGGGAATATCCTCCAGAACATGAAGCACTCGGCGCACCGGTAGCTTTTCCCATTCTTCGGGTAGCCCACATATCGGCGGGTCCAGACTAAAATCCAGAGCATCACTGTTTTTAATGCCCCACCTTCCCTGCAGTGCATCCGAAACGCCTTCGAAAATGGCAATAGCATTATTAACCAGACTGAAGATTCTACAGGTGGCCACCGCACGAGAAGCATCCCTGAGAATCGTATCCACAGTCTGCTCACGGAATCTGTCGGAGGAATACTTGTGGAAAAAATGCAATCGGTTCCGCCAATGGTAATATGTGGGCAGGTTGCTTTTCTTGTTTGCTGCCCCGCAATGGTGCACAGCCTCGGCCTCGGCCGTCACTGCAATCCGGCATCCACCCAAATGCATTCTCCACTGCCATTCGACATCGTCGAAATAGAGGAAGTGTCCCGGATCGATATTGCCGTGTTTTAAAATCGTCGAAGACCGCACTAGCAGGCAGCAGGCCGCAATATAATCCACTTCCCTCCATCCTCGGAGCTGCGGTAGTACGGTCTCATCGTATTTCTTAAATTCCCCACGGCAAACGGCGGCTTTCCAATCAATGGTACCGCCAAACTCCTGCACAAGTCCCTTTGGCTCAGGCCAATAGATCTTCGGACCGACAACAGAGAAATCAGGATGTAAATCCAGAAAATCCGACAGGAAGGACACGGTATCCGGAGAAACGATACAATCACTGTCAAGAACAAGGATATAGACGGGTTCTATAGCCAAAGCCAGGCAGATAGCCTTGTGGAATCCACCGGAACCACCAAGGTTGCACGGCTCCCGAATTACTCGAACTCTGCTTCCAAATGTTTCGTCTATAGTTATTGCGGAACCATCTGTGGAGGCATTGTCGACTACGAAGATCCGGCAATCTTTCAGCCTTGAGGAGTTTAACACGGCCTCCAAACAGCGCAGGGCGAGTTCTCTACGATTGTAATTGCATATTGCTACAGCAAGTCGCCTCATTCTCTTCCTATGCCCTTTATGCCGCTCATCGGCAGCTATTCCTTGTAGTATGCACACCGACCGAGCCGTCCTTGGTCATTGTCACGATATCTTCTTATCGGCATAAATGGCAAGTACTAGAAGGTTATGTTCGAACAGATTTTCGCCATGGTATTCCAATTCGTAGGATTGGATAAAACCGCTGCTCCTTTTTCTCCCTTATACCCCAGGAGACTGCCTTTTCTCACCTCGAGGTCCACTTTTTTCGCTTGATTTCGCTGCTACAGAGTTGTATGCTTGCGAAGTGGTAAGAGATCCAAGAGTGGAATACACGGTTGCACAATCTCATTACCCGCCGCTATTGATCCGTTTCTATTTCCAAAGGAGAATCGACCATGAAGCAGATCGCCATCGGGCATCGAGTGTTCAGCAAGGCCCTTTGTGGTACGAATCCCTTCTGGGGCCGATCTCATTTCAGTGAAGCCCGAAACGGGGAGTACCTCGACCGATTCGACGATGAAACCATCGAACGGACTATACAACGATGCCTGTCGCTGGGTGTAAATACGGTGGAGTCCTCCGCCAATGAACGAATCCTTTCCATCCTTTCCAGACTGCGGGAGAACCGGCCGGATCCGGTCCTTTTTGTGGGAAGCACCAGGATCGATCAAACCTCCGCGATGAAAAGCCATCAACAAAAATTATCTTATTTGATCGAAAACAAAACGGATGTTTGCGTCATCCATTCGCAATTCGTCGATCGTCCCAATCAGGGAGATACGATCGGCGGGCTGGACCGGATGATCGATAGGATCCACGAAGCCGGCTTACTGGCCGGCATCTCCACTCATCGGGTGCGGACCGTGGAACGATGCGAGAATTCCGGTTATGGAATCGACACTTATATGATCCCCTTGAATCTTACCGGATACGTTTACCCCGGATACGACGGAACGGAGAGCGTACAGGAGCGTATCGATATCGTTCGTGGAATCGACAAACCCTTCATCCTGATGAAGATCCTGGGCGCCGGCCGGATACCTCCCGAAGAAGGGATTCCTTTTGTTCTGCAGAACTCCAAACCTGACGATCTGATTTCCCTCGGATTCGGCAGCGAAGCCGAAGCCGTGGAATCCATCGGCTGGATCGAAAAGTATTCCTGATCCAAGAAATTCGTTTTTAAAATGATCAAGAAAAGAATGGAAATGAACCGGCGACTTTTTATAGACAGTTTATGGGTATCTTTTTCTCTGGGGACGTTTGTCTCCTGGGGGCAGACAGGCGAATCTCCCAAAACCTTCCAGGAAAAGCTGGCAGCCATGGAAAAGCTTAACGGCGGGCGTCTGGGCGTGGCCGCGCTCAATACGGCCACTGGCAGGCGACTGGAGTATCGAGCCACGGAACGTTTCGCCATGTGCAGCACCTTCAAATGGATCCTGGTGGCGGCCATCCTGGATCGGGTGGACCAGGGGAAGGAATCTCTCGCCTGTCGTGTTCCCTATGGCAAGGAGGATCTGCTCAGTTATGCGCCTGTTACCCGACAGCATCTAAGGGAAGGAGCCATGACCGTAGAGGCGCTGTGCGCTGCAGCGATCATTCATAGCGACAATACAGCCGCCAATTTGCTCCTACAAATCCTGGGAGGGCCGGAGGCGTTGACGGCCTATGTACGCTCTCTGGGGGACACGGTTACCCGCCTGGATCGGAACGAGCCGACATTGAACAGCAATCTGCCCGGTGACGTGCGCGACACTACCAGTCCGAAGGCCATGCTGGAAACGATGCACAAGGTCTTTCTCGGTCAGGCGCTGACGCCTGCTTCCCGCCGGCGACTGGAGGGATACCTGCTGGCCAATGCCACCGGCGGAAAAAGGCTTCGCGCCGGAATCCCGGCCCTCTGGAGCGTCGGCGACAAGACTGGCAGCGGGATGAACGGGGCCTGCAACGATGTTGCCATCGTGTGGCCGACCGGGCGACCGCCGATCCTGATCGCCGCCTATTCATCGGAATCCTCTGCGGAAACTCCCGTCCTGGAAAAGGTCCTCGCCCAGATCGGAACGCTGGTAACCCAGGAACTGGTGGCCCGCGAGGAATTCCCCCTTCGCTGAATCCGGCAGCCGCTGCCGGCCGCAGTGATTTTACAAATCCTTAGAATCCCTATTGGTATAGTCAATAGTTTTTAGTTATAGGGGGATCCCGGAGGAGATTTTTTACCACGACTCCCTCCTTCATCACGAACTGAATTTCTTTGAGAGTGTGGATATTCTCGATCGGATTCTCCTTGGTAGCAATCAGATCGCCGTACATCCCCGGCGCCAAGGATCCCCTGGTTTTGTCAATCCCCAGGAGCTGGGCCGGGTGGCAAGTCATGATCTTTACAATTTCCTGTTCGGGAATTCCTGCCTCGATAAAGCTGTCGATATAGGTGAGTGCCATCGATCCCCGGGTTTCCTTTTCCCGATCGATCATCAGATCGGATCCAAAAGCGATTTTGACTCCACCTTGGTATACTTCTTTCAGCCGATCGATGAGTTTTTGATGAAATCGCCGGGCATTGGCTTCATCGCTTCCGTATTCACGAAGGATTTTCACCGGAAAATCGGTGCTGACCAGAAAGATACCCTTCTGTTTCATTCCGACGATCATTTCCTTTGGGATGGTCCAACCGTGCTCGATGGAAGCCACACCCCCTTTTACCGCGGAAGTGAGTCCTTCTGCCGTCTGGCAATGGGCCATTACTTTCAATCCGGCTTGTCCGGCTTCCCGTACGATCCAGGCGACATCTTCCGCCGAGTAATGGTATCGTTTGGAATCGACCACGATCTTGATGACATCAGCTCCGTAAAAGATGTTCTCCCGAACGGCCTTGGTCATTTCCTCTTGACTGTCGGCAAAGAAATATTCGGAATTCATAAGAAATTGCTTATCCGCCTTTACCCGGAATTGCCCTCCGAAGGGGCTTATGATTCTGCCTGCGGCCAAGATCGTCGGACCGGAGATCAACCCTGCTCGTATGGCCCGTTGGACATCGACATCGGCATATTTCCCGGAATTGCCGGCATCCCGTATGGTGGTGAAACCGGCTTGCAACAGCTCTCGAGCATGGACTGCCCCCTGGATGGCCCGGTATCCGTCGGGATCGAGGAGGACCTGGTCCAAGAACTCGATGCCCAGCTGATCGGAAGGGAGGCGAATCCTGGCACAGATATGGGTGTGGGCATCGATCAGGCCGGGCATCACCGTGAAGGGGGAAAGATCGATGATTTCCGCATCTTCGGGGATTTTCTCCCCGGTGCCGACGGTGGAAATCCGGCCGTTTTCAATCAGAAGAACTCGGTGTTCGGAGATTTCTCCCGAGGAGGGATCCAGCATCTTCCCGGCTTTGATGATTGTCCGGTTCGAATTCGGAAAAACCGTACTCGAGAAAAAGAGAAACAGCAGAAATATTCGCAATCCCATTCTATCGAACCCTTTCTTGAAACGAATGGATATCTCCATGGATGAATCCTCAGTGCCGCAGACACATATAAATCGTTATGTTATCGAGGACCAATCCGTGGTTTGTAATTATACAAATACTTTTATAATGGACGAGATGAAAAAAGGGATCGTGAGTTCTACAGGGAATGTGTTCATCGACATTTTCCTGAACAAGCGGCCGTACTCCAGATGTGTGGCGATCTGGTGGTCACACTCCGCAAGTACATCCATTGTTTACTGGGCGGGGACGTTGGCCAGGGCGCTCAGGGTATCCGTGCCGAAGATCTCGATGCCTTGGATGGGCAGGGTCGATTCGACGAGGACATAGCCTCCCGCCTGCCCCTTTACTGCGGAGCCTGCCAGCTGATGCAGCAGTGCCACCCGTTGTTCGTTGGCCGCGAGGGTAACCGTATCGCCGGTTGCCGTCCATCGGCCATCCGCCCGATAAACGGATACGATCACCGAGGTCGGTTTCGCATTGGTATTCAGCAGGGCCAACCCGGTAAAGAAACCCGTGCCCACCTCGGCTACATGGGAGAAGGTCAGTTGTCTTTGCGGCTCCGCCATACTCACCACCGCTGCCAGGGCTTTCTGGGTGCCGTAGGTCAGGTAGCCCGACAGGCGTCCGCTGCCGATGATCTGCAACCATCCTTGCGTCAGGTGTCCTGCCGATAGTTGAAATAAGGACAGCAAATCCGGTTCGATGCGGCCGTAACCCGGAATTTGTATCCTCTGGGAAGGAGCCAGGAGAACTCCTTTGTTGTTACGGATAGTCAGGGTTACCGCCTGTGGGCTCGATTCCAGGTTCACGATTCCCGCTCGTGTCTCATAGAGGGCTTCGGTACCGGCTTCCTGTCCGGCGGCGAAATAGGCGAAGTGGAGTTGGGAGGAGCCCGTTACGGCGCTCTGGGCATTGAATCCGGCGGCATCGGCTTTCCCATCCGGCAGCAGTAACTGGTATCCACGTATACCGGTCGAGGCACTCACCCGAACATACCCTCCCGAGCCGATCCGGGACATCCCGGTCGGAAACAACTCCTCGATCCGTTTCTGCAGCGATCCATACGCCGGAATACTGCCGGTTACCGTCTGCAGCACCGTACCGGCATTGTCGATCAGCTTCCAGGTTATGGCCGAGGTCACCGGCAGCGGATTGAGCAGGCTGACGAGATGACTCGCTCCGGGGCGCACCGCCGGCAGGATGGCTTCCAGGAGCAGGGCGCCCGATTCCTCCGCTCCGACGATGGAGCTCTTGAACTCGGCATCGGCGGTCAGGAAGAAGGCCTTCAATCCCGGATTTGGTGCCGCCAGCTTGTGCCATAGATCGCCGGCCGTCAGGATGGCGCTACCGAACAGATTCGGATCGGTCTCATAGCGGGCCATTTGCGTATGGGCCGGGAGTATTACCGTCGCAGGGTTCCTGCCTACGAGACCAGAGAGCTGCTGCCCGGTGTCGCTCATCGCCGTTAATTGCAGCGCACCCGAGTCGGTTGTGGGATTGGAAATGGCCAGAGCGAATATACCGGTTGTCGGATTGGCCACCAGCCGTGGGAAGTTCATCGAAGAGGGCATCGTCCATACGGCAAAACCGGCAGAGACGGCCTCCTCGGCTGAGGTGCCGGAACCGGACTTTCGGCCGACGAAAAGGCCTCGATTCGTCCAGGGGTTCAGGGCCATGTCCTGCACCAGAAGGTCGGTCGTCGGAACGCTGCCGACCACCGCCCGTGTGGGGTCCACGAAGGCAACCGATAGATTGACCGTAGTCATACGCTTGTCGGTATTACTGACGACGACCGCCCAGCCGCGATCGGGGTGGATCGCCAACGCATGGACCGGCTCTCCTTCCAGAAGCATCATGGTTTGGCCCTGATCCGGCCGGTAGAGCAGCAGTCCGTTCTCCAATCCGACCAGGACCATACCCGCTTCCTCATAGAAACCGAGATCGTTCGGAGAGGATCCCATATTGGCGATTCGTCGGGTCGGCTGATAGGTGGTCAAATCGATTTCCCATAGGCTGTTATCGGCGATGTGAACCACAAAGGCGCGAGAACGGCTCCGGTCGACGGCCACATGTGCAGGCTGCCTTCCGGTCTTCACTGTGGCCAGCACGGCCGCCTGGTCCAGATCGACGATGGAGACGTTATCCGATCCACGATTGGTCACCACCGCGCGGTTGGCCGATGGGAGTAGGTCCACGCCGAAGGGAGAATCGCCGACCTCGATCAGCGACGGGTTTCGCATGGTGCCCTCGGGGGAAACATAAAGAACGCCTAAACGATCGGCGGTCGGGATGGTGGCCACCAGCTGCCGGGTTGCGGGATGAATGGCAAGTTGCTTTACGGCCCCTTCGGAGAAATAGTAGTGACTGCGCGTGTCGCCGGTGGCCGGATCGACAGTGACGATGCGGCGGTTGGTACTGTCTGCCAGGAAGCCCATGCCGGATCGGGTGTCGATAGCCACACCGGATGGCGTAATATTGTCGCCCAGGGGGGTGAAGGTTCGAACGTCCGCAGGGAGCTCGCGATAAGGAACATCGGTCGTAACCGCGAAGGTCAAAGGATTCGAGATGGACGGTTCTATTCCCTGGAGACTCACGTTTAAGGTGCCGTGTGCATCCGAGGGGACGAGTACCGTAATCCAATTTTCGCCGATCTCCAAAGGGGTGATAAAAGCCTGATATCCTCCCGTGCCACTGAAGAGCACGCGGATCGACTCGGGGCAGATTCCATTGCCGATCGAGCCTTTTAAGACCAGCAGGCTACCCACCGGTCCCGAGGCAGGGTAGAGGGACCTGGCTACCGGTGCACTCGTCACCTCGAGGTTATGTAGAACATCCGCGATAGGCGGATAACCGTAGACTGCGCCCTGAGGCGGAAGCCCGGCGGCCTTTTCTATGCGAATAACAGTGGATCCTAGCGGCGCACCTGCCGCCCCGGCGAACTGGAAATGAGCCACGACGCCGTTGCCCATCGGCGTTTTATTGCCGCTGCTGCCGATCGTTACCCGTAAACGATTGGGAGTTACCTTGACGGCGACGATCGATTTGCCGGCGGCATCAGCCTGCGGCCCCACGGAGGCCTCGTGGAAGGTCAATACCGCCGGATCGAACACCAGATCGAACTGCAGATCGCTGACCGATGCCGTCGAATCCAGAGAAATATGCAAAGTAACCGGTCCCCCTTGAAACCCGTTACAGGCACCGATAGAAAGCTCTGTCTGCCCGCTCACCCATTTGGCCAGGGAGGAAGCGGGCTTCCCATTGAAAAGAGTAAAACTGCCTCCAACATACAAATCCTGTCCCCCGGGGCTAAGAGCATAAATGTCACTGCTGCTTGATGGCAGGGATGCCAATTGGGAAAACTCCGAGCCATCCCACTTGGTCAGGAAGGCATCGCAGTTTTCCGTTTTCCATTCCGACGGGCAGAAATTTCCTCCGATGTATACATTTCCGTCTTTGTCGGCAGCCAGAGTATTGGGAGAGCCGGTCGAAGGGAAAAAATGCCATTCGATCCCATCCCATTGAGCCAGGGTGACGGAAGTGGTAATGGCCCCTATGGCATAAAGATCTCCTTTTTTATCAATTGCCAAGGCTTTTATATAATTCCATTTACCGCTATCGAGACCCACCGCCGACCACGACCTGCCGTCCCATCGGGCCACACCATAATCGTGTGTACCGTCCACCTTCAAGTAAAATCCTCCGGCATATACATTTCCGGCGTTATCAACGGCAATGGCATTTATAGACCGGCCGCTTATCCCTGGCCCGAGAATCGACCAATTCGATCCATCCCATCGCTGGATACAACCGTACATTTTGCCGTTGACTTCACAATATCCCGAGGCATACAAAATATCATGACTATCCACTGCCAGAGTACGCTCCGAACCTCCATGGAATCCCAAAGCCGACCAACTGACCCCATCCCATTTGGCAATACCAGGCGCCCAAATTTCTCCTGCCCGGGAAAAATCGCCAGCAACATATAGATTTCCTTTACTGTCGGTGGCCATGGCATAAACATCGTCATCGACTCCGGAGCCGAGAGCCGTCCAGCAGGTGCCATCCCATTTTGCAATATTGCGTAGGAAAGCATTTCCCGCCTGATAAAATTCTCCTCCGACATATATTGTTCCGTTGGGACCTCTGGCTATGGCACGAATGGTACCGATCAAGCCATGGGCAACCGGATTTGGATCCCCAAGGGGTTGCCATGTCGATCCATCATATCGGGCCACATGATTGAGAAAATAAATACCGTTCGTCTTTCGGAGGAAAGTGCCCGCGGCATACAGGGTTCCCTTGCTGTTGATGGCCAGATTCGTTATGGCTCCATCTGTTACCCAGGGGTCCTCCATTTTGATATAGGACCACTCCATGCCGTTCCATTTACTGAGAATGCCTGTATTCCAAAAGATACAAAGGTCTCCAGCTTGATCCACAAACATTACGCGTACGATTGCATCGGGTGGAATTGAACTGCCGAGACTTATCCTTGACCAACTGGAACCGTTCCACTCGGCAAGCCATAGGGGCGAGATTCCGCCTGTATGATTGAGCCCGCTGGCGAACAGATTTCCTGTACTGTCTGACACAAACGCAACCGCGTCAATTTGAGTCCCAAAATCGACAGCCGACCATTTGACTCCATCCCAACGAGCGCAATTGTACGCCGGCACATCGTCGATCTTTGAGAAATATCCGCTTACATATAGATTCCCGGCTTTATCGGTGGCCATGGCGTCGATATTTTCACTGAGACACAAGCCACAGCAGTAACGAACACGACCCGACAAGTCGGACCACTTCTCCCCGTTCCACATCATGATTCTTTGATAATACGTGTTTGTACATATATCGCTTGAATCATCCAATACATTTACATTGGCGTAAATATTGTCAGTAGAGTCGATCGTAAGAAGGCCAACGGAACGTCCGACAGGCAAAGATAAGGAATGCCAGCTCAAGCCGTCCCATTTGGCCAGTCCAAGGGATGGTATTTTACCAGCCAGAGTAAATCGGCCCCCAACATATAAATTCCCCATACTATCCAACCCCAAGGCTACAACATTGCCATTTACGCCTGATCCGAGAGGCGACCAATTTTTCCCATCCCATTTGGCGATATGGTTGGCCGGAACGTCTCCCGCCTGGGTAAAAGAACCGCCCACATAAAGATTTCCCTGCCGATCGGTAACCGTAGCGTAGATGCCACCATTGGTGCCCGGACCGGGGAAGCCGAATTGCGAGGACCAGCGGGTGTCGTCGTTCGGATCGGATGCCCGTTCCGATTCGGTATGATCCGAAGGTCGCCGATCGGATGGGAAAGCCTTGCTCTTCCATCCCGTAAAGAACAGAATCATTAGTATAAAAACGGTAATCGATTGGCGTAAGTTATTTGTTTTCGGCATGCGGGTTCCAGAATTACAATGTTGGTATGCTCGTATCCTTGAATATAAATTGTTTTACCGTAAGAATCGCGTCCGGTAGGGATCTCCTTCTGAGAAAAATCAATTCCCAATGCCTACCGAATAGGATGATGGGAAAAATCAGAAAAAGTTTCGTAAAAAAAATAATCTTTTTTCTGTTGACTCTCGGCCGCATAGTAATATGGTATGGGATTATGTCTTCCGGGGGTACCCGTGAGGATATCGCTGTCCTCTGCGGCTTAAAAAAAGAAGTGGTACAGACATACCTGTCTGTAGCGGAAATAATATGGATGGCCGGTGGGACATCGATTAGGATAGAAAAACGGATTGTGTTCGTAGTTCCGTCTTCAGGCGGTGCCGTGTAAATACAGAAGCCAGAAGCCAGGAGTCAGAATCCAGAATGGGCGGGATGGTATATGGATTGTGCCAGAGATTTCTATTCAAGAGGAATGGGCAAAAGGATCGATCCTGATAGAAAAACGGATGATGTTTGTTCCGCTTTAGGCGGTGATCGAGCCTATGCCGCTGCTCTGCAGCTTGCGACATTCACCATGCCGTGTAACTATAAACATGTCGCCGCTATGCGGCTGAGGAGAGAAAGCTTCTGATGAAGCGGAAATGTACCTATTCCCGGATTTACCGGCCGTCTCTGACAGCGCCGGAGGCGCGGCATGTTAATAGAATTGCATGCCTCGCCCTATCAGGAAGCTCCGTAGGAGCGATATAGGAAGATCTCCATACGAAAATGTTTGACAGACAAGCTCAGAAGTCTTCGGGCGGTGCTGCGTAAACGCGGAACTACGAACCTTTCTCGTGCAATTCGTGTAGGGCGACCCTTGCGGTCACCAGGGAGGTATCTCCACAAAGGCTGCCGGGCGACCGCAAGGATTGCCCCTACGGCGTGAACCTTGGTAGTGGGTGCGCCCCGATTTCCGTCGGCATCCTTGACTTTGCAAAAGATCTGAATAGAAAATCGAAAAGATTTCGCCTGCGGAGGTTTCAGGGCTTTGTCGGGGGTAGTTTTCGGAGGATTTTCACCAGCATGTCGCTGATGATGGCGTAACCTTGATCCGACGGGTGCAGGCCGTCATAGGTCATACCGGCCGCTTCCACCGGATAGGGATATTCATCCGTCTCCGGATGGAACGGTATGCCGATGAATTTCGGATAGGGAAAGTTGCGATAGAGGCCGGTTTTAGGGTCTTTCAGGCGTTTGAATTTTACCAGATTGGCGTGCTTCATTCCGCTCTTGTGGTACAGATCCACTACCGGAAGACGTTCCTGTTTTCCGATCTCCCGGATGGCATCGGCAAACTGTTCCAGTTTCTGTCCGTTCTTTTCCCGGTACGATCCGTAGGCATTGTTTTTATAATGGTTGATGTAGACAAAATCGACCCGCTGCATGGGTGTGATCAGGATGATGGGGGCCGATGGGTTCAGACGTCGCAGCTTGTCGATGATGGTGCGGAAGGCGCCATATACGGTGGCGTTGCCGGCGTTGTTGCGGTAATCGCGCAATGTACCCAGCGGCTTTCCGCCCCACCAGTCATTGGTTCCGAGGAAGACGGAGTACACATCCGCTTTTTCCAGGCCGAGCCTCTCGATTTCGGTAGCGATACGTATGGCCGTCCAGCCGTTATGCCCCTGGTTCACATACCGTATATGGGGCAGTTGTTCGGTTACCCTGGTCATATACCCTTTGCTGATCCGGTCTCCCGTTTCGTTGCGATGGTCGTTCAGGTAGGTGATGGAGTCGCCGATGGCCACCCAGCGGATCTCGGCGAGTGCCGCCGAACCGGCAGCGATGAGGATGGCGAATAGAAGGATTGTTTTTTTCATGATGAGATAGCCTTGTTTAGGAAGCATGATGACTTCCATTGTATAGCGCCGGAAAAGCGGCCGCAAGCGGGAATTACCTTGGAAAATTTTGTCGGGCCTCGCATGGGTACAAACGCACTGTCCCCCGGTGACAATGAGTCATCCAGCCCCTGCCAAAAAATCCGATTGCGGCGGCCTGCACAGATATGTCGTTAATATCATAGTATGTCGACAAAATATCGACATACTATGCGGATTTATGCTATATTACTGCCATTGGCTTCTTCCGGAGTAAGGACATCATGATCAATGATTTGAGGAGACGAATCGAGGGGGAGGAGTTCGATTACCAGGCTCTTCTTGATAGCATGAAGCAGTATGAATGTCCACGGGATAAAATTACCAGCCTCATCCGGAAAAACGCGATTATCCGCGTGAAGAAGGGCATCTACATTTTCGGCCCAAATTATGCAAGGCGCCCATTCTCGCGGGAAATACTGGCTAATATGATTTATGGCCCATCTTATATCTCTCTCGACTATGCTCTCCACTATCACGGTCTGATTCCGGAACACGTTGAAGCCATTACATCCGTGACCACCGGAAGAGGTCGGCGTTTTAGTACTCCGGTAGGACTGTTTTTTTACCACCAGATTCCGTCGTCTGTGTTCCCTTTCGGTATGGACCAGATTCTTCTCGAAGGCGGTCGGCCCTTCCTGATGGCAATACCGGAGAAAGCTCTTGCCGACAAGATCCAAGACGATCGCGGAACCGGCATCCGTAGCCAGGCTGAAATGCGCAAGTATCTGATGCAAAACCTGCGTATCGATTCCGAAAGCCTAGAAAAGCTGAGGACCGAAACCTTGGCAATTCTCGCCGAACGGTATGGATCTCGCAAGCTGCGATTACTCCATAATGTTGTAGCACGTCTGCAAAGAGGTGGAGGATCCCATGAATGAAGCCGTAGCACGGATGTTGGCGCGATACGAATGTAGGAGAGTGGAAGATGATGTAAAAGCCCTGCGCGAAATCTTGCAGGAGATTGCTCTCCTCGGGCTTTGGCGAAGCCGCTTTTTCGAAAGGGCGGCTTTTTACGGAGGCACGGCGCTTCGCATCCTCTACGGGATGGAACGCTACTCCGAAGATCTTGATTTCTCTTTGCTGCAGCCTGCGACGGAATTCGATCTCTCTCGTTACTGTGATGCTTTGAAAAAGGAGGTTAACTCCTTCGGATTCGAGGCTTCCGTGACCAAAAAATCCAAGAGTTCTCAGCGTGCCATCCAGTCAGCTTTTCTAAAAGTGGAAACATGGAAGCATCTACTTGTTATCAACACCACGGAAAATCTGGCAGGAAGAATTCAACGGAGTCAAATTCTTAAGATCAAAATGGAAGTGGACACGGATCCGCCTCCCGGATTTGATACGGAAACCCGTTTCCTATTACAGCCTATTCCGTTTTCGGTGCGGGCATTCTCTCTTCCCGACATGTTTGCCGGCAAGATGCATGCAGTACTCTGTCGGAGCTGGAAAAATCGCGTGAAGGGTCGGGACTGGTATGACTTGGTCTGGTATGCTGCCAATCACCCCCAACTACACCTCAAGCATCTTGAGCAGCGTATGATTCAGAGTGGTCATTGGATAAAAGCTGAGCATTTAACTCCAGAAAAATTGTCCACCATTGAGAAAACAGTCATCGAAAAGCTTGATGTAAACAAGGCTAAAAAAGAGGTGGAACCATTTGTAAAAGATCCTGCGACATTGGCTATATGGTCCCGGGAATTCTTCTACGATGTCATGCGCCGAATTGTTTTTGTGTGAAGATACCTTTGCGTGTTCCGGCCTGAAGTCGGCCACCAATTCCAGTTTTTCGTCGTGACCGGTCCTGGACAAAACGCCGTTGTAGCGGGCCAGTTCGACGATGTCCATGAACCTGGCTTCGCCGGTAATCAGGAACATGCGCCAGTTCCATGACAGGTTGTGCAAAGCGAACAATTTCTTGGCCAAATCCAGGTAGCGGCGTCCCCGGGTCGTGCGGTACAGCTCGACGATAGGAGATCTGTTCAGCCGGTGCCGGGGTGACCGGCAGTCGCCCCTGCACCGGTATTCGGATGGAGGGAGAGAGATCAGCGGGGGAAACGGCGGTTGAAACCGGAAAGGACCTGCTGCTGCAGACGCGGATCCAGTTCCATGATGGCCCCCTCTTCCTTCAGCTTAGTCGTCAGGGCGCCGGTATCGATCTCCTGTACGGCCAGAGAATTCCGTATGGCCATACCTGCGGCCACTCCGGCTGCCTGTCCGATGATCATATACTGGGGCTCCATGCGCAGGGAGGAGTAGGCAACGTGACTGGCGGAAAAGCAGACCGGAACCAGAAGATTGACGGCCTCCGTCTTTTTGGGAAGCATGACCCGATAGGGAATTTGGTAAGGTTTGACCGCCACCTGCACGTCCCCTTCGTTGGTCACCATTCCGTTCGCAGCGACCACCCTCTGAATGTTGTGGGAGTCGCTGTTATAGGAGCCCATGCCGATCGGATCCGCCTTGCTGAGTTCGGTCTGCAGGTCTTTCTGTGTGACGACGAAGTCTCCGACCATGCGGCGGGCTTCCCGTATGTACAGCTGGTTGGGGAAATTGCCGTTGTCGACGAATTCGTCTTTGGCCATCCCCCAGCGGTTGACGTCGGCCTGCAGCTCGGCGGGTACCTGGGGATCGTGGGCCAGGAAGTAGAAAAATCCTTTTACGTAATTTTCGTGCTCCCGCCAGATTTCCTCCCGGCGCTGATAGGAGCCGTCGGGGTAATCGTAATTCTTTCCGATGTAATCGGTGGAAAAAGCGCCGTTATTATTGAAGTCCCCTTTCCGGTTGGGAATCATTCCCGGACCGGTAACATCGTTGATCCGCAGAGCCCTGCCCTTCTGGATGGTCATGGCCTTGAGCAGATGCGCCAGGAGCCGATAGCGCTCCGGCTGATAACCGGGCGGTTGGGGAAAGGGTGTCTGGTTGGCCGGATCGTCCGTGAGAATCATGCGAAAGTTATAGGCCTGTACCTTTTTATCGGCGGAACCGATCTCTCCCGGCGGATCGGGAGAGATCTCCGGCAGGAGCCGCCCCTTTTCATCTTTTGCCGGGATATCGACCAGGAATTGATGATAGGGCGTCTTGCCGCGAACGCCGGCCAGGTCTTCCCCATACTGTTGCACTCCTTCCCGGCCCCAGGTGTAGGACACGCCAGCCTGGGCCATCAGATCGCCCTCATAGGAGCAGTCGGCAAATATCTTTCCCCGGAAGGCCTTGCCGTTTTCCATGACGATTTCCGTCACCTTGCGTCCTTCTTTGGTCACGCCGGTTTTCTCACGCAACCGGTGCTGGAAACGGACATCGATTTTTGCCTCGGAGGCCATTTCCTTGAAAATGGTTTCGGCTACCTTGGGCTCTGGAAGCCAGGCGATATCCTGCAGGTAACGAAACATCTCGTAATGACGGCCGGCACGCCAATAGAATTCCAGCGCCATGCCGCCGATGACCTCTCGCCGGCCCACATCGGTGCGCGACAATCCGCCGGAAACCATGCCTCCCAGGTGAAGGCGTGGTTCCAGCAGGACCACCTTCAATCCCTGACGGGCACCGCTGACGGCCGTAACCACACCGGCGGCCGTGCCGCCGTAAACCACCAGATCATACAGCTCCGCCGCCTGTACCGGCAGAGCAGTAAAGGTCAGGCACAACATGAATAATCGTAAAAAATTCCAGTTTCGTTTCATAATCTTTCTCTCTTCTTCTTCTTCAGTATTCCCAGTTGAAGCGGGCCGGGCCTTTGGGGGCCATTTTCTGATGAATGATCTGCAGGGCTTTCTGCTGGGGAGTGGGGCAATAGGTAAAAACGGCGGCCTGTGAGGTCAGTATCTTCTGCAGTTCCTCGACGGCGATGGATTGTACCGGCTTCCCGTCGCGGACGGCCAAAGCGGCGGCCACTCCCGCGGCATGACCCATGATCATATACTGTGGTTCCATGCGCAGCGAGGAATAGGCCACATGGCTGGCGGAAAAACATACCGGGACCAACAGGTTTTCCATCTCCGACGCTTTGGGCAGCATCACCCGGAAGGGAATCTGGTAAGGTTTTACCGGTACCTGCATGTCTCCTTCGTTTTCCACCATGCCGCGCTCGTTGACGATGCGCTGGATGTTATGGGAATCGGAATTGTAACTACCCATGCCGATGACATCCGGTTTGGTGAGATCCGTCTGCAGGTCTTTCTGGGTGGCGACGAAATCCCCGACCATGCGCCTGGCCTCCCGTATATACAGCTGATGGGGCCAATGGGCCGTATCGACATATTCGTCTTTGGGCAGTCCCCACTCGTTGACTTCATCCTGCAGGCTTCGGGGCACTCGGGGATCCTGAGCGAGGAAGTAATAGAATCCCTGCACATAATCGACATGGGCCTGGCGAATTTTTTCCTTCTCCGCATAGCTGCCGTCGGGATATCCCCAGTTTTTGCCGATGTAGTCGGTGGAAAAGGGGCCATTGTTGTTGAAATCGGCTTTGCCGTTGGGGATGGGGGCGATCAGGGTCAGCTCGTGAAAAACCGGAGCCCGGCCGTGGCTCTTGACAAAGGCCTCCAGATACCGGGCCAGCAGTTCGTACCGTTTTGCATCGTAGCCATCCGGCTTGGGCCAGGGCATTCGGTTGTCGGGGCGGTTGGTGGCGATGATGCGGTAATTGTAGGCCTGAACCTTCTTGTCCGCCTGACCCGGCCGTCCCGGCGGATCGGTGGAGATCTCCGCCGCCAGGTTTCCGGCGGCATCCCGTGCCGGTACATCGAAAAGGAACTGGTGCTTCGGGGTCTTCCCGCGCACGCCGGCGAGCGACTCCCCGTATTGATCCATCCCTTCCCGGCCCCAGGTATAGCTGACTCCGGCCTGGGCCATGAGGTCTCCTTCGTAACTGCAATCGACGAATACCTTGGCGGAGAAGCGGGTCCCGTTCTCGGTGACGATCTCAACGATTTTTTTATCCTTTCGGATCACGCCCGTTTTCTCCTGCAGCCGATGATGCAAAAGGAGGGTCACTCCGGCCTCCTGCAGCATCTCCTGCATAACCGCTTCTCCCACCTTCGGCTCATAGAACCAGGCCACCGGGTTTTTATAGCGGCGTATCTCGTAGTGGTCTCCGACGCGATAGTAGAATTCGAGTGCCAGCCCGCCGATCACCTCGCGGGCACCGGTATCGGTACGGGAAAGGCCTCCGGTGGCCATTCCTCCGATATGTCTACCCGGTTCCAGCAGGACGGTTTTGAGTCCCTGGCGGGCGCCGGCGGTCGCCGTCATGACACCTCCGGCCGTACCTCCATACACCACCAGATCATATGTGGATTGGGCAAAAACATGGCTGCTCATCATGACTCCCATCGACAAAATAAATTGGAATATTTTCATGCCGACCTTTCTTTAATAAAAAAAGAAGGTCACGAAATCCGCTCGATTTCGTGACCTTCTCGTATGCAATCCAGGCGATCAAAAAGTGAGGCGCAGCCCGAATTGCATCCTTCGGGCCGCCATGGAGGAGAGGATTCGCCCGAAATTGGCGTTGGTGTTGACCCCGGAGGCATTGGGGGTGAAGCTGGTGTTGGGATTGTCATAGATGACCATATTCAGGGCGTTGAAGGCCTCGGCCCGGAATTCCAGCTTGAAACGCTCCGTGATCTTTATATTACGGAAGAGGGACATATCTACATTCTTATAGGCCGGTCCCCGCAAGGTAGGCATGGTGCGAGGAACGTTTCCGATGGTCCAGTTGGCGGGATTGGCGAAAGCGGCGGTGTTGAACCATTTCAGAACGGTCCGCTCACCCGCCGGAAGCACGGGATCGCCTGCCAGATTCGGGCGGTTGATGCCGGTGAAGTTGTTCGATCCCCGCACGACCAAAGGATTGCCGCTCTGATAGGTGTAGATAACATTATACTGCCAGCCTCCGAAGACAGCCCCGAGCACCCCTTCTTTTAGCCAGCGCTTGGTCGGTCCGAAGGGCAGTTCGTACACCGCACTGATTACCAGCCGATGGGGGATATCGTTTTCGTCCAGAGAACGCTCTCCCCGGCGATCAAGTCGTCCGATACGGTAGTCGGGGTTGGAGCTGCTACCCTGATTGGTGGAGGAGGCATCGTTGATCAACTTGGAATTGTTATAGGAGATGAGGGCTGAGAGTCCGTCGGAAAACCTCTTCTCGGCGGTGAACTGAAAGGAATGGTAGGTGCTGGACCCTCCGTGCGAAGACAGCGTGTAGATGCTCAGATAATCCGGGTAGGGCAGCAGCAGCTGGCTCTGGACGACGGTGGCCGCAGAAAGCGTACCGCTGGTGATCTGACCGTAGTAAGGATTGGTAACCTTGTCCTGCAGTTTCAAACCCATGGAAAAGTACTGGGGATCCATCTGGTTCAAATTATAATTGGCGCCATAGAGGTGAACGCCCCGGTTACCGGCATAGCCCGCCGAGACGACCCAGCGGCCGGGAAGCTCTCGCTGCAGGGTCAGGTTCCATTGCTGGACATAAGGGGTGCCTTCTTCCATCATCTGGTAACGTACCGCCTGGCCGCGAAAAGCCGACGGACCACCGGAGGCACCCTTCGGCAGCAGGATGGTCGTCGGACCCTCGCTGAGTTTAAAAGCACGATAGGGGCCTCCGCCGGGGGCAGTGAAGGAAGTGTCGATGGAAAATCCCAGCGAATTCGAACCGTCGCCCGCCGTATCGCCGCTCTCGATCAGACTGTAGATCATGGCATAACCGCCGTGGATGGCGGTCTTGCCGTCCCCGGTGATATTGTAGGCAAAACCGATGCGGGGTGCGAAGTTATGATTCGGCGGATTGGTAAAGTGTCTATCCTTGGTCACTCCGGCATAAAGCAAGGCGCCCGGGGTATTCGTCAAGGAATTGGTGACATAGGGGTCGAAATTGGAGCTGCGATCCCAGCGTTCCGTAGGCCCCGAGGCCAAATCGTAACGCACTCCCAAATTGAGGGTCAGACGTTTGGTTGCCTTGAAATCGTCCTGAAGATAACTGCCGTGGGACCAGCTCTGGAAGGCAAACTGCGGGCGAATGCCCAGACTGCCGCTGGAGACCTCTCCCATCAGGAAGGTGGCCATTCCGAATCCGGAGCCCGCCGGAACTTGAGGATTGTTGGTCAGGCTGGAGCTGAAGCTGAAATTGCCGGAAGGATTGGAGCGGTTGGTGAAATTCAGTCGGATCCAGCGCTGATCGAAACCGGCCTTGATGGTGTGTTTTCCTCGAATCCAGGTGACACTGTCGGTAAATTGGACGGTATGGTGTTTGCGGAATCCGCCGGCGAAACCTCCACGGGCCGAGCCGATGGCCAATATGCCATCGATCTGTATCGGAGGGAAGGCATCCTGGGGAATGATAGCCGGGTAGCCAAGCTTGGCGGGCCAACCCTGATCAAAGCTGGGATGAATAAAATCCAGGGATTGCCGGGTGACATTGGCACGGAACTCGTTGACCACCGTGGGGGAAAAAACGTAGGTGTGAGCGATCAGCCCGTTGTAGTTGTTGCGTTGATCGGTACGGGCGTCCGAATCGGCAATTCCTATGCCCCATGCCTTGAAATCGCGAAAATTGCGGTTCTCGGAAAAACGTCCGAACAATTTGTTTTTATCGCTGAAATTGTGATCGATACGGATGGTCAGATCGTCCTGGTTGATCGGATAGCTCTGCAGAGAGAGATAATTGTTGGCATTGGTATAAGGGTTGTTGGGGGCCACGTTGGGCAGAGGCAGGTAGCCCAGGACCTTCAGCGAAACCGGATCCATCAGATTATTGGGGACGATGTTTCCGGGGAAGGCATCCCGAACGTAACCGCTGCCGCCGGGATTGGCGCGAGTCGTCAGCGGGTTGTATATGGGGATCAGATCTCCCAGACCGTTACGGGTATTGGAAAAATTGCCGCTGCGCTCCAGAGCGGTAGGCACGGTGCTGCGGTTGATGTTGGCCTGGATGTATTTCCATTGTTCGTAACCGACGAAGAAGAAGGTTTTATCGCGGCCGTCATAGATCTTGGGAATGTAAACCGGTCCGCCGACGGTGCCGCCGTACTGGTTGTAACGGACGACAGGTTTGGTCCTTCCGGTGATCGGATCTTTGGTGGTGAGAAAGGCATTGCGTGCATCCAGTGAATCGTTACGCACGAATTCGTAAAGGGAACCGTGTAGATCTTTCGTGCCGCCGCGGGTGACGATGTTGATCACGCCACCATTGGACTGGCCGAACTCGGCCGGTAGGGCGTTGGTCAGTACCTTAAACTCTTCCACACTGTCAAGCATGGGGACTACGCTCATCTCGTTGTGTACCGGGACAGTGTTCATCCCGCCATCCAGGAAAATCTGGTTGCCGTAGGTCGGGCCACCGTTGAAGCTGATCTGGGAAAAAGCCTGGTTGTCGACTTGGGCAAATCCGTCTACGCCGCGGTTGCGCGGCTGTACACCGGGAATGAGTTTGACCAGATCCAGTACGTGGCGGCCGTTGAGCGGCAGGTTGGCAATACGCTGCTGTTCCACCGTGGTACCGGCGCTGGAACTTTCTGTCTGAATACGGGAGACCTCTCCGGTGACTTCCACCGTTTCGCTCACCGATCCCACCTTCAGGCCGATGTCGATACGCAATCTCTGGCTCACTTCCAGGACGATACCGGATTGTTTATAGGTGGCAAATCCGGTCAGGGTGGCGGTGATCTCGTATTTTCCGATCGGCAGGGCCGGAATGACGTAGGTCCCGTCATCCGAACTGATGCCGGTGTATTTCTGATTGGTGTCCACGTGCAGGGCTATGACTTCCACCCCTGGAACTCGGGCGTTCTGCGGATCGGTGATCGTTCCGGTGATGGTGCCTTTGGGAGACTGCGCCGGCAGGAAAACTACGGATGCCGAAAGAACCACGAGTAAGATACAACAAAGCGTGCGATTCATGGTGTTACAAACTCCTTCCTAAGTATATAAGAACGTTACGTTAACGCTACCTTTTCCGACCGACGGCATGAACCGTATCTGTCGTCCCTGGCTTCCCGAAAACCATCGAAATCCATAGCCGTTATACGTCTAAGTATCGGCGTTCGACCAGCATCCGAACGCCACTTTGTTTATAAATGAGTGGAAGGGAAGAAACCTTAACATCCGATCCTCAGTTTTTGATGTTAAGATTTCAGCCGGCAACAACATTTTATAATGACGGCAGATGAAGACCGTAAACGGCCGAAGATCGGAACCAGGCGAAGGAGAGACATGGAGTGGCATAAAGAGAAACGTATGACTCATCAGGAAGAGGTCCATGCCCTCTTTTTGCATCACTCCCGGGAAATACGCCGTTTTATCCTGGCCTTGGTCCCGGATTTCAGCTGCGCCGATGATGTATTTCAGGAGACTTTCCTTACTGTCTCACGCAAGGCCGACGATTTCCAGACCGGCTCCAACTTCCTGGGCTGGGTTTGCGCCATAGCCCGTTTTAAGGTGTTGGAGGCCCTGCGGAGTCGTAAGGGCCAGAATCAGATGCTCTCGGCCGAGGTGATCGAGGCCTTGTGTGCCGGGGAACCCTTACCGGAATCGGAAGAGGAAAAACTGGAGATACTGAGCCGGTGTATCGGTGACCTGCCTGTGAAAACAAGGAAAGTTGTGGAACTGCGCTATCAGCAGGCGCATAAACCCCCGGAAATAGCGCGTTATCTGGACTGGACGGTGGAGTCGGTATACGTCACTCTTTCCCGCGCCCGTTCGATTTTACGCCATTGCATGGAACGTCACCTGGCAGGGCATTCCGTGGAGGTTCCATGAACGAGAAACGCCTGGAAATCCTGCTGAACAAGTATTTCGACGAGGCCTTGAACGAAACGGAAAAGGCCGAACTGGAGTTCCTGTTACTTTCGTCTCCCAAAGCACGCCTCTCTTTCTGGGAGCAGGCACGCTTTCATACCCTGCTGCGTTCCTATGGGATGGAAAGTTGGGCGGGGTGGCTGCAGGCGAATTATCGCACCCCCGAAACGCCGGAAAAATCCGGCGATCAGACAGATATAGCCCGACCTTCCGCATGGATAGATCGCATCCGTCGATTTCTTCGATCCGGTCCATGTATCGGATGGATTCCTGTTGCGGCCATGGCCATCCTGGTTTTCGCGGTCCTCTCCCTGTGGGTGACACAGGAGCCATCCGATCTGCAAACCGTGCCAACTCCGGTTGGGGAAAATAGGGGTATCGCCGAATTGACCTATGTCGTTGATGCGGAGTGGGAAGATACAGATTTTCATCCCAGGCTGGGGGCGGTGCTTTATCCCGGGACTCTGCAGCTGAAACGGGGTCTGGTAGAGGTTCAATTCTATAGCGGCGCTCAGGTGGCGATGGAAGGTCCGGCAGTGTTGGAGATGGTGTCCGACATGGAGGCCCGTTTCCATAAAGGAAAGATGCGGGCGGAAGTCCCGCCTCCGGCGCAGGGATTCAAGATCTCTGCGCCCAAGGTGCAGGTCACCGATCGCGGGACTTCCTTTGCCATGGAAGTGGATGACCGGGGAACAGCCGATGTGCAGGTTTTCCAGGGGAAAGTCGAACTGGCCGACCCGGCCCGGCCGCAAAAGATCCATACCATCCTGGAAGGCAGGCGCGTCCTCTCCACGGGAGGGGAGGGAGTCAAGGAAGTTCCTTTTGGGGAAAAGCGGTTCTTCTCTATATCCGACGTGGAAATGAGAGCACGGCAGGAAATGCAGAAACGGTATGAGGCCTGGCGGCAATACAGCGGGAATGTGCAGAAGGATTCTTCCCTGCTTCTGTATTACAACTTTGAAGACCAGAGAAGGGAGAACCGTACAGTCCTTAACCGCGCCCCCAAAAAGAAGGCGAATAGCAACGGCACGATGGTCGGCGGACAGTGGGTAGATGGGCGCTGGCCGGGAAAAGGGGGGATGGCCTTCCGCCAATTTGGAGATCGCATACGCCTGGCTCTGGCGCACGAACTGAACGCCATGACCTGTATGGCCTGGGTCCGATTGGACAATCTGGATCATTATTTTAACGCTTTGATGATGTCCGGGGATGCCCGTGTGGGAGAACCGCAATGGCAGTTCAATCAGAATGGCAGCCTCAATTTCGGCAAACGCACCCTGGCCGGCTGGGGAGTCGGTCACCTGGAGGTGCTGACCAGCCCGGTAAAGCTCGATCCGGACCAGATGGGTCTCTGGGTGCACATAGCCGTTGTCTATGATAATCCTTCGAAAACCCTGAGCCATTATGTCGACGGCCGGGAGATTTCCCGCCATCCGCTCCAGTCGTTGACTCCCATCCGCCTGGGTCGTCTGGAAATCGGAAACTGGACGCCCGTATCCGGCCAACCGATGGAACCGATACGCAGTTTCAAGGGGCGTATCGATGAGTTCGCCATCTATTCCCGTGCTCTCGCCGCCGAGGAGATCCGCCAGGCCTACAACATCGGCAAAGTCCTGTAGCGCCTTATGGATCTGGAACCCCTGAACTATAGGCTTGACTCATACAAAGATTGTATGTACGATTTGTTATATTACCAGATTGGGAGTGCTGCATGGATGTCACTACGGTAAACATTTCTTTTCAAAAAGACCTTCTGAAAATGGTGGATAAAGTTGCCCGGACAGAGGCCCGTTCCAGATCGGAGCTGATCCGCGAAGCCGCCAGACTGTATATCGAAAGGAAAAAGAGATGGGAACAGCTTTTCTCTTTCGGCGACCGTCAAAAGAAGCTTGTAAAGGTTCGAAAGGATAACCTGGAGAAAACAATTCACGAATACAGGAGATCGAAGAGGGCAGTCATTGATTAAGCTTGTACTGGACTCCAATGTGATCCTCTCCGGGATTGTCTTTGGCGGAAAACCCAGGCAGATCCTGCGTCATGTCATCGAAGGCGATGTGGAGTTGTACCTGTCAAGAGAAATCTTGAATGAAGTTCTGGAGGTTCTTCAAAGAAAGTTCGACTATCCCCAGGCTCAATTGTTGGCCATTGAAAATGAATGCATCCATATTTCCACGATGATCGAACCTGATCTCCGACTGGATATCGTTGAAGACGATGAAGACGATAACAGAATACTGGAGTGTGCCGTTGCCTCCGGATGCGGTTTTATCATATCCGGAGACCATCATCTATTATCTTTGAGGAGCTATCAAGGCATCGAAATCCTCGGTGTTACTGAATTTTTGGCGAGAATTTAGCCGGGCGACCTTTTGATCTTTCCGGTTGTGGTTTTGGGGATGTCGTCGGTGAAAAGGAATTGTATCGGGCACATGTGGGCCGGCAACCTCTCCAGGATATACGAGCGCATCTGCCGGGGCAGATCGTTTTCATTCGCGAACTCCGGTCGCGGCACCACGTAGGCCATCGGCTTCAGCATCCCTTCCATGCGGCGCGAAGTCACCATGCATTCCAGCACGGCCGGATGATCGCGCAGCACCCCTTCCACTTTAACGGGAGAAACCCAGTGGCCGCCGGATTTGAACATGTCGTCCGTGCGTCCCTGGTAGGTATAACAGCCGTTCTCCTCGGTGAAGACATCACCGGTGTTGAGCCAGCCGTCAGCGAGCATCGTCCGCTGCGTCTTCTCCGGACGATTCCAGTAGAAGAGCGCCGTGCTTCGCCCTCGTATCAGGAGCGTGCCCGGCTCGCCGGGGGGCACGCTCTTTCCGTCCTCACCGACGATCCTGGCCTCGTAGCCGGGCACGGGAAAACCCGTCTTGCCTGGCATGATTTCTCCAGGGCGGTTGGAGAGGAAGATGTGCAGCGCCTCTGTGGAACCGATGCCATCGAGGATCTCCTGTCCGGTCAATCGCCGCCATTCCCGCAGAAGCCCGTCCGGCAGAGCCTCCCCTGCGGAAATGCACAACCGCAGCGAGGGGAAGGACACTTTCTCCAGCATGGATTTGACCATGAGATTGTAGAGCGTCGGTACGGCGAAAAAAAGTGTAGGGCGCTTCTCCTGCAGCAGCCGGAAGATCCCGGAGATATCGGCGGGACCGGAATGGCCGGAGTTAAGGATGACCGACGCCCCGAAATAGAGCGGGAAGATCAGACTGTTACCCAGTCCGTAAGCAAAATGCAGCTTGGAGGTGGATAGAACAAGATCGTCTGCGGACATATGCAGAACCTCTCCGGCATACTGTCGGGCGCAGAACATCATGTCGCTTTGCGAATGGGGCACGCCCTTGGGCTCGCCGGTGCTGCCGGAACTGTAGAGAAGGAAATCGAACCCGTTCTCCGCCGTAAGGGCGTGACCCATCGCAGTGGAGCCGGCCTTCTCAAAAAGTCTGGCATAGGAGCGGTCATCGACACAAAGGAAGAATTTGCCGGAACCCTCCCAAGCATTTACCGCTTCGGAATGGCCGATGGTGATCAAAGCCGAAGGTTCCGCATCGTGAAGAATATATCGGTAGCTGCTCAGAGGCATCTCCGGACCGAGGAGGACCGGTATCATCCCACTCTTCATTCCACCCAGGAAGGCGTAATAGAGATCGGGGCAGTCCGGCAGGGCAAGAACGATTCTATCTCCGGCATGCAGGCCGAGTGACTGTAGCAGATTTCCGAATCGATCGACATTGTCCCGCAAAAGGGAATAGGAGATTCGGTTCTCCTCCTGGTAGAGGGCTGTCTTGTCGCCGCGGTCAGAGGCATGATGGTGGAGGATGTCGGAGTAGTCCTTGTATGGTCGTTGCATGGTCGTCTCGATTATGTGATGTAAGTAAAGTTCAGCAATTTCAGGATATCGAAAAGAGACTTCTTGAGTATACGCATGGAATCAGAGGGGCGCAAGGGGATCGAAAACTGGCCCGATCCGCGATCATCCATCCGATCCGTATGCGTCTAAACATCTCTTCCCCTGCCTGTCCCGGAGCTTGACAGCCGCGTAAGCGAATACCTAAAATCCACTCGTGACCGGTCCGTATATCCATGGGTTATAAATCTGCGGATAAGCTTGCTTCAACTGCCTATAAGGAAATGAGTATGACATCGACCCAACCCTTACGAATTGCCTGTATCGGCTGCGGCTCACGGGCCCAGACCTATACCGCTCTCGCGGCCCTCCAGCCGGAACGCTTCCAGATCGTTGCCGGTGCCGATCCTGTGTCCGGGCGTGTGGAGAAGATACGCCGGATCTCCGGGCGCGACGATTTCCGCGCTTTTACATGTGGAGAGGAGTTACTGGCAGCCGGAACTCTCGCCGATGTCATGATTATTGCCACCCAGGATAACGATCATTACCGGTATTGTCTTCCGGCCATCCGGACCGGCTATCATATCCTGCTGGAAAAGCCGATTGCCGTCCGGGTGGAAGAGGTGCTGGAGATCGAACGAGAGGCGCTTTCGGCCCATCGAAGGGTGATGGTCTGCTTTGTCCTGCGTTTTGCCGCCTTCTATCGCAAGGTGAAGGAGCTGATCGAATCGGGAATGCTGGGGGAAATCGTTTCTATCCAGGCCAACGAAGGGGTAGTGCCCTGGCACCAGGCCCACTCCTTCGTGCGTGGTCACTGGGCCGTAGTCGGCCGAAGCTCGCCCATGATCCTGGCCAAGTGCTGTCATGATACCGATATCCTTCACTGGCTGATCGGACGGCCTTGCCGCCGTGTGGCCGGATTCGGCTCCCTGGAATTTTTCCGCCCGGAAAAGGCACCGGCCGGGGTTCCTCGACGCTGCACCGACGGATGCCCTGTCGCTGATCGCTGTGAATACAACGCCCTGCGCTATACCACGGACCGGCGCGACGGATGGCTGGCCATGATCTATGATCGCGCCCGGGAGGCCGATGCTGCGGAGATCGCCGATTGGCTGCGGACCAGTCCCTGGGGACGATGTGTCTATCGCTGCGATAACGATGCCGTAGACCGGCAGGTACTGGCCATGGAGTTCGAGGGAGGCATTACCGGTACCTTCACAATGACTGCCTTCGAACAGGGACGGCATATCGAGATCTACGGCACGCGCGGTGTGCTGAAGGGCGGAGAAACCTATTACAAACATTTCGGCGCCCATCTGATCTTCTTCCCCCATGAAGGAGATGCCGTCCGTTACACGGTCCAGGCGGAGGATGGCGGATATGAGTTGCACGGCGGCGGCGATCCCGGCCTAGTCCGTGCGCTCTATGAGGAGATGACCAAGCCTTCTTCCGAACCTCTGGCCGCCGGTATCGATTCGACGGTCCACAGCCACCTGATCGGTTTCGCCGCCGAAGAGTCGCGTCTGACCGGACAGGTAGTGGATCTGACTGAATTCCGTCAGCGGCACACCCCCTCTCCTTAAGTGGCTCTTTTTCGGAAACACGCGTGGCTGCTGATTACGCGGTAAAATGAGTGTGCATGAGACATAGAGAACCGACAGGGAAGATCGATCGTCGCACGGCCATCGCCGGTTTGGCAGCCCCCCTATTTTCGGACAAATCTGCCGCCCACAGTACTTCGAATTCGTTCATCGAGTCGATCGAGAAGGTCGTCGTCGATATGCCCAAAGTCACGGGGGGAACCTGGTTCCATCCTCGAGCCTGTGTGGCGGATAAACGGGTGCTGATGACTTTGCAGACCATCCGCGGGTCCGATTTTTTCGGGCCGGTGCAGTGGATGGAATCCGTTGACTACGGCGTTCATTGGAGCGAGGTTCAGCCCGTTCCCTCGCTGGGCTGGGTGGAGGCGGAACCGCAGGGTTACGAGGGTGTCTGCGATGTCACGCCGGAGTACCATGCCCCGACCGCAAGCGTTCTGGCCCTCGGACACAATGTATTCTATCGGGACGAGAGGTTCGACCGCAACCAACCCCCGCGCTGGCCTGTTTATTCCGTGTGGAAAGATGGCCGTTGGGGGCCGCGACAGAAGCTCGTATGGGAGGATCCTCGCGGCAGCTACATCTATTCCAACAATTGCGGCCAGCGTGTAGTGATGCCCGACGGCGATGTGATCATGAGCTTTACCTTTGGGGTGAAGGACAAACCACGATCGGTCTGCGGGGTGCGCTGTGCCTTCGACGGCAGCAAGCTGACGGTGAAACAGACCGGCAATGCATTGGACAACCCGGTCGGACGCGGTCTTCTCGAACCCTCGGTCACCCGTTTCGACTCCCGCTTCTTCATGACCATCCGTGCCGAGGACAACCGCGGCTATGTGGCCGTCAGTGGGGACGGGATACAATACGAGACCCAGCGGCCGTGGGCCTGGGACGATGGGACTCCGCTGGAAATGTCGACCACCCAACAGCATTGGCTTACCCACTCTCGCGCCCTGTACCTGGTTTACACCCGTAAAGATCCTTCCAATGTCCATGTGCCCCGATGGCGTGCACCGCTCTGGATTGCCGAAGTGGATACGAAACGGTTGCAGCTCCTGCGTGCCACGGAGCGCATCCTGCTGCCGTTGGTGGGAGATGGCGTAAATCGCCCGGAACTGGTTCCCATGATGGGAAATTTCGGTGTCGTCCATATCCATGCGCGCGAGTCATGGGTTACCGACGGTTCGTGGTGTCCCAAAGCCGGTAACAGCGGCGAACTGCAAATTGCCCGCGTGCGTTGGCGCCTTCCCCAAGAGTGACACAGACATTCCTGTCTGTGGAAGACTATTAAAAAAGAACACGACTACAATAGAATACTATTGCGAAGAAACTCTAGTACTTTCGATGAAAGCATCCCCCAAGATAAAAGCGCTTTTAACCAGAAAGGTCCTGATGAAGAAGAAAACATTTTTACCGATTCTGATTTTTCTCATCTTTTCCGGAATAGACGCCGCATGGGCGTGTACCAACCTGATCGTTACCAAGGGAGCCAGCAACGACCGCTCGGTAATCATTACCTACGCGGCCGATTCCCACACCCGCTATGGGGCCATCGTCTTTTACCCGGCGACCGATCATAAACCGGGAGAGGTATGCGAAGTGATTCATTATGAAAGCGGGAAGTCCATGGGGACCATTCCGGAGGTTGCCCACACCTATTCTGTCGTGCAATTCATGAACGAGCACCAGGTGGCCATCGGTGAAACCACCTTCGGGGGGCTGGAGACGCTCGGCTCCCAGCCGGGGGCCATTCTCGATTACGGTTCCCTGATGCGCATCGGGCTGCAACGCTCGCGCAACGCCCGGGAACTGATCCGGGTCATGACCGAACTGATCGCCCAATACGGATATGCCAGCGGCGGCGAGTCCTTTTCCATCTCGGATGCCGGAGAAGCCTGGATCCTGGAGATGATAGGGAAAGGGAAATTCGAAAAAGGCGCGGTCTGGGTGGCACGTCTCGTTCCGGATGGATATGTGTGCGGACATGCCAACCAGGCACGAATCACCACCTTTCCGCTGCAATCATCCAACCGCTGGGAGGATCGAACCCAGACCGTCTACCATTCACCGGATGTGATCAGCTTTGCCAAAAAAAACGGCTTCTATCGGGGCACGGACGAGGCTTTTAGTTTTTCCGATGTTTATAATCCGCTCCAGTTCGGCGGCGCCCGATTTTGCGATGCCCGGGTCTGGTCCTTCTTCCGCAAAATCAGCCGGGCGGTCCGGGAAAACCAGGCATACACGGACTATGCGATGGGAAAGTTTGTACGCGATCCCAAAGATCCCAACCCGGGTCTGTATCCAAAGGGTATTGTTTCCAACCGCCTGCCCTTGTGGGTCAGACCCGATGCACCGATCTCGGTCCGACAGGTGATGGCCGCCATGCGCGATCACTACGAAGATACGCCCCTGGCGATGACCGACGACCTGGGAGCCGGACCTTATCGGGCGCCTTACCGCTGGCGTCCCATGGAATTTAAAGTGGACGATATTTCCTACCTCAACGAGCGCGCTATCGCTACCCAGCAGACCGGATACAGCTTCGTGGCCCAATCACGCGGCTGGCTGCCGGCTCCGGTGGGGGGTATCTTCTGGTTCGGAGTGGACGATGCCGACGGCTGCGTGTATGCGCCGATGTACTGCGGCATCCGGCGAGTTCCGGAAAGCTATGCCTGGGGCAACGGATCGATGATCCGCTGGTCGGAAACCTCCGCTTTCTGGACGTTCAACCAGGTCAACAACTGGGCGTATTCGCGTTACAACGTGATTCACCCGGAGATAGAAACATACCAGACGGAGCTGGAAAACCGCTTGGCCACAGAGGTCCGGATGATCGACGGGCAGGCCGGCGATCTATATAAACAAGATCCCGCCATGGCCGCCGACTGCCTGACGGCTTATTCGGTATATGCCGGGAACCGGCTGGTTGCCGACTGGAAGGCCTTCTATCATTACCTGTTCATGAAATACATGGACGGTAACCTGAAGGCTGCCGAGGGTCGGCAATTGCTGGATAACGGCAACGGCAAAGGCATCCCGCAAAGACCTACCCATCCGGGCTACGGCAAAGAGTGGGAACGTATCATGGTCCAGGGCACCGGCGACCGGTTGCGGGTCCCCAAAGAATAGCCCGTAAAAATCCCGGGAGCGCCGACGTCTCGCCGGCAAAATCTTTCCAATCAATGCGGAATTAACGCAGAATAACGGAAAATCATGTTATAGAAAAATGCATCAGCTTTTGTAGGGGCACGGCGTGCCGTGCCCAAAGGGAGCCCCCACCCTACGGTCGCCAGGGCACGGCACGCCGTGCCCCTACTCATAATTCTTCGGAAAGCTCAATCGCCATGGAATTGTACCTTGCCCAACCTGGGATGGGCCGCATGTTCGATGGCTTTTCGAAATTCACCGAGCGGATATACGGCTTCCACCGGCAGATAAAGTACCTTCTGGCGTACGAGGTCGAAGATTTCCGACTGCATGTCCTCGATCGCTTGCCGGCTGTGCTCCCGATACCATTGATCCAGCCAAAATCCGCGCAGGGTAATGTCCTGAAAAATGAGCTGCCGGGTAGGAAATCGTACCGTCTCGAAGGACATGCCGCCAAAGGTGACCATGGTTCCGCCGCGGCTTACAATCTTTGTCAATCGTATGGCGCTCTCCCCGCCGACGCTATTCAGCGCCAGAGGCAGGGGAGTATCTCCGGTGATTCGCAACGCCTCTGCAATCGAGCTGTCCTCGTCCAGGAGGACGGCATCGGCTCCCATCTGTTGTAGCGGTTCGATCAATTCCGGCCGCCGTACAAAGTTCAGGCTTTTCAGTCCGAGACGGCCGGCCATACGTATAACGGCCAATCCTACGGCGGAGTTGGCGGCGTTTTGAGCGATCCAGGACCCGGCGGACAGACCTTTTCCGAAATCCTGCAGCAACCTCCATGCGGCCGGTGGATTGATGAAACACATGGCGGCGGCCTTCGCCGGTATGTCCTGTGGAATGGTCTGAAGTTCTTCTTCCGGCACAACCGCCAGTGTCTGCCAGGCTCCCGCCTCTTGGGGAAATCGGACCCTTTGTCCTTCGCGCAGGCGGCAATCCATCCCGACCTTTACAATCTCGCCGACACCTTCCCTGCCGGCAATCGCCGGCAACCGGCGAAGACGGCCGTAATTTCCCAAAATCATTCCTATGTCGGAGGGATGGATGGTTGCTGCCAGCATGCGCACCCATACCTGACCGGCCTTCGGTTCGGGAACCGGCAGGGTCTCACAGGTCAGGACTTCGAGGGGTTTCCCATACTGGTGATAGCGAATCGCTGTAGTATTCATCTTATTTTCTTTTAACCCGAGGATCGATGGTTTTCTTCTGTATGCCGATATGCTCCAGGGGCAAGGCTTCGATCCCCATGGACCATACAGGGGAATCCTTACGGATCCGGAAATCCTGTCCGGCAATGTCGAGAAATCCGGGGTCGGCATCGGTAAAATTATTCTCCAGGCGGACATCTTCCGGTTTGGCGTGCCAGTGGATTTTCAGCCATTGACCGCCTATCGAAATATTGTGGGCTACCTTGATATTGCCAGTGGGAATCCCCGTATCCGATCGATACAGCTCATCGAGTGCCTGCATGGCCGGATAGCGGCTCTGATAGAGCTCGGCAGGCATGGAGTAGAGCCTTTGCTTCATAAAATTGTAAACCATATTGTGCCATACCGGTGACGGATCCATGCCTCGCCCATCCAGGTTGACCGCCGGAAGGCAATCCACAAAGACATTGTTCAGGATCTCAAAGTCCCGTCCGCCACCCAGGAAAACGGCGCGTTGAACCCGATAGAACAGATTTCCGTAGATACGTGTGCCGCTCACGCAATCATCCATGTATACACCCATAGATCCCATTCCGACGCCGCCGGTATGGTGAATGTAGTTGAAACGGATGACGTTCCCCCGAAAACTATAGTCACGGCCGCTGTAAATGGCTCCGACATCGCCGGTTTCCAGGGCTACGCGCAGGATTTCGTTATATTCGATGAGGTGATCATTGCCTGTATACAGAATGGCACAATGGGGATGGTCCTGTATATGGTTGTGAGAGGCGCGAATGCCCACTCCCGACATTTTGATGGCTGGAACATAGCACTTGGACCATCGCCCCTGTTTTTGGAACCGGCAATTCTCCACAAAATGTCCGGCGGGTTCCAGGGTGAGGCGGTCGCCGCCATCGAGGATTACGCCGCCATCGCCGGTATTTTCGATATCGCAGTACTCGATCCCATGTTCCTTACCGTTGCTGACCGTTATGGCGGTGGTACCCAGATTGCGGAAACGACAGTTGCGGATACGATTGGCCATACCGCCATCCATGGCGATGGCGGACCCGCGTGCCGCCAGGAATTCTATGCCGTCGAGATGAAGATGGGAAACATTTTGCAGCCGGAGCATGGGTTCTTCCAGGATGGAAACCATACAGGATTTGCCGGAGAGGGTCGAAGGCGGCCAGAAATAGAGAAGACCGCTTTGGGCATCCGCGAACCACTCTCCGGGCTGGTCGAGTTCCTCCAGGACATTGAGAAAATAGATACGTTGACCTTTGCGATAACCATAGTGACCATAGGGCGGGAGCAGCTTGAGCCATCGTCTATCGAGATCGACAGAGGCTATCTGTTCATAGGAATTGGCCCAATCCCAGGCCCAATACCCGTGTACCCATACATCATGCGGGTTCTTCCAGGAACGTATGCGGTCGCTCTCATAGAAAAAACCGTTCTCCAGTTTCCCGATCTTACCGCCATGTCCGTCAGGCTGAGCGGTTTCCTCCGGAGCGCCATGTATATGAGCCCACTCGCCCTGGTTCGGCCAACGCGCCAGGGTCATCGGCTGTCCGTCAAAGAAGAGCTCCATGTGGGCGGGGACCTCACCCCGACTGAAGCCGCGGGAGCGCAACTTGCCGAAATCTGTCAAGCCAAGAGCGCGTAAATCGGCCACCATGACCCGACGGCCGGCCTCGGCATTCAGCCGACTTAAAATCGATGCGTCCTTTACCGGCTTGAACCCTGTTACCTGCATCCCACCAAGAAAGCGGACCTTTTTCCCGGGTTCCGCTTGATAAACAACCGGAGCGGCAGTCGTGCCGGAATCCTTGTCGGTAAAGAGCACAGTCTGACGGATGGCATAATCGCCCTCCAGGAACAGGATCTTCACGGGCGAAGACGGATTTTCCCGGTGCCGGCGCGCTAAATCGCGAGCGGCGGAAATAGTTGCCAGTGGTTTGGCCTTCGTACCCGGGTTGGTGTCGGATCCCCGGGGGGAAACGAAAATGTCTTTTGCCGCAAGGGACCCGGCTAGGGGCCATACGGTTAGAATGATGACGAACAGGGTTATATTGAGTGGCGATGGCTTCATGAATATCCTTGGCAATGAAAAAAATGGAATCCTTTGTACTTGATTCCGGCCATTTTACACCATCCGAGGACTCAAGAGAGTTCCCTCTCTTTTCGTAAAGAAATTGGACGGATTGTCGGGATCATTTACGGAATTCAAGCGGATGGAGAAATGTTCCGAGGATAGTCCTATGTATTTGATTTGAAAGTACTTTGGAACGGCCCGGACCATGAACAGAATTATAAGATATATCTTCCGATAAATCATATAATTCCCATCCGATATCGTCCGTGTCGGTTCCTCATCCGGGACACCCTGCCGAGGGTATCTCTCAATGCCTCCCCGAGGCCTGGTAGGGAATGAAAATTGCTACATATTCAGTAGAATCAGTTCGATAAAGGGGGGTGATACAAAATCCATATAGAAGGAAGAGACAGCAAATCGCGTACGAACTTATCGTGCGACTGCAGAATTCCTTTTAACCAGTTGTACCTTTTTCCAGATGTTTTCCCGTTGTACCTGATTCACCCCCTCCTGCTGTGCAGATCATAAACAGCAATCTCCACCCAAGAAACCAGGCAGTAAGAACCAGAACAGCGAAAAGCAGATTGTCTGCTATTCCACTTCCAAACCAATACAAGGCGAATTTTCTCAGTCCTTAGTAAGGTTGGTTTTACCTCTATCGATGTTGTTTTTCCGGCAGGTCTTATTGATATTAGTATTTCCTCTGCCGCGATCCTATCTCTTATTTTTTCCCCTCAGCGGAGTCAGGTCATTTGCGGCATGCACTCCGAACAATTTTTCACTCCGGAATCGAGTGTATTCGTGATGTTGGAGGAAAAAATGAAAAAGATTCTGGCCTTCCTGTTGTTTCTCTTCGCGGTCATGTGCCTGGGAGTGGGAGTACAGGCATATACGGTCACTCCCTATTACAATTATATCTCCTGGTATAACGCCTTATCCGGTCCTTGGGTGGTAGAGAATTTCGAGGATACCACATTTATCCCGGGATTCAGTATCACCGAGATCGGCGGTGCCGGGTGGATTCATGGCGGCGTATATGAGAATATCGTCGATTCGAACCCGCTCCGATACCAGATATATAACTATTCTTTCGGTATGTCTGCTTTCGGCGGATGGTTCGATCTGAAAAACCCGGGCGGTGCCGGGACTTCGATCGACATCTATATCAATGACGACAACCAGTATGTATTCAACGTTCCCAATA
>CAZTVS010000010.1:51298-55168 GCA_964617125.1 uncultured Acidobacteriota bacterium
ATGGCCTTCACCCGGGCGATGACATCCAGATAGGACAACGCCGGTTTTACCATGACCATATCGGCACCCTCTTCGATATCTGTCAGGACTTCCTTGAGGGCCTCCCGGGCATTGGCCGGATCCATCTGGTAGGATTTCCGGTCTCCAAACTTGGGAGCGGAACTGGCGGCCTCCCGGAAGGGGCCATAGAAGGCACTGGCATATTTGGCGGCGTAGGAGAGGATGGGTGTCCGGTCGAAACCGGCCCCATCCAGGGCTTTGCGTATGGCCCCGACGCGGCCGTCCATCATATCGGAGGGGGCGACGATATCGGCCCCGGCCCGGGCCTGGGAGAGTGCCGTTTTTACGATCATCTCCAGGCTGGGATCGTTTTCAACATCCCCCTCGCCGATGAAGCCGCAGTGTCCATGGGAGGTGTATTCGCACATACATACATCGGTGATAACGATCAGCGGCAGCTTCTCCTTTTTCAGGGCGCGGACCGCCCGCTGCACGATTCCGTTCTCGGCATAAGCCTGGCTTCCCATCTCGTCCTTGACCTTGGGAATGCCGAACAGCAGAACCGCTTTCACTCCGTCGCCGGCCGCGGCCTCGGCTTCCCGCAACAGGGAGTCGATGGTATGCCGGTCCTGACCGGGCATGGCATCGATCGGTTCCGGCCGGTCGGAGTGCTCCTGGACAAACAGGGGATAAATGAAATCGGAAGGACGCAGGACGGTTTCGCGAACCATCTCGCGCAACAAGGGATTGTGTCTCAGACGACGCGGGCGATGAATAGGAAACATAAGACCTCCAAGGCGAATCAGGGTACGTAGCGATACCCTTCTCCGCGAATAGTCAAGATATGAATCGGTTTTTCCGGATCCGGTTCGAACAGTCGGCGCAGACGGACGATGAAGTTGTCGACGGTCCGTTCGGTGGGGGCTACATCCATACCCCATATCTCTTCCAGGATATCGGAACGTTTGAGGACCTTTCCGTGCGATTGAACCAGCAGCCTGATCAGGGCAGACTCTTTTTCGGACAGGGTTACTTCTCCCTGGGCGGTCTGGGCCCGGCGGCTCGCCAGGTTCACTTCCACACTGCCGATGCGCAACAGATTGTCGGAGGGGATGACCCTTTCCGCCCGTGAGCGGCGGACCAGGGCATGGACCCGGGCGATCATTTCGGCTACGTCAAACGGCTTGGGCAGATAATCGTCGGCCCCCATATCGAATGCCTGTACCTTGGTGTTGACATCGCTTCGGGCCGTCAGCATCATGATGGGGGTGCCGATGCCCGACTTTCGCAGCTGTCTGAGGACGGTGATTCCATCCGTGCCCGGCAGAGCAATATCCAGCAGAATCAGGTCGAAGGGTTCGTCGACGGCGAGGCGGGCTGCGGAAGTACCATCTTTGACCCAGACTACCTGGTATCCGGCATCTTCCAGATTCAGACGCACCATGGTGCCCACCAGTGCCTCATCTTCCACCACCAGAATCTTCTCACTCACCCCTATGCCTCCCTAAGCAACAGTATGAAGCGGCTGCCGCGCATCGGTCCCTCGCTTTCGGCCAACAGATCTCCATCCATGCGTCGGATCAATTCCCGGGAAATCGACAGCCCCAAACCGGTACCGTGGTGAACGCTGCAGCTTGCGTCCGTCGCCCGCATGAACGGCTGGAAAAGCTTCTCGGCCAGGTCCGGATCGAATCCGATTCCCTGATCCTCCACCGACAGCCGTATCCGTCCGGAAACCCGGGCGACACAAAACCTCACCCGGCAGGGTTCGCCACCATACTTGAGAGCATTGTCGGTCAGGTTTTCCAGAATGACCGTGAGCGCCGTGCGGTCACATTGTACAATAACTTCCGGCTCTTCCAAATTCCATTCCAGATCGATGGAGGTGTCCTGTCCGATGAGATATTGCCGCCGGTGTGCCAGAAATTCAGAAAGGAATTCACACAGATGTACAGGGGAAAGAACCAGGGGATACTGTCGGGTGCGCAATCGACCGGAGACGAGAACATTTTCGACCATATGTTCCAGCCGCTCGGTTTCCTTTAAACCCATGGCGTAAAGCAACGGTTCCTGTTCCCGGGGCACTTTCCCGGCCGCGAAGGTCTGGAGCATGGATTTCAGGCCGGCGAGCGGGGTCTTCATCTCATGGGTTACCGTCGACAGGAAGGTCTCCATCGATCGTGTCCGCCGCCGTTCCGATTGCAGCAGGCGGAAAAACATGATCGTACAGATCCCCAGCAAAACGAACAGAAGACTGCCCTCTCCGATATACATGATCCTGCGGCGGGCGGCTTTTGCCTGAATGGCGGCGATCAGGTGGGGTGCAGGCCGCACGCCGAGTTCGGGGAAATTGGGTACCAGGGGAGTGAACAGATCTCCCGCTTGCCGGGCAGCGGCAGGGACGACCTCCAGGGCGACCGATCCGGCGATCGGGCCCGGTTTCGGAGGAGAATCGGCATGGCCCAGCATCAGGGCCATAACCGTCGAGGCATGGACCAGACCGCTCTGAGCGGCCCTCTGTTCGAGTTCCACCGCGCGCTTAAAGAAGACGGTCCACCAGATGCCCAGTGCCAGCAGGGCAGCCAGGGTCATGGCAAATAAAATATGGTAGCCCGGGATCCGTCTTTTTCCTGCCATCGTGTAGATCCTTTATTCCTCCAGACGGGAAATCTCGACTGCCAGAGCATGGACAAGCCGGGTCACATCCGATTCCGTATGCGATGCCGAAAGGAAGAGTACCTCATAGGCCGATGGGGGCAGGTACAATCCTTGGTCGAGCAGGCGCGGGTGTATGCGATTAAAACGTCGTACGGCATCCTGAGAGATGGCCGCCGTCGTTCGAGGGACAGGACCGTCGGCGAAGTAAGGCCAGAAAATCGAACCGATTCGCCGCCAGTTCATAACGGATGTCCCGGATTTCCATTCCTGCAGGTGCGCTTCCATATGTCGGCTGGTCCGTTCCATGTCTGCGTAAATAGTACCTTCTTTAAGGATCCTGAGGGTGACAATCCCCGCGGAAAGGGCCACCGGATTTCCGGAGAGTGTGCCGGCCTGATACACGCCACCCAAGGGGGCCAGGTGGGACATGATTTGGCGGGGACCGATGACGGCGGCGGCGGGCATTCCGCCACCGAGTATCTTTCCCAAAGTGATCAGATCGGCCGGAACATCCAGGGAATCGCCATAGCCGCCATAGCGGAGGCGGAAACCGGAAATCACCTCATCGAAAATCAAGAGAGCGCCATGCTGTAAGGTCAGTTCCCTCAGCCGGCGCAGCCATGGCGGACGTTGTTCGAGAAGGCCATTGTTGGCCGGAATAGGCTCGACGATCACCGCCGCAATGGAATCCCCCCATTGCCGGAACGTCTGATCCAGGAGTGTCTCGTCATCGAAAGGGAGCACCAGGGTTTCCGCTGCCAGGCTCTCTGGGACTCCCCGGGAAGAGGAGGTGCCAAAGGTGGCCAGTCCGCTCCCGGCCTTGACCAGCAGGGAATCGCTGTGGCCGTGATACCCTCCGTCGAATTTTACGATCTTGGTTCGACCGGTATATCCGCGGGCCAGTCGTATCGCGGTCATGACCGCTTCCGTACCCGAGGAGGTGAACCGGACCTGTTCCATTCGTGGGAAGCCGGCGAGCACTAGTTCGGCCAGCTCGCCTTCTCTGGCGCAGCAGGCCCCGTAGGACAGGCCGTCCCTAGCTGCACGCTGTACCGCTTCCGTTACCGCCGGATGGGCGTGTCCGAGGATGAGCGGTCCCCAGGACATGCAAAAATCAAGATATTCGTTGCCGTCCTCATCCCAGAATCTGGCTCCGGAAGCACGACGGAAAAAGACGGGTGTGCCGCCGACCGAGCGAAAGGCCCGCACCGG
>CAZTVS010000010.1:55268-71851 GCA_964617125.1 uncultured Acidobacteriota bacterium
AAGCACGACGGAAAAAGACGGGTGTGCCGCCGACCGAGCGAAAGGCCCGCACCGGACTCGATACCCCGCCGGGCATCAACAGGCAGGCCTTCTGAAACAGCTTGTCCGAATTGGTACGACTGGTACTCATAGTCTCCTCTCATGAAATCTATTGCAGGCATAAGGCACGCCTTATCGCTGCGAGTTTGAGCCTGCTTTCGTTTCTCTATCCAAGCCTCCTGTGGTTCCTGGGGTCTTTCGCGCCGCTTGATAAGCGGCACACAGGGTATCGACCCATCCCCCGGGGTCAGACCCTGCCAAGGTTATACGATTGACACCCATTTCCGCCAGATCGGCAGCAGTGGTTTCACCGATGGCAACATAGGGGCAGGAGAGCATCCAGGGATTCTTTTCGATCAAGCGCCGGCCGGCCGACGGGGAAGCTGTAAAAACGGCCGCGACCGGAAAGGGTGACAGCTGCGGAATATCGGGCGTGTAATTCTCGTAGACGATGATCTTCCGTAGATCGAATCCGGCATCGGCCAACATCTTCTCTGTTTTTCCGGTGGTGAGATTTCCGCATACCATCGCCATGCGACAGGGACCCTCCAGTCTTTCGATCAATAACCGGGCCAATACCTCTCCGCGAGGCGGGTCGGCAATGAGATCGGAACCGATCCCATGCTCCTGCAAGGCATGCGCGGTGGCTTCTCCGACGGAGCAGATCAGGGGGCTTGGTTCTCCCGACAGCAGATTCGCATGATGCCGGAGCCGGAACAATCCTTGAACACCCCGGCGGCTGGTGAAAAGGACTGCCCGAAAGCCCGGGCTTGACGGCAGATCGACAGGTTCGACAAAGCGAACGGCGAGACAAGGGACCTCCAGAACCGGTACCCGGCGTTGCGACAGGGCCTCTATCATCGTCCGGTTGTCTTCCGGCTCCCGGGTCAGTACGATAACGGGGCTGGTCGGCAGAGCCATTCCGTCTCCTTTGCATTCGGTTTGGGACATCCGGCGCGGATCCATTCCGCGGCCGCCTCCCGTACGTCTTCCAGCCGTGAGGCGGTGAAACGTTCGATATGGAAACCGCCCTTCGAACCGGGGGCGCAAACAGCCAGGGTCACCGTCTCTCCGGTCGTACAGAAGGCTCCGAAGGGGGCATGGCAGCCGCCGCCGAAAGCTGCCAGAAGAGAGCGCTCCACCTGAATCCGTTCGCGGGTGGAGATGTCTTCCAGGGAAGACAGATGCGCCCGGGCGTTGTCATCCTCCGAGCGTATCTCTACGGCGATCACCGCCTGACCCGGTGCGGTCGGCCAGGCCTGCGGATTCAGCTCGTATACCGCCAGGGGCGAGGTGTCGAGATGCAATCTCTCCAATCCTGCCTGGGAGAGGAGTGTGGCATCGTAATCTCCGTTTCTTACCTTGTCGATACGGGTCGTGACGTTTCCCCGTATGGGCTTGATTCCCAGATCGGGGCGATAATGCTGCAAAAGGGCCTGACGGCGCCGCGAGGAAGCCCCGACGGTCGCTTCTCTTTTCAAGGGAATTTCACTCGCCGGATCGAAGGATTCGGGACGGATCAACAATACATCCGACGGGAAGTCTCTTGCCAGGACGGCTCCGAGCAGAAGATTCGGAGTGATTTCGATCGGCAGGTCTTTCAGGGAATGAACCGCCAGATCGATATGACCTGCCAGCAGTTCGTCCTCGATCTCCTTGGTGAAGAATCCGACCGGGTTCTTTTCTCCCAGCGGTTGTTCCTTGAGGCGATCGCCCGAGGTGTGAACGATGCGTATCTCCGAAACTCCCAGGATACCGGCCTGCACCCGGCGGGCCTGTTCCATAGCCAGGGCGCTTCCCCGGGTGCCGATGATCAATCCTTTTTCCGACATACCGTCTCCTCCGATTTTCCTGATGCCTCGCGGATCGACCGGAACAGGTTGCGCGTGTGATCGGAAAAAACCGCACGCAGCTCCTGCTCCAGTTGAATGCGCACCTCCTCCGGAATGCCGGCCAGGCGCTGGTCCAGAACCCGGGGTATGTCCTCACGCAGCATACGGCTGTGGCTCTCGTGCATGGAGCGGATGATCTCGGTGAACACCTCCTGTCGGCAGAAGGTCTTGAATTCATCCATGGCCTTTTCGATCCATTGTTCGGCGTTTTCTATTCTCTTCTTTTCCTGCTGTGGGTTCTTGCGGTGATGAAAAGAGGTAAGGTCATCCAGTCCTCCGATGTGTACATTCGCCGGGAGCGGCCGTCGTTCCGCCTGTTCCGGTATACCGATGTCGACGATCCACAGCGGATGGTCGGCGGATCGCGGCGGGAGCTCACCTGTCTTCAGGATCGGGCACGGAGCTCCGGTACAAAGGATGAGGCCGTCCATCTCTTCCAGGGCGGAAAGCAGGTCGTTAAGCGGCCTGACCTTCCGTTCCTGTCCATGTGAAATCGTACGGTTGAAGGGCACCGCTTGCATATGTCCGTCTCTTTCCAGCAGTCCCAATACCTTACGGCCGATTTGTCCCTGTCCGGCCACCGCCACCTGAGCGGTCCGGCCTTTCGTCAAATGGTTCTTGAGAAAATCGACGGCCAGGCTGTGTACACCGATGCCGGCATCGCCCATGCATCCTTCCCGCAGGGCGAGCTTTACCAGACGGCCGCAGGCGGTACCCAATCCGTTCAGAATTCGCGAGGAGCTTTTCCGAATCCGTGCCTTCTCGATGGCGTCGTTGAGTTGTCCGGCGATCTGCCGTTCCCCGTAGACCAGCGATTCCCGTCCGGTGGCTACCCGAAAGACATGCCGGGCGGCATCTTCTCCTGTGTGGATATAAGGAGAAAACCGCGCACGCGCCTCCTGTCCCAATCGGAGCATCATCTGCCCCTGCAGCAGGGAAGCGGCCCATTCCGGATTCCGGCTGGAGACGATCCACTCGTTGCGATTGCAGGTGTTGAGCTCCAGAAAACCATCCGCCGCCTGGCCTTCGAAGAGACCTTCCGAAATGACATGGAAATCCTCGTCAGTCAGTACCAGGCGCGATCTCCAGGCCGAGGAAGCAACCCGGAAGTCGCAACCCACAACGGCCAGCGGTATCATCTCCGGGTAGGAATTCAAGGTTATCGTCTCCCGGAATCGAGCGAAGTTTCCACTGCGGCCGCTGTCAGAAAACCCTGGGTGACGGCATCCTTCATTCCTACCCCGAGCAGATAGTTTCCGGTCAGGAACAGTCCGGGGATTTGCCGCAGCCGGCCGTGGATGGCCTTCATCCTGTCCTGGTGCCCTAGGATGAACTGCGGAATGGCATGCGTATAGCGCTTGACGGTGACCCAATCCGGCTTTTGCCTCTCTCCGGTCACCTGCCGCAGGTCCTGCAGGGACTGCTGCAGGAGCCCGGCATCGTCAAGATGTAGAGCCTCGGGATCGGTGACTCCGCCAAAGAAGGCGGCCAGCAGGTCTCCCCCCGGCGGGGTACGGTCCGCGAATAATCTCGAAGGGAAAAGGACACCCAGACAGCGCACGCCTTCCCTTCTGGGGGACAGAAATCCGAAACCATCGGGGATCTGCGGAGCCCCGGAGGAAAAGCCCATATGAACCACGGCCACGGGAGCCAGAGGGATACGGCCCAGCAAGGTTCCCAGTTCCGGGTCGACGGGTGCCAGCAGAAGGCTTGCCTGCTGAGGAGGTATCGCCAGTATCAGTTTGGAACTTCGGAACGTCCCCTTTTGACTGACTACATGGAAACCGTCCTTGTCATGCCGGATGGAAATGGCGGCAGCATCCACGATCAGACGGTCTCCCAGGGCTTGTGCGACGCCGTCGGAGATCCGGCCCAAACCACCGGCAAAAGTAAAAAGTCCTCGACGGGAGGCCGGATCGATGCCCGCGGCGATCCGTTTTGCCCTTCGCTCCCTCCGGTAGCGAAAGGCCCCTCGAATCATGCCGCCCGATTCCTGCTCGAAACGCCAGAACAACGGGAAAGCTGCGGGCGCCGATAGCTCTTCCGGATTTCCGGCATAGACGCCGGAGATGAATGCCCCAGCCATGATCCGGGACGCCTCCGGCCCGAAACGGCGATCGAAAAATTGCCTGGCTGTATCCGTCAACTTGCCCCGTTGGGTCCGGAAGGGTTCCATCATCAATCGACATTTACCGAGCGGCGATAGAAGCCCTGAAGTCAGAAACGACCAGGGTCCCAGAGGTACCTCGTGCATACGGCCGCGGCGGACGATGAAACGCTTTTTGGCCGAGGGCCTAGTGGGAACGATCTGGTTGCTCAGTCCGACCTCCTCGGCCAGGGTAAAGATATCGTCGGCCGAGCCCATGAAGGTATGTGGGCCGCACTCGATGCGGAATCCGTTGTGCTGTTCGGTCCGGATATTGCCGCCGGCTTCCGGTTTTCCCTCGAGCAACAGCACATCGTGTCCCCCTCGCCGCAAGCGCCAGGCGCAGGCGAGACCGGAGATACCGCCTCCGATTACAAGGATTTCATTGGCCATCGGGTACCTCCCATCCGGCCTCGGCAGCCGTGGTACGCACCAGCCGGGCCAATTCCGCGATGAAGGCCGGATGACATCCGGGCGTCGTCACGCGCCGGAAATCGGTGATTCCACATTGTCCGGCCAGGGTTGCCAGTTCGATATCCAACTCGTATACCGTTTCCAGGTTTTCGCTGACAAAGGAGATGGGGACGACGACGAGCGAGCGAATTCCCTCGCCGGCGAGGCGTCTGACCTCGTCCTGCAGATTGGGCCCGGTCCACTCCATGCGTCCGACCCGGCTTTGAAAGGCCAGAGAATGGGGGGTGCCGGCCGGCAGCTTTTCCCGGAAGGCATTAACCGTTTTCTGCACATCTTCCAGGTAGGGATCTCCGGATCGAATCAGGCGCATGGGAATGCCGTGGGCACTGATCAGAACATAGGACTTCGGAGTGAGCCAGGGTCGGGTGAGTTCGCCGAGTGCCTCGATGTAGCCTTGGGCCGCGGGAAATGCCGGTACCGGCCGGATTTCGATCCGGACGCGTCGAGCAGCTGTTTCGATTGCATGGAGAGCGGATCCGCTGGTGGAACGACTCCACTGGGGGTAGACAGGAACGGCCACCACCCGGCGGACGTTGGCCGCGGCAAGCCGCGAAAGCACCTCTAGGGCCGGCGGCGGCGAATGGCGGAAGACATAGCGTACGGGAAGGCTGCCTCCCAGCTCGGCCCGCAGGGCTTCCACCAGGGCACGAGTCTGGGTGGAAAGCGGACTTCGGCCACCGATGGCCCGGTAGTGTTCTTTTACCATGTTGCTTCGCCGCAGGGCGATGAAAGCAGCCAGAAGCGGGCGCAGCGGCCATGGCAGAGGCATGACGAACGGATCCGACAGCAGGCTCCGAATATAGGCGGGAACGGTGTCTTCCTTTTCCGGCGAGCCCAGATTGAGGAGGACCACACCTTGAAGATCCCGTTCCATCATATGGTCCTCGAATAAACCCGGGTGACTGAGTCCCTTTCCAGGTAGCGGTCAAATTTCATACAGATGTTGCGGATGAAGAAGCGGCCGGTTTCGGATACGACAATCGATTGGGGTGTCACCGAAACCAGACCGTCGTCGATCAGCGGTTGGAGCGCGGCGATGTCGTCAGCCAGATAGGTTGCCGCTTCGATATCGAATCGCCGGCCAAAGGCGATCAGATCCGTCTGAAAGTTGCAGAAGAGATCGAGAATCAGCTCCCGTCGGATTTCATCGTCGCGATCCAGCAGAAAGCCGCGCTCGATGGGAAGCCGGTCCTGTTCGACGCCTTCCATATAGGGAATGGTTTCTTTGCAGTTTTGCGAATAGCTTGTGCCGATGGAAGAGATGGCCGATTCTCCCAGGGCGAGAAGATCGGTGCCGCGTCCGGTGGTATACCCCATGAAATTCCGGCGTAGGGTACGGTTTTTCAAGGCCTGCACCAGCGTGTCCTCGGGGAGGGCGAAGTGGTCCATCCCGATGGCAACATATCCTTCCTTCTGTAAGTGGTCGAGCATTTCCAGGAACAGGGCCAGCTTCAGGTCGGGATCGGGAAGACCGTGTCCTTCCAGGGCCTTTTGCGCCGGGCGTATCCACGGCACATGGGCATAGCTGTAAAGGGCGATTCGGCTGGGTCGCAGGCAAGTCACGCGCCGGGCTGTTTCGGCAACACCGGCAAGGTCCTGGCCCGGGAGTCCGTAAATCAGGTCGAAATTGATCGCCTGGCAGCCGTGCCTACGGAGAAAGGAGACTAAATCCTCGACGGACATCAAATCCTGTCCGCGTCGCACCACGGAAAGCACCCGGGGATTGAAATCCTGCACTCCCAGGGAAAAGCGATTGAAACCATGGCGCAGAAATACTTGTATCTTCCCGGATGTTACTGTGCGCGGATCGATCTCCACCGATCGCTCGGCCTCGGGACGAATGTTCCACAGGGCGGCCATACCAGAGAGAAGCTTTTCGGTCTGGGCCTCGCTGAGGAAGTTGGGTGTACCGCCGCCCAGAGCTATCTGAACCACCGGGCGTGAAGGATCGATCCGTCGGGAAGCGATCTCCATTTCCCGGAGGAGGGCATTGACGTACCGATCGACCAGCGATTGGTCCTGAACGATATGGGTATGACAACCGCAGAAAAGGCAACGGGTCCGGCAAAAGGGTATGTGCAGATAAAGGGAGAGCTCCGATGGTTTTTCCCGATCGTTGGCAGCCGTCCAGCGTTTGTACAATTCTTCTTCCTCTATGGGGTGGAAGTGAGTGGCCGGTGGATAACTGGTATAGCGCGGCCCGCGTACGTCGTATTTCCGGCGCAAGGCAGGATCGATGCGGCGTGGATCCTGCATCAATCGCCCCCTTCCTGTACCGCCTGGACGAAGGCGGCGACGCCGTCGATGGGCGACTGCGGATTCAGGCCCTGTCCCAGATTCGCGATATAGCCGCCCCCGCGTGAAGACCGGATGCCCGCGCGGACCTTCTGCCGTATGATCTCGGGGGGCTGGTGGAGAAGGGCCGGATCGAAATTTCCCTGCAGAGCGATTTTAGGATGCAGCCGGGTGCGAGCCGCCGCAATCTCCAGAGTCGAGTCGATCGAAAGGGTATGACAACCGGAAGTGGCTGCGGCATCGAGATGCGTGTCGGAGTTACGCAGGTAGAGTATGACGGGAACACCGGTACTCCGCAGCCCCTCGATTACGCTCCGGCTGTAGGGAAGGGCCAGCCGGCGATACTCATCTTCCGAGAGGCGCCCGGCCCAGGTGTCGAAGATCTGGACCACATCGGCACCCGCCTCGATCTGCAGCCGGAGCAGTCCGGAAACCGTGTCGGCGATGCGACCCGCCAGAGCATGATAGAGATCCGGTTCTTTCTCGGCCAGCATTCGTATCTGACCCAGGTCCTGCGCGGGTTTGCCCGCGACCATGTAAGCGGCCAGGGTGAACGGAGCGCCGGCGAAACCGATTACCGCCGTATGCGGATGAAGCTCACAGCACAGCTTGCGTACGGCCCGGCGGACATAATCGAACGCCTCGGAAATCTCCACTGCTTTCAGGGATTGGTATTCCGTTTGAGAGGTGATCTGTCGGGAGAGAACCGGGCCTTCCTCGGAAAAGTGAATGTCGATTCCCATGGCGTCGGGGATCGTCAAAATATCGCTGAAGAGTATGGCCGCATCCATTCCGAACCGGCGTATCGGCTGCAGGGTGACTTCCACGGCCAGGTCCGGTGTCTTTACCATCTCCCAGAAGGGATACGTCTCGCGGAGTTTCCTGTATTCCGGCAGGTAGCGACCCGCCTGGCGCATCAGCCAGACCGGAGGCCGGTCCGTCGTTCGGCCGCCGGCTGCAGCCAGCATGCGCTCGCGGCTGTTCATGATATTCCCTTTTTCTTCCATAGAAAAAGGTTACATCAAAAGGATCCTCTCATTGTCACGCCTTTGTCACGCTTTTCCATGCCTTTGTCACCTTCGAACGGGGCGTGTCGGCGGCGAAGTCCTGGGAGCGCCGGCGTCCCGCCGGCAACCTCTTTCGAATCCATCCAGAACAAACGCAAAGGAATAAAACAACGACTTCTTACCCGAGCATCAGTTGTGTTGAAGTTGCAACACATCATACAATAGAAATTAGTATCAGCTTTTGTAGGGGCACGGCGTGCCGTGCCCAAAGGGAGCCACCGTCCTATGGTCGCCAGGGCACGGCACGCCGTGCCCCTACTCTAAATTTTTCAGAGTGAATGAAAAAATGATTGAAATTGGGATTTTTCGTGACTTCATCAGGTGTGACGAAGTCGCAAAAAATGCCGGGAGCGCCGGCTTCACGCCGGCGATCCCAGGACTTTTGCGAATGCATCCCTGCTATCTTTAGGATGGAATCGATAACGAAGGGGCAACCCCTTTGGGTACGTCGTCAGGAATCCTGTGGGGATTCCGTTGGAACCATATTTGTTTCGGATGTCCTAGATTCCGCTGAAGGCGGAGAAGCCTCCGTCGATGGGGATGACGATGCCGGTGACAAAGGCGGCAGCGGGAGAGATCAGCCATAACAGGACGCCCAGCAGATCGTCGGGAACGCCGAATCGCCCCATGGGCGTATGGTCGATGATCAGCTGTCCGCGGGGTGTTAGGCCTCCGTCTTCCTGGCGGGTCACGAGAAAGCGATTCTGTTGCGTTAGGAAGAATCCGGGGGCAATGGCGTTAACCCGGATTTTGGGTGAATATTCTTTGGCCATATGCACGGCCAGCCATTGCGTAAAATTGCTGACGCCGGCCTTGGCGGCGGAATAGGCGGCAATACGGGTCAAGGGTCGGAAGGAATTCATGGAAGAGATATTCAGGATCACCCCTTCTTTCTGTTGAGCCATGAGCCGGCCGATGACCTGGCTGGGTATGATGGTTCCCAGGATGTTCAGGTCAAAGACGAACCGCATGGCTTCTTCCGGTATATCGAAAAAAGACATTTCCGGGTTGGTGGTGGCTTTCGGGTGGTTTCCTCCGGCGGCATTGATCAATCCATCGATTCGCCCGAACTTCTCCAGTGTGGTCTGAGTTGCCTTTTCGATTACGTCCTTTTTCAGTACGTCGCAGAAAACGCCGATCATCCTGTCTCTATCCTGAGGCTCCGCGCGTTGAATGACGGCTTCGGCCAGGGCGACATCCCGGTCCAGGATGGCCACATTGGCTCCGCAGCCGGCCAGCGCCAGGACCATATCTCCGGCGAGGACTCCGCCTCCGCCGGTGACGGCAAATGTCTTTCCCTCCAGATTGAAGTTCTGCCGTATTTGCTCCAGATTCTTCATGATCATGATCTCCTATGATTTACATGGTTGAAGGTTGATGAAAAAATCTTCCCTGTCGGTTTGCGGAAAAAGGACCGCCCCGTACCGGTCCAGGCAATCCTGCATGTTTCGCTTATAGTGTTTTTCGTTGTCCAGCAGCACGTTGCCGATGTCCCGGCGCAGAGGATCTTCCTCAAGCAGGGAATGCAGGCCGACATAGAGGATTTGCCTGGTATGGAAATGATCGACCATGGCGGAAAGGCGGTCGTCAGAGACATGCCCTTCTTCGGCTATCCTGTGTCGATGGGCCGAAACGTTGTACTCGGATTGCAGCTCGCAATATCGTTCCATCGATTCCCGCAGAAGCCTGCGAAATACGGGAGGGGCGCAATCGGCCACCGTGCGGATCGCCTCCAGATCACCCAGACCGGAGATACTGAGATGGATTTGTGCGCCGGTTCGATGGATCAAAATCGGGAGGATCGATAGCTTGTCGCCGGCCTGGCGAAAATCGAGACGGTAGGAGCCGAAGGAATCGGCGATGATGAAATGCTGGCGAAAGAAATCCTCGAACGACATCCTGGCGCGTTCCATGCCCATGCCCTCTTCCGTTTGAAAATCGACGGCTTCCTCCCATCGTCCTGTATAACGCAGCGAAAGTCCGCGGAAAGGGATACCCAGTCGGATCAACTCCGTGGCGATACAGATATGTTCGACCGGCGAGGTCGGCGAATCGGCCCCTCCCATATCGACAGCCACCTCCCAGGTAGGCTCGGAACGATTGCCTGTCCGGCTTAGAAAGCCCGACAGCTCCGCCGCATGGGCTATGGCTGTACCGTATTTGACCATGGCTCGGAATACCTCTTCCCGAGGTAGAAGAACCCGGCAGGGGCCGAGATCCACGATCCGGTCGCAAAGCCGGATCAGTACATCCTCCATGCAGGTGTCCAGTTCTCTCCATGGAAGCGATTCGCTCCTCTCCCGAAGTTCGCCGTGACTCATATGGTCCGCCCGTCCATCGATAAAAGGATTTGCATCGATGGAGAATCGGCTGTAGCCGCAGCGCCGGTAACGATCGATGTCTTCGGCTGTCCGCAGCCGGTTGGCCTCCAGGCCGAAACCGCCGTGCCATCCCTCCTGCAGGATATCCCACATCACCCGATCGGCTGTGATCTGAGGATTGTGGTAAGAGAACGGATTTTTCGCTGTGGAGTAACGTCCGAAAACGGGCGCAATCGGATGACCGGTCGGAGAAAGGTCCGTCTTCCTGATAAAGTCCAGGTAGGAGCGGGTGCCGCAGTCCAGACTGTCGTGAAAGCCGACGGATAGGGAGTGGCATGTTGGAGATGGGGACAGGAATGGGAAAATCTCTCTCAGCCGGCCGGCATTGCCGGTGTCCGTCTGACCTAGCAGCAGGTTATGTTCCCGGCCGGATAGGAATATTTTATGGCAGTGGCCGTGGAATCCTTCGATTATGGGACCGATGGAACAGATGCCCAGGCGTTTTTCGTGTCCTTTGGAGGATAGAAAAAAAGCGGCCTCGTCCGTTCGGTGCACGGATGCCGGATCTACGGTGCCTTGCGTGATCTCGGAGAGTTTGTCGGCCAAACAGACCAACTCTTCGCTGGCAGGTTCTCGATCCTTATCTGTTTCCGAAAGCCGGATTGTCATGTCCATCCATCGATTATATCTGACGAAGCGGTAAAAAGTGATAAATCATACTTTCACCACAGAGAACACAGAGAGCATGGAAAATGTTCCGCGCTCTATCCGGTATCTGTAATATTCATTTGAATGCATATGTATTGCATGGCATAATACAAACATGATATGGGATGTTGAGTTCCATGACGACTTTATAGCGGAATATCATAGAAAGTCGTTTTTATAAGCGAGTGATAACGAAAGCGGATGATCGCTTTGATGCCTATTGCATGTCGATAAAGAAGGAAAAGAAACGATCATGAAGAATCTGGAACGTATTGGGAAAGAAATGAGTCCTGATCGGCAGAAAAAGATCTCCGATCGAGCCAAGGAACTGCTTGCAGAAGAAATGACACTTAGCGAGCTTCGCAAGGCACATAAGCTTACTCAACAGCGTCTGGCAGAAAGACTGGGTATAAGGCAGGATCAGATCAGTAAGCTGGAACAGCGAAGCGACCTGCTTCTTTCCACGCTCAGAAGCTACATCGAGGCGATGGGTGGAAAACTGACTATTATGGCAGAATTCCCGAAACATAAGCCTGTCGTTCTGTCAGGCATTGCGGCATTGGAAAACCGTCCCTAAAGCGAATTCATTTGGGATATCCATACATTGAGGAATCCACTTTTTGGATGTCCTGGAAGGTTACCACTATGATCCTGGACTGTTTTTCCCGGGAGAAAGTTACCTTTTCTTCTCGTTTACACTATAATTAAAACCTTAGCGGAAAGGGATCCAGGATCCGAGGAATCCGTTGTCCAGGGTTTCTGCAAACGGCATCGTGGAGTGCCCTCTCGAGAACAGGATGAGGCTTCCATACCCTGAATAGGAAAAGTTAAGGAGAAGAAATATGCGAAATCGGCAGAATCTTTTAGTGTCCGTTCTTCTGCTTTGTTTTTCCATCTTTGCCACGGTTTCCCCGGTGCCGGCCCAGGTCACTTACAGTTCCGGTTTTCAGGTGCAGAATCTCAGTGCCGTACAGGCCAACATCTCCATACAGTATTACAATAAGGACGGATCCTCGCCGGCTACGGGAGGAACGGTTACCGATACGGTTCCGGCCAACGGCTCCAAGTCCTATAAGACCATTCACCCCGGTTCTCCTTTCGATGGATCGGTAGTTATTTCCGCCGACCAGCAGATCATCGCCATTGCCAATACCATGGGCGCTTATTCCGGGAATGCGGAGGCATTCGCCGCTTCCACCAGCAGCTTTTCCTCGGGTTCGACGACCGTGAACCTGCCGCTGGTCATGAAAAACAACTATGGTTACAATACCTGGTTCAACGTGCAGAATACCGGTACGGCAGACGCCGCAGTGACGGTTACCTTCTCCTCGGGCGTCACGCAGACGTCAACCATCAAACCCGGAGCGGCAGCCACCTTCGATCAGGCCACCAATACCCAACTACCTGCCGGCGCCTGGGTCGGATCGGCCAAGGTGACCAGTACGCAACCGATCATCGCCACGGTCATGCAGGTCGGTACCGATGCGGTAAAAACCATGCTGGGATACAACGGATTTCTGGACGGGGCCAAGACGATCAGTCTTCCGCTGATCATGGCCAATAATTATGGCTGGTATACCGGTATTCAGATTCAGAACATCGGGACAGCCGTCACCCATGTTACCGTTACTTATTCCGCCAACACGGCCGGAACGTTCCAACCTGCGGCGGAGACCTGCAGCAATCTGTTGCCGGGTACCTCCTGCACCCTGGGACAATTCAATAACGGACAGTGGGGAAGCGGATACGATACAAGCAAACGGTATGAGGGTTCGGCCACGATTACCAACAGCGCGGCCCAGAATCTGGTGGCCATCGTCAACCAGGCCTGCCGTGTAGGACAATCGGGCTGCGGCCTGGCTTCCATGGGATCGGCCTATGAAGGGTTCTCCTCCGGGGCGACGACGACCATCAGCGCTCCATTGATCATGGCCAATAATTTTAACTACTATACCGGAATTCAGGTACAGAATGTCGGTACAGCCAATTGCAACCTTTCCGTCGCCTATGGGGCCAATACCGGCGGCACCTTCGCTCCGACGGCAGAGACCGCCTCAAATATCGTTCCCGGGGCCTCGGCCAAATTCCTGCAACGAGGCGGTCAGTGGGGAACCTACCCGGCCACGGACAACTCCAAGCTTTATGTCGGCAGTGCCGTCATCACCGGTACCGGAACCGGTTGCAGCATCATCGCCATCATCAATCAGATCAATCCTTCCGCCGCCGGTGATCAGGCCATGACCTACGACGGATTCAATTACTGATTTCAGACATCGATCAGCTCCAGGCGAAAGCGACAATCCTTGCCGCCCCGCTTGACGGATTCCAGAATCTCGGCTTTCCTCGCGCGCATACCGGTGTAGCGCTCCACCAGCTCCTTGACGTAACCGGCCGAGCAGTGGCAATAGGACGGGGAGAGTCCCGGCGTTTCCGTTTCCACGATCGGGCACATGCAGTACCCTTCCTTTATACTGAGACCCTGCGGATTCTGCTCTCCCTGGTAGCCGAACTCGATCACAATGGAATCCGGATTGCGCTTGACCGGGAACCCAGCCTTTTCCACATAGCGAAAAAAACCTTCCACGGCCTCCGGGGTGGGTTTCCTTTCGTCGGCCACTCCCCGCGAGTAAATAAAACAGGAGCGTCCGCAGGCCTCCAGCAGGCGGATACGGGTAGCTTCGTCCACCTGACAGTCGAGCTGATCCAGCATATTCTGAATCCAGAAAAGCGCTTTTTCCAGCCGGCGCCAGTCCGGGGCTTTGGCCCCGGATACCATGCGGCGTCGTAGATCGTCGCTCAATCTCTCACCTCCCACCTGCTCCTGTGCCGTGAGGGGGGCTGCCACAGCCGTCAGCAGTCCACAACAACCCAGACAACCGGAAACCGAATGTCTTAGAAAAGTTTTTCTATTCATAACCATCCTGTTTTGTCATCGGATCTTTTCGGCTTTCACCTTCCGGTCCGCTCCGATTTCCAGCCGAAGGACCTTGCCGTTCCTATCTTTGATGAAGTGAAATTCCTGGTTTTGAAAACGCATAAAGAAGTCGATATCCGACTCTGGCCGTATCTCCATTCGCCTGCCCCATCCTGTTCTCTCCAGCATCAGATGATCGCCCTGCAACGAGACGATGTACTGCACCTTGGTGTCGGAAGGGTGCCGGTAGACGCCGGCCAGGGGCAGCAGAGATTCACGGGATACCGGGATCTGTTTTCGCGGAGTATATAATGGTGGAGTCTGATTCGGCAGCGGGCACTCCGGTCTTTCCAATGGGCGGTGATCCGTCAATTCGCCGATACGTACCTGAGCAATTTCCATTTTCATGCGCAGGCCGTTAGAATCGCTGTCTGAACCGATCCAGATGCGATGCGGCAGCATGTATCCGCCCTCCCGGCGATGGTCCTCGAAAAAGAGGTTTCCGGCCTGCAGCAGCAATCCGCTCTGCCGGTCGAATACCAAATCGGTTCGGATGCCGTCCCGTGACCGGGCCCGGAGGATGGCCGTTTTCGTGTCTCCGTTCCGGCCGTCATTTGCCAGAGACATTTCCGGGTAAATCTTCGCCAGTTCCGCCGCGGAAGGCATCCCCAGGAGCATCTGCAGATCGAGGCACAGAGCGGGTGTGAGGGGAGTCTCTCCACGAGAGTCATGTACCCAGGCATCGCGCCCATCGCACCGATAGGTGACCTGATCGCCGAAGGCAAAGATCTGGTTGTAATACCACTGGTCCGGCAGGACGGTCACCATCTTTAAGGGTATGCCTCCCGATTCTCCTCGTATCAGTGTCCCGGTACGTTCGACGGTTTTCATTGCCGATAGCGATTCTGCTCCGACCGCGCGGTCGAATCTCGCCAGAATATCTGCTACCGTAGAACGGTCGTTGTCGAGGGCGGCAGGTTTCTCATCGGTAAGAGTTTTCCGTGTTTCCGCCTGCCCGGTGGCGCATCCAACCAGCAAAAAGCCGGCAAGAAGAAGAATTTTCATAGTAGCCTCTCTCCCATACATTTCCCGACGATCTCTCAGTGTACAGGTGCAAGGATCTTTCCACAACGCGATTGGGAGGAATAAGTCCTGCCATGGGACCAATGGCCGGAAAGGAAGTGCGGAATTCCAGGATCAGTCGGGAGTAGATTCGAAAACGTCCGGAAAAAGGTGGGGAATGCCTGTTTCAGGCTTACTCCGATCTATGCGTCACGATCAGGGAAAATCGGATAGGGGTTGTCCACTGTCCCCCGCTCAGATAGATACTGCAGGCGGATTGGGTTTCTCCGGTCGATCCGGCCTGACCTTTCCGGTATCCGTACTCGTATAAGAGCGTGGGCTGGTTGAGGTCCAGTTTCCATTGCTGAGTATCCGTGCGAGTGATGTAGGCAGGGTACATCTGAGGGTCCGGTATTTCCCCGATATGCATGCCGATGCCGGTAGCCTGAGGCGGATCGCAATCCCGTTTGGCCCAGATGGCTATCCCGAACTTTGCCGAAACGGGTTTCGTATCCTGAAGTGCCATGTCCAGAAACGAAAATCCGGAAAAAGACACATGCAGATGGACGGCATCATAAAACTGTCGGGGGTGCGGGCCTTCGTTCATGAAAACGGCTTGTATCTGCTGGGAACGATGCGAATAGGTGTAATCGGGATTGTCCTTCAGAGGCCAAAGATAATGTTCGTTCGTCGTTCCGGGCAACTTTTCCACGAGGATAGGGCCCAGCCAGGATAAACGGTCGGTAGGAAGCTTCGATTGATACGGCTGATAGGCATCCTCTGCCATGAAAATATTGGCAAAGGAAATCCATTCGAGCGGATGGGAACCAGGTTCCGGCTTCAAGGCATATGGATCCAAATTTGTAATCTGCAGGGCAAATACGTTCCCGCCGCCCGTTTCGCCGGGCGCGCAGACCGAAGTAGTCACTCTGCCGGGTGCCTTTTTCGGATCGTAGATGACCTCGATTGTGGGATCGCCGGGACCGCCGACAATGGTTGGAGTCAAAGTGCTTTGGTAATTATCCGCCGGAATGATTTGTATCGTCCAGATATTTTCGACGTTTCGTTTCTGGGCATATCCGGAAGGAAGGAAGGAAAAGAGCAGAATGCCGAAAAGGATATCACGAAGAGACATAGACGCCGTTTATACCTGGTAAATAAACCACAGATCCATCCTGTATTTTCCAGACAGGCAGATCCCTGGTTCCATGTGGATCCGCTGTTACTCGAAAACGGGACGCATTTACCATGACCTGTCACTGCCTGAATCGGAACCACGAACCTGCCTCGTCCCTGTTCCATCTTTCCTTAGAATTAAAGCAAATATTGTTCCGGAGGAATCTGGATATAAAATGTTGTATTTTTAGGAGGATCCCTCCCGCAGGGAAAACTACTGCTTCGCTTGTGCCCTTTACTGTGGATTCAATCATGAAAACAATTGTAATTTGTTGCAGTAACCGTGAAACAATGATTGGGAAGCCCCTGTATTGGGATCCAAGAAAAAACCAGAAATACCCTGGCAGAGTCCTAAGAAGGCCAGAGACCTGACGGACTCTTATTTGTAAATTATCCTTACAATATGTCGGGAGGATTTACATCCGCTTTTTCAAACCGGCGATCAGACGCGTTTCCGTGTGGGCCGGCAGAGATATTTCGATCCCCCGG
>CAZTVS010000011.1:0-36399 GCA_964617125.1 uncultured Acidobacteriota bacterium
ATAATCCACGTTCTCCTGCCGCACTGGGGTGCGGCGCTCCCGGAAATGCTTTTTTACGAAGTCATCAGGATTGATGAGGTCATTTTGAGTAGGGGCACGGCACGCCGTGCCCCTACAACAACGGATGGTAAATTTTACCGTATGCTTTTCATGCGACTGCGTCAGGATTGGATGGCTGCCGTTTTCCGACCGATGCCGGCATAAAGAAGCGCCATACCGATCAGGATTACACCCACCGCGGCCGTGGCGGCTTGTGCGGCACCGGGGACCTTCACCGCTTCAACACATACGTCCCAATAGACATAAATGGCCATCAACAAAGCGGCACCGAAAAGACCGACCATTGTTCCGGCGGTAAGTAAGGGCGCATGGGAACGGGTCAGATCGGGTATATGATCTACATCGGCCACCCGGTAGTCTCTGCCGATCCAGAAATAGTAGATCAGAAGGCTGATCGGATGCATCAAACCGGCCCAGATAAAAATCATCTGTTGATTGCCGGTCCACTGAATAACCATGGCGGCCAGCAGGGTCATGAACATGCCCCCAATGCCACCGGTCATGGATCCCAAGCCTACGACCGCACCGGAAACCTTAGCCGGAAACAGGTCCGTTGCCGAGGTGAAAATGTTGGCCGACCAGGCCTGGTGACAGGCTGTGGCCATGGAGACGAAGACGACGCAGAGAACAAAATTCTGCGTGTAATAGGCCATGATCGCCCCGGGCATAAATATCGCCGGGATCAGCATGGTTACGAGACGGGCAGTCCCTACTTTCCATCCACGCCCGATAAGAAAACCGGAAAGCCAGCCGCCGCCGACCGACCCGACACTTGCTCCGGTATAGATGACCGCCAGTAATCCGGCGCTCTTCAGGGCATCCTGGCCTCGTTCCTTCTCAAAATAGGACGGAAGCCAGTAGAGGTAAAACCACCAGACCGGATCGGTCAACAATTTGGCAATCAGGAAAGGCCATATCTGCTTATAACGGAGCAGGGCGGTCCAATGAATCTTCAACTTTTCCTGGCCTTTGGGTTGGTCCTCCTGAATGTAAGCCAATTCGGCAGCGGACACCTTGGTGGATTTTTCCGGGGCATCGAATCCCCATTGCCAGAAAGCGAGCCAGAGAAAACCGATGAGACCGATGGCGACAAAAGCCCATTGCCAGCCGAAAGTCGTTGCCAGCCAGACCGTGGCGAAAGAAACCATCACCCCGACGTTGGTTCCTGAATTAAATAACCCGGTGGCAAAAGCACGTTCTTTTTGAGGAAACCACATGGCCACCGCCTTGATCGATGCCGGGAAATTGGCCGCTTCTGCAAAACCCAGGAGGAATCGTACGATAGCAAAGCCGATAACCGTACGAACCAGGCCATGAGCTGCGGCCATCAGGGACCAGAGGATCAAGGCCCCGGCCAGGCTCGACTTCACTCCAAAACGGTCGATCAGCCCGCCCATTATGGGAGGAAAAACGGCGTAGGCAGTGGTAAAAGCGAAGGTCACCCAACCGTAATCGACATCGGTCCAGCCCAGGCTGTTTTGCAGGGTGGTTTTGAGAACCGAAAGCGAATTACGATCGATGTAGTTGACCGTGGTACAAAAGAAGAGGAGGGCACAGATGTACCAGCGATATTTTCCAATGATTTGGACTGCGGACGATTTGGTTTTGTCTTGTTGTGTCATAGCTGGATTTTAGTTGGGGGGCAAGATGCTTGTCAAGATATAACCAGGAGGGGAAACGGCGGAACGGCGATCGGAGGAATCAGCCGCCAAACGCACCGTCGGATTCACGTTCGCCAATTCGACAACACCAACCCAAGACCGTAAAATATTAGCATACGACTCAAGATAAAAACCCGGGTATTTTCTGTCCCCCCGAATAGATTATGGCAAGTTCATCAAAGGCCGTATCATCTGCCGGTAAAAGAGCACCGATTGCCGACGCTGACCGGAACGCCGATTATTCCCAGCCATCGGCAGAAGAGTATGCCAAAATCCTTTTCAACAGCGCGAATGCTATCGTGGTTGGATTGGATCACCAAGGATACGTTACGGTTTTAAACCAGGCGGCAGAAACAATTACCGGCTATTCCCGTTCGGAGCTGAGAGGGAAAAACTGGTTTGAAATCCTGGTTCCAAAAGACCGCTACTCCGAAGTCTGGAAAGAGTTTCAATGTGCCGGCACCCTCACCCTGCCCAAAACCTTCGAGAATCCCATTCTTACCAAGAAGGGCGAGGAACGGCAAGTCGTCTGGCAGAATGGGGAAATACGAAACCAGGAACGGATCGTGGGGTTTCTCTGTTTTGGCCTCGATATCACCGATCGCAGGCGGATGGAACATAATCTACAGGATAGTGAGCAAAAATTCCGTACCCTGATGGACAACATCCCCGATATGATCTATTTCAAAGATGCCGAAAGCCGGTTCCTCCAAGTCAGCAAGGCGTTCGCCACCAGGCACGGTTTTACGGATCCGGAACAGTTGATCGGAAAAACCGATTTTGACATTTTCAGCGAAGACCATGCCAGGCCCGCCTTTGAAGACGAACAGCGGATTCTCCGTACAGGCATCCCCATCATCGACCTGGAGGAAGAAGAGACCTGGTCTGACCGCCCCTCCGCCTGGGTATCTACCACCAAGATGCCTCTTCTGGATAAGGCAGGAAACATCGTCGGCACGTTCGGTATCTCCAGAGACATCACCAACCGAAAGCTGTCCGAGAAAAAACACGCCCAGATGGAAGTACAGCTTCGTCAGGCGCAGAAGCTCGAATCTGTAGGACAGCTGGCTGCCGGCATCGCCCACGAAATCAACACCCCGACACAGTTCATCAGCGACAATGCCCGTTTTTTACAGGATGCATTCCGGGAAGTGCAGGCGGCCATCGGCCTCTACGAGCGTTTTTTTTCAACGACACAGAATGGAGAAACCGACGCAAAAAGGATCGACGAATTGGAAAAAGCGCTGGCGGATCTGGATATGCCTTACCTGCTCAGCGAAATACCCAAAGCCGTTTCTCAGACGATTGAAGGCGTGGAGAGAGTGTCCACCATCGTGAAAGCGATGAAGGAATTTTCCCACCCCGGTCCCCCGGAAAAAACGGCGGTCAACCTGCATCAGGCGATTGAAACCACTCTGATCGTCTGTCGGAATGAATGGAAGTATGTTGCCGATGTGGTAACCGATTTCGATAGAACCATCCCTCCTATCCGTTGCCTCATCGGAGATCTGAATCAGATCATCCTGAACCTGGTTATCAACGCCGCCCAGGCCGTGGCCGGCGTCGTCGAATCCACTCCCGGTCGGAAGGGCAAAATTACCGTCTTGACAAGACGCGACGGAAACTGGGCCGAAATACAGATCAAGGATACCGGCGCAGGAATACCGGATTGGGTTCAACCCAAGGTTTTCGACCCCTTCTTCACTACCAAATCAGTAGGCAAGGGAACGGGGCAGGGGTTGACCATTGTTTATCACTCGGTGGTGAACAAACACAACGGAACCATCCGCTTCGAGACGGAAGCGGGGGTAGGCACAACCTTCTTTGTACGGTTGCCCATAGTGTGAGAAACAGGAAAAGAAAAAATGAAACCGGCGATCCTTTTTGTCGATGACGAATCCATGATTCTGCACGCCTTGAGGCGGGCGCTGCACGGTTTTCGCGGCGACTGGAACATGTTCTTCGCCAACAACGGCATGGAAGGTCTGGAAATCCTGGCCCGAGAGCAGATCCACATCGTCATATCGGACATGAAAATGCCGGAGATGAGCGGACTGCAGTTCCTGACCGAGGTTAAAAAACGGTATCCGCAGGTCATTCGAATGATTCTCTCGGGACAGGCCGACGAAGAACAGATCATCCGTTCGGTCGGGATCACGCACCAGTATCTCGCAAAACCTTGCCCCAACGAGACTCTGGTATCGACGATCAACCAGGCTTTGGATCTGCGTAAAATACTCGCCGACGAAAAGCTGGAGCTTCTGGTGTCTCAAATCGAGTCGCTGCCGAGTCTGCCGACGCTCTATACCAGCATCGTTCAGGAATTACAGTCACCCAGCGTTTCCATTCCAAAAATCTCCGATATCGTCAGCCAGGACCCGGGAATGACCACCAAAATCCTTCAACTGGTCAATTCTCCCTTCTTCGGAATTCGACGCCGAATCACCAATCCTGCAGAAGCGGTAGCTTACCTGGGAACCGATATCCTTCAGGCTTTGGTTCTGTCGGTGAAGGTGTTTTCCAGCTTTGACGACAGGAAGATCCCCGGATTCAACTTGGAATACCTCTGGAATCACTGCCAGATGACTGCCGGGATCGCCAAAAAGATATGGCAACTGGAAGGCAAGTCGAAAACGGAAACTGACGAGGCCTTCACCGTCGGAATACTTCACGACCTGGGGATGATTATTCTTGCCTCCAATCTTCCGGATCGGTATGAGGAGGTACTGGCGCGGCAGAAGTCCGAAGGCTGGCATAGGGCGGCGGCGGAGATGAATTTGCTGGGTTCCACCCATGCGGAAGTAGGCGCGTATCTCCTTGGTTTGTGGGGGTTGCCCGACGGCATCGTGAAAGCGGTTGCCCTGCACCATCGACCGGGTGATAGTCCGGAGAAGAAGGCCGATCTTCTTTGTCTTATCCATGTAGCCAACCATATCGCCCATTCGCTCCTTACCGATCATGCCGGGTTCCCGGGTTCCGAACTGGACGAGCCCTATCTTCGGGATGCCGGGGTCTGGAACCGTATACCAGATTGGATTCGATCGAGTGCCGAGTTGATCGAGGAAGCCGACCGGTAAATCGAATCTATGGTTCCGGCCAGATCGATCGTAAAAGCCATGACCACCATAGAACGCAAATCACAGAATCGAAGGAAAATTGCATGCGTATCCATCACGCTGCCAAGCTGATTACATGCCTTTTCTTCCTTTTTTCCTGTATTAGCATAGGCACGGTATACTACTCCTACAAGCAGTTTGAACAACGCAAGCAAATCCGCGACACTCTGATCGGATGCATCCATGCCACCAATCAATGGATCGAACATATCGATCGGCGCATTACGGCCGCGCGGGCCTATGCCGTTTCCGGAGAGAGCCGATACCGGAACGACTTTCTGATCGAACGAACCTCCACCGATTTGAGGAACAGCTCTTTCCAACCTCTATATCAGGCCGGTCTGACTAGATCCGAGAGAGTCCTTCTGGAAACGATTCAAAGCCGGTCGGATGCCCTTTTGGCCATGGAACAGGAGGCCATAGACGCCGTTTCCCGAGGCAATCCTCCGCTTGCCACGAGCCTGTTATACGGGGAAAGGTATGTGCAGGCACGACTATCCGTCGTCGATCTTATACGAAGCGCCGGCAGCAATATAGAAACCCGTATCTCCATGCAGGCTCAATCCTTTTCCGAAAGAGCCGACACCATAAAATGGATCGCCATCTGGACCAACATCCTGAATATGGCAAGCATCCTGATCGCGTTGCTCTTTTTCTTTCACCACAAGGTCATCACTCCGATCGTGACTCTGACCAGGAAAACCCGACGGCTGGTTGCGGGAGACATCGACATACGCTTCGGTTATGAAGAGGACCGATCGGAGATTGGAGACCTGGCGCGCACTCTGGAAGATCACCGCCTCATACAAAGCAAAATAGAACAACAGCACTGGATCAAGAACAACCTGTCGAAAATTGCCGGCGATCTGCAGCAATCCGAATCCCTATCCGATTTTGCCCGCAGACTCCTGTCTCAACTTGTGCCCATGCTTCCATGCGGAGCCGGGGCTTTCTATCTTCAGGAAGAAGGTGCCACCCGCTTATCCTGCCACGGCTGCTTCGGCGTCACCGAGGAAAAGTGCCGGAGCCTCGGTCCCGCATTACAGGAAGGACTGGTAGCAGAAGCTGCCCAAACCGGCCGGCCAATGATGCTTCGGGATCTCCCTCCCGAATACCTGACGATCTCTTCCGGTTTGGGAGCGCAGTCGCCCAAGGTGATTACCGTCCTCCCCATCAGGGGCCGGCTGACGGCACTGATCGAATTAGCCTCCTTTGCTCCTCTGGATGACATTCGAATGGAATTGCTGCAGGAGCTGCCCGAAGTAGTGGCTCCGCAACTGGGGATTCTGCTCAGCAACCTCACCACCCGGCAACTGCTGGAAGCCACCAGGGAACAGGCGGGCCGGCTAGAGGAAAAAACCAGGGAACTCAGCGCCATCAATGAAGAGCAACAGGCCATTTTTGACGGAGCTACTACCGGGATCGTCTTCATAAAAGATCGGATCATTGTGCGATGTAATCACAAACTGGAAGAGATTTACGGCTATGAACGGGGCGAACTCGTCGGCAGGACGACGCGCTGTTGGTATGCCGACGAGGAGTCTTTCCTCTTCATCGGTCGCAAAGTAGCCGCCGACCTGGCCGAGAAGGGCCTCTGTAATTTTGAACAGCAAATGATACGCAAGGATACGACCACGTTCAGGTGCCGGGCAAGATGCCAGGCCCTGGATCGGAACGACCTGTCGAAGGGTTTAGTGGCCATTTTGGAAGATGTAACCAAAGAGCGGGAAGCCGCGGAGGCTCTTCGTGAAGCCAAGGAAGCCGCCGAATCGGCCACCAGGGCCAAATCCGATTTTCTGGCCAACATGAGCCATGAAATCCGCACGCCGATGAACGTAATGATGGGCATGTCGCATCTGGCCTTGAAAACCGAGCTTTCCGCCCGGCAAAGAGACTACCTGACCAAGATTTACAACTCCGGCCAGCATCTGCTCAACATTATCGATGACATACTGGATTTCTCCAAGATAGAAGCAGGCAAACTGACCATCGAGAATGCGGAATTCGAAACAGAAAAACTGCTGGATTCGCTGGCAGGGCTCCTTCTGGAGAAAACCGCCGCCAAGGGGTTGGAATTGGTATTTGATATCTCGCCGGAAGTACCTCACCAACTCATCGGCGATTCTCTACGTATCAAACAAATCCTGCTGAACTATGCCACCAATGCCATCAAATTCACGGAAAAAGGAGAAATCGACATCATCATCCGGGTGCAGGATCGCAAAGACGGTAAAGTACTTCTCTATTTTGCCGTTCGCGACACGGGAATCGGCCTTACCGGAGAACAGCAAAGCAAGCTGTTTCAGAGTTTCCAGCAGGCCGACACCTCCACCACCCGTAAATATGGGGGTACCGGCCTGGGGTTGGTCATCTGTAAACGCCTGGCCGAGTTGATGGACGGTCAAGTCGGTGTGGAAAGCTGTTACGGCAAAGGGAGTACCTTCTGGTTTACCCTATGGGTGGAAACCGGCGCCCTGCCTAAAAAAGTCCTTCTGCCGGAGCCCGACCTGCGCGGTTGCCCCGTTCTGGTTGTGGACGACAATGAGAACGCCCGCTTGGTTTTGCGAGAGATGTTGAACAGCATGACGTTTCACGTCACCGAGGCGGCCTCCGGCCAGGCAGCCATTGCAGCCATCCGCCGCGCCGATAAGTCCGAACAGCCGCTTGCCGTCGCTTTCATCGACTGGCATATGCCGGTTATGGATGGAATCGATACCGCCCGGGAGATAAAAAAGCTGGGATTAGCCAGGACACCTCATTTGATCATGGTCACCTCCTATGGTCGGGAGGATGTAATGAGGTTGGCGGACGAAATAGGATTTGACGAAGTCCTGATCAAACCGGTAACCCCTTCGCTCCTGTTCGATGTGGTGATACGAACCCTGGGCCGGGATCGACTGGACAAGCATACACCACCACCCGCCGCGGAAAGCATTTCGCCTCTTATGGAAAACCTGGCTGCGATTCGGGGAGCTCATATTCTGCTGGCGGAAGATAATGAACTGAACCAGGAAGTAGCCGTCGAACTATTGACCGATGCCGGTTTTCAGGTAGATACCGCCGATAACGGACGAATCGCTCTGGATAAAGCGCAATCATCCAGCTATGACCTGATACTCATGGATATCCAGATGCCGGAGAAGGATGGAATTCAGACTGCGGTGGAGATGCGCCGGACACCCTCATTGAAAGAAATTCCCATTGTGGCCATGACGGCCAGTGCCATGCAGCAGGATCGGGATGCCTGCCTGGCGGCCGGAATGAACGACTTCATCTCCAAACCGATCGATCCCGATATCCTCTGGAGGATTCTGCTCCAATGGATTCAACCACTCCCGGTGAAAAAAGAAACGACTTCGTCACCAGCACGGTATCGGATGCTGCAAATCGAAGAAGAAACCGTCTTGCCGCAGAACATCGCCGGCCTGGATCTCGACGCCGGATTGAGTCTGGTGATGGGAAAAAAAGATCTATATCTCTCCTTGCTGCGCCGATTCCGGACTTCTCAGAAAGAAACGGACGTGGAAATACGCCGGGCATTGGACCAGGGCGATTGGACCACGGCCGAGCGCAAAGCGCACACCATCAAGAGTGTCGCCGGCAATATCGGTGCATTCCGTCTGAGCAGCAGCGCAGCCGATCTGGAACAAGCGATCCGAAAGCGATTTCCCCGAGAAAACCTGGAGCAAAGGATCCTGTCGTTCAGTCATTCCTTATCGGAAGTGCTGGAGGATTTGGAGGTGAAATCGTTGACGGAAAAGAACCCTGTCGTCATTTCCCTCGATAAAAATCGGCTGGCGTTCCTCTGCCATCGTTTGACTGTCCTGTTGCAGGAGAACGATTCTTCTGCAGGCGATCTGTTGAACGGGAATGCCGATCTTTTTCATGCCGCTTTTTCGCAGGAGTTCCTCACCATCGAATCCGCCGTTCAGGATTTCGAATTCGACAAAGCTTTAGCCGCTTTACACGCCGCCATGTTGAATCACCATATGGCAGTGGAAGGATGCAATCCGTCCTCCCAAGTCTCTTCCAATTCCTTTTCATTTTGAGGCACCGAATGGAAATAGAAACCGGATCCGGTAATAAGGCATCGATTCTGGTAGTCGACGACACCCCCGATTACCTGGCTTTGATGAGTAATCTTCTGAAAGACGAATACAAAGTGAAAGTGGCGACCAACGGCGAGAAAGCCCTGCGTATCGCTCAATCGCCTCCCCAACCCGACCTGATCCTCTTGGACATCATGATGCCGGGCATGGACGGATACGAAATCTGCCGACAGCTCAAGGAATGTCAAGAAACGCGCAATATTCCGATCATTTTTCTCACGGTACGAACCGATGTGGAGGATGAAAAACGGGGACTGGAACTGGGAGCAGTGGATTACATCACCAAGCCGATCAGTCCGCCTATCGTATTAGCCCGAGTCAAGACACACCTGACATTGAAGGCCTCGGCGGATTTTCTGCGTGACAAGAATACTTATCTGGAACAGGAGATCTTCCGCAGAACGCGGGAATTAAAAGCCATTCAGGACGTCACCATGCTGGCCCTGGCCTCACTTGCCGAAACCCGCGATTTGAGCACCGGAAACCATATCCAGCGGACCCAGCAATATATCAAGGCTCTGGCTCTGAAGCTGCAGACGCATCCGCGTTTCAAGCATTTTCTCACCGACCAGAACATTGCCCTCCTGGTCAAATCGGCTCCACTTCACGATATCGGCAAGGTAGGCATTCCCGATCATATTCTTCTGAAACCAGGCTTCCTGGATCCCCAGGAGATGGAGATCATGAAAACCCACACCACCCTGGGCTGGGATGCCTTGGAACACGCGGAAAAAACCCTGGGAATCCATATCAGTTTCCTGCGGATAGCCAAGGAAATTACTTTATACCATCAGGAAAAATGGGATGGAACCGGATATCCGAAAGGTTTATCAGGCGATGACATACCTATCCCGGCTCGACTCATGGCTGTGGCCGATGTGTATGATGCCCTCATCAGCCGGCGGATTTATAAAGAGGTAGTATCTCACGAACAGGCTGTCCAGATCGTATGGGAAAAGAAGAACACCCATTTCGATCCGGATATCGTCGATGCCTTTCGGGAAATTCAGGACACGTTTCTAAAGATCTCACAACAATATGCCGATCCGGGATTCACCCGAATCTCTTAAGGATGCTTCGATTGTCTTGTGAATCCATGGAACCTTTTCGGAGATAAGGTGATGTAATGAGCGATAACTCCAGTCCCTGTAAAAACAGAACCGATACGGAAAATGCAATCATTCTGGTGGTCGACGACCAGGCGGAAAATATCGAGGTCTTGTCCCGCATCCTGAAAGCCAATCATTTCCGGGTTCGAGCCGCCAGATCTGGAGAACAGGCCCTGCATGCGGCACAGACAGATCCCATTCCTGCACTGATTCTGTTGGATGTGGTGATGCCGGAAATGAACGGATATGCGGTGCTGCACAAACTGCAAGAGAATCCGATAACCGCTCCGATACCGGTAATCTTTGTCACCGGGCTGGGTGCCGACAAGGACGAGCAGCAGGGATTGGACCAGGGAGCGGTCGATTACATCACCAAACCGGTTCGCCCGGCCATCGTTCTGGCACGTGTCCGTCTGCACCTGGAGCTCAAACAGGCCCGCGACAGGCTGTCTGAGGAAAACATCCGACTCGAAGAAAAGATCATACAACGCACCCGGGAACTGGAAACCACCCAAAACCAGATCTTACAGGCGGAAAAGATGGCCGCACTGGGACTTTTGGCTGCCGGTGTCGCCCACGAATTGAACAATCCGATCGGTTTTGTCACTTCCAATCTGGGGACACTCTCCAAATATGTGGACGACTACATGCAGATCATCGAGGCGGCCCGTAACCGTCTCAAGGATATGGCAGATCCCTCGGTCGGAAAGTCCTTTGAAAATCTGCTGATGGAAAAAGATCTGGACTATCTGAATCAGGATACCCGGGACCTGCTGGCGGAGTCGAAGGACGGAATGGAACGGATGCGCCGTATTGTCGCCGACCTGAGGGCCTTTTCCCGAACCGACGAACAGGTATGGAAACAATCCGATCTCCATCTTGGTCTGGAGAGCACGCTCAACCTGGTCTGGAACGAAATCAAATACAAAGCCGAGGTCATCAAGGATTATGGCGTTTTGCCGGAGGTCAACTGCGAACCTTCCCAGATCAACCAGGTATTCATGAACCTTCTGGTCAATGCCGCTCACGCCATTGAAAGCAAAGGAAAGATCAACATCGTCACCAGAAAGATCGACGACACGGTGGTGATCGAAATCAGCGATACGGGCCGTGGGATCCCTCCGGAAAACCTGAATCGGATCTTTGAACCCTTTTTCACCACCAAACCGGTAGGAAAAGGAACGGGACTTGGCCTATCGTTGGCTTATGGAATCATCCAGAGGCACCAGGGTGCCCTGACAGTGGAAAGCACCGTAGGAGTGGGAACAACCTTCCGCATTCAATTGCCGATCCAAGGAAAACCACCGGCGGCCGGAGAGACGACACCATGAACCTCGAAGACAACTCCACCACGAACTCCGGACCGGAACCGACGCCGCCGGTTCTGCTTTTCGTCGATGACGAATCGTCTATCCTCAAGGCATTGCAAAGGCTTTTCCGACCGCATGGCTACCATATCCTGACCGCAGACAGCGGGATTACCGGCCTGGAAATTATGGCGTCCCATCATGTGGATCTGGTGATCTCCGATATGCGCATGCCGGAGATGGATGGGGCCAGGTTTCTGGAACAGGTCCGCAACCGCTACCCGGAAGTGATACGCATCATTCTGACCGGCTATGCCGATATCAATTCCATCGTCGCCGCCGTCAATCAAGGGGAGATCTATCGCTTTATCACCAAGCCTTGGGAGGAACACAGCATCCTGCTGATCGTTCGCGATGCCTTGGAACGGCGTCGCCTGGAAAAGGAAAACGTCCGCCTGGTGGAACTCACGCGAAGACAAAACGAAGAACTGAAAGCGCTCAACGATGATCTGGAACGACGGGTCCAGGAGCGCACACGGCAGCTGGCTCAGGCCAACAACCATCTGCGCCAGAACTTTTTGCTGAGCATAAAGATCTTTTCTACACTGATGGAATTGCGGGAAGGGACGGTCGGAGGACACGCCCGCCGGGTAGCCGGCCTGGCTAAAAAATTGGCGATACGCATGAACCTGAATGAAGAGGCGCAACAGGATATCGTGGTCGCTGCCATGCTTCACGATATAGGAAAGATCGGGTTTTCCGATGCATTATTCAACCGGTCGCTGACCCGCATGTCGGTAAGCGAGATGGAACGTTATCATCGGCACAGCATCGATGGGTCCAGCGCCCTGATGCCATTGGCGGAACTGTATCCGGTGGCCGCCATTATCCGGTCCCACCATGAACGGTATGACGGACGCGGATTTCCCGACGGACTGGTCGGAGAAGACATCCCCATCGGGGCACGTATTCTGGCCGTCTGTAACGACTATGATTGTCTGCAACATGCCATCAATACCGACAGGAAGATGGATCCCGAGCAGGCCCGAGAGACGATGATTCAAACTCGAGGTCAGCGTTACGACCCTCAGGTGTTGGAAGCATTCCTCACCCTGGTGGTGCAGCCAAGCGAGGAACTGGGACAAGACCTGCTGGTTCCGGTGGAAAAACTGGAAATCGGCATGGTCCTCGCCAGGGATCTTCTCAGCCACAACGGAACCATCCTGCTGGCGGAAAATTTCACTCTGGATGCCCGGCTGATCAACAGCATTAAGCTTTACGCCAGCAGGGAAGGACTGCCGATCGTTCTGCATATCCGCCCGGAGAGTGTCGCGACAAACTAACCTAATCACAGGGGGTACGATGAAACACATACTGATTATCGACGACGAAATAGACATCCTCAGGGCCTTGCGCCGTCTTCTGCTGCATACTCCGTGTTCCAGCGGCAATACGGTTTTCGAGCTGATGGTCGAAATCTGCGATAACCCCATGGCCGCCCTGGAGAAAGCCAGACATACCAATTATGATCTGATCCTCTCCGATTATCGCATGCCGGAGATCGACGGAGTTACCTTGCTGAAAGAAATTCGAAAAATCCAGCCGGATGTATCCTGTCTGATCATGTCGGCCTATATCGATTTGAACGGTCTGATAACCGCCATTAACGAAGTCGGCATACAGCGTTTCCTATCCAAACCTTGGAATGACTACGAGCTGGTAGCGACTCTGGCCCAGGTACTCGCCTATCGGGACCTGCAGCAGGAGAGTGCCCGCCTGGCAGAAGAGATGCGTGCCGCAAAAAAGGAGGATAACCGGGAGGAGATCGCGCGCAAGCGCCTGGAAGCCTCCGAACCGGGAATCACCAAAGTCAATTGGGGACCGGACGGCTCGGTTATCTTCAATTCGGAATATCTGGATGAGGAATAGCGGAAAATCCCATGGAAAAACCGATCGTTCTTATCGTGGATGACGAGCCGGTCAACCTGTCGATTCTCAGCCAGTTGCTGAGCCCCAGCTATATAGTGCACGCCTGCCGGTCCGGAGAACAAGCACTTCACTATATCGCCAACACCGCACAGGCGCCGGATCTGATTCTGCTCGATGTCATGATGCCCGGAATGGATGGATATGCGGTGCTTTCCTGCCTGCAAAAGAACGAAAAATCACAGGACATACCGGTATTATTCGTCACCGCTCTGGGGGAGATACAGGATGAAGAGTACGGGTTACAGATGGGAGCTGTCGACTACCTCACCAAACCTCTGAAACCTGTCCTCGTATTGTCGAGGGTAAGAACCCATCTGGAAATCAAAAGAAGCCGCGACCGGCTGAAAAGCCAGAAAGATCAGCTGGAAGCCGAAGTGGCTCGATACATGCGGGAGATACTTACCACTCAGGATGCCTGCCTGGGGGCACTGGCTCAACTTGCAGAAACGCGCAATTCCAATGCCGGCAGACACATCGAACGCACTCAGGCCTACGTTGAAATCCTCGCCCGCCGGTTACAGTCTCACCCCCGTTTCGCCTCCGACCTCGAAGATCTCGCTTTATCCCGAATCCTCAAAGCCATCCCCTTGCACGACATCGGAAAAATCAGCGTTCCCGATTCTATCCTACTCAAGCGTGGAAAACTCGGTTCCGAAGAATGGGAGACCATGAAAACTCACTGCCTTGCAGGCGCAAATACGATCGGTAACGCCATCGACCGAATGGAAAGAGCCGCCGTATCTTCCATGGGCCGCAACAAACCGGAGTCCCTGCGTTTTCTGGAAACAGCGAAAGAAATCGCCTTGCATCACCATGAGAGATGGGATGGTACTGGATATCCTGATGGTTTATCGAAGCTCGCGACCCCTCTTCCGGCAAGACTGATGTCTCTGGCCGATGTCTACGACGCCTTGACCAATCCGCAAATCTACAGAGATGCATGGAGCACGGAGGATGCCGCCGACTATATCCACCGACAAAGGGGACTGCATTTCGATCCGGATATCGTGGATGCCTTCGATGCCGAGTGGACAACCTTTCAAAACATGTATCGGATGCTTTCCGACTGTACTGACAAAAACTCGTTATGACCAAATCATCCAAATCTACTTCCACGGAGAAAACGGATCGACCCTCGACCAAATCCGTTCCGAAAAGGAGCAAGAAAGTAGCCGCCAAGGCTGTAACCGTCACCTCTACACCCGATCGGAAAGGGCAGCTGCAAGGTCCTCCCGAAAAGACCGATACGGCTGAACTCTCGTCCCCCGAGATCAGCCTATTGCCGGGAAGAGCACTTTTACGACTGGTTTTCGATACCGCCCATTTCGGAATCGGTCTGATTGATCTCCAGGGAAATTTCCTTCTCGGGAATCGTTATCTCGCCGACTTTTTTGGTATTGCGCAGGAGGCTTTGGCCGTTGCTAATTACCTGAACCACTTACACAAGGAAGATCGGGAGCCGACCATCCAGACAATCCAGGCCATACGTGATGGAAAGATATCCCACATCGAAGTGGATCGCCTGTATATACGCGCCGACGGGTCCGAGGTATGGGGGCACTTGACCGCCCAACCGTGCCGGACAGAAGACCGCAGGATTCTCGGTATTTTGGTTGTCATCGGCGATATCCAGGATGTCACCGACTCGCGATCGACCAAAAGACGGGCCGAACGGCAAGAAACGCTTTTAGACTCCATGTTTCAGGTCATACCTGACCTGTTGTTTATCTTCGACACCAAGGGAACGATTTGTGACTACCGGGCGCAGAATGAAGCGGACCTCTTTCTTCCCGGCGCGGACTTTCTGGGGAAACCGTTAACCGATATCCTGCCGGAGGATGTAGGAATTCTTTTCCGCAGGAATCTGGAAACGGCGCTGCATCGGGAAGGTATGATCCGCTTCGAATACGAATTGGACATGCCGAAAGGCAAAAGCCATTTTGAATGTCGGATGAGTTCCACCCGGGACAGGCAGCAGTGTATCGCCATCGTGCGAAACATCACCGAATCCTACCGCTTCCAAAAGGCTTTGCTCAAGAGTGAGGAACGCTACCGCAAATTGATGGAAAACGCCCCTTTCCCCCTGACTCTGACACGCATGAGGGATGGAGCTCTTCATTTCTGCAACCAACGGGCCCGGGCCTTGTTCGGCATCCCGGAAGATTCGACGGAGGAAGTGTATTCCAAACAGTTTTTCAACAATACCGACGAGTACAACCGCCTCCTGCGGCGCCTTCTGGCGGGAGGAGGAGCCTTCGATATGGAGCTTCGGATGCACGACAGGAAGGGGCGTTCTCTTTGTGCTCTGATATCCGCATCCATTACTGACTTTGAGGATGAGCCCTTCATCCTCTCCTGCATCAACGACATCTCCGCACGCAAGAACGCCGAGGAGGCTCTGGAAAACGAAAAGAGCCAATTGCAAACCTTGGTTCAGACGATTCCCGACCCGGTGTGGACCAAGGATCCGGAGGGTGTGTACCTGACCTGTAATCCGGTGGTGGAAAAGATTTACCATGTAAAACCGGGAGAAGTCATCGGAAGGACCGATTACGATTTATTTTCCAAGAGCACCGCCGAGATCCTGCAACGCAACGATCGCCTGGCCTCGAAAACGGGACAATCGATCACTACGGAAGAGTGGCTCCGGCTGGACAATGGAGATTATTGCGGACTGTTCGAGACCATCCGGACACCGATGTATGACAAGGCAGGCAGGTTGATGGGAATCCTGGGGATCGCCCGGGATGTGACGGAAAGCCGCCGCTACCAGCATGCCTTGGGAGAAAGAGTCAAGGAACAGCGTTGCCTGTATGAAACATTCACCCTGACGGAAAACATCGAGATTCCCATGGCCAAGATGTTTCAGCAGGTACTGGAACAAATTTGCATGGCCTGGCAGTATCCGGAGATTACCACCGCCCACATCGAATATGCCGGTCGGCAGTACGGTACGGCCGAATTTGTTGCGACACCCTGGATGCAGGTGGCCGATGACAGAACCCAGGAGGGTGAAAATTTCCGTTTGACGGTGGTTTACCATGAAGAAAGACCGAACGAATTTGAGGGACCTTTTTTCCTGGAGGAGAGAATTCTCTTAGAGGCGATAGCTCACCGGCTTACGGAGACCATCAATCGTCGGCAGGCAGCGGACCGACTACGGGAACGCGAACAGCTTGTCGACCTCATGTTCAGCCAGACTACCGATTCTATCATCCTCATCGATCCCCAGACAGGCCGTTTCATCGATTTCAATATGGCGGCGTATGAGATTCTGGGTTACTCGCGTGAAGAATTCTCCTTATTGACGCTTTCGGATATCCAGTCCGAATTGACCATTGCTCAACTGGCCCTGATCACCCAAAAGACGGCGGCCGAGTATTCCAAGAAACTGGAAATCCAGTACTGGCACAAGGACGGCACCACTCGGGACATGAATGTCCGATTGAAACAGATCCAGCAAGGCGAGAAGACACTCATCTCCCTGGTCGGACAGGATATTTCCGAACAGAAAACCTGGGAAATGGAGCAGCTGGCTACCTCCAGACGGGTGCAGCAATACAACCGGCTTTTAGGCATGCTCAACGCTTCCGAATCATACATCAACGGCGAATTTTCCGATTTCGCCGTTGATGTGACCGAGCTGTTGGCGGAATCCCTGGGTATAGAGAGGGTTTCGATATGGTTGTGTAACCCGGAGCGCACCCAGCTTGTATGCCAGGATCTATACCAGGCCTCGGGAAAGAAACATTCCCGGGGGCAAATCCTGGAAAAAAACGAATTTCAAAAGGAATTTGAGGCCTTGATGACCTCCCGCTACGTGGATGCCGGCGATCCCTACACCGATCCCCGAACCACCGGTTATATCGAAGCGTATTTGATTCCTTGTGGCATCACCTCCATGCTCGATTGCAGTATCCTGTCCGGAGGAGAAAATCTTGGGACTTTTTGCCTGGAACATGTAAATCGGGCTCACCAGTGGGAATCGGACGAGATCACCTTCGGATGCCAGATCGCCGATCTGCTGGGCATGGCCCTGCTCAATAAACGCCGTCTGGACGCTGTTCGGGCGTTACGCCAGAATGAAAGGTTTCTTAAACGGGCCCAAGAAGTATCCCTGACCGGTCACTGGCACCTGGACATTCCGGAAAACAAACTGATCTGGTCCGACGAGACGTATCATCTCTTCGGAATCCCCCCGGAAACTCCGCTCTCCTTTGAGGATTTTGCCAGAAGTGTTCATCCCGACGATCTGCGAAAGGTCCTGGACGCCTGGGATCAGGCCATGAAAGGAGCCCCATATAAAATCAAACACCGTATCCTGGTCGGAAAGGAAATCAAGTGGGTGGAAGAAATCGCGGAGATGCAGTTCGATGAATTCGGCCGACCCCAGGCAGGCTTAGGAATCGTTCAGGATATCACTTCGCGCAAAGAGAATGAGGACCGTATCCATCGACTGAATCGCGTCTATGCGGTGATCAGCGGCATCAACGAAGCGATCGTCCGAATTCGGGACAAAGAAGCTCTCTTTCAGGAGATTTGTCGTATTGCCGTTCATGTAGGCGGGTTTCAAACGGCATGGGTCGGAAGTATCGATGCCGAAGACAAGGTCCGACTGGTAGCCCATACCGGCGCCCTTCCGAGCTATTTAGAGCTGATGGAGACCGCTTCTTCCGGTGAAGGCCAGATCGGACGAGTGGTGCGGACCGGAAAGCCCTATGTCTGCAACGATATTGTCAGAGGTGGCGACAAGAATGCCTGGCATACGATCCTTGCCGATCTCGGATACCGCTCCTCGGCCGTATTCCCTATCCTTGTTTCCAATCGGGTGAAGGTGGCTTTCAATTTATTTGCCGACGTAGCGGGCTATTTCGATGATCAGGAGATCGAATTGTTCGAAAGGCTCACGCACAATCTGGGCTTTGCCTTGGAATTTTCCGCCACTGAGGCTCTGGCACGGCAGGAGCAAAGATATCGACAAACGATTATGCAGTCGGTGGCCGGCCTGTTTTTTGCCGTTCATACCGATGGCCGGTTTCTCATCTGGAACAAGCGTTTTGAGGATGTGACCGGATATTCGGAGGAAGAGATCGGGAAAATGAATTTTCTCGACTTTTTCTCTGCCGGCGATCAATCCAAGATAGTACCGCGGTTGGAGCGCTTTTCCAACGAAGCGGACTTCAGCATCGAAGCTCAGGTCATCAGTAAAAATTCTGAACACACACCTTATTTAATAACCGGAAAATACATTCTCCTCGACGAGCAGCAGGTTCTTGTGGGAACAGGCCTGGACATTACCGAAAAGGTGGAGAGTGCCAAACTGCTGGAGGAATACCGGCTGCACCTCGAGGATCTGGTGGCCACCCGTACCAAAGAGTTGGAGATAGCCAAAGCCGCCGCCGAAATGGCCAGCCAGGCTAAAAGTGCCTTCCTGGCCAACATGAGCCATGAAATCCGTACTCCCATGAATGCCATCATCGGCTTTGCTCATCTGATCAAGCACGATCCGCTTACCCCGCAACAAATCAACCAGTTGGACAAGCTTTCCGGCGCCGCACAGCATCTCCTGCAGATTATTAACGACATCCTGGATCTCTCCAAGATTGAAGCCCGTAAGATCGTCCTGGAAAAAGAGGATTTCGAACCGGCCCGTATCATCGACCATATCTGCAGTATTGTTTCGGATCAGATTGCCGCCAAAGGCCTGCATCTGACGGTTGACCTGGACCATATCCCGCTCCTGCTGCGAGGCGACGGCCACCGGCTCGGCCAGATCATGTTGAATCTTGTAAGCAACGCCGTCAAATTCACCGAAAAGGGTACGATTCAAATCCGGGCCTACCCGAAACATCAGATGGCCGACATAGTCACCCTGCGATTCGAGATTCAGGACTCCGGCATCGGCATGAGCGAGGAACAGATGGGGAGGCTTTTCCGCCCCTTCGAACAGGCCGACAGTTCTACCATTCGACGTTTCGGAGGAACAGGCCTCGGATTGGCCATCAGCAAGCGTCTGGTGGATATGTTTGAAGGAAACATCGGGGTGGAGAGCAGGATCGGCCAAGGGAGTATGTTCTGGATAGAAATTCCATTCGAAAAACCCCAGAGTCTGCCGATCGCCATATTCCGGAGTCTCATGTCCCTTAAGGAAATACGAGCCATCCTGATCGACGACAGGGTGGAGGACAGGGAGATTTTCATGAATACACTGTCCGATCTGGGCATCCGCGTTGATGCCACCGATTCGCCGGAGGTGGGCATCGCCATGATGATCGAGGCCGACCGGAGTGAAGATCCCTATAGGGTGTTATTTGTGGATTGGAGGATGCCGGGTATGAACGGCATCGAATTGGTCCGCCGGATTCGTGCGCTCTCTCTGGTCAATCCGCCTCTTCCCCTGTTGATTACAGCCTATGGCGATCAGATTTCCTGGCAGGAAATCACCCAGACAGGGATTGCCAAGGTGCTTTCCAAACCGGTAACGCCAACCATTCTGCGCGATACCTTGGCGGAAATACTGAACCAATCGGAGGTCATGGCAGTTCTTCCCAGAACGGCAAATACGGAAGTGGAATTGAACCAAAGACAGGGGTCCCATATTCTTCTGGCGGAAGACAACGTCATCAATCAGGAGGTGGCCTGTCAGATGCTGGAAACCGTCGGAATGCGCGTGAGCGTGGCTGCAAATGGACAGATCGCCCTGGAAATGGCCCAATGCAACTCCTATGACTTGATTTTCATGGATGTGCAGATGCCGGTGCTCGACGGACTGGATGCCACCAGGAGGATCCGTTCCTCACCCGGGAAGGAAACCATTCCTATCGTGGCCATGACCGCCAATGCCTTCAGCGAAGATCGAGAAAAATGCCTGCAATCCGGCATGAACGATTACATCACCAAGCCCGTAGTTCCGGAGAAACTGTATGAACAGCTGATCAAATGGCTGCCGGTTCGCCGGGAAAAAGATTCTGCCGCTAGGACTGTTTCTCCTTCCCCTCCTTCCCCTCCTTCCATTCCTCCTGTTGTTGAAAGCCAGGAGACCGATCCATTGGCTGCACTGCAAGAGATATCCGGCCTGGATACGACAGAAGGATTGCATTCCTTGTTGGGGGATGTTCCACGCTACTTCCGGCTGTTGCGGCAATTCATGGAGAGACATCAGGAAGATGGCAACCTCCTCACGGCCCAAGCAGACGCCGGAGATTATCAGGCCATTCGGCATACGGCCCACACTCTGAAGGGAGTCGCGGCCACCCTGGGCATTCGACGGTTGGCAGAAACGGCCCTGGCTATGGAACGAGCTGCAAAGGAACAAAAGCCTATCGAAGAGTTACGCTATCATCAGGAAGTGTTATCTTCCGTACTGACCTATATCATCAGTGCCCTGCAGATCGCTTTGCCCCAGGTTGCAGAACCCAGGAAAGCGGCGAATACCGTCGACCTGGTGCCGGTGCACAACATCCTGAATCGCCTGGAACCCATGCTGATCATAGACGACACCGCGGCCAACGATCTATTCGAACAATCCGAATCCATCCTTCTCGACGCTCTGGGGGAAGACGCAAAACGGCTCGGCCAACAGATCCAGAATTTCGACTATGCTCAGGCCTTGCAAACCCTGAAATCCATCCGCGCCCTCCTCCGGTAGGTGTTTCGTACAGAATCAAAGAATTCTCGGCCAGATAGAGATTTATATCAGAGAACCAGGCGGAAGGTCCGTATCTGATGACGGCCGATTTTCAGGCGAAAACTGTTCACCTCCTTTTGCATCTCCGGCTGGTGCGGCAGCGGATCCTCCAGGTGATTGGTTTCGACAACCTCTCTGGCCGCCGCCGGCAGGCGGACCTTCACCTCTGTGTCCCGCCCTTCGCATTCATACAGCCGCAGGATGAGATTGGCCGGAGACCAGTCTCCCTGTTGCACCTTGAGTGCGGAGAGAATCACATTTTCTCCTCCCTCGATGGAAAAGAAGGAGTATTCCGGTGGAAGCGATTCCTTGACCAGTGCCCGTGCTCCCCAGGGCGGCAGTGTCCCGATGTGATGGTTTTCCTGCATGGGCTGCAAAGGTTGGTTCATCTCCTGCGCCGCCCGGTTCGTGTCGCCCTTTCGCCAATCCCCCACGTGCGGATACAGCACATAACGGAAGGCATGCAGCCCCTCATCCATACGTGGATCCATATCCCGTGCCCCTCGCACTACCGAGAGTCGCATCGTCGAGCCATCGATATCATGGCCATACTTGCCGTTATTTAGCAGCGAAACACCGAAGACGTCATTGGACAAATCGATCCAGTTTTGTGCCGGCCATTCCGAGCCGGTAGTCGGCCGTTCGATCACTCCATAGGGCTGTTCATAAGTGGCATGACCCTCGGTAATCGTGGTAGGAAAAGCGATCTTCAACATCTTGTCGTGTTCGTGCCAATCGACGGTAAGACGAAATTCCAGCTGTGGAACCCCCGCTTTCAAAATCATCTCCCTGGTGAACAGGGAGGAGTCACTGCGGTCCACCCAGCGGACAACCGTCTGCAATCGGCTCTTTTCCACGATCTCGGCAGTCTTCACCGCCTGCAAAGGGAACACCTCTCCCGAAGGAAAATAATCCCAGGAGGAACTGCTCTTCTCTCCGATCAGCTGAAGGCGATTCCCCTTTCCGCCAAGGCACTCCTTCTTGAATCGCTTGTCGAAGAGACTGACAAGTCCATCGGCGTCCCATTTCACCTCGAGATACTCGTTGGCCGCGGAGTTTATCCCGTGAGTCAATGTGGCAGCGAATTCCGGCGGTTTACGTTCCTTCACCCGCAACAATCGATATCCGATGGAAGGAACGTCTTTCACCCACAGCCGCAGGCGTACCAGGTTTCCGTCGCTGGCAGCGGAAATCATCTCCGATGGGACCATTCGGCCGGAGCTGTCCTCAACCGCGATATCCCGCGGCTGTAAGGGAAAAGAGAGCGCAGCCTCTACCACCTCCGAGCGTGCCCAGGAAGTGGGGTTATAGATCACCAGGGGAATTCCTTCGCCGCGTGTATCGATACGGGAACCGATCACCTCCAGTCCGAACCGCAGGAGCCGTTCGCCCTCCTGGCGCAGCCAGTCATAATCCCGCTGGGCATCGTCGAATACGTCTCCGATGGAGGTTCCGGGCAGGATATCGTGGAATTGCAGGCGCAGCAGCAGCTTCCATGCCTGGCGAAAATCGACCCGGGGAAAGAGAGGCTTGCGCTGCAACAGCGAACCAATGGCGGCAAATTTTTCCGCCGTCAGATAGAGATTTTCCATCTGGCGATTGGCCCACTTGGTGCGGGTTTGCGAGGTGTAGCTGCCCCGCCAGCTGCCTTCGGCCGTACCCACTTCTCCTTCTCCCAATCCCATCTCACCCTGATATATGGGCCATTCCCGCTTCTGCGCCGCCAATCGGGTAAAATAACTCTCCGGCGTTTCATGTGAAATCGGGGGCAGATCGGCCCTCTTTTGCCATGCCAGCAGGCGTTGGACATCGGTCTCCCGCGGACCGCCGCCGTGATCTCCTTCTCCGTAAAGTATTAAGGCATCCTCACAACCGGTGATACGCCACCAATCCCGTAGCTTTTCGAGAATGCTTTCCTGCAGCACGGAGTTATAGGGAACCGGAAGACTATAAGCCAGGACACGGGACCCATCCGGCGCTTGCCAGTGAAAGATGCGCTTTTCCGAGGGGGCGCCTCTGCCAAACAAGTAATATTTGATTCCGCAACCGGCATAGATCTGCGGCAGGGTCAGCGCTTGTCCACAGAAGGAATCGGGTACCCAGGCAATCTCCACTTTGCCTACTCCCAGCTCTTTTCGAGCATATTCCATACCGATGAGAAACTGGCGGATGAGCGATTCTCCCCCGGGCAATATGGCATCCGGTTCGGCCCACTGACCGCCTACCACCGACCAGCGCCCTTCGGCAATACGTTGTCGTATGCGCTGGAAAAGATCCGGCCGGTTGCGCTGGATCTCCTCGTATAGGGATAACTGACTTTGAGCATAAGTCAGGGTGGGATCCTGATCCATCATCCGCAGTACCCCTTCGAAAGTATCGGGGGTCACCCGGTCGACGGTCTCGTTCCAGCGCCAGCGGTAGGCCAGATCGATGTGGGCGTTCCCGGTAAGGCGGATGCTCTTGCCGGAATCATCGGCCCTGACCTGCCCTAAGGCCATACCGACTTCAGAAAGAAAAAGCAAAAACAAAACCAGTTTCTTTTTACTCACGTTACCCTCATAAAAATAAAATCCGAAATCATAGAAAAGCAGGAAACGGTTCCCCCAAACTGAGAGGGCTGTAGGCCTGTTATGTCGTTGCAGGGAAGCGGCGCCTGTTTCAGGTCTTCAGTCCTCAATCATTTCCACGAACCTTCTTGGTCCCGATAAGGACTGGCTGAAAATACCGATCGTCGACTCGACAAACGTCCGTGAATCCGGCTTCCTTCATCAATCCCATCAACCGAGGAATTCTGATCGCATAATAGGTGGAGCGAAACACGTGTGCACGGCATTCGGTTCTACCGCTGTCCTCCACGAAATAGATGGACAAATCGTAGGTCGTTTCGTGAGGATCCCAGACCTGCCATATCAGCCAGCGAATCCCGTCCTGTACTCGAATGCCATAAGGTTTGATCTGCTGCTGTGAAAAATCCTCTTTCTCATAATCGCGGACGCTGATCAGGCAGCAGCCTCCGGGACGGGTGCACAGGTAGAACTGGTGCAAGGCCATCCGTATGTCGTCATCGGTTAAAAGGTGGGGCACCGAGTTGTCGCAGGAAATGACCGCATCGAACTGTCTGCCGTGGTGAGGGAAGGCCTCACGCATGTCCGCTACGGAAAACTCGATTTGTATGTTTCGCTGCAAGGCCTCCATTTTGGCCCGCTCGATCGCTTCTGGGGACAGATCCGAAGCCGTAACTTCGTAACCCAGCTGTGCCAGTCCAAGCGCCTGCGTCCCGATTCCGCAGGAGGCATCCAACACGCTATGCACTTTTTCACCCCATAGTTCCCGGATCAAGGCATCGAGTTCTCCCGCCTGCCGTTCGACACTTTGCCCCCAATCCGGGTAGATCAGATGGTAAAGCGGCGCCAAACCCGCATAAAAGCCTGGAGTGTTCTTCTCCATACGATCTGCCTAATCCTAAAGCCGTCATTCCTCGTGAGAACTTCTGGGTTAAAATAGTTTATGAGAACGATCGGACATAGTCAAAGAAAATCATGGATCGCCGTCAATTTATAAGTGCGCCGGCGGTAAATCTGCTTTCGGCGCGCTCAGCCGCATCTCCGCCGAATATCATTCTGATTCTTACCGATGATCAGGGTTTTGGAGATCTGGGTATTCACGGAAACGGAATGATTTCCACCCCCAATATGGACCGCCTGGGGCGAGAAGGGGTGCAGTTCACCCGGTTTCATGTCTGCCCGGTCTGTTCCCCTACCCGTGCCTGTTTAATGACCGGGCGTTACAATTACCGGACCGGAGCCATCGATACCTTCCGGGGCCGCTCCATGATGTACCCGGAGGAGATCACCCTGGCCGAGATGCTCACCGGCGCCGGCTACCGGACCGGCATCTTCGGCAAATGGCATCTCGGCGATAACTATCCGATGCGGGCCATGGACCAGGGATTCCAGGAATCTCTGGTGATTCGCGGCGGAGGCCTCAGTCAGCCTTCAGATTATCCGGGTAGCACGGGTTATTTCGATCCTATCCTGAACCATAATGGAACTTTAAAAAAATTCCATGGCTACTGCAGCGACATCTATACCGATTATGCCCTGCGGTTTCTGGAGGAAAACCGGAACCATCCTTTCTTCCTTTATCTCGCCACCAATGCACCACACACACCGCTGGAAATCGGCGATCGCTACGTAGATCCTTATCGTAAAAAGGGATTGGAGGAAAATCTGGCCAGGATCTACGGAATGATCACCAACATGGACGAGAATATCGGCAGGGTGCTGGCCAAACTACGCAGGCTGCATCTGGAAGAAAACACTATCGTGATCTTTATGACCGACAACGGACCGCAGCAGCCCCGCTTCAATGCCGGGATGCGCGGCAACAAGACGACGGTGTATGAGGGCGGGATACGCGTTCCCTTTTTCCTCCGTTGGCCCGCGAGGATCCCGGCCGGAGGAAAGATCGATTACCTGGCTGCACATATCGACGTGGTGCCTACCCTGCTGGATCTTTGTGGAGTACGCGCTCAACCGTCGGTCCGACTGGACGGCAGAAGCCTCGCTCCCTTGCTACGGAGCCAGACTTCAACACATTGGGCGGACCGCACCCTGTTTTTTCAATGGCACCGGGGGGATCAACCGGAACCTTTCCGCAACTCGGCCGCCCTGGACCGGCGCTGGAAGCTGGTGAATGGACAGGAACTCTACGATCTAGAAAAGGATCCGGCAGAAAGCAGGGACGTGTCCGCGCAGAATCCCGAACAGGTAACAAGGCTGCGCCGGGAGTACGAGACCTGGTTCCGTGACGTCTCCTCCACCCGGGGATATGCCCCGCCGCGAATCCATATCGGCACCCGGCAGGAGAATCCGGTTCTCCTGACCCGCCAGGATTGGCGGGGCGAGAGGGCGGGCAACAGCAAGGACTCCCTGGGTTACTGGGAACTGATGGTTACCCGCCGTGCCCGATACGAAATCGGTATACGCATGCACTCTTTGGCTGCCGATGGTGAACTGCATTTCTCTCTGAATGGTGTATCGCTGAAACAACCTCTGTCCAGGGGAATCCGGCAACACTCCCTGGGTACGGTGGAAATCCCCGAAGGTCCGGGACGTCTGGAGATGGAAATCAGTGCCGTGCCTCAGCCGATCGGCCCGGATTACGTGGAGTTGCGCGTTGTGGACTAGACCATTCTTTTCCGTCCAATGCCCTCCGCACCTCTTGCGCTGAAGGTTCCGACCAACCTTACTGATCCCGCTCCGAAACCAGGAGATTCACTCCTTGTCCGGAATCGACCATTCCTATCCCAAATCCGGACATTCCATCGGATACCAGCCGGTGCCGACCGCCCGGATCTGTCACACATTATAAGCAAAGGAACGACCTCGACACGAAAGAAGGTAGCGGTCGAAAATCCTCTCGACGGAAATCGGCCTCACATGTCCGCTACGGAAAAAGCGATTTGCAGATTCCGCTGAAAGGCCTCCTTTTTGGCCCGTTCGATCTCTTCCGCCGATAAGTCCGAAGCCTTCACTTCGTAGCCCAGTTGTGCCAGGCCAAGCGCCTGCATCCCGATTCCGCAGGAGGCATTCAGTACGTTATGCACTTTTTCACATCATAGTTCCCTGATTAGGGCATTGAGTTCTCCTGCCTGCCGTTCGATACTTTGCCCCCAATCCGGGTAGATCAAATGGTAAAGCGACGCCAAACCCGGATAAAGGCCTGTAGTACTCCTCTCCATACGATCCCGCCTAATTCTAAAGCCGCCACTCCTTGAGAGAACTTCTGGATTAACTTTCTGCAACTCAGCCGCCCTGGACCAGCACTGGAAATGGATCAATGGTTCTGAAACACAGTGAAGGTGGCCAGTCTATCTCAGGAACCAGAGTCCGGTAAGGTTCTGGATTAGGTGGCCAACTTCCCTCCGGATTAGGACAACTTAGATTCTGCGTAAAGATCTTTCTCTGGTTATGTTCATTTTGATTTACTTCCCGGTGATCACCAACATTCTTGGCCATTACCAGTACCCTTGATGTACTATGCTCCCACCCCATTTCCAAGTAAAAGCTTGTTTTCTCTCTGAAGGTATCCTATATTCGCTCTGTGCTCAATAAGGCAAAATTTCAATTACTTATTCAAGAACTTTCGGGATTGCTCAAGGTGTTTTGCCCATCGCTGATCATCGCGGCCGTCACCGTCAAACTCAACCTCTCGGCGGAGGCTACAACATGACCGTTCGCGTCGAGGTGAAACCCAAGTTGCTACGCTGGGCATGCGATCGTTCCGGGGTAGGCGTCGATACGTTCACCCGACACTTTCCGCTCCTCGGAGCCTGGATGTGCGGCAAGGCCAAGCCGACCCTCAAGCAGATCGAGAGCTTCGCCAAGGCCACCCACACTCCTGTCGGGTACCTGTTTCTCCCAGAGCCCCCCGAAGAGAAAATCCCCATCCCTGACTTCCGCACGATGCCGAGCGAGTATCTTGATCGGCCCAGTCCTGATCTTCTGGAAACCATTTACATCTGCCAGCAACGTCAGGAGTGGTATCGCGACTTCGCACGTTCGATTGGCGAGAGCCGGCTCTCATTTGTCGGTTCGGTGCAAGTCAAGCACAGCGTGGAAAAGACCGCGGAGAACATCCGCGGCACCCTCGGATTTAACATCGAGGCACAGGCCAAGATGCCGACCTGGACAGATGCATTACGCCGGTTCATCGAGCAGGCCGACTACGCAGGCATCATGGTTATGTGCAGCGGAATTGTGCTCAATAACAACCACCGAAAACTCAACCCGAGCGAGTTCCGCGGCTTTGCCTTAACCGATGAACTGGCACCGCTCATCTTCATCAACGGTGCCGACACCAAGGCGGCTCAGATGTTCACGCTGGCTCACGAACTGGCTCACGTATGGCTCGGACAGTCGGCAGTCTCCGATGCACAGGCAGTAGTGGTCTCCGATCATGAGATTGAGCGGTGGTGTAACCAGGTTGCCGCAGAACTTCTCGTCCCTCTTGAGGTACTACATGGCGAGTACCAGAACCGCAACGAACTAAACGACGAGGTCGGCCGCCTAGCACGGCGGTTCAAGGTGAGTACGCTGGTCATTCTACGACGCATCTACGACGTCGGTGGTCTCACCAGGGAGCAGCTCTGGAAAGAGTACGATAAGGAACTGAAGCGTTTACAAGACATTCGCAGGAGCAGCGGCGGCAATTTCTACCTGACGCAGGCGGCCCGTGTGAGCAAGCGCTTCGCCCGCGCCCTGGTCATCAGCACTCTGGAGGGTCAGACACTGCATCGAGACGCCTTCCGGATGCTCGGCTTCTCGAAGCTTGCGACCTTCCGCGAGCTCGGCAACAGTCTGGGAGTGATGTGATGGCATACCTACTCGACGCCAACGTGTTCATCCAGGCAAAGAATCTGCACTACGGTCTCGACTTCTGTCCGGCATTCTGGGAATGGCTCATCGCCAATAACTCGGTGAAACGGGTCTTCAGCATCGAGAAGGTCGCGGACGAACTCGCGGCCGGTGCCGACGAGCTGTCAGACTGGGCATCCCAGCGTGGCCATGGGTTCTTCCTCAAGCCCGATGCAACAATGATCCGGGTGCTCGGTACAGTGAGCACCTGGGCCACAGGCCAAGGCTACGACACAGCAGCAGTGAACACCTTCCTGCAGGTGGCTGACTACTACCTCCTCGCCCACGCAGTCGCCTACCGACATGTCATTGTCACCCACGAGGTCGCGGCAGCCTCCACGAAGAAGATCAAGATTCCGAATGCTTGCATTGGTCTTGGAATAAAATGCATGACACCTTACGAGATGCTGCGTTTGGAACGCGCTCGATTCGTCCTAGGCAGTAAGGCATGATGATGTTTGGTTAAGCACGTGTAGGTTCCGACCAACCTTACTGATCCCGCTCCGAAACCAGGAGATTCACTCCTTGTCCGGAATCGACCATTCCTATCCCAAATCCGGACATTCCATCGGATACCAGCCGGTGCCGGCCGCCAAGATCTGTCACACCTTATGAGCAAAGGAATGACCTCGACACGGAAGAAGGAGCGATCGGAAATCCTCTCGACCGAAATCGCAAAAGTGCATGGTGGAGGAGCATAGACCTAAACAGAGGAGCAGATCTTATGCGTCTGTCCATAGGCAAGGACTTCATCCGGAAAACCGCTTCACTAAGAATTTGGGGGAAATCTTCCTATGGTATGAATCGTGCAACCATTCGTTATCGGATAGCAACAGAATCACATTTCGAAGAGGACAGCGTCTCTATGCTAGCATTCCTAACCGGTTGGAAGCAGGATCTTTCTTTTGCATGCCGAATGATGTCCCGGAATCCGGGCTTCACCGCTACTGCCGTCCTGACCCTGGCCTTGGGCATCGGGGCCTGCACGGCCATCTTCAGCCTGGTCAACGGAGTACTTTTGCGCGCCTTACCATATGAAGAGCCGGGACAACTGGTTATGCTTTGGGAAGACCCCTCCGGTAAAGGGCAGGAACGAAATTCGGTCGCCGGGGCGCAATTCGCTGACTGGAAAGAACAGAACAATATCATGGAAAACCTGTCGGTCATACGACGGGAGAGTCGGAACCTGACCGGAACCGGGCGGCCGGAACGACTGAATGCCTTACTGGTTTCCGCCAATTATCTGTCGATTTTCCGTGTGTCGCCTTTTCTGGGAAGAGGGTTTCTACCGGAAGAAGACCAGCCGGGCAAGGAAAAGGTTGCCGTTCTCAGTCATCGCTTTTGGCAACGATATTTTGCCGGAGACCGGAACCTTGTGGGGCGCAGCATACTTCTGGATAGTGAGAGTTATGTGGTGATTGGCATCCTTCCGGCCAAACCGACGCTACTGTTCGAGGGTGATGTATTTCTACCTTTTGTCTACGGCAGCGAAAACTGGCACCGCTCCCGCGGGGACCATCGTCTAAGGGTCATCGGCCGGCTGAAACCAGGGGTAGATATCGAACAGGCCCGCAGAGAAATGAACGCCATCACCCTTCGATTGAAATCTTCCTATCCTTCGTGGAAGAAGAATTGGGGGGTAACGGTGGTCTCGATCCACGAAAACATGATCGGGGAGATCCGTCCCCAGATCCTACTGCTATTCGGTGCCGTGGGATGTGTTCTGTTGATTGCCTGCGCCAACGTGGCCGGCCTCCTGTTGGCCCGCATGATGGTACGACGCAAGGAAATCGTTATTCGTGCCGCTCTGGGAGCCGGCTGGTGGCGGGTGGTGCGTCAGCTGATTACAGAAAGCGTATTCCTGTCGTTGCTCGGTGGCGTGTTGGGAGTCATGCTGGCGCATGGGGGAATTCAGCTGATCGGTCAAATGGGTGCGGAAAGCCTGCCCCGAGTGGAGGAAATCGGAATCGATTCCCGTGTCCTGGGATTCACCCTGTTGACCTCTCTGATCACCGGAATGCTCTTTGGTCTGGTCCCGGCTCTGCATCTGGCCAGGCCGGATCTGAACCAGGCTCTCAAGATGGATACATATGCCTGTCCTAAACGTGCTGGTTTTTTATTTCACAACACCTTGATTGTGGCCGAAATCGCCCTGGCACTGGTGCTCCTGGTCGGTTTGGGATTGCTCATGCAGACCATTCTCCAGCTGCAGTCCGTTCCCCCCGGATTTCAACCGGATGGAGCCCTGGCCATGGATCTGTCCCTGGACAGTAAAAAATATCCTCCGGGAGATCGCCGCTCGGTCTTTGTGCGACGAATCCTTCGACACCTCGAATCTCTGCCGGGTATAGAGGCTGCGGGGGCCGCAACCACCCTGCCCATGAGCGGTTCCACCGATTCCTCAGTCCGGGCTGTAAACCGACCTGATCTGGATGAATTCACCATCAGCACGGACTATGACTTTGTATCCGGCAGTTTTTTACGCGCCCTGGGTATCCCGCTGCTGCGAGGCAGGGATTTCAGCCAGCAGGATGACACCTCCCAGGCGCCGCGGGTGGCCATGATCAGCAAGGCCCTGGCCGAAAAGATGTTCCCCAAGGAGAATCCCTTAGGGCAGCAGGTCCGGCTTTGGAACGAAACCTGGCAGATCGTCGGCATTGTCGGCGACGTTCGTCAGCGAGGCCCCGAACGGAATGTGAAGGAACACATCTATCTGCCGGAGGTTTTCAATCCTTATTCGCTCAGCCTGGTGGTCCGAACGAAAGTCTCTCCCTTGACCACGGTAGAACTCATACGCAAAGAAATTCTGAAGTTGGATCCGGACCAACCTGTGGCCAATGTTCGGACTTTAAAGCGGATTGTCGCCGGCTTTACCGAACGCAGGGAATGGATCCTCATCCTGCTGGGATTCTTCGCCGGAGCAGCCATGCTGTTGGCGGCTATCGGTCTCTATGGGATGATGGCCTATACGGTCAGCCGGCAAACAAGAGAAATAGGTATCCGAATGGCTCTGGGAGCCCGACGTTGTCACGTCCTTTCGACGATCCTCGGCCGAGGTATGCGTTTGACCGGAATTGGTATATTGTTCGGCCTCATGGGTACCTGGCTGCTTACCAGATTCCTGGCTCATCTGCTGTTCGGAATTTCCCCCCGCGATCCGGTCACCTATGCCGGTGTAATCCTGCTGCTGACGGCGGTAACCCTATTGGCCTGCTGGCTGCCGGCACGACGTGCCACCCGAATCGACCCCATAACCGCCCTGCGCAACGAATGACCGTATAAAAAAGGAGAAATCTGATCATTGCCCTAAAAGAACCAAACCAATCCCTATCTCGGAGCTACTAGGACTTACGGACTTGACTGCAGTGTCTGCTACCACTACTATGGTTGGGGTGCCGGAATATGAAACTTCTGCTAAAGTTGGTGGTTGGCATCACGATCGGCGTGACGGTGTGCAACGCACAGACAATAAACCCCTACAAGATCGGCACTACTCCCTATCTTAACGGTGGTAAGCTCGCAATCAGTATACATCCAGCTCAAGCAGTTGAGTCTCTTGATCATCTGATACTACTTTCTGAATTGATCATAGATGGCACTGTGCGTGAGGTACTGCCTTCCATTGACAAAAGCCCTAACAATACGGGCGAGATCGAAACGGATTCTCTGGTGTTAGTGCATGAAATATTACGCGGAACACTACCGGTCGGCACACAATCGGTTACCTTAGTCCAAGTCGGCGGCAAGACAGAAAGATGGGACATCACAGTTCCAGACGACCCTTTGGTCAAGCCCGGTGAGCGGTATATTTTGTTCCTTACGAGCGTCACTGGAGACGACCCGGCAAAGACATCCGAAGCACCTCGATACTTGGCTGTCGGGATCTGGAGTGGCAAGGTTAAGGTAAATGAGAACATCACCGTTGACTTCCTTCCTGCCGCCGCACCTGCACTTCACTCCATGGACGGTTCGAATATTTCATTGTTTATTGCAACGCTTAGGAATCGAATGGTTGCGTTATTTCCAGGACCGCTGAGATATCCATCTGGTGCAACGCTTGTGAAACCTTCATCAAATACGCTTTCCCCCAAAAAAAATCCTCCGCTGCAGGATGACCAAAAAAAGAAACCATGAAATGTTTAGATTGTATTTGTTGATGATTGTCCTACCTTAAGTTGATGATGAACATGGCAACTGCCATCAAGGTAATCGAGTAGAAAAATGTATCGGATCCGCCGTTCCGACGGTCACCAAGAGGGGAACCTTACCCCAGGTACTTGACCAGAAAAGGAATGCCTTGCACTCCATGGAAACTATGGGCTGCGTCGAAAACTTCCTGCCGGCAATGGTCCGCGACCCCCAGCAGATCGTAAACCCTTTTCACTCCGGCAAAGCCGGCTCGGCTGGCCTCTATGGGAAAGATGTTGTCTTTCTCCCCGGACTCGACAAACAGCGGTCTGGGAGCGATGAGCCCGCCGATATCGTACATTTCGCACCAGTTCAATATCCCCGGGACATAATTGTCTATGCAGTGAGACAGGCTCAAGATACTATCGCGAAAGATGTTCAGGTATCCGCTTACCAGGGCCACACGAATTCGCGGTTCCAGAGCAGAAGAAAAAAGCGTACAAGTACCGCCGCCGGAGATGCCCATGCAGCCCACCCTGGCAGGATCGATTTCCCTGCGGGTTTCTATCCAATCCATGGTTCGCATGACATCCCACACCCGCCAGCCGATCATGGTCTGGCCGAGCAGCAGAGCTGCCCCGGCCGCAGGTTGGCAAGCATTGGCACTCAGGCTTTTGGCTTTCGTGCGGGCATCGCGACGATAACCAAAGGCCATCGGTTCGATGGCTACGGCCGCCACTCCCTGCTCGACTACCTGTAAAGCAAAATCGTGCTGGTAACCCGATTTGTCGGTGCGATCGCAACCCTTATCGTCGATACCGACGATGTCATCTACGCCGCGCCCATGGCCCGGTACGCATATCATCGCCCGATAGGGCGGTTGTTTTTCCATGGGCGTTAATAGATATCCGAGGACCAGAAGCCCGGGCCGGCTCTCGAATACGAATTTCTCGCGTCGGTACTTTGGAAAATTCCGGATTTCCAAAGTTTGAGAATTCAAAGGAGAGTGGCGAGTCGGGAAGCCCCCGAGCAGCTCGGTCAGTTTGGCACGCAATCGCTTTTGCCAAAGTTCCACCTCTTTGCGGTTGCGCGCCCGGAACGTCAAACGTAGAGGAGCCGATTCATAAAGCTTTCGGGTGAACAATACCGGATCAAGGTCATCGGGGTTCACCTTTCCGGAAAAACGTTCCCAATCTTCGGGATACTTGGCCTGACTCCGGCCCGGTAGCCGCCCGGCAGAGCTCCCTACAGCAATGCCGGCCAATTCCCGGCGGGTAATCTCTACTTTTGGTTTCATACCTTGAGAAGCTGTCTATTAGAAACTTACTATCTTTTATTTTTTAATCTTTCCAATCCTGAATCTTTAAGTTTTTTATCCTTCTAAATTCGTCTGTGTTGTTGGTAACAAGGATCAGATCTTTGGCCAGAGCCTGGGCTGCAATGAGCATGTCGTAGGGACCGATCAGCTTGCCCTCTTTTTTCAATTGTGAGCGGATCATACCATACATTTCTGCATCTTGATCATCGAAATCAAGGATCTCAAATGGTGCCAGAAATTCTGTCAAAGAATTCCTATTTTTTTCTATGCTCCGGCTGTTGTAGACGCCGAATTGCAATTCCGCAATGGTTATGCTCGATAAACAGATTTTTTGATTCAGAGCCTCTCGCAATCGATCTAGGACGTGAATTGGTTTTTTATTTTTGATGAATATGCATGTATTTGTATCGAGCAAATACATCACAACCCTTCTCTTTCCTGCATTTCTGGTTGCTGCCGTCCATCAGCCATGAAGTCATCGGTAAACCCGTATAAACCGTGCAGAAATGTCTCCCAGACTCGATTTTTGGGGAACAGAATAACGGAATCACCCACTTTTTGAATCAATACATCGGTACCCTCAAACTGAAATTCTTTGGGTAATCTAACCGCCTGACTTCGGCCGTTCTGAAATAATTTGGCTGTTTGCATGTTGCACCTCGACAACAATATATATCACGATATATACCATGTCAATTTTTTCCAATTTCCGTCCAACGCCTTTGCTCTTGGGCATTGCTTTTGTTTATTTTCCTGCGACATGCCTTTGATAAAAAGACAGTGCTGTCATTATAAGATAGGTCCAAATACGTTACTCTTCCACCATGACTGTTTTCCGAAATTTTTTATGGGCAGACCAACAAAACAAAGGTATGGAACGTTTAACAGGGTATGAACGGAAAAGGATTGGAACAGACCGCGTTGGTGGCGGTGCCGGATAATCCCGAGACCCGGCTGGCCTCGCTCTTTGACCGGCACAACGACCGTTTATACCGTCTGGCACGCCGACTATGCTCCGGCACCGATGATGCCGGCGACCTTGTCCAGGATACCTTTCTCAAGGCAGCGCGCTCCCTGCAGTCAATCCCGGTGGAAACTTACGGGGAAGAGGCCTGGCTGGTGCGGGTCCTGGTCAACACCCGGCGAGACCAGTGGCGCCGGCAGTCGGTCCGCAAGCGTCACAGTGAAGCCGAGTTCAGCAGCAGCCGGATGCCTGCAGCCCCGCAGGATACGGAGGCTGAACTGATCGTCCGGGCCTCCGTCTGGCAAGCGGTGGAGCGGCTGGCGCCGCGGCGTCGTGCAATTATTGTTCTGTCGGAGCTGGAAGGTCTCCGGGATTTTGAAATCGCCTCGCTTCTCGGTATTCAAAGGGTCACCGTGAGGTGGCATCTGCGGATGGGGAGGCGTGACTTACATCTTGCGCTACGGGCGCACATGGGAGGTAACAATGAAAAATCTTAATACGCTTTTGCAGGACGCAGACCCGGTCCGCTACGAAGGAACCACACCCCGGGACACCCTGGTGCGGCAACGCCAGGCTCTTCTGACGAAGGCCCAGGCAATGGACCGGATACTGCCTGATAGACACGGAAGGCGCTACGCTCTGCTGGCTGCGGCTGCGTTGACGGTGATCACTGCCGCTCTCTTTTTTCCCGGCTTGAGGCCGCTTTTTGTCGCCGAGGTACACGCCGCCGTCCAGTTCGAAGTCCGGCTGGCCGAAGATCAGCCTTCACCGGGACGGCAAGAGGCCAAAGTGATTGGCGCTGACCGGACCGTGTTTCTGAGCGGGGACATCGTGGTCACCAACGGCGACATCCTGCGCGCGGAAGTAGTGCCGGGCAGCGATCCGTCGCACTTCGGTGTAAGTGTGGAGTTCACTCCGGCCGGCGCACAGAAGATGAAAGCCGCTACTGAAAAGCATATCGGCAAGCGGATGGCCATCCTTCTCGACGGAAAAGTGGTCATGGCGCCGACCCTCCGGTCGTCGATCGGGTCCGTAGCGGTGATTACCGGGAAGTTTTCCAAGGCCGAAGCGGAACGGATTGCCGCCGGGCTGAAGTGAGCGGCCTGCCTGGAAAATTCTCTTTCTCAGACAACCGGGCCGCCGGCCGTCTATCATGCCTAGTGCGGTCAGGAAATACCTGCCAGGCTCCGTGGTAAAAGAATCGAGTGGATCCCTGCACTAGGCAATGGCGCATCCGGAGGCCCAAGGAACAAACATCCCCGCCATAATCCGGAGATCTTCTGCCGGCGCTCTTCTTGACGCTCTTCGAAAGGTCTTTCCGGAACTCCCGCCGTATCTGGACACCCGCCAGATTTTATTGCCGACCGGTTTACCCCGGGCTGGAAAAACAGCCTTGCTTTTCCAGCTCGTGGAAGCGCTGCTGCTGCGGGGCGTGCCGCCTAATCGAATTTTGTATTATTCCTTTGATGAGGCGCGCCTCGATTTCGACGAATTGCTGAAAACCTATCAAACGGCCTAGAGAGACAGTAGCCG
>CAZTVS010000011.1:36499-71682 GCA_964617125.1 uncultured Acidobacteriota bacterium
AAAGCCCAGCGAGATTTCATTTCCCGGACACTCACCGTGATCATGTCAATACCTCCTGTCTATGTTCCAGTTTTGCCGGACACTTCTTCTGTAGTAATCCCAGTCAAAGTTTTTGGTTTGTCCAAGATACAGCCACCGGCTGCTTGGGCCTGGTTGGACTGACAAGTTACCACAGAAGTGCGGCCCCAGCAATCCGGTGTAGCCGATGGTTGTGCCAATACGAATTTCTTACGATGTCTCGGCATGTAATTTTAAGCCTAGGGCATGCAGGACTTTTAGTATTGTATCGAACCCCGGGCTTCTTTCTCCAGAGAGTGCTTTATAAAGACTTTCGCGGGATAATCCGGCATCACGTGCGACTTGTGACATGCCTTTTGCGCGAGCAATGTCACCGATAGCTTTTGCAATAAAAGCAGCATCATCCTTTGTTTCTTCAAGGCAAGCCTCAAGATAGGCTGCCATTTCTTCTGGTGTCCGAAGATGTTCCGCAACATCATATTTTGTTGTAACGGTTTTAGGCATAATCAACTCCTATAAGTTCTTTGCTAGACGTAAAGCTGTTTTTATATCTTTGGTCTGTGATTGCTTATCGCCACCCGCCAGAAGAATGATAATCTTCTGGCCTTGCTTTTTGTAATACACCCTATAGCCTGGTCCACAATCGATACGCATTTCTGAGACACCCTCGCCGATGGGCTTAAAATCGCCGGGATTTCCAGTAGATAACCTTTCAATTCTGACCAGAATGCGAACTCGCGCACTAATATCCTGTAATTCATCAAGCCATTTTGCAAAGATCTTAGTTTTTCGAATTTCAATCACAAGAAGACTGTAGCCTATTGGCTACATGCTGTCAATAGGCACAACGATAACACGCTGCCACCACAGCGGAGCAATTTCCTGAAAAGTGGCACCGGATCCCAGTCTTTGAGCATGTAAACGATGGTCATTCCCAAACCGGAATACGGATACCGTCAGGGTCATGCCCAGTCGTTCCGCTTTGATTTTGTGGATCAGCAGCCGGTAGGGCAGATCGGGAAAGTTCGGCGAATAAAAAACCGGTGACATTGGGCAAGTGGCTGGTGTCCGTGTCCCCGGCTCCGGTGGCGAATGGATCCGTTACGACGGAGAAGACCTTGGTGAGTTCCGGTGCCCTTCGAATCGCCGTATACAGCGCCTGCGGCTGAACGATCAAGGAACAGTTGCAGCGAGGTAGGGCGGGCTGAACTAGAGTTTGCGGTATCGAGTTGCTCTGCCAAAAAAATATGGCACAAGGATTGCAATATCATAACCAAACAGCCAGAGTCACGGACAGAGTCCATAGAGCTGAGGATTTTGGCCCTATTGGCTAACGGTCCCCTGGCTAAGAGGGCAATTCCCACCTTCTTGGGGCAGAAAGTAATTCCCGGCCAACTGAACCAGGTCATTCGTGTCTTGCTGGCCGAAAAGACCGTGAAGAAGATTATCCCTGTTATACCAACGAGACGCTTACAAAAATACTGCTTAACCGAAAAAGGCCTAGCGTTACTGGCAACCTACCGAAAAGGAAAACGGTTATGATACACTTTCCCATCGAAAGCAAAGTTAGACTAGACACTGGATGGTGTTGAAATGAAAGATCCGGTGCCTGCTTGAACAAAATTTTTTGCCACGACTTTTTTTAAAAGCCAACAAGTATCTTATAAAATCATGTTAGAGGTAACCCTTCACCGGCGATCATTCCAGGTAGCCGTGATAGCGGCCCATCCAATAGGGCAGCAGGAAAAAGGTCGGGGCCTCTTCGCTTTCGCCGTTACCCTTTTCATCGGCGACATAGGGATTGCCGTTCCATTTGTGCATGCGGCGCTCGTCCGGCGCCAGCACCCGGTCGGCTGTCTTTTCTCCGTGCCGGTCCGATTCGGCCACCATCCTCAGGTCCTGCCGATGCGAGTTTTCCACTCCCCAATGGATTAGATCCAGAGGGATACGGCGCAAGGTCAGCAACGATTCCCGGCGTATCCTATCGGACATAGGCACGGCTCTACACGCCACGGAGAAAAAATTCCATAACGGATTCAGCTCCGGAGAAACCTGCGCCCAGGTGAAACGTACACCGGCCAGGAAAATGTCACGAAGTGCCGGATCGGTCTCATAGCGAAGAAGCGGCAAAACGGACAGGTAGTAGAGTTCATCATCCGAGAAGTTGATCTCCCAGGTGGGGCTGATCCAGCGGCGATAGTATAGAGTGTTGACGGCATAACCCTTTTCGATGCGCTCCTGATAGGCCTCCTGGTACTTTGAATTTCCGGTGATGTGCCAGGTGGTTTTGAGGAAGGAGAGCAGTTCCAGTGAACGCAACGCCTTCTCGTACTGCCCTTCTTCGCTCTGGAAATACTCCATGCCCCACACGCCCCACCGAGTCGGCTTGCCGTCGAGGTCGACAAGATTCAAGTTATTCGCGAGGAGGTGATCGGTCATGCGGCCGATAACCTTACGCACCTGCTCCTTCTCCCGATCGTCGGCCACCAGATCGAAAAACAGAGCATAGCCGTAATAGTGGCCTACCGATTCATCGGAACTGGTGTCCCCCTTCCATAACCACCGGCCGTCTGCGGTAGGGTGCCATTCTCCACCTTGCGGCGGCGGCTCCTTGACACTCTTGATCGACCGTGCGTAAAGGCCCGGAATGCCCGTGATCTCTTCCAGCCGGAGGAGGGACTGGAATGCCCTTCTGGCCTTCGCCGCCGCATCGGCCGAGCCGGTGACGGCATAGCGGTAACTTTGTGCCGCCAGGTACATAGCTGTCCAGAGACCGTCGTTGTCGTCGTCCTGAGTTTGGCTGGAAGACAAATCTCCCGGTCTGGTCAAGCGGCAGCCGGTGACGAAACCATGCCGTACGTGCCTTTTTTCTATGACTTCTTCAAAAAAGGACGCCTTCTCGGACAAGGTCATGGGCTGCCAGACAATCCTGGAAATGCCGGTTTGCGTTCGGATCCATACGGTGAGGTTGGGATGCTCCTTCTCGACGAGAATGGCCTGTATATGGTTGTCCTGCAGCCAGCGCCGGCCATGAAAGTACTGCCAGCGTTGCCAGGGGTGTTCTTCCGCCGGATCGAAGCGGGCGGCGCCCTGATCGGAGCCGAGCCAGCAGGCACCGGCCTTCTCTCGGGCGAAAAGCTGCATCCCCTGCACCGGGCCCTTCTCCTGGCCCGTCCAGGGTTGCGGCACAGCCGCTTTCCCGAACGCAGCGGCGGCGGCAGAGTCCTGCAAGGCATAGTGGGTAACGACTTTCTGGTGCTGCGCCTGAAGAGACAGACCAGACATCAGGAGGAAAATCAGAGTGAATATCATAACGGTTCCTTATCTACGAATTATAGCGGAGATGGCGGATTCGTGGAAAATCGCCCATTCGTCATCTCCTCCTTGACGCAATACCGGGTGTATCTATAGAATCAGCCTCATGCATGTTTTCAATATGAATCCTATTCCACTTCCGTCGATGGACACACAAAAATATGATAAGACATGGATTTTCAACTCGTCCCTATCATGACCATAAATATCTAGGCCGTTTTTTACGGTTATGGCTCCTGTGTGCGGTATCGACCGTTACGCTCCCGGCCGCAGCAGCTTCCTTGGAAAAGTGTTCGTTCGGTTCTGTAGAAAAAGCCACCGTGACTCTGCAGTGCGATGAGCGGACAACGGTACGCCTGCAGGCTGTAACTCCCGAGATGATCCGGGTACGGATTTCAGCCGACGGCAGTTTCCCCGAATCGCTGCCGATCCGCTGGGGTTTCGTGCGCGATGACTGGCCCGCAGTCTCCCTGAAGGCAAAAACCAGCGGACGTATGCTCCATATCGAAACCTCGGCCCTTAAGATCCGGGTCGATCTCATCTCCTTCCGCATGACCCTGTCGAATTCCAAAGGCGAGGAGGTGTTCCGACAGACGGCCGCTTCCTTCGGCGATGGAAACGTTTTATCGATCGCAATGTCCGGCGAGGAACATTTCTATGGCCTCGGTTTCCAGCGAACGGCCCTCGATCTGAAAGGCCACAAACTCCAATGGTATCGGACATTCCGCTCCGGCGAAGCCACCGTTCCCTTCTTCCTCAGCACCCGCGGATACGGTTTTTATTCCAACAACACCTGGAAACACATATTCGATTTTACCGGAGACAGCCCGGCATATAAGATAACGTCCGATGGAGGTCAGCTCGACTATTACCTGATCTACGGACCGGATTTTAAAAACATCCTCCACCGCTACACCGATCTGACCGGGAAACCTATGCTGGCCCCCCGCTGGGCTCTGGGCATCGGCTACCAGTCCCGCTACTTCGAGGACCAGCAAGGGGTACTGAAGATCGCTAACGGCTTCCGCCGTGAGGACATCCCCATCGACTGGATCGGACTGGAACCCGGATGGGAGGCCGTTCCCTACAGCATGAAATGGCAATGGAATCCGGTTCGCTTTCCCGATCCTGACGGCATGATCCGTACCCTCGGCGGAATGGGCGTCAAGATGGGTCTCTGGGAATCCGGCGATGCGCCCAAAACCGGATACACGGACGAGGAGAAGCGTAGAGAATGGTATCGTCCGCGTATCGAGGCCGCCATACGTAAAGGAATCAAATTTTTCAAACAGGACGATCCTTATCCGCGCATGATCAGCAGCCAGGAATGGCTCCCCCCCGAATATAACAAAAACCTCGGCGGTTCCGGCACCTTCAGTGCCGCCGAGATGAACAATACCACCAACTCCCTCTACTCGGACACCGCCATGAAGGAGTATCGCCGGGTCACAGGAGAGAGGGCTATGATCATGTTCAACGGCTACAATTCCTCCATCTCCTCGCACCGATGGCCGTTCACCTGGGAAGCCGACTTTCCTCTGGGCACCGGGGCCCTCAGCGCCAGTCTGTCCGGGCATTCCCTGGTCAGCACCCGTGATCGCAACGAAGCCCCCGATGGCATGCATCTCGGCTACCTGGCACCCTTCTGCTATCTCGAATCATGGGCCTATTACAAAGAACCCTGGTTCTATTCCGAAGACCTGCTGGAAATGAACCGTTTTTATGTAAAGCTTCGCTACCGTCTGATTCCCTACCTCTATTCTTCCGTCCGCCAATCCGTTGAATCCGGTCTGCCGCTGATGCGACCCATGGCCCTGGAATTCCAGCAGGATCCCAATACCGCCCGACTGGCCAGCCAATTCCTGCTCGGAGACTGGCTGCTGGTCGGCTCGGCCACTGCAAAACTCACCAGCGGGGCCGAATTGCCCGCAGAAACCAACCGCCGGTCTACCGCTGACGTCAAACCACGCATCTATCTGCCTAAAGGCACGTGGTACGATTTCTGGACAGGCTCTCGCATGGAAAGCCAGGGCGAGTGGAAAGAAGCCGTCTGGCCCCGGACCGCCGGCGGGCCTCTCTTTGTGAAGGGAGGGGCTATCATTCCCACGGGGCCTATCACCTCGTATGCCGACCAGGAACCGCTGGAAGTTGTCCGTCTTGACATCTACCCTTTCGGCGAATCCGCATATCGTATCTATGAGGACGACGGCTCCACGTACGCCTATGAAAAGGGCGAATACGCCGTCACCGAAGTTCGCTGTCGGGAGAAGTCCCGGGCTATCCACCTCCGTATTGGCGAGAGAAAGGGTTCCTATCGGGGTATGCCCGCAAGGAGGAGCTACCTGCTGAGCATCCATACATCGGCGGCACCTGCATCGGTCCGTCTCGATGGAAAACGGATACCGCCGGCCGAATCCAGGGAATCCTTATTCCATACGCCTCAAGGCGGCTGCTGGCTTTATGAATCGGGCATCCTATGGATCAAGCCCGCCGCCGGTTGGAGCTACGGATACGACGGCCGCGGACCGGCCGGCGACCGCGATCGCGATACGGTGCAATGGGAAGGCGCCGCCGAATCATCTCTACGACCTTTCGAACTTGCCATTGGACTTTCCGCTCCGGCCCCTCCACCCAAAGCCGTTTACGGTCCCCCGGCCACGCTGGACCTGGCGACCTCGCATGCCAAATTGCCTGCCGACGGCACCAGCAGCGTCTCCGTTCGTATCACGGTTCAGGATGCCTCGAAGCGCCCCGTTCTCAACAGCCACCTCCCGATCCGATTGGAACTTACCGGCAGCGGAAAACTGGCCTGCGGTAACACCGTTTGTTCGTGGAACGCGATCGATGGCATTGTCCAGACGACACTCACCGCGGGAACGGAGCCCGGCACTCTTCGTCTCCGTGCCCTGGCAGAAGGCCTTCCGCCCATGGAAACCAGGGTCGAGGTCCTTCGTGGAACCATATCTCTCAAGGCAAGCCCGCCGGAGCGTATCAAACTCAGCTCGGATGGAAGCTGGCTGCCGCTGCGAGTCACGCTTTATGCGACCATCTACGCCTCCGGCGAAAGGCTGCATGCCGCCGAAACCGTCGTACGTCTCCATGTAACCGGCGGTTCGGGGAAAACTCCGGAGGACCGCGAGGTGAAGGCCGTCAACGGTATTGCCGTCTTCCCAGATATTTTCTTCGAAAAACCACCCAACTATCAGCTGCATCTTACGGGCACCGGCCTGGAGCCGGCCCAGATTGCGATCTATTGATATGACATCCCGAGAACGATTCCTTCGTGTCCTCCGGGGACAAATGCCCGATCGGGTCCCCGTTACCCTCTTCCTGTGCGACGGCGGACATTTTCTCAACCAGCTTTGCCCCGAGATCGATCCCTTGGACCATGAACAGGCCCAGCTCAAGGTCATCGAGATTCAGAAGCAATTCGGTGCCGACGTTTTCGTGCGCATGCTCTATGGGGTCAACGATCCGCTCTTCATCCACATGGGCGGACTCAACGTCACCATCGAGACCGAAAACTGGGAAGTCAAAACCGAAGAGATCACCCACGGGAATACGCGTATACGACGTTCCGTCATACGTACTCCGGCGGGCACACTCACCCAGGATTTTTCCACCACCGAAGTCCGTCCGGGCACATTCGTATTTGCCTGCACCAAAAAACCCATCGTCGACGAAGCGGATCTGGATATGGCCGTTCGCTATGAACCTCGCATGCCTTCCTGGTGGAAAGACCAGGTCAAGCAGCGCGTGGAGCGTATCAAAACCGCACTCGGCGAAGATGGCATCCTCGGCACCTGGACGCCGCACGGACCCTTCAACAACGCCTCTCTGCTCATCGACATCGATGTCCTCTACAGCCTCTTTCGCATGGATTACCCCTTCTATGAAAAGCTCATGAATTTCGCCATGGAGCGTATCCTGGATTACACAGCGGCCATCGACGAGGCTGGCCCCGATGTCCACTGTGTCGGAGGCAATGTACCCGGCGGGTTTCTCGGCAAGGCGAATTACGATCGCTATATTCTGCCCTTCGAAAGGAAGTATATCGAGTTTGTACAGCGCAACGGCCGGCCGGCCATGTACCACAACTGCGGTCAGGTGATGAAACTGATCGAATCCTACAAACAGCTCGGAGTACGCATGGTGGAACCTTTTTCTCCCCCTCCGCTCGGCGATGCCGATCTGGCCAGGGTCAAGGAGATCGTCCACGGCGATTACATCATTCTCAGCGGGATCGATCAGGTGAATCTGCTGCAGGGCGGAACCATGGACGAGGTGAAGCGTATCACCGAACAGACGATGCGTATCGGTAAACCGGGCGGAGGTTTCATCATGCAGCCGGTCGATTTCCTCGAATACGGCACACCGGTCGAGAACGTCCAGGCTTATGTCCAGACGGCAATGGAATATGCCCATTACTGAGAATATTCACCAAATTGAAAAAGGATGGGAAATGAATAAGAAAGTTCTCATATTTATGCTGTTTGCCTCAATTCTTGGCGGCGTCTCTTCCGCGATATCGATGAGGGTGAACGGCGCCCCTCTCAAGGGTCGGGCCGTTTGGGCAGGGCCTCGGGATGCGGGACTCTCGGAATCTTCTGTCGTGGCCTTCGCCGAGCAGCTGGCCGCCGCCAACGTCAACACCGTGATTCTGGAGTTTAAGAGCATCGGGGGACTCAATTGGCCGAGCCGCAAGTTCCCCGAGGCTGTCCGACAGGACTACCGGTCTTTCGACATGCCGGCCCTGCTGATACGAGAATGTCATCGGCGCAATATCGCCGTACACGCCTGGTTCATCGACTTTGCCGAAGGCAACGACTCCTTCGTGGTCAAGGAACACCCGGAATGGAGGGCGCTGGGACCGAACGGACAACCCACTTCCCAGGAAATTCTGCGCGGCCGGCCCTATCAGATGACCTGGATGTGTCCGGCTCAGCGTCCGGGTTACACGGACCAGTGGCTGATTCCGGTGATCGCCGAATTTGTCGAACTTTACGACATCGACGCCATTCACCACGATTACGTACGTTATCCTGGAGATCTGGCTCCGGACACCTATTGCTTCTGCGATTATTGTCTCAAGCACATCCCGGAATACGCCTATCTCCTGTCGCCGACCTTTCCCGAGAAGACCCTTCTCCCGCCGGCCTTCGACCGTCCGCACCTGGAAGCCCACTGGGAGAGCAGCCATCGTATCCTGCCCGCCAACTGGGAAAGCTACTCCCGGCAGATGAAAAGCCGGTTTCTGCTGGAAGGCAGCTCCTTTCCCGGAGGCAACAGGGACCTGGATCATTTTTATTACGAATACCGCATGCACCATATCACCGAGTTCGTCCGTCAGATCCATGACGTCGTGAAGAAAATCAGACCCAAAGTGGAGGTCTCGGCCGCGGTCTTCAAGAATCCGATACAGAGCGGACGTTTCATCGGTCAGGACTGGCGCCGCTTCGCTCCCTGGGTCCAGTACGCCATGCCCATGGATTACCGCGGCCATTTCAGCGGCGATCACGAGACGTATCTGGCCCTGCTCGCGGAAACGGTGCGCCTGCAGAAGGAATGGGCCAGGGATTACCAGCACTTATGGATCGGGGTAGCGACCGGAGGTATCTACGAAGAAGAGCGGGAGCCTATGCGCCGATTGACACGCACGGTTGCGAACGAAAAGGCCTCGCGCGAGGAAATCCGGTCCGCTTTCCAGCCAGTTTCCGATCGCATTCGCCAGTATAATCCGGCCCTGCACGAAACCATTACCAAATATCTGGCCGACGGCATGTACCGGGCCGATATGCTCCTCAAACTGGAAGAATTTTCCCGACATCCTCCCAGGGAGCTGGCTCCGCCGGAGAAATTCCTGCGCACCCTGCAAACGGTGAAGGATCAAGAGGTCGAGGGGATCGTGATCTTCTCGGCCGGCGGTATACGCTCCTCAGGTCTGTGGGACACGGTGGGCAGATTTTTCGCCGACAGCAAATAGCAATAATGTCGCAAAAAAAGAATTCCCGGGAGCGCCGCACCCCAGTGCGGCAGGAGAACATGGATTATGAGAAATTCGTTTCTTTATCATACAATCCGGCGATGCAAGGAAGAGGACGGGAATACACACCCTTTCCCTTGCCGCACTGGGGTGCGGCGCTCCCGATTTTTTTCCGACGTCATCCCTAGCGAGATATCCATAATACGATTGAGGGCAAGGCTCACCTAAACTCTATTCCTGTAGGATTGCTTTTCACAAAGCAATAATGTCGCAAAAAAAGAATTCCCGGGAGCGCCGCACCCCAGTGCGGCAGGAGAACATGGATTATGAGAAATTCGTTTCTTTATCATACAATCCGGCGATGCAAGGAAGAGGACGGGAATACACACCCTTTCCCTTGCCGCACTGGGGTGCGGCGCTCCCGATTTTTTTCCGACGTCATCCCTAGCGAGATATCCATAATACGAGTGAGGGCAAGGCTCGCCTAAACTCTATTCCTGTAGGATTGCTTTTCACAAAAAAAATCGATCGCCATGAAACATGTCCTTTTCCAGTTGCCTGCTGTACTTCTTTTTTCCGGCTTGCTCTTTTGCCAGGAGAAAATGGATTTGTATCCGTTGAGCCGGTCGGCCACTTCCGGAGCTCTGGAGGAATTGAAAACCTTTCTGGCCATCCCCAACGATGCCGCCGATGTACGGAACGGAGAGAAAAATCTTGCATGGCTGAGCCAGGCCTTTCTAAAAAGGAAATTCAAGATCGAAATACTTCCGACGCAAAAAACACCTTTGTTTTTCGCCGAGCGTCGGTTCGAAGGGGCCGACCGAACGGTTCTTTTTTATATGCATTTTGATGGACAACCGGTCGATCCGGCGGAATGGAGCCAGCCTGATCCGTATCAGTCGGTTGTAAAAGCCAAGATCGGTGACAAGTACGAATCCATTCCCTGGGAAAGGATCCGGAGCGAGATTGATCCGGAGTGGAGAATCTTTGCCCGCTCCGCCTCGGACGACAAAGGTCCGATCATCATGCTTCTCCAGGCCATCGACCTTCTGGATCATCCTTTGCAGGGGAAATCGAAGATCAACGTCAAGGTAATCCTGGATGGAGAGGAAGAAAAAGGATCGCAATCCCTGGCAGCCGCCGTCAGTATGTACAGGGATAAGCTGGCGGCAGATATCATGCTCATCCATGACGGACCGATCCATAGCTCCGATCGACCCACACTCGTGTTCGGATGTCGAGGATTGACCACGCTCAGTCTTACTGCTTTCGGACCACGCATACAACTCCACAGCGGACATTATGGAAATTATGCCCCCAACCCGGCCTTCATTCTGGCCCGGCTGCTCGCCGGTATGAAAGACGAAACCGGAAGGGTTTCGATTCCGGGTTTCTATGACGGGGTCCGGTTCACGGAAGAAGAGCGGAAAGCCATGGCGGAAGTGCCTGACGATGAGGCCGCGATACGCAGGACCATCGGAATTGCCGAGGCGGAAAAGGTAGGCGGTAATTATCAGGAATCGCTGCAGTATCCATCGCTGAATGTGAGAGGCATGCAGTCGGCTTACATCGGCGATCAAGCCAGGACCATCGTCCCGGAAAAAGCCATTGCATATCTGGATATCCGCCTCGTTCCGGAGAGCGATCCGGCCCGGTTGGTACAGCTGGTAAAGGAGCACATGCAAAGACAGGGATACTTTGTGATCGATCGCGAACCGACAGAGGAAGAACGCCTGACACAGCCGAGAATTGTGCGACTGGAAACCGGCCGGACCACGCGTCCCTTCCGCACGGAAATGAACTCGGAAGCGGGTCGATGGTTAACGTCGGTGATCCGGAGGGGGTACCCGTCAAAAGAACCGGTACAAATCCGCATCATGGGAGGGTCCGTGCCCATCGCGCCTTTCATCGAAGAATTGAAGGTACCGGCCGTGATCGTGCCCCTGGTGAATCCCGACAACCATCAACATGGACCGAACGAGAACCTACGGATTTGGAATCTGACAAACGGCATCCAAACCTTCCTCTCGATTCTGACGGATAGAGCGGATTGAGGACGGCCTTAAAAGTTATAAACCATCATGTATACCCATGCAGCTGCATAATTCACTGAGGAGATAACCATGTGTTCTTTATTTCGCACCGTCTTTTTCATTTTTATCCTGGCAGCGACATCCTTTTCCGCCCCGGCCGGGCAGGATTTCTCGCTCAGCTCTCCCGACAAGCAGATAGAAGTGAAGATTTCGGCCGGAGCTACGGTACACTATTCCGTTTCTTTCCAAGGCAAGGAGTTGATTGCGCCCTCGACTGTCTCCATGACACTGGACGGCAATCGGGTACTCGGCAAGGCGGTTGTCGTTCAGAATGCATCGCGAAGAAGTGTGGACGAAAGGATACAGCCCGTCGTACGGCAGAAAGAGGTGTTCATTTCCGATCACTTCAACGAACTGACCCTGACTTTCAACGGCGATCATGGGCTGGTCTTTCGTGCCTACGATGATGGAGTTGCCTACCGTTTCACTACCACCTTCGCCGGATCGGTCACCGTCGTATCCGAACAGGCGGAATTCTCCTTTGCCGGGGATCATAAGCTTTTCTTTCCCGAGGAGGAAAGCTTTCAAACCCATCAGGAACGTATATACAAGTACATCCCCCTCAGCCAGATCACACCCAAACGATTCGCCTCGGTGCCTGCCCTGATCGACGTGGAGGGCGGCCCGAAGGTGGTCATCACCGAAGCGGATCTGGAGGATTACGCCGGACTTTACCTGACAGGCAGCGCCGATTCACCGACCAGACTTGTCGGTAAATTCCCGGCCTACCCCATGAAGGAGGAGGTGAAAAACGACCGCGATGTCCCGGTTACGGAACGGGCTCCCTATCTGGCAAAAACCGTTGGCCGGAGGGCCTTTCCCTGGCGCGTGCTGGCCATAGCCGCCAGGGATGGACAACTGATCGAAAGCACCATGATTTACCGCTTGGCCAAGACGTCCCGAGGCGATTTCTCCTGGGTCAGGCCGGGAAAGGTGGCCTGGGACTGGTGGAACGATCTCAACGTATACGGCGTCGACTTTCGTGCCGGTGTCAACACCGAGACCTACAAGTACTATATCGATTTTGCCGCGAAATATGGGATTGAATACATCATACTGGACGAAGGATGGTATAAACTCGGCGACCTGCTCACGGTCAGCCCCGATGTCGATATCCCGGCAATCGTCGCCCACGGCAAGGCAAAAAAGGTGGGGATTATCCTTTGGATGAGCTGGAAGACACTGTACGACCAGTTCGATAAGGCCATGGAACAATTCACGCGCTGGGGGGTACAGGGCCTGAAGATAGATTTCATGCAGAGGGACGATCAGTGGATGGTCCGTTATTATTATCAAGTAGCGGAAGAAGCAGCCAGACGCAGGCTCCTGGTCGATTTCCACGGCGCTTACAAACCGACCGGACTCTATCGGACTTATCCCAACGTGATTACCAGCGAAGGGGTTATGGGTCTGGAGAATTCCAAGTGGAGTAAAAACATCACCCCGGAACACGATGTAACCATTCCTTTCATACGCATGTTTGCCGGTCCGATGGATTTCACCCCCGGGGCCATGATGAACGGCACCCAGAAGAACTTCCAGATCTCCTTCCAGCAACCTATGAGTCAGGGCACACGCTGCCACCAGCTGGCCATGTATGTCCTTTATGAAAGCCCGTTGCAAATGCTTGCCGACACACCGACGAACTACCTGCACGAACCGGAGTGCATGGAGTTCCTGTCCAAGGTACCTTCCGTCTGGGATGAAACCCGTGTACTCGACGCCAAGGTGGCCGATTATGTGCTGGTCGCCAGACGCAGCGGCGACCGGTGGTTTGTCGGGGCCATGACCGACTGGAGTTCCCGCGAATTGGCCATCGATTGCTCCTTTCTGGGCAAGGGCCGCTATGAAATGATTCACTATCAGGACGGTATCAATGCCGACCGCAACGGTAACGATTACCAGAAGACAAAACGCACGGTGACACAGACGGACAAGATCGACATCCGGCTGGCCCCGGGCGGAGGCTGGGCCGCCATGATTTCCCGTTCAACCAAGTAGCCTACATCCTCCCAGGAAAAGGTATCTGTTATGAGCATGTTCGACACCTACGGCAAGGATCACACGACCGCCGCTCGGAAAGAAAACACGTTACGCAAGCTGGAACGGTTGCATGCCACTCTGCAGCATCGGGAGCCCGACCGGATTCCGATCAGCGATTTTTTCTGGGGTGGATTCCTGCGGCGCTGGCGGAAGGAGCTGGACCTGCCGCCGGATGCCAACCCCTATTACTATTATGATTTGGACTGGGTCGTCACCGTTCCCAATATGGACCCGTGGATACGCCCTTTCGCGACGCTCCGCGAGACCGGCGAAGAAGTGATCGTAAAAACCGGGTTCGGAGCCACCATGCGCAAACGGTTCGAGTTCCCCATGCCGGAGATGTGCGCCTGGGACATCGACACCTTCGAAAAGCTCGAGAAAACAGAGTTTGACGACCCGGCCGACCAGCGGCGGTTCTATGAAAAGGGCGATAATCAGATTGCCGGGGTCGGCGACGGTTTCGAACGCAGTTCTCCTGCCTGGATCGATACGGTGAAATCGTTATGGCCGGATTTTCCGGTCTACGGCAGCATGATCGAAGTGAGCGAGTGTCTGACACGACTCATCGGACAGCAGAATGCCTTGCTTTGGATAGGGGAGTACCCGGAACGCATGGGAGCTGTCATCAACCGCATCGGCCGTCATTATCTGGAATGTGCCAAAGCGGCCATCGATGCAGGCCAGGGAATGCTTGACGGTTTTGTGATCTGGGGCGACGTGGCTTATAAAAAAGGCATGTTTTTTTCCCCGAACTACTGGCGGGAGTATTTCAAGCCGTGGGCGGCGCAGATGACCGATTATGCCCATACCAAAGGTTTACCGGTCGTCTATCACGGCTGCGGGAACGTGAAGGCCATCTTTTCCGATTTCATCGATATCAAGATCGACGGATTGAATCCGCTCGAGGTCAAAGCGGGAATGGATGTGGTGGAATTACGCCGGCAATATGGTCACCGCATAGCCTTCTGCGGCAACAGCGATGTACGGGTATGGGAAACCGGCGACCGACAGGCCATTCGCCGGGAAGTGCTTCGCAAATGGGAAGCCGCCCGCCAGGGCGGTTATGTATTTTTATCCGATCACTCGGTGAGCAGTGGTGTGTCCGGATATACGTATGACTTTATCGTAAAACTGGTACGGGAATACGGTACCTATCCCCTCGCTCCCAACGAATTCGATACCGACCGGTGATTTTTCATTCCTGGGTGATAAAGAGGGCTTTGCTTCCTTCTGAGGTAGCCCAGAAAAGGGCCCGGCAATCCTCCTCGGAGAGGATCAGTCGTAGTTGCGGTACCTGCTCCTTACCCCATCGACGCGCCAGTCGGGCCCTGGTATCGGACCACCATAGTCCCCACTGACGCCATCGGTCTCCCCAGGTTTTGATCTCCGCGGGCGTTTCATAGGGACGAAACATGATGGCAAAGCCCGTGTCAAATACGAAATTGAATCGGTTGGGCATGTCCTTGAGCTCGAAAAATTCCGGATTGTTGTAATCAGGGATATTCAATACCGCCCCGGATCCATCTGTGGGAATTGTCGTAGTCGTGGTTGTGGAGGTGGATGCTTCCTCGGCCGCCTTCCGGGGATCGAATACTTCCCTCTGGGGAGGGCGGTCGGTTTCTTTAATGCGGAGAATCAGTGCGGAAAAATGGGCAGGCAACCGGCCCAGCACCAGACTGTTCAGGATGGGAATGGATCGGACCTTGACCCCACGTATATGGAATTCGATGGACTTGTGGGGAAAGTGGAAGACCACATACAATTTCTGGTCTTGGGCCAAAGCATAGAGGGTTTCCAACTGACGGTTGGCCTGGATTTCCTCCTGTAGGGCGTCCCTATCCGGTTCCTGCGCCGACCATACCCGACAGGAAAAAAGCAACGGTATCAAGACCGGCCATAGCAACAGGAAGGACCATCGGCGGCAGACGGCATATTTATTTTGGCTGAACACGGAGGTTAAAAAATGTATAAACGGGTACCGACGTTGCTGTTTTTATAAACGAATTCCAGGTCTTCATCGCCGAGACGTACACAGCCATGAGTTACACTGCGTCCCAGGAGACGGGTATACAACGTCCCATGTATGAAAAAGCCGTTGCCGAACGCCATGGCATAATCGCCGAGAGTTCCCGTCTCGATCCGGTCCTCTTCGTTTTTGGGAGGTGCTTCGCCTTCTTCGATAAAGGCCCAATCCGGTTTCCTCCAGACGGGACCCTTCTTCTTATCCCGAATGAGAAATTCTCCCCTGGGGGTATCGAATATCCACTGTCGTTTTTTCTTGGGATTGGCATCCAGGAGGATACGACCGCTGCCCGTGGAACAAATGGCCTCCCGCAAGATCTCTTCGCCTTTTTTCATATAGAGACGATTATGGGCGGTGTCGATGATCAGGTATGGTTCCTCGGGGGGGGCGAGCTTAGCCAGCTCCTGGCGTAAAAATGCGTTACGCTGGCTCAGGCGTTTGGAAAACCGGGGCATCTCTTTTCCCGATAGATTCTGCAGTTCAAAGGTCTCCTTCCCCAGCTTGACCTCGGTAATCCGGGTTGAAGATTCCGCTTCCGTAATATCTTCTTTCAAGAGAAACCAGGTGACAGTCAATCCGGCACATCCCATCACCAATAACAGGCTTAGCGAAATCGCCAGCCATTTGAAAAAATTCCGCCGGTTCTTCTTTTTTGGCAATCTTCGGATGGGCATCCGAATCGTACTCATGGTAGATATTTGATTCATAAAGATACTCTTACCCCTGTGGGTAATCCCCCCGTAAAACGAGCCTATAGCAGACGCAAGGACTTCTTTTTATTCTGCAACTCCCGCGTCTTTTCTACGATATCCTGCGATTTGCCGACCGGTACGGAAAATCTGCCGGAAACACGACCGACAATGGTCACCGGCGTATTTTCCGGAACCATGGAAAAAAGATCATCCATATCCCGGTTGGACAACGCCACACATCCCAGAGTCCAGTCCTTTGTTTTTCCCCCTTCTCCGTGAAGCATGATGTTTCCGCCGATCTTGGCCGAGCTGGAGATAAGACGATTCACTTTCGCCTGATGAAACCGGCTGTAATCTTGTGAATTGGGATAGTCGAGCATTAATCCCTTATAATAACGGCTGCGCCCGACCCCCTGTTTCCGTATGATTCGGTACTGACCCTCCGGAGTGGCCAGATCTCCGGACGCGACCTTCTGATTGAAACCGTTCACCCCCAGGTTCACGGTGTAAGTGCGGATCACTTTCCCGGCTCGAAAAAGCAGACAGGTGTGCCTCGATTTATCCACTACGATCGCATATCCGCCGTTCTCCCGGCTGTGATGGACGGTGTTCTCCACCCACTGCTCCCAACGGGAAAGATATTCCTGACTTTGATAGCGAGTTAAGGCACTGGAGGCCCGGTTCTGCACCGAACCGATGTGTTCCATGGCCTGTACCGCCAGAGTTTTGGCCTTTTCGAACTCACCCTGACTCATGAAACTGGCCGACTGTTTCAACCGAATTTCCGCCAGCGTCAGAAAAGCCCCTGAAGAACGCCCCAGGGACACCCCGTTGATCAGTCCCCGTATCTGATGCAACTCGTCGGACGCATTGTCGATGACATCCTGTATCTCTTCCTGCATCTCCTTCTGCTTGGTCAGAGAGGTCTGCCTTGCGGCAATTCCCAGATCCCGGGCCAGATTGTAGGCCTCGACCACCTTGGTGTAATCGCGCATGAAAGGAAAGAATTTGGTATCCTCCTCCATCTGGAATCTCTGCGCCCGGCGATAGGCAAACTGATACTCGCGGAATTCACGCATGGCATATTGATCGGCCCGTGCTTCCAAAGCCAGTTTTTTTTGTTTCTGGGCGACCGATCGAGTCACATCCGGCGGCAGAGCGCAGGATGGAAGAACAAGCAGAAACATGAAAAGAAAAGGGTAGATAGAAAGTATTTCTTTATGGAAAGTAGAATGAATGCTTGAAATGAAATTGCGCTTCATGAGCTTGCAGTCGATTATGTATGATTCGTTTTCTGTTTAAACAGTAATTATAAACAAAATCAGCGGAAAGGAGGAAGGAGCCGTATGAAGATGAGTCCTTTTCAATAAAAAAGGCGTTTCCCCTCTGTTGCAGAGAAGAAACGCCTTGTCTGCTTTAAGGCAGATTCAATGGTGATTCACTCCAGCGGTTACTTTTTTCCGCCTTTTTTCTTGTCGATAGCCTGCTGCACCTGGCTCTGTACCTGGGCGGCCTTATCCTTTACGGACTTTGCCTTGGCGGCGGCATCCAGATACTCTTCCTTGGCAATCTGGCCTTCGATTTCGGTGACGGCAGTTTCCATACCGGCAACGTCGGAAGTCATGGCTTCGATTTCAGCCTTGGTGTCTTTTCCCTTGGGGGCCTTGGTGAGGATTTCCTTGGCGGCGGTCACAGCAGCCTTGGCATCGGCCAAAGAGGTTTCGGCATCTTTCTTGGCGGCAGCCTTACCATCGATGGCGGCCTGTTTGGCCTTTTCGCCGGCGGCGAAAGCCTGGGCCAGGAGTTCCTTGGCTTTATCATAGTTACGGAAAAGAGCGAACTTGGCGTTCTGGGTTTCAATCTCGGTGTTGGCCTGATTGAGCAGATCCTCAACGCTCTGCAGTTCAGTCTTGGCATACTTCTCAGCCTGTGCATCCTTGGCGGCTTGCAATGCACCCTGAGCCTTGGTCAGATCCTCTTGGGGCGGCTTGGCGCAGCCGGCAACCAGGACCACCAGAAGCAGCATCATGAAAATCGTTGTAGTCTTTCGCATACTAAAGTCTCCTTATACAGTGATTTTGCCAGCCCGTCCCCCAGCACCCGCTGAAGGATAACCGGCCTAAAAAAAGCAGTAGTGTATACCACAATTCTCCGGAAATGACAATCGGAAGTACTACCTTCCCGAGGTGTCACTCTCCGAATTTACTTGGCATAGAGCATCAGAGAAATCACGAAGGTCAAAAGGGCCAGAAATTCGATGAAGGCCAGACCCAAAATGATGAAAAGCCGAATGGTATCGGCAACTCCTGGATTGCGGCTGACTCCCTCGCAAGCGGCCGTCAGGGCTTTGCTCTGTGCGTATCCGCAACCGGCGGCAGCAATCGCCATGGCAAAACCGGCCGTTACCAGATGCAGTCCGGAAGTACCTGCGGTAGCCGGGGCTGCCTGATTTTCTTGGGCAAAGGCACTACCGGCACCGATGAACAATACGGCGACGAAAAACAGAATGACCATTTCTTTTCGAAACATACGATTCGGCTCCTTAACGTGTTGACAATTTCAAACTGACTTTTTTATAACCCTATTCGAAACGATTACGTTCCTTGCCGCACGACCCTCGGCGACTCAAAGATCAATGATGGCCCTCCTCCACAGCTCCACCGATGTAGACCATGGAGAGAAGCATGAAGATAAAAGCTTGTAACGTGCTGGCGAAGAGTCCCAGAAACATGACCGGGATGGATACCAGAAAAGGGAAGATCGCCGAATTCAGCGTGTTGATCACCAGCTCTTCGGCATATATGTTCCCAAAAAGACGCACGCTGAGGGAAAAAGGCCGGGCAAAATGACTGACCAATTCGATGACGAACATCAACGGGGCGATTAAGGCTACCGGCCCCATGAAATGCTTCAGGTAGCCCATGAATCCCTGAACACGAAAACCCTGATAATTATAATAGAGGAAGGAACTGATCCCCAGGGCCGCGGTGCAATTGAGGCTCGCCGTCGGTGAAATGAAACCGGGAATCATCCCCAGCCAGTTGCTGACAAGGATGAAAAGGCCGAACCCGGCAATCAAGGGGAAATAACGCTGGGAATGGTGACCAACCAGGTCCTTCAGCAATCCCTGCACGGTTTCAAAAAAGAGTTCCAGGGTCTGTTGCCATCCGTTGGGGTTATCCACACTGAGGCGGGAACGCGTATACAGGGCCATGACGATGAGAATCACCATGACGACCAAGGCCATTACGGCCGGCTGAGGGACCAGTTCTCCATGCCCTTCCGGAACTTGAAAGCCTAATAGTAGGGCGACCTTGACGACCAAGGAATTGAACGCTTCTGCGATCCAGGTGATATGTTCTTGCATAGTCCCTTTATCCCAATGAAAAATCGAGAGCGAATCTTAGCACACACCCAATGGAATATCAAGGAGCCCCATGGAAAATTGATTCCTCTCCCGGGTCTTTTCACCGGGCTATCTTTAATAGGAGATCCTGAAAATCATAACTAAAATCGGTATCGGCCGATACGGCCTGCATGCGGGCCTGGTCGATCTTTCCATCCGGTCTCAGGGCGAAGGTCAGGTAGGCATCTGCCCGTAATTCCCGGTCGCGCCAGCGGACTAAAAAGGTATCGTACTGCCAGTGTTCCAGGTCTCCGATCAGGGCGGGAGTGCGGGAAAAACGGATGACCAGGCCGCCGCTCTCCTTGTAGATCTCGATCTCGCCATACCAGTCATCGCGATATCTGCCGACATAACCTTCCAAAGGCAGGGAAGGACGCGAGGAGCGGTTTCGTGAGGATTCAACCTGGCTGCGTGAACGCAAGGCTTCCGACTCCTGTTTACGAAGAACCTTCTGCAGCAATTCCGTCCAATCTCCCGAGTCGGCTATTTGCAAAAAAAAGTCGGTAAGCTGGTAAGTCAACGCCTGGTAAACCTCTCTCGATTCCTGATTGGTAAGAATGGCTATGCCTAGATTCTTCTCCGGGAGGAGCCATACCTGAGAAACATAGCCGGGCAGAGTGCCTGTATGGGTAACGACCTTATACCCCCGATACGTCCTGACCTGCAAGCCCAGGGCGTATCCGGAAAAATGAGAGGCGGCGGCGGAAAGTTCGGGAGGAAGCTCACGCTCGGGCATAGGGGTGACAATCGTGGAGATTTCGCTGGCTGTCCGTTCGGAGTAAAGCCGCGATCCGTCGGGCAATCTTCCTTTTTGCAGCAAGGTCACCATCCACTTGGCCATATCCTCCGCGCAGGTATTGATTCCTCCGGCAGCATTGGTCGTATCGCTGAGAAAGGGACGAATCGATGCGACGGTGCCATTCACCCGGGCGTGGGGCAGGGCAACATTTCCGGCACGCCCGGCATCGGAATGACGAACATTGCTCCATTGCATCCCCACTCTCTGCAGTATGTTCCGGCTGACGAAATCCTCCCAAGTCTGAGCCGTGACTGTCTCCAGGACTTCTCCGGCAACAATATATAAAACGTTGTCATAGGCGTAGTGGGAACGAAAGGAAGTAGCCGGGCGGAGAAAGCGAAGGCGCCGCAGGATCTCCTGGCGGGTAAAGGTGGAACTGGGCCACCAGAGCAGATCTCCGCCTCCCAAACCCAGACCGCTGCGATGAACCAGAAGGTCACGCAATGTCATTTCCCGGGTCACATAGGAATCCCACATCTGAAAAGACGGCAGATAATCGATCACTGGGGCATCCCAGGCCAGTTTACCTTGCTCGACCAGCATGCCCAGGGCAACGGCGGTAAAAACCTTGGTATTGGAAGCAATGCCGAATAGGGTATGGGCATCGACCGGCTCATCCCCTCCCTTCTTCCGAGTTCCATATCCTTTTACTAAAAGCCCTTGTCCGTCCTTGACGACCGCCAGGGCGATTCCGGGAGTCTCGAACGCCTCCATCGCTTTCAGAACCAGACGGTCGACGTTTTCCGGAAGTCGGGATGAGGACGGGACCTCTTCCGCCCGCAGAAGAAGGGAAAAGGAAAGGAGAAACAGAAAAACGAATCGTGAGAAAGAGATGCCGTACAATCGGGCACCTTTCCCTGAGAAGAAAGGTCGATAGAAATGCATAGTAGATTCCTGAGGTGATATGCGAGACGACAAGTACAAACTTCAGGCTACGGAAAGGACAATCAGGCAAACAATCATGATGACCCCGTAAAAAAATGCCGGGAGCGCCGCACCCCAGTGCGGCAAGGGAAAGGATGTGGATTCCTTTCCCTTCCTTACATCGCCGGATTGAATTGTATGGGAAAAATTTTCTAATAATCCACGTTCTCCTGCCGCACTGGGGTGCGGCGCTCCCGGAAATGCTTTTTTGCGACTGCTTCAATCATGGAATTGTTTGGCGAAACGAATGCTTGCGCTGATGTCCTTTTCGACCTTACGAGGTATAGATCTTATCTTGCCGTGGAATGTCCATCCGCCTGCATCTGCTTAGGGTATGAGATAACGCAATCCCGTAAAAACCATATGGACGCTGGCATCCCCGGCGGATGGGGCCTGAGTGGCCCATACATGCCGGATGACGTAGGAATACTGCGCCGTCAGCTGAAACGCCCCGTAATTGGGATCACGGAAAAACGTCCTGACCAATCCCAGTGATGATTCCTGGAGCTGGCGATTGGAGGTGGTAGGAGAAGTCGGATATCCGAAACCGAGAAAACTTCCCGGGCTGATTTCTACAAAGTTTCTCCGGAAGTAGGCCCCATTATGATAGGCAAAAAGGGTTGTCAACGGATCAGCCTGGTATTCGATGCCAAGTACGCCCGACATGGCATGAACCGGCGAGATATGGTCATCGGGTCCGACGATAAAATCAGGCCCCAATCCCAGAATATACCGTCCGCCACCGCTGCTGTAATAGGAATTCCCTATCACCCGGAAACCCTTGGCCAGTTCCAGGGAGACGTTGAAGGACCCTCCGAACCCCTGCCCGTGACTCGATTTTCCAACGGCGGGAGATACGCGAAACTGCCTCCACAAACCTCCCCATTCCAGGTGAAAGGCGCGGCCATTCACTTTGGTGTCGAAGGCCGCTTTGGCCGTCAGATCCGGTGCCAGATTGGGAGTAAGGGTGGAACCTCCGGTGCTGACCTGAGAGGAAACGTAGGCAGGCACGGCTGTCCCGGCACCGACGAACTGCTCCGGATTTTCAACCGCGGCGGCGATCGCCCATTTGGGTGTCGGGTGGTAGGTTGCCCTGAATTGACCGGATCGTGTCCATACCAGACCGGCCAGATAATTGGAATCCTGTGCGATTCCGATAAATAGGTCGGAAGGCATCGACGAAGTTCCCACTCGGTTGGGAGTAAGCAGGGTCCATGCCTGTCCCGCTAAAAATTCCCACTTTCCTCTCTGCAGATTGACCCAGAACTGCCGCAGACGTAAGGTTTGGCTGTTGCTGGTAATATAGGCAGTCGTGGGCTGGCTGCCCCAAAAATCTACTTCCACCCAATTGGTTACGTTCAATGTTTTAGTCGGACTGGCGGTCACTTTCAAGGTAAGTCGTGAATTCTGGGCGCTGAGACGTGTCTCCGCAAGTCTACCGGCAGCGGTGTTCTTGAAGGGAATACCACCAAAGGAGGTGGCAATACCGTTGCCCACGTTCCTCGAGCGCCAGACGATGGGAATATCGAGAAATCCACCGGGGGCAAAATCGGCTCCGCCGATGTGGAATGCCAAGGGCGAAAAAGGTTTTCCTTTGGTATCCAAAGGAACGGCCGGAGGCATTGCCTTAGCCACCGGAGCTTCCGCCGGCACCGGCGCTTTGGCCTCTGGGATCGGCTTGCCGGACAACCGTTCCAACTGCCGGCGCATGTCATCCAGGGCCTTCTGCTGTGTTTCCAGTGCCTGTCGCTGCTGTTCCAGAAGTTTCTGTTGGGCGGCAATCTGGTCCCGAAGCTTGTTGATATCCTCCCCCGTTGAGCTCCCCTGCTGTGCGATACACCAAGTCGGCAACATCCAGATACAGAATAACAAAAGATTTTTCTTCATAAACAAATCCTCCAGGATTTCAACTGGTTGGTTGATCGGCGCCGAACGGATCGAATCCACACCCTCTCCCCCCCCAAACTCTATTGTATCGAGGGTAAATATCGCCGATTTTCATCCTTATTTGCATTGTAGAAAGGAAATCCAACACTTGTCAAGGGAAAGAACAAAGATGGAATGGTGGGATGGGTCCGAAAAGAAATGTATCTTTATTTTAAGCCGCACCGGTATCTCCACATTTCGCTTGACAACCATCTCCCCCCTTTTTAGAATTGGCGGATGTCAAAGCTGAAGATGCACCTTGTAGAGAATGCTCTTCAAACGAAACAGATCGGGGGCAACTGCCTGATCTGCCTTGCCGAATCGCTATTCTGGAGGAAATGAAATGTCTTCAAACGAAATTATTGGGGGAAGAATCCGCACCTTTCGCGAGCGCCTGGGTTTGAGCCTGGAGGATTTAGCTAAAAGCGCCGGAGTGGATGGCGGCGTTTTATCGCAGATCGAGCAGGGACTATCCTACCCGCCGATCAATATCCTGGTACGACTGGCCCGGGCCCTGGGAGTGAGATTAGGAACCTTCCTCGATGACCAAGTGGCCCAGGATCCGATGATCGTCCGTGTCAAGGACCGCGTAGAGGAGACAGCCTCGCATAAAGGTGGAGCTCTCGGCCATTACCATTATTTTTCTCTGGGAAAAGGTAAAAATGACAGGCATATGGAGCCTTTGTACATCATAGTCGATCCCAGCCCGGAGGAGAAACAGCTGTCTTCCCATGAAGGAGAAGAGTTGGTCATCGTCGTCTCCGGAGAGGTTGAGCTGGCTTACGGAAAGCAAACCTATCGCCTGACCGCCGGTGACTCGATGTACTACAACTCCATCGTACCCCACTATCTCAGTGCCGTCGGCGGTGTGCCGGCGGAAATCTATGCCGTCATCTATATGCCCTTTTAGGAGCGCATATGCCCAGAAAAGAAATTACTAGAGAAGCGACCATCGGGACCATCCTGGATGAGACGACAGCCAAATACCCGAATGTAGAGGCGGTAGTCTATGCCGATCGCGATTACCGGCAAACCTGGAAAGAACTTTCCCAGACTGTGGACCAGGCCGCCAAAGGTTTGATGGCCTTGGGTGTGCAGAAGGGAGAGAAGGTGGCCGTATGGGCCACCAACGTTCCCCACTGGGTCACCCTGCAATTCGCCACAGCTAAAATCGGGGCCATACTCGTTACCGTCAATATCAATTACAAGTCGGCGGAAATCGAATACCTGCTGAAACAATCGGAAACGGAAAATCTGTTCATCATCGACGGATATCGCGATACGGATTACATCAATACCATGTATGACCTCATCCCGGAGCTGAAGCTGCAGCCCAGGGAGGTCATCCGTTCGGAGAGATTTCCTCACTTGAAACGCATCTTTTTTCTGGGTCCGGAAAAGCACCGGGGGATGTATTCCTGGAATGAATTGATAGCACTCTCTTCGCAAACCAGCCAGGCGGAATATCTGGAGAGACAGAGGTCCATCGATCCGCATGATGTGGTCAATATGCAGTACACCTCCGGCACCACCGGTTTTCCCAAAGGTGTCATGCTCAGTCATTTCAATATCGCCAACAACGGCTATTGGATCGGGGTCAATCAGAATTTCGGGCCGAAAGACCGCATATGTATTCCGGTTCCCCTCTTCCACTGTTTCGGCTGCGTACTGGGTGTGATGGCCTGCTTCAATCACGGTGCCACTATGGTCATCCTGGAAAAATACGATCCGGTCAACGTGATGATGTCCATCGAAAAGGAGCGCTGCACCGGCGTGTACGGTGTCCCGACCATGTTCATCGCCATGCTGGACCACCCCATGTTTTCCAAGTTCGATTTCAGCACTCTTCGCACCGGCATCATGGCCGGATCGCCCTGTCCGGTAAAAACCATGACGGAATGCGTCGAACAGATGAACATGACGGAAGTGACCATTGTTTACGGCCTGACCGAGACATCCCCGGGCATGACTCAGTCCCGTTATGATGAACAGAGCCTGGAGAAGAAGTGCTCCACGGTCGGCCAGGCCTTGCCCGGCATCGAGGTCGCCGTCATCCACCCGGAAACCAAGGAATTCTGTAAGGTCGGTGAACCGGGCGAGCTTTGCAGCCGCGGCTATAACGTCATGAAGGGTTACTACAACATGCCGGAAGAAACGGCCAGGGCCATCGACAAGGACGGATGGTTGCATTCGGGAGACATCGGGAAAAAGGATGCCGACGGTTATTTCGCCGTCACCGGACGGCTCAAAGACATGATCATCCGCGGCGGGGAAAACATCTCTCCCAAGGAAGTGGAGGATTTCATCCATCACATCCCTGGAGTAAAGGACGTACAGGTAGTCGGTGTGCCCAGCAAGAAGTATGGGGAACAGCTGGCAGCCTTTATCATCGCCAAACCCGGCGAGGAGATCACGGCGGAAGACATACAGGATCATTGCCGGGGCAAGATCGCCCATTACAAAATTCCGAAATTCGTCCAGCTCGTGGACACTTTTCCCATGACGGCCAGCGGCAAGATTCAGAAGTACAAATTGCGTGAGGAATCCGCCCGGCTCTGGCCCGACGCCTGACACCCTCATAGACTCGGCGACGGGGAACGGTGCGCCGTTCCCCGTCGCCGATAGATCCTGCCGGCAGCTTGGGTATCTCGGGCACAACATGCAAGCAGGATACTCTTCCCGATAGTCACTTCTTCCATCGTCACTCTATAGCGGTCGAATTTTTATCCCTCCAAGATAAAAGTGGATTGATTTCGTGTTACAATTGCGGATTATCTCTTCGAGATAAAAAAACACAGTTCACCGATATGTTGCTTTAGCAAATTGCCAGGAGCCCACTATGCCATGGTCTTTTTGGGAAAGTCGAAATTCCCGAAGTGGTTCTCCTTCCTTCTTCTTTTTCGTTCTTCTCGTCCCGCTGCTTTTCAGCCTGTTCTTCCTTGTAAGAGCCTGGACTGGTGATACAACCGCACTAGTCGCCAGTCCAAAGGCATCCGGAACGAATCCCATCGTTGTGACCGTCGGACAGTCGGGAAGGATACCGAGCGTGGAAACCGACAAGGCCGATTATCTGCCCGGACAAATCGCCACGATCAGGGCTTCCGGTTTTCAGCCCGGGGAAATCGTCAGGCTACGAGTCCATCATACAAATTTTGTAAACAGGGAAGGATTGGGACATGAACCCTGGGAGGTAATCACCGACGGCGACGGCAATTTTGCCACTTCCTGGTTTGTCCATCATGACGATTCTCTAGGAGCAGAATTCCGACTGATGGCCGAGGGCAAAGCCTCGGGATCTCATGCCCAGACGGACTTCACCGATGGAGCCGCTCCTTTGTCCATTACCCTAACCTCGCAGGAAACCCTGTGGCTCGATGCCAACAGGTGCAATGCGCAGGGTCCGCGGGGAGCATGGTTGTCCTTCGAAATCAGGAATACCGGAGCCTCCATGCTCTCGAATGTTACGGTGACTTTTACAGGATTTACCGGTGCCAATGCTGCCTACTTTCTGGCCCCCTCTGACCTCAACCGGACTTTTACCAGTTTGGCTGCCGGCGCTACGGCTGGAGTGTATTTTTATATCAACTATGCGGAAGTCTGCAACCATTCCAAAGGAGGCGGAAGTCCCTTTTCGGGATACACGGCAAATTACACGATCAGCGCCAATGCCGCCGGTTACGATCCCGTCAGCCGTGCCGGAACGGTGACTACCGCCGAGCTGCTGTCGGCCAACGCCGGCGGAATCGCTCAAAGTTCCACACTCGGGCCTGGAGTCTATATCGGTCAGCTGCTGACACAGATGGTGGTCTATTCGTTCGGCAACAACAGCGATCTGTTCTTCCAGCCGGCAGGCGATGCAGGTTTTCCCAACGGATGTCTTCGTCTTGTCGGATCGACGGTAACATCACTCTCAGGTGGCGTAACTGGTATAACAGTGGGGCAGCAAAATTACCTGGCGTTCCCCAACGCCAGCGTCCCCGGAGGCGGTGGTACAGTCAGCATTCTTTATACCTGGGAAGTCAACTGCCGCAATCCTCAGGTGACACTCCACCCCTGGTCCGCCGCCAGGAGCGGAAGCAAATACAAGTACACCGGATTCGCCTCATCGACGATCCTGCCGGCGGCACTGCCTGCACTCTTGTCCTCCAAGTCGGCATCCCCCTCGATCCTGGAAAACAGCAGCGGCGGACCGGTCACCTGGTCGGTCCTCTTCACCAACTCGTCTCCGGTCGCCGTCACCCTGGATTCGATTTCCGATACCCTGCCCGGCTGCATGACCATACAATATCCTGCAGCTGCAGGCAGCAACGTCACCACAGCCAACTCGGCAAGTCTCCCTGTGGCCGGAACTACGGGAACGGTCACCTGGAGGGGAAGCGGATTGGGCTACCCGATCGCAGCAAACTCAACGCTGACACTCGTCTATACGACCGCCGTTGCAGGCTGTTCCAACGGACTCTACTCCAATTCTGTGACCGGTTTAATGGGCTCAACGATTGTAGGGCCGGCCTCCGCGACAATAAATATCGGCCTGACAGCCGCGCTTGGTCTGACAAAGAACGTATCCCCGTCCACTTTCTATTCCTCGGGTCAGGGTTTGACGTATAGCTACACCATCAAGAATATCGGTACGGGTTCCTCGATTACAGGCCCTTTCACTGTAACCGACAGCAAAACGGTCGTCGTTCTGGGTGTAACCTATCCGGCAGGCACACCCTTCCGGTGCGGTGACGGTCCGCTTGCCGCAGGAGAGACAACGAGTTGCACGGCAACCCATACGACCACGGCCGCGGATGTGACGGCAGGAACGGTAGCCAACTCAGCCAGGGTGAGCGGCAGCGGCCATACCTCCACACCGGCATATGCTGCGGCCAATTATGCCGGTAAAGCCCTGATGCTGACCAAAACGCCGTCGCTGCCGACATTCCAGGCTGCAGGCAGCCTGATCATCTACACCTACGTCATTAAAAATACTGGCAGTACGGTTCTCTCCGGGCCATTCACGGTCAACGACGATCATATCGGCAGCCCGGCAGGCACTTCCTTTACCTGCGGAAGCGGCCCACTGGCTGCCGGGGCTACAACCGGTTGTAACGCTTCCTATACGGTCACCAGTGCCGATGCGACCACCGGATATGTCCTGAACACGGCCTCCGCCACCGGGAACGGCATCACCGCCAACCCGGTTCAGGCCACCGTGGTTCAGGCTCAGACGCCCGGGATCCACGTTTCCAAGAGCGCATCTCCAGGCACCTATGCATCTGCACCTGCGACCATCACCTATACCTACACGGTAACCAACTCCGGCAATACGACTCTCAGCGGCATCATGATCGCCGACAACCGGATCGGCAGCCCTCTCGGCACACCTTTTGCCTGCGGCTCCGGCAGTTTATCGGTCGGGGCGATTCGTACCTGTACGGCCACCTATACGATCACAACTGCCGATGTCACCGCAGGTTCGGCGACCAACACGGCAACCGCTTCGGGAGTCTCCGGTACGGGAGGCACGGCGGTGACGGTGACCTCGGACCCGTCCAGTGCCACCGTCAACCTGGCCGCTCCCGCCCTTACCATGGCCAAGAGCGTCGTGGAATCTTCGTACGCCTCGGTGGGTACCGTGCTCCATTACAGTTACCTGGTCAAGAGCACAGGTAACATTCCGGTCACCGGACCCATTACCGTGATCGACAACCGGACTACGGTGAATTGTCCCGCCACGGCCAGCCTTGCCGTAGGACAATCGATTACCTGTGCCTCAGCCTACACCGTCACTCAGGCCGACCTGGATGCAGGATCGGTTACCAATACGGCTGCCGCTTCCGGCACCGGTGTCACCTCGCCTCCTCAGAGTAAAACAGTCCCGGCGATACAGACCTCGGCTCTCACCCTGACAAAAACTGCCGGCACGGCGACCTTTACGACCTACGGCCAGACAATCACCTACACCTACACCATTGCCAACAGCGGAAATGTGACCCTGAGCGGACCGTTTTCCATCAGCGACGATCGTATCGGAAGCCCTGCCGGAACTGCTTTCAGCTGCGGTTCCGGCCCTCTGGCCCCGGATGCCGCAACGGACTGCACGGCGATCTACACTACCGGAACGGCCGACGTCACCGCCGGTTCGGTCACCAATCACGCCGTGGCTTCCGGCAACGGAATATCCTCCAATCAGGCAACCACCACCATCCTGCTCACCCAGACCATATTGACCGGTGTCATCACCGACCAGGCGACCGGCAATCCGATTGCCGGCGCCACGGTGACGATCACCGACAGCCTCGGGCACGTCCATACAATCACCACCGGTTCGAACGGCCTCTACACCATAACCGACAGTCCCGCCACCCCTCTGGCACCCGGGACGGCTACGGTGAGCGCCTCGGCACCCGGATTCATCGCCACTGCAACCGAATCCACGGTCATCACCGGCACGACAGTCACCCAAAACCTGAGTCTGCCACATGTAAGCCTCAGCGGTCTGGTGACCGATCTGGGTGCCCAGGCCCCCATTGCCGGAGCGACTGTCACCCTGACGCAAGGGTCAACAACCTGCACGACTACGTCCGGGGCCGGCGGCGGATACAGCTTCGTTTATCCGGCGTGTCCGCTTCTGGCAGGTCCGGCAACCGTCACCGCCACGATCACCGGGTATCAGTCGGCAAGTGCCAATCCGACCATCCTGTCCACCGGTCCGACCACGCAGAATCTCGATCTGGGAACAGCTGATCTCATCATTACCAAGACTGACTCTCTGTCTGTCGTTCAACCTGGGCAGACGCTCAACTACACCCTGACGGTCGTAAACAACGGCAGCATAAGCGCTGCAGCCGTGGCTATCGAAGACACCCTGCCGACCTACCTGACATACGTGAGCGACGACAGCGGTGGCGTTTACAGCTCCGGTACTCGCAAGGTCACCTGGAACCCGGGCAGCCTGGCTCCCGCTGCCTCCTTGACGATCACTCTAACCGTTCAGGTGGCCGGCACACTGCCCGACGGTACGACCATCCTTTCCAATTACGTAAAAGTGAGTACATCGAGTGCGGAAAAGGACAAAACCAACAACGAAGTCTCCGATATCGACACCGTGACCACGCATCCGGACCTCACCATTGCCAAGAATTACACGTCCGTTCCCCCGGCGACATCCGGCAGCACCGTGTCCTACCTGCTTTCCGGCAGCAATCTCGGCCACGCTTCGGCTTCCGGTGTGACCATTACCGACACCCTGGATTCCCTGAACACCTACAACACCGGTACATCCGTCCTCAAGATCAACGGGAGTACGACGGGATTAGTCAGTTCCGCTTACGACAACGGAACCAAACGATTGACCTTGGTTTTGCCAGACCTGGCGCCGGCCGACACGTATGAGATCACTTATGACGTGACAGTGGGTACGCTTTCCGGCAGCACTCCGCTGCTCAACACGGCAACCATCGGCTGTTCTCAAACGGAGCTCAACGCCACCAACAACACGGCGGGCACTTCCGTGCCGACACAAACCAGCACCGATGTTTATGTGATCAAATCGGCCACTGCTGTTCCTTACCCGGCTGTACCGGGCGGACAAATCACCTACACGCTGTCCTACGGAAACAACGGCAACGACAACGCCGCCTCCGTTCAAATTACCGATATCCTTCCGCCGAACACGACCTTCGTCAGCGCCAGCGGCGGGGGCAGCCACAGTTCCGGAACGGTCACCTGGAATCTCGGAACCCTGGCAGGACGGGCTACCGGAACGGTCAGCCTGACTGTTCAGATCAACGATCCTTTGCCGGCAGGAGTAGACAACATCTCCAACACGGCCTCGATCGCTACCGCAAGTTCCGAATCTTACAGCGGCAACAATACCTCCACCGCCGGCATTCCGGTGACTTCCACGCCGGATCTGATCGTTTCCAAGACGGACGGTAAAACGCAGGTACTGGCGGGTGAAAGCCTGACCTACACCATTACATATCAGAATACCGGAGACCAGGCCGCTACCGGTGTGACCATCGTAGACACATTGCTTAACGGTATCAGTTATGTCAGTTCCGACCCACCGGGTATCTATGATGCCGGTGCGGGCACCGTCACCTGGAATATCGGTTCCCTGGCCGATTTCCTGCCGCACACCATCACCGTCACGGCGACGGTCTCTTCCAATGCGCTTCCCGGCTCGGTGGCGGCAAACCGCATCGCCATCAGCGACAATGGCACGAACGGCGAAGACCCCAATCCGGCGAACAACACCGCCACCGACAGCGATGTCGTCATTGCGCCATATGTCGTGATCGAGAAACACGCAGCCGTCCCTGCCGGAAATCCTCAGGGGGCGGCTTACATTGGCCAGAACCTGACCTACACCATCGACTGGCGCAACGCCGGTTCGGCCACGGCACCGAGCGTGCTTGTCAGCGACACCCTGCCGACCTACCTTACTTTCGTCAGCGCTGACAACGGTGGCACTTACGATTCCGGCACCCGCCAAATCACCTGGGATTTAGGCAGCAAGGCTGCAGGAGCCGGCGGAACGCTCAGTCTTGTGATCACAGTGAATGCCGGTGCGGGCGGCTTCCTGCAAACCACCCCTACCTTGTCTACCGAGACCGGCAGCGCCAGTGTGACCGTCACCAGCAGCACCAGCGCTCCGCCCACGGGCAGCAAGCCCTGGTGCGAACTCGACCAGTGTGCCGCCTTCCGCGATATCTACCAGGGGACGAACGGGACGCCCCCGGCCGGCTATAACGACAATCCTCGTATGACCGCTTTCGATGATACCGGCTGGACACAACCGCAGGCCGCCAGCACCACGGAATCATTCTATTGGACCAATCCGTCTAACCTTGCGGCCGAGTGGGTGGCGCCCAACACGGATGGTCATCCGGAAGGCAACTTCACCTTCTTCCGCCAGGCTTTCTGCCTGCCGCTGAACGCCACCGGTGTCAGCGCCAACCTGGATCTAGCCGGCGACGATGTTTCCGATATATATCTAAACGGTATTTATCTCGGCCAGAAGATCGGTGCCGGGGCGGCGCAATCCTTCGACGGCTCGGCTGGCATTCAATCGGGCATCAACCTGCTGGCTGTCCAACTGCTCAACAACCGCCATGGAGGCCATGCGATACTGGGCGGCCAGGACCACATCGGATTGTTGTTCAATCTCCACTCTGCCTACACCGGTCTGCGGCCTTTTGCCTACGGCCCTGATACCGTACTGGAAAATCAGAGTCTGACCTTCAACGCAGACGAGAACGCACTCGGCGGACGCCGGCCGTATGTCTACCGGATCGATTTCGGCGACGGCAGCCCGTCGATACCCTATCAGCCAGGTACGAGCTTCACCCATAGCTACAGCACTCCCGGCACCTATACCGCAACGCTCACCGCCCGGGCTGCCTACGGCTGCACGGCCACCGATCAGGTAACGGTTAACGTATTGCCTGCCGGAGCCAATATGCTGGCCAATCCTGCCGCCGTAACCTACACGGATACGAACGGCAAGTCACTCAGCGGCACCAGCGGTACCGGTCTGGAGCTGTTACCGGCTGCCGATCTTTCCCTGACCAAGACGGACCATGTCAGTTCGGTCAACGCCGCAGGAACAACTGTCTACACCGTGCAGGTCACCAACGCCGGCCCGTCCGCCGCCAACGGGGCCATCTTCAGCGATCCCGCAGTATCGGGGCTGCAGGTCACCAGCGTAACCTGCGGCAGTGCCTCCGGAGGCGCCGCCTGTCCCAGTGCAGGCAATACGACCGTGAGTTTGATGCAGGGAGCGGGAATTACCATTCCTACTCTGCCCGTCGGCGGAAGTGTCACCTTCACCATCAACGCATCCGTTACGGCCACGGAGGGACAGGTAACCAATAGGGCGACGATCGCCACGCCGCCGGGAACAAGTGATCTGGTCATCGGCAACAACACCTCAAGCGACGAAAATACGATAACGCCTCTGGCGGATGTTTCCATCGCAAAGATGGATACTCCCGATCCGGTTCCGGTCGGCGGCCTGCTGACCTATATTCTATCGGTGAGCAATGCAGGGCCAAGTATTGCCTCCATGCTGACGGTCACCGATACGTTGCCGGCGGGAGTAACCTTCGTTTCCGCCAAGGGCCAGGACTGGATCTGTCAGGAAAGCGCCGGAGCGGTGACTTGTACGCGGGATGCGCTGGCCATGGGCACGGCATCGCACATTACTCTCCAGGTAATGATGAATGCCGCCGCAGCCGGTTCCCTCGCCAACACGGCCACCGTAACTTCGGCTACCGCCGATCCGGATGGTACCGACAATAGTGCCTCGGCGACCACGACGGTCCAGCAGAGTGCGGACCTTTCGGTCACCAAGAGCTCCAACCTGGATCCGGCGATTGCCGGCAACAACCTGACTTACACCATTACCGTCCGGAACGCCGGACCTTCGAATGCCCAGAACATACAGGCCATCGAAGGGCTGCCGCCGGGGGTGACTTTCGTGTCCACCAGCGGGTGTACAGAAAGCCCGGGAGGGGGAGTGCCCAACTGCAGTCTGGGAACCATCGCCGCAGGAGGATCGAAGCAGTATACGGTAACCGTAAAGGTAAATGCCGGTGCCGCCGGAACGCTTATCAATCAGGTGAGTGCGAATTCCACAATCAGCGATCCGAATCGAGCCAACAACCTTGCCGGCCCGAGCACTGCGGTAAATGTCAATGTCGATCTTTCGGTCACCAAGACCGATTCGATCGTAAAATATACACCCGGCACAAACGTCGTCTATACGGTAACGGTAACCAATCATGGACCCAGCAATGCCGTGGGTATCACCGTCACCGATCCTTTGCCCGCCGGAACGACGGGAAGCTGGACGGCTGTATTGGCAGGAGGCGCAAGCGGAAACACCTTCGGGACAGGAAATATGAATGAGCCGGCAAACATTCCTTCCGGAGGCTCGATCAGCTACACGGTCACCGTTGCCGTGCCTTCCTCGTACACGGGCAACCTGGTAAACACGGCGACGGCGGCACCTCCCGCAGGCGTCACCGATTCGGTACCCGGAAACAACAGCGCCACGGATACCGACACACAGCTGATCCGGCAGGATCTGTCGATAGCCAAGACACACTCCGGCGGAAGCCTGGCTCAGGGACAGACAGGTGTTCCCTACTCGATCACTGTCAGGAACGATGGGGGAGAGCCGACATCCGGCCCGGTCACCGTAACCGACACCCTGCCGACGGGACTGACGGCAACCGCTATCTATGGAACAGGATGGTCGTGCAACCTATCGACATTGTCCTGTAGCCGAAGCGATGCTCTGAATCCGGGCGGAAGCTACCCCGTAATCACCTTAATGGTCAATGTGGATTCCCGGGCACCGGCAAGCCTTATCAACCGTGTAGCAGTATCCGGTGGTGGAGATACCAATCTGACCAACGATAGTGCCGGCGATCCGACGGCCATCATCGCACCGAACTTCACAGATCCATCCAATGTGATCAAAACCGTGGATAACCTTCGGTTCCCGATTCTCCGCTACACGGTAACCTTGATCAACAGCGGCAGCGGATCGGCTCTGGGGGCGATATTTCTCGACAATATTCCTCTGGATACGGTATACATTGCCAACAGTATTACCAGAAATGGAATGCCGGTATCCGATGCCTACGGTGATGCAGACGGAGGCTTCGATCAGGCGAACAACCGGATTGCCGTGCCTATAGGCTCCATCAACCCGGGTGCGCAAGCGATCGTCTCCTTTTCCGTCCGGGTGAATGCCGCCGGTATCTCCAACATTTCGAACCAGGGCAGGATTGCAGGCGATAACTTTGTGGAAGAACCGACCGATGATCCGCGAACCACAAGTCCCAACGATCCCACGATCCTTACCAGATCGATCCCCGTAACCACCGTTCCTGCTTTGCAGGAGTGGGGCCTGCTGCTCCTCGGTTTACTCATCGGGCTTTCCGGAATACTCCTTATGAA
>CAZTVS010000012.1:0-11299 GCA_964617125.1 uncultured Acidobacteriota bacterium
ATATACATCGGAAGGTAAAGTCACCACCTCCGGGAACCGGACATCTCAATTCCTGGATTTTTACGCCTGATGCAGTCGTTGAAAATCGTATCCTGATAGAAAAACGGATCGTGTTTGTAGTCCCGCCTTCAGGCTGTGCCGCGTATAACGGAAGTCAGGAGCCAGAAGCCAGAAGTCAGAATGGGTAGGGTGGCATATGGATTGCAACAGAGGTCCCTATTCAAGAGGAACGTGCAAGAGAGTAGATCATGATAGAAAACGGATCGCGTTTGTAGTCCCGCCTTCAGGCGGTGCCTCCGTTACCGGAATGGCTCTTTTTATATTTGTGCCGCGTAAACGCGGAACTACGAACCTCGGATTTTTTTGCGAGGTCATCAAGAAGGTGGGGGGTAGGCCCGTTGCCGGACCGCTCGGATCCGTTTCTCCGCGGGGATCAGTGTTCGATAAAGGAGCGGGGACTTTCGTTGCCGGTACGGTCGACGGCACTGACGGCAACCGCGGCGATCGCTTCTCCGTTTTCCGGCAAGGTAATGCTTCTGGAATCAGCCGGCAGGATTTGGCTGGTCCATTGATCTCCATGGAAAAGATACAGGATCCAGAGAAAGACCGGTTCCTTTCCGCTGGCCTGCCAGAAAATCTCCCATCCATCCTCTCCCATCCGTTCCGACACCTCCGGAGCAGCGGGAGGCGAGGCATCCAGCCACGGGCTGGCCGGTATCAGGGCTTTTTGTTGATACGGCCCTTCCGATCGTGCCGGATCGCCCTCTTCCACGCCACGCAGCAACCCCTCGGCCAGAGAGGCTTCCGTATTCTGCAGAGTTCTCATACTGAAAAAGAGTTGCCCGGGACCATCCGTTACCGTTCCGCGAATCACCTGGATCTGACTGATCACTTCCCGTATCCCGGCCCTGGTCCGGCTCTGACCGATCGTCATTCCGGGCCACAGGTGCCTTCCGTTTTGATTCTGCTCTTTCCACCAACTGAGCAGAACCGGAAAACTTTGATGAGGACGGTGAATCGGCCAGTATAGTTGGGGGGTGAAGTAATCCACCCAGCCGGACTTCAACCAGAGACGGGCATCGGCAAACAGCCGGTCGTACTGGTCCAATCCCTGTATGGAGGCCGGATGGCCGGGGCGCCATATGCCGAAGGGACTGATGCCGAATTTACAATGCGGTTTGCCCGCTTTGATTTCATGATAGAGCCGCTGAATCAGCTTGTTGACCGCCTCGCGACGCCAGTCATTGCGCGCAAGGGCACCGCCGTTCTTGCGGTAAGCCATCCAGGAAGCCTCATCCGGAAAATCGTTGCCGTCATTGTATTCCTCGTAGGGATAAAAATAATCGTCGAGATGAACGCCATCGATATCATAACGCCGGACGACATCCAGGATCACTGCAATGGTGTGATCCTGAACCGCCTGCAGCGATGGATCCATCCAATAGTAGCCCTTCTCGCCGAGCTTGATTGTCCAGTCCGGACGGGCTTTCACAATCGAGCGGGCAGATAATCCTTCCACCCCTCCAGGGTGGGTCGGATGGTTGGCGCGATACGGATTGAACCAGGCATGCAACTCCAGTCCCCGGCGGTGAGACTCAGCCGTCCAGAATTCCAGCGGATCATAGAAGGGATCGGGTGCTTGCCCCTGTTTGCCCGTCAGGAATGCCGACCAGGGTTCGATGTCCGAGCGATAGAGGGCATCCGCCTGAGGACGCACCTGCAGGATGACGGCATTCATATGCAATGTCGCCACTTTTTCCAGAATGCGGATGATTTCCGCCTTCTGCTCTTCCGTAGTCAGACCGGGGCGGGAGGGCCAGTCGATATTGGCAACGCTGGCCACCCAGACACCCCGGAATTCCCTTTCCGGAGAAGGAATCTCCTTCTCCGGAAAGGGTGTCTTGTCTCCATGTTTGCGTTCCGCCGGCAATGCCAGACACATCCCCGCCAGACATCCGATCAGACACCATCGGCCCAACGATCCGATCTTGCTCATGCTCCCTCTCCCTGGCCTCAAATCCCTAACGGGGAGGAAACCCTTTTCCAATGGACAGATAAAAACGTCCTCCGGTCAGAGCCGGATCGTCCTTGTAACCGAGAGCTTTGAAATCCATACGGTTTTTCACCTGAGGGTACATCATTTTGGCATAGGATCGCAGATCCAGATTGTCGGTGTCCTTGTGGCATCGCCGGCAGGAAACCGTCTCTACCTGATGGCAATCGGTGCAACCCAAGGACTGTTTTGCCGGAAGAATACCGTGATGAATACCGGAATACATCTCTGTCTTGGCGAAACCGACTTTGCCGGAAAAAGACCTTCCCAGGCTTTTCATCCCCCTGGCAACGGCAGACGTCCAATCGTAATCCTTCAGGAAACCCTCCCAGAGGAGAGGAGCCACCAGGGCATTCTCCTCGGAATCATAGGGGATGTCGGCCGTATGAACCTTGTATGGATAGATGCGCGCCTTGGGATTCTGTCGTTCTCCGATCGGCGAATTCAGACCCAGGGCCTGACCGGAGGGAACCTTATCGCCGACGATTTTCGATTCCCGTTCTCCTTGAAACCAGCGATAAACGGGAGGAATGTTCTTACCCCAGGTCATTGTTCCCCATGCTTTATCATAAGCGGGCATGCCGGCAGCATCTTTGGCAGGAGGCCGGTCCTGACCCGCCTTAGAAAAATCGGTGGTCAACCGGGTCGGATATTCCCGGGCAATCAGGGGAATATGACAGGTGACACAGGCAACTGTTTTCACATGGCCATCCAGGTGCCGACTCAAGGGTCCGGCGATTCCATGGGGACGTGTCCCGTGACACTGCTCGCAAGTCACTCTGCCCTCCAGCACAGGCGCGGCAAAAGCCAGACCGGCAATGGTATGCTTTTCCGTCCGATGACAATCCTGACAGCGCATGTCGAGCGTGCCCATATGTACATCCTGCTCCGGTGTGGGGTTTGCCAGGAATGGCTCCAGATCTCCATGCTTGGCATTCGGGCCACCTCCGGTATAGAAATGGCAGGATCCGCAATTGGCGCGGGAAGGCCTGCCGACTGCAGCGGCGACTCTGGTCCATGATACTTTGGCATCAGGCTTTCCGCTCGATCCTTTCTCCCTTCGGTATTCCCCGGTGGTATCATGACACACCAGACAATCGATGGAGGCGGCATCCGAAAATGGATACTTGTCGTCGATCGAACCATATCCGATGTGGATATCGCTGAACTCCTTCATGTTGGCGCCGACACTGAGGAAGTAATTGTCCACATTATTGATAAATCCCAGATCATTGCTGTGCTCGTGACCGGCGACATCGGGGGTCGTTCCTCGCCAATTCCAGTGGGCCGTCTTCAGGATGTCTCGGGCGGAGGTTTCGTGACATCGTATGCACTCGGCAGTGACGGAACGAGGATCGCCGGCGGCCGCAATACGGACCAGCGACGAGTGGTCCGGGGTTTGCGGATGATGACAGGAGACACAATCGGTCGGGGCGTTGGCCTCCAGCGGAAGCCGCTGGTGACAACCGATGCATTGCCGGTGATAAGCCCCTTTGAGACCGATGCGGCCGGGATAGTCCGCTTCGTTCGGTGCGGCATGACACCGGCGGCAACTCTGCGGTCTTTTTTCCGTCATATCATGACAGGAACTGCAGGCGCCGCCGATGCGCACATCAATACCCAGATGCATCTGGGTAATGTCCTCTCCTATACGATCCTCATCCGTCATTCCTTGCCGATGGTGACAAACCCGACAGTCGCCATCGGTGTGCACATCGTGGGTCCGGTGACTGAAGCGAACCGGTTCGTAATAGTCGGTACTCTCGTTGAGCAAGGGGCTGTGCAGCAGATATACGTTCTTGTACCCTTCCGGACGAAAGGCATGGGAGGAGGCGATTCTCGGTTCCACTGCCGGCTTGCGGCTGCGCACGATCTGCACATCCCGATAGGCTTTAAAAGATTCGGCGATGGCCTGGCGATGCACAGTGGTGTAAAGAAGAACGAAGATCAGCACAAATCCCAGGGCCGTCCCGCGGAATACCCAGGTCCAAAAGAAAGAAACGGTTTTTTCCCGCGATTGCACATGTACTTCTTCCTGTGGGGACCGAAAGCCGGGCAAGACCGGGAAGAAGGTGACAAATACCCGGTAGCAGAAGAGGATGCTGCAGACGATGGCAATGGTCAGGGCGATCTCCCCCACCGATGGGAAGTAGAACTTGGTGGTATAGGGCGGGGTGTAGCTCACCAGGAAAACATTGATGCGGTTCAGGATGACCCCGAAGATGACCAGGGTGATGGAGAAGAAAAGCCATCCGACGGACCGCCGCACCGCCGGGATGCTCAAGAGGATAAGGGGCACGAAGATCCCCATCAGGAGCTCGATCACCAGGGAGATGGTGGCGGCGGGATGCACCAGAAAGTCGAGTTGCCCCCAACGGAAGACGAGGTCGGCGATTTTCACCGTTCCATAGATGGCAATCAGTATGGGAATCTTGGCCGCCAGAGGCGACAGGAGTTCCATTTCCGCCTTCCGTCCGAAACTGATATTGGCGTAAATCGATTCCAGGATGACCATGGGGAAACCGACCATAATGGCCGAGAGCAGAAACAGTATTGGAAGAATGGTCGTATTCCACAGGGGACTGGTCTTGGTCGGAGCGATGAGCATCAGCGTACCCAGCGAGGACTGATGCATGAAGGACAGGACAACGCCGGTAACGATCAATATGGGCAGGATGATTTTCACCCAGGAATGCAGTGTATAGATGGGGCCTTCCACCTTACGCAAAAACCAGGCTCCGCTGCTGTTTTCCGCGATCCGCTGTTTCAGTCCCTCGAAGACCGGCAGCGACATTTCTGCCGTCAGTACCATTAGGTAGAAAGTGACGCACATGCCCACTTCAAAAAGCACCGAGTTCCCCTGCCAGTTGAAGATGGGGCGCCAGATGTTCCAATACCGCCCCAGATCGAAACTCAGGGCGATGGCCACCCACAGATATCCCAGAAAGGCAGTCAGGATGGCCGGGCGCAGCAGGGAGTAGTAATGTTTTTTACCGAAGATCTCCACTAGGGCCGCGGTGGTAAATCCTCCGGCGGCCAGAGCCACGCCACAGGCCACGTCGAAGGAGATCCAGATCCCCCAGGGGTTGTGATTGTCGAGATTGGTGACATTGCCCAGGCCCAGCAGCAGTCGCGTGAGACCGAAGGCGAATCCGATGACCATGAAAATGAGTATGGTCATGGTGCCGAAAGTGAAGAAGGGTTTTTCTACGGGATGAAAGATCTCATGTTTCATGACCGGCCTCCGTTCTCGATCTTGGGTAAGGGAGTTGGAGGCGGTTCGTGCTTCTCCGAATCGTTATCGGCTTCTTGTCGTTCCTTGCGGTTGGAATAGTACATGATCCCGCTGAGCAGTCCAAAAAAGGCGAGGGGAAAGATCCCATACTGGAAGATGCCATGCTGAATGGCTTCGGTTCTACGGGCAGGAGGTGTATCAGGCAGTTGCAGCAGCCCCAATTCGGTCGCCGGTCGTCCGATCAGATAAAGCCAAGAAGTGCCGCCGACCTCCTTTTCGCCGTAAATCGTCTGCAGGTAGCGATCCGGACGCCTTTTCAGCCGGTCCCGTGCCAGCAGAATCAATGCTTCCCGTTTTCCGAAGACCAGGGCCTCGGTAGGGCAGGAAGCGGCACAGGCCGGATTGGCCCCGGTTCCCTTCTGCGGATCGGCACAGAACTCACATTTACGCACCCGCGGAGTCAGCGGTTCGTGAAATTCATACGCCGGAATCTCGAAAGGACATGCCACCTGGCAGTATCGGCATCCGAGGCATATTCTGGAGTTATATACAACCGATCCGTCACTCGCCTTGGTCAGAGCACCGACGATACAGGCGGAAACGCAGGATGGCGTCAGGCAGTGCATGCACTGGACTTTGACAAATGTCTGTTTGACATCGCGCTGATCGTAGGACGGTTGACCGGTCACGGCATTCACCACCGTATAGGCGTCCTCCGAAGGGCGCCGCTGAGTGCGCAGAATATCCCGGTCGGTGAAATTGATGGCCGTTTTCGGCAGCCGGTTGCGTGTGTTACAGGCTGACTCACATTGCCGACAGCCGATACAGAGCGTTGTATCCACCAGACAACCGACATGATCGGGCCCGGCGGAAACCTCCCGGTTTGCCTCCGTTTCGGAGGCGAACAGACTCGCAGGTCCTGCTCCGGTTGCAGCAATCCCCCACTGAAAGAAATCCCTTCGATCCATACCGATTCCCCCATAGAACGGGTTTTGGCCGAGAACAAACGATGACTTATTATATCAACATTCTACTGAATCATAAAAAAGTTCCCACCCGGTCTCCCGCCAAGGGAGAACTCCATACATCGGTACCACCTTCAGGCGACATTTCATCCATGTAAGTTTTTAATAGGAGAAAATAGTTCTTGACAGGAGAAACAGTTGGATTATAATGGAAACTGTAAAAACGATTTTAGTTTCCTTAGTGAGTTTAACGGATATCATGCGAACACGAATTCTGGAACATGCCCGCAAGACCTTCTTTCAATCCGGTTTCTATCGGATCACCATGGACGAGCTGGCCCACGACCTGGGTATCAGCAAAAAAACGCTTTACAAGCACGTCCCCAGCAAGGAGATCCTTCTGCAAGAGACCCTGCGGCAATTCATGGATCAAAATGAAGTAATATTCCAGCGTATTGTCGAAAATCCCGCCGGCTCCGTTCTGGAAAAACTCCAGCAACTGTTCATGCAACTGGGCACGAACATCGCTACCATCAGTCCTCAATTTACCGAAGACCTGCGCAGGTATGCTCCTGATCTTTGGCAAGTCGTCGATCGACGACGCATGCAATTTATGCATACATACTTACGGCCCCTGATCGAAGCGGGCATACAAGAGGGGATGATCCGGAAAGAAATCCCTCCTGATTTTTTCTTTCTCATCTATACGACCCTGATACAACAAATACTCAATCCGGAGAGTCTTTCCCGCCTTCCCTTCACTTTGCAGCAGGCATTCATTCTGGTCATGCAAATCGTTTTCCAGGGAACCCTGACGGAAACGGCGCAAAAGAAATTCCAAAAGTGGATTCGGAATCAGGGGATTCCGGCCAAGAACCATCCTTACGTTGAAAAGGAACGATGAAAGTCATGAATAAAGGATTGATCGGAAGTAGGATTCGCTTCCTATCCCTCGCACTTCTTCTGTTGTCGATCCATAGTCCGGTCTTTGCCGCAGAAGGAGAAGAGGTTTTGCCGGCAGTCGGCGATCAGGAGAAACCGACGGATGTTCTGCCTCTGAATCTGAAACAGGCCGTCGAAATCGCTCTGGGACCGGACGGCAGCACCCGGGTGCAAATGGCCCAGGAGCTGATCCTTCAGGCCAAAGCCCGTTCCGCGCAGAGTCTGGCGGCCCTGATTCCCAACGTGGATGCCTCCCTAAGCCAGCAGAACCAGACCCGCAATCTGGCGGCATTTGGCATACACTTCGACCTGCCTGTCCCCGGTTTTACCATGCCGACACGGACCGGTCCCTTCAATGTTTTTGACGTGCGAGCCACGGCCAGCCAGAGTCTGTTCGACATGAGCGCTATCCGCCGTTACCAGGCAGCCAGGATCGGAGTCCGCCAATCGGAAGCAGAAAAGGAAAATACGGAAGACCAGGTCCGACAGCAGACAGCTCGTGCCTACCTGACCCTCCTCAAAGCCGAGGCGGCCCTGGAAGCCGCCGCAGCCAATACCAGACTGGCTGCCGATTTGTTACAGCTAGTACAAAACCAGAAAGATATCGGTACGGGTATGGGGATCGAGGTGACGCGGGCCGGTGTACAGCTGGCGGCCAAGCAGCAACAGGAGCTGATCGTGCGCAACGAGCGCAACCGATCCCGGCTGCAGCTGCTTCGGGTGATCGGGTTGACCATGGCGACAGACATACGGCTGACCGAACAGTTGAGCTACATTCCGTTTACTTCACCCTCTCCCCAGCAGGCACTCCAACAGGCGCTCGATTCCCGTGCAGACTGGAAGTCGCAACAAAAACGCCTGGAGAGCATACGTATGAATCGCAGCGCGGTCAAGATGGAACGGCTGCCCTCGGTGTCCCTGTTCGGCGACTACGGCTCCATCGGAACCGGTATCGACAATAACATTGCTACCCGCACCTACGGAGTGGCGGCACGCATACCCCTCTTCGACGGAGGGCGACGAGACGCCCGCCGGGCGGAAATCACCTCTCAGTTGCGTCAGGAGGAGATCCGATCCCGCGACCTGCGCCAGCAAATCGAGCTGGAGATCCGAATGGCCATCGACAATCTGTATTCCGCCGAGGGGCAGGTGAAGGTGGCCGAAGAGGCCTTCCTGCTGGCCGAAAAAGAACTGGCCCACGCCCGGCGGCGTTATCAGGCCGGCATGGGAATCAGTCTGGAGGTAACCGACGCACAGACGCGGCTGGAACAGGCCAGAGAAAATCGCCTTTCTGCACTCTATCAGCACAATCTGGCTCGCATCGATCTGGGATCCGCCATGGGAACCATTCGGCAAATGATTCCCTAGCGTCTTGGAACATGCATAGATAAGGAACCGATATCATGAATACAAATAAGAAGAAAACACTGCCATTTTTCGCCATACTGCTGGGTATTCCGGTCTTTTTCAGCTTTCCTGCCTGTTCCTGGTTCAGTCAGAAAGCCGATCGGGCGCTCATAGTTTCCGGAAACATCGAGCTGACTCAAGTCAATGTTTCCTTTAAAGTGCCTGGAAAGCTGGTGGACCTGCCGATGGAAGAAGGAATGAAGGTACAGAAAGACCAGGTTCTGGCCCGCCTGGACGATAGCCAGCTTCAGCGGCAGAGGGAACGGGAGCAGGCCGGACTGGCCGGTGCCGAGTCCATGGAACCTCAGTTGCTGATGGCCATTCAGCTGCAAAAGGCTCAGTTAGCGGCAGAGCAGGAACTACGCCGGGCAGAACTGGGTCAGGCGGAGGCCCGGCTACAGGAACTGCTGTCCGGTTCCCGCAAACAGGAGGTACAGCAGGCACAGGCTGCCCTGGAAGAGGCTCGCAGTCAGCACCGGCAGGCAACACAGGACTGGGAAAGAGCCCAGGTGCTGCATAAGAACGACGATATTTCGACCTCACAACGGGATATGTTCCAGGCTCGTTTCCAGAGCACCCAGGCATTCGTAAGGCAGGCGGAGGAGCGGCTGGCGCTGGTTCAGGAAGGTGCCCGCCAGGAACAGATCGAACAGGCACGAGCGCAGGTGGAACGCTGTAAGGCGGCCATTCAACTGACCGAAGCCGGCCGGCTGGAAATTCGGCGGAAGGAGCTGGAACTGGAGACGCGCAAGGCGGAAACGTCTCGCGCCCGTTCCATGCTGGCGGTGACCGAGTCGCAATTGAGCGACATGACCATTCACTCTCCTCTCAGTGGAGTCGTCCTGGTCAAATCGGCGGAGGTCGGAGAAGTTGTGGCCGCCGGCACCTCGGTGGCCACCATCGCCGATCTGGAAAAGCCGTGGCTGCGTGCCTATCTCAACGAACGCAACCTGGGACGGGTCAAGATCGGCGATGCGGTAAAGGTGACCACCGACTCCTTCCCGGGAAGGGTGTATCAGGGGCGCATCTCCTTCATTTCCTCCCAGGCGGAATTCACCCCGAAACAAATCCAAACGCAGGAGGAGAGGGTTAAGCTGGTCTACCGGATCAAGATTGAGGTGGACAATCCACAACAGGAATTGAAGTTAAATATGCCGGCCGATGCCGAGATACAGCTCCATTGACCGGAGTATCACGAACGATGACGGAACAGAAACACATAGCGATACGGACCGTTGGGCTTTCCAGGCGGTTCGGGAAACTTACCGCACTGGAGGGCCTGAATCTGGAGATCGCCAGGGGCGAAATTTTCGGCCTGGTGGGACCGGATGGTGCCGGGAAAACCACCACCCTGCGGTTGTTGTGCGGACTGCTCGATCCGACGGAAGGCGAGGTCTATACGGCCGGCTACGACGTGACCCGGCGGCTGGACGAGATCAAAGACCGTATCGGATACATGTCACAACGTTTCGGCCTGTATACGGACCTTACCGTGGAAGAAAACCTTTGCTTTTATGCCGACCTGTTCGGCATACCCCAGTCGGAGTATGCCCCCCTGATGGGCCACCTGCTGCAGATGACCCGCATGGAACCGTTTCGTTCCCGGGCCGCCGGCAAACTGTCGGGAGGGATGAAACAGAAACTGGCCCTGATGTGTGCCTTGCTGCACCGCCCGGAAATCCTCTTCCTGGACGAGCCCACCAATGGGGTCGATCCCGTCTCCCGGCGTGATTTCTGGGCGATCCTCTACCAGTTGGTCCGGGAAGGGATGACGGTCCTGGTCACCACTGCCTATCTGGACGAAGCCGAACGCTGCAATCGCGTCGGATTGCTGCACCGGGGAAAGCTGATCTGTTGCGACCTGCCGGCCGCCTTAAAGGATCGGCTGTCGGAGACATGTTTCGAGGTGCGGACCGGCGACCTTCGTCAGGCAAAGTCGTATCTGGACCGGATACCCGCCGTCCTGAGCGCGGAGCCGTCGGGTGCCGTCTTGCACATGTTTTTAGATACATCCTGCATCGACACCACAACTCTTGAGCGGGACATGGAAATACAAGGATTGGGTCGGGCGGAAATCAGACCGATCCTGCCTTCTCTGGAAGACGTATTCATCGCCCTGATTCGTCAGGAAAGCCGCCAAACCACGAGTCATTGATACCATGAATAAGGAATCCGATACTCTATCCGCCCCCTGGGCAGTGGAAGTCAACAGTCTGGTGAAGCAATTCGGCAAGTTTACCGCCGTAGATAACGTCACTTTTTCTGTGCGCAAAGGAGAAATCTTCGGATTTCTGGGACCGAATGGTGCCGGGAAATCAACGACCATACGTATTCTGTGCGGACTGCTTACGCCCACAACAGGCGACGGGCATGTCGCCGGTTACGACGTGGCCACGCAATCAGAAGAAATCCGCAAAAAGATCGGCTATATGTCGCAGAAATTCTCCCTCTATGACGACCTGACCGTGGAAGAAAACATCGACTTTTTCGCCGGCATTTACCGGGTTCCTCGTGAGGTGCGTAGCGACAGAAAAGAGTTCGCCCTGGAAATGGCTGACCTGAAGGAACAGCGAAATCGGATGACGCGTCTGTTGGCCGGAGGATGGAAGCAGCGCCTGGCGCTAGGTTGCGCCATACTACATCAACCGCCGGTACTCTTTCTCGACGAGCCCACTTCCGGCGTTGATCCCATTGCCA
>CAZTVS010000012.1:11399-29459 GCA_964617125.1 uncultured Acidobacteriota bacterium
CAACCGCCGGTACTCTTTCTCGACGAGCCCACTTCCGGCGTTGATCCCATTGCCAGAAGATCGTTCTGGTCGCTCATCTACCGGTTATCCGAAGAGGGTCATACCATATTTGTAAGCACGCATTACATGGATGAGGCGGAGTATTGCCACCGCCTGGCATTGATGAACCGCGGTCGCATAATCGCCCTGGGAACTCCGGAACAGCTCAAGCGGGAACACCAGCAGAGCGTGCTGATGAACCTGATCTCCTCCGATCCGCTGGAAAGCATGAAGTCCCTGGAAGATGCACCCAGCATCCTAGATATCGCCGTCTTCGGTGCGGGTCTGCATGTCACCGTGCAAAACAGCACTTCCGCCGAAGGGGTCATCCGCCGGGCACTTGCCGAAAGAAAAGTGGAAATACGGCTTCTGGAAGTGATCCCGCCTTCCATGGAAGATATCTTCGTGGCCCTGATCGGGGAAGAGGAGCAAAAGACATCATGAACCTACGCCGCACGCGCGCTATCGCGCGCAAGGAACTGATTCACATCCTGAGGGATCCGAGAAGCCTGATCATGGCGCTGGTATTACCGCTGATGATGATCCTTCTTTTCGGATATGCTTTGACCCTGGATATCGACCGCATACCGGTCAGTATCCTGGATCAGGATCACAGTCCACAAAGCCGTGATTTGATCGCCGCCTTCACCGCATCCTCCTATTTCCAGATCGTCGAACAGGTTGACGGTTACCCGCTGGTTGAAAAGGCCATCGACGAAAACCGCGCTCTGGTCGGTCTCGTTATTCCGCAGGATTATGCCCGGAAGCTGTTGACGGGTCAAACGACACCGGTCCAGCTGATCCTGGATGGAAGTGATTCCAACACCGCTTCCATTGCATTGGGATATTCCCGTTCGGTCATCCTGTCACAGAACCTGGCGATTCGCCTGGAATCACAGAACCGGAAGACTGGCATCCGACCGCCGGCTCCCGTGGAAAACCAGGTGCGTATCTGGTACAACAGCGAGCTGAAATCGAGGAATTTCATCATTCCCGGATTGATCGGTCTGATTCTGATGATCATCGCCGCACTGCTCACTTCTCTCACCATAGCCAGGGAGTGGGAGACGGGAACCATGGAACAGCTTATCTCCACGCCGGTCCGCCCCATCGAAGTGGTCCTGGGGAAAATGGCCGCCTTCTCCCTTTTGGGGATCGCCGATACCGTTACGGCCGTACTGGCCGGTGTGGGCATTTTCCGTATCCCTTTCCGCGGGAGTCTGCTGTTTCTGGCGGCCATCTGCCTTCTCTTTGTGATCGGTTCCCTGGGGTGGGGCATCCTGATCTCGGCTATGACACGTAATCAGCTGATGGCCTATCAGCTGGGACTTTTGACCTCCTTTCTGCCCGCTTTTCTACTGTCGGGATTCGTTTTCGCCATTGAGAACATGCCTTTGCCGGTGCAGGCCATCACCTACCTGTTTCCGACCCGATACTTTATCAGCATACTGAGGGGAATTTTTCTCAAGGGAGTCGGGGCGGAGGTTTTATGGCTGGAGATTCTCTTTTTGTTTCTGTACAGTGGTGTCGTTGTCTTTTTGGCCTCCAAAAAAGCGGCCAGTAAAGTCGCCTGACGGATATTTCGTCCGTGCAGGACGAAGAGTACAGCCAGAAAGCATTTTAGATTGAGGAAAGATTATGTGGGAAAGAATTGGAGAAATCATCCGCAAAGAATTTCTGCAGACCCTGCGGGATTTTCGCCTGCGGGCCATGCTGTTTTTCCCGCCGCTTCTACAACTCATAGTCTTTGGCTATGCCGTTAATATGGATGTGACCAATGCCAGAATTGCCTGGATGGATCAGGATCGCACCAGCCAGAGCCGGGAATTGCGTGCTGCCTTCGAGAGTTCCTCTTACTTTCGCATTCATAAAAATCTGGTACGGGACAGCGAGATCCGCGAGGTGCTGGATGGAAATGAAGTGGCCATGGTGGTCCGCATTCTGCCCGGTTTCGAACGGGACATCCAGAGGGGGAACCGGCCGGCGGTGCAAACGCTTTTTGATGGTACCAATTCCAACACAACTTCCATCCTGTCCGCCTATGCCGGCCAGGTCATTGCCACCTTCTCTTCCCAGGTGCAACAGGAGGCACAAAACCGTCTGCGCATGGCCATTCCTGCAGCCCAAGGCCCGGCCCAGGTCGCCATTCCGACTCTGTCGGCCGAAAGCCGCATATGGTTCAATCCCAACCTGAACAGCCGACACTATTTCATCCCCGGCGTATTGGTAAACATCATCGCCCTGGTGACCATTATGCTCACCGCCATGAGCATCGTCCGGGAAAAGGAGATCGGGACCATGGAACAACTGATGGTCACACCGATCCGCCCCGTCGAACTGATGATGGGAAAGATACTGCCCTTTGCCGTCGTGGGCATGCTGCAGGTCGGACTGATCGTCGGAGCGGCCCTGCTTGTCTTCCAGACCCCTTTTATGGGCAGCTCCCTGATTCTGCTGGCCGCTTCCTTTCTTTTCCTGTTGACCAGCCTCGGAATAGGACTTTTTATCTCCACGATTTCCCACACCCAGCAGCAGGCCATGATGTCCTCCTTCTTTTTCTTCATGCCGGCTATGATGCTCAGCGGTTTCGCCTTTCCCATCCGTAACATGCCTGCGGTCATCCAATACCTGACATACCTGAATCCGATGTCCTATTATATGGAGATTGTTCGCGGCCTGTTTCTGAAGGGAGTCGGACTGGAGATCCTGTGGACTCAGATGGCCGCTCTGCTGGTCTTCGGCCTGGTCATCTTCGGGCTCAGCTCCCTACGTTTCCACAAACGGCTCGATTGAGCGAAGGAGGACAGGAGTCAGAAACCAGAAGTCAGAAGCCAGGAGTTAGGAGTTAGAACTGCAGTATGGGGCCAATGGCCAGGCTACAGGTCGGCTATGAGTGGAGCGTGGCGGAACTCCTGGAGTCGACTCGGCGGATAGGAATAGTTTTCCTTCCGCTTTCTTTTCACCGATGTACGATGTAAACTGATGATAAATTCAGAAGCCACAATCCGAATCTTGCCATGGGAAATGACGTCACCTTCTATAGCGGGACAAGACAATATAGAATCACACGTGCAGGATGGCGGAAGCATCGATGCCTTCCCGGCTGTGAATCTCTTCTCCGACAGGCGGCGACGCATCCCAGCTTTATACGACATCTGAGGGAATACTACGAAGAGCATTTCGGCGGTTTGACCAACCGCGATTCGGACAAAGAAGTGCTGCGCCTGGTCGAGCTGTTGCTAGAGAATGGCACCTTGGCCTGTATCGAAGAAAAGAAATTCTCACCATCGAGGGTTCTTCTCAACAGGGGAAAGCCGGAAAAAACTCCTGAACCAGTCCCCTCCAAAAAGCCTCCAGAGCGAACAAGTTCACCCAAAGCTGTTTCTTCCTCTTCGCCGGAGACGAAGGCAGTAACCACCTGGTTTTGCCTTCGCGTAGTCGACGAGATCGGAGAAATTGTGGAAGGCCTGGAAATTGTTTTTTCCATTAGTGGCCGAACCCAGCGACAGATCACTGACAGCGACGGTATGGCCCGCATCGATGGTGTGGTGGAGAGGGAATCGTCCGCCCGGCTGGCTGACATCAAGGCGGCCCAAAAGATCCTCCGGCCTCGATGGGAACAGATCCGTAAGGGTACTACACCGGAAGGCCCGAATGTCACTGTAGTACCCTTACATCGTCCTCCCACCATACCGCTTCTCCCCGAGCGTATCCATACCCTTGCACTCACCCCGAGTGTAGTACTCGCCCGTCTGCTGGGATTATTCTTTGAGACGAGCAAATGTTTTCTGCTGCCGTGCGCAACCACAGGACTTCGCGGCATCTGCACGCTTTACGAGGAACACCGCGATGCCGCCCTGCTTAGCGTCGGCCATACCGATGCTGCCGGCATGCCGGACTATAACGACCCCCTCTCTCTGGAACGTGCAGATGCGGTGGCCGCTTACCTGACAGATGATGTAGATACCTGGTACCCATGGTACGGGTACGATAAACCCTATGAGAAGCGATGGGGTCAACGGGAAGACGCTCTGATGCTGTCCGCTTTGCCCGACAGAAGCACATGTCCTCCGGGCGAGGATCCGGTCCACTGGTTCCAGCGCACTCGTGGTTTGGAAGCGGACGGGATCTGTGGTGAAAACACACGGCGGGCTCTCATCCGCGACTACATGGCCATCGATGGCACGTCGCTGCCACCGGGCATACACATCACTACCCACGGGTGCGGGGAAAACTTTGCCGCTATGCCGGGAGAGGACAGCCAGCCGCTGGATCGGCGCGTGGAGCTGTTTTTTTTCGATGGGGACCTGCTTCCGACGCCCCCCGGCAAAAACAGCCCGCCAGACAGCGAGATCTATCCCGAGTGGGTGCGCCGTTCGAACCGGACCTATACTTATCTTCCCGGCGACACCCTGGGAACCTATGAGCTCCTCTTAACCGATGAATTTGGATTGCCGTTCGAAGAAATACCTGTCTCCTTCGAGGTACCGGGTGGTCCGCAAACGGCAGCGACCGATGCGGACGGACGGGCGCGGGTGGTGGCCGCCTCGGGTGGCGGGACCGCACGAATCGAAGATCCCGACAAATTAGTGCCGGCTTTTGCCAGACGGCTGGACCTGTCGCGTGAGAATCTGATGCTTCCCCAGGGCGATCACGTTCACTACCGGGTGAAAACCCGGTTGGCCCAGCCCGTATCCATGGTCGACGGGCAGCCGGCGCACATGGTTCTGGTAGTACGCACCGATCTGGTCTATCCGGTTCTCTCGACTCCCTGGCAGGAGCTGGAACTCTCGAACCAGGCCGGCCCCTGGCGGCTACAGCCCGGTTCCTGGACCCGTCTTCGGATGCTCGGAGACGGCAGCGGCAAGGAGGTAGAGGTAGTCCAACCCCTGAAGCAGGAGAAAACGAACGCCGAATGGCTACGAACGCTGGTTGATTCGGCCCATGCAGCTCTTTTTGATGGAGACTTCGAGTCAGTATGGGATCTGCTGACCAGGATCCCTCTGGAAGTTACCGGTCCAGAGAAACCGCCCCCCGATCTTTCTCAGGAGCAGGCTGAGTTTGCTGAGGTATGGACAGAAATGGAAGCGGAAGGGATTTCAGCCGGGCCCGACACGGCGAACGGACCGGAAGAACCTGATTTCGAATCCTATGACGAGGATGCATGATGCTGAAACTTCGTGTTACATGGCCCAATGCCGATCATACACTGCTTCCCGAATCCGGGGCCAAAATCGACCTTCAAGTCGACAAGACGCCCATAGCTCCGACTCTGCAAAAGAAGGGAATCCGCGAATTTGATATACCTGACGGTGCGTGCAAGGCCAGACTCGAGGTCCGTTTCACGGCATCCTTTGGGCAGGTCGAGCTCAAAAAGAAGAAGGTGACACGGCCGCCACAGTCAGCTGAGGTTTTCTATGCCGACCAGGATTTTACTATCGTGGATGCCGGCACTCGACTGGAAGCAGATGTGATGCCCGGTCACCTGCAACATAATCCGCTGATAGACACAAAATCCATCGCCAACCTCAACGGTGCAATGCTGGCTCAGGTGCATACGGAGTTCGTCGATCTCTCCCCTTTTCTGGAGGCATATTTTGATTACCTCGACGAATACAGGGAGGATCACCAGCCCGGAACCAAGCTCTTTCCGCTTGGCTATACCGGCGGACGACCACTCATTTGGTATGCCTCCGTACCTGACCTATGCTGGGACCCGCCAACCACAGAGATCCCTTGCCTGGTATTCTATCGGCCTGCCTCCTATCATTATGATCGGATCAATCAATATCACGATCTCTTCGGCCTATCCCGCTCTCTACTAAGTCAGGTGGAAGGCTCTACCGAGCCTTTTCGTTCCGATGTCTTTCAGAAATTGAAGGGAAAGGACTTCATCTGGCTGCGCGCCGGGTTTGAGGAAGCACTCCATGCCAGCGGAAAACCCCTCATCATGCTGCACCCCTTGCCGCATTATATCGATTTTGGAGATTCCGTAACCAAAAAGCTGCCGGAATTGGCCGGAGCTGCGTTGCGTTATCTCTGGGGAGCCGGTCTGGTAATGATGATGTCTGCCGATGTTCGCCTCGGCCGATTGGGACTGGCCGGTTTCAGCAGTGGCGGCACAGCCCTGTGGAGTTCGTTAAAAGCGTGTTTTGAAACCGTTCGCGAGGTCTATGCCTTCGACTGCCAGGATACCGAAGCCAACCAGGATCTGGCTGTGGGATGGCTTGCAGCCAATTCGTCCAATCTATTACGTATGACCGGCGGCATCAGGCTTCCTGAGAACGAAGCCATACGCAGGGTGATTGTCAAACGCGGAGGTGATTTACCGGGACGCTTCACCGCCACACCTCCGGACAGTCGTGCCTATGCTCCCGGTGGCAATCCCCATTGGGACCATGTCGTCAGTGTGCTGCCCTATCACCAGAATGAAACTTGGAGCTGGCACCAGTTCGCCGTCTTCGGTTCCTATCCCGGCACTGCCGCTGCCCCTCACCACACGTTTCTTCGCCAGTTCCTGAAGGATTCGCAATTTTAAAAAACCTGAATCACGAATGCAGAGCCAGGGACCTGTTGACATACCAGCCAGGAGTGGAGTATAGCGGAACCATATGAGACGGTCCTCCAAATCTGGAGGACCATCTCGTGATCTTTGGCGAATGCCCCATTTCACTCATTAAGGAAGCAAAGACATCATCTTCCTGCAAAGGTGTTCTGGAACAGAGACCGGATGGCGGCACGACCCTCCTCGGTGAGAAAACGGGTACCCGTCCCGGCAAAGCGGGTGCGGGTTATGACGGGCTCCGGAACTGCCGTCCAGCCGCCGTCCCGCCAGTCGAACCACGCCTTCTTCTCTTGATCATAGACATGCACGGGTTTGTGCCAATGCCTAGCCAGTTCGGCAGCCCAACCGGTACCCCCACGGACGGTGGCATCCGCCTGGATCGTACCCACAACGAATACTTCACCGGCCGTATTTACCTGGTGCCATATGGACTGCAGTACTTTACGAAATAGGGGCGTGGCAGGGTACTTCCTGTGCATCTGGGCCTTCAGATAAACGTCGCTCACCTCGCCCTGGGTCAACTCGCTTTCGGTCAACCGCACCAGGTTTTGGCTGCGGGCAGGTTCGTGTCCTTCAAAGGAATAATTGATCTCGTGAATTCCCCACTGCTCGGCACACTGTCCAAACAGACTTTCGGCGCCTTGTGCCCCGCCGGAAAGCAGGGTATAGGCTCCCGGCGGCAGAGTGAGGGCCTTCTCCTCAGACGAAGAGGCCAAGCCAAGCGTGTCCCCATGAATCAGCAGATGCGGATCGGGGATGGAATCGAGACCATTGTCCTTGATGATACGCACGCTGACATCCGAACCGGCGGGCTCGAGATAGACGGCAACATCGATCAGTTCCTCCCATTCCCGGCAGGGGCCGAGACACCCGGCCACCGACCGGACGGCCAGAGAGGTCTTGGGCTGGGCGGTCATCCACAAAGGCGCCTGCAGACGGTGGGCGCAAGCCCGGAAGGCGCCGATGGCCGCGGCTGTAAGGATGGTCGAGGCGGCTTGCCAATCGTAGCCGTCCACCAGCAGCAGATCGGGATGGAAGTCCAGGTGTTTGCCGAACAGATCCACCGTCTGTTCCAAACGTTGCGGAGAAAGGGACTTATCGGTGAAGGTCTGCAGAATACGGTTGCGGGCCGCCGCCGTGCGCATCTCCTCGACCTCGCCGTCATGGTCTGAGCCGGCCAGGTCATCAAAGAGGGCATCATACCAGGCCTGCAGGTGGTCTGTGTTCTGTCCCAGGGCGATGTGGAGTACTTTTTTCCCGCGCAGGATGGAATCCAGGCCAATCTGCACCAGAAAGGCGGTTTTCCCTACCCCGGCCGGGGCCAGCACCAGGCCGAGTCCTCCGGCGGCCGGCCTTCCCGCGAGGATCTTGTCCAGGACGCGCAACGGATTGCGCGCCGTCATTTGTTCTTGCTTCATCATATTTCTTTGCTAGGCTCCTTGCTTTTTCTTGTTGGCGGCCGCTTCCCTGGCCTTTTCCATGAGCTCTTCGGCAAGAGCGGTAGGGACCTGAAGGTAGCGTGAAAATTCCATGGTAAATTCGGCTTTTCCCTGAGTTTGGGAGCGCAGCACGGTCGAATAGCCGAACATCTCGGAAAGCGGAACTTCGGCCTCGATACGGGCAATGCCGCAGTCTTCGTGTGATCCGACAATCATGCCGCGGCGCTGCATCAGGGTCGTCAGCACATTGCCGGAAAACTCCGCCGGTCCCTCTACCACGATGCGCATGATGGGCTCCAGAATTTTCGGCTGGGCTTTGCCGAAGGTCTCCCGCCAGGCGCCGCGGGCGGCTTCCTGAAAGGCGATATCGGACGAATCGACGCTGTGCGCCGCACCGTCGTTGATGGTGACCCTCACCCCGGTGACGGGAGAACCGAGCAGCGTGCCCTTGTGGATCATGGAGGTAAAGCCCTTTTCCACCGAGCCGATAAACTGCCGCGGAATGGCCCCTCCGACGATACAATCGACAAACTCGAAGTCCTTGCCCTCGCAGGGTTCCATGAAACCGGCGACACGGCCGAACTGTCCGGCGCCACCGGTCTGCTTCTTGTGGGTATAGTTGAATTCCGCCCGTCGGGTAATCGTCTCCCGATAGGCCACCCGGGGAGCGGATGTTTCCACCGCGGCGTTGTACTCCCGCCGCATACGCTCGATATAAACGTCCAGCTGCAGTTCCCCCATGCCCTTTACGACCGTCTCTCCCGACTCCTGATCGACCTCGACCTGGAAGGTGGGGTCCTCCTTGGAGAAGCGTTTGAGGGCCTTGGCAAGGTTGGTTTCCGATTTCTGGTCGGCCGGTTTGATAGAGAGAGAAATCACTGGAGCCGGAACGAACATCGAGGTCATGCTCAGATGGACACTCCCGTCTGTGAAGGTGTCGCCGGAATTACATTCCAGGCCGAAGATGGCGATGATATCCCCGGCGGCGGCGTCCTGTACATCCTCCATTTCGTCGGCGTGCATGCGTACCAGACGACCCACTTTATGCCGTTTACCTGTGCGGCTGTTGGTGATCATGCTGTCGCGCTCCAATCTCCCCTGGTAAATGCGCAGATAGGTGAGCTGGCCATAACGACCGTCTTCCAGCTTGAAGGCCAGTAATACGGTCGGCTTTGCAGGATCGCTCTCCAGGGCCACCTCCTCTTCGTTCTCTTGGGAAAGGTCGATCGCCTGGTTGTCGATGTCGGTCGGCGCCGGCAGATAGCGAAGGATACCGTCCAGCAGCAGCTGCACCCCCACGTTTTTGTATGCGGAACCGAGCATGACCGGCGTGAGCTTCAGATCGAGAGTGCCTCTGCGGATTGCCTGACAAATCATCTCCGTGGTGACCCGTTCCTCCAGAATGGCCTCCATAAGCTCGTCGGAAAACATGGACACGGCATCGAGCATCTCTTCCCGATAGGCCGCGGCTTCGGCCTGCAGTTCGGCCGGAATCGGTCCGATTTCCATGCTCTCACCGGCATCTCCTCGAAAACGGATGGCCTTCATTTCAATCAGGTCGATGACACCTTCCAGCTTGTCCTCCAAACCGAGCGGCAGTTGCAGCAATACCGGATTGTGTCCCAGTTTTTCCCGCAGCTGATCGCGCACCTTGACTGGATTGGCCCCGGTACGATCGCACTTGTTGATAAAGGCAATGCGAGGGACGCGGTAGCGCTTCATCTGCCGATCGACGGTGTATGACTGACTCTGTACTCCACCGACGGAGCAGAGTACCAGAATAGCGCCATCCAGCACCCGAAGGGCCCGTTCGACCTCGATGGTGAAGTCGACATGTCCCGGGGTGTCGATGATGTTGATGTGGTGTTTGTTCCACTGGCAGTGAGTGGCGGCACTGGTAATGGTAATGCCGCGTTCCCGCTCCAGTTCCATGAAATCCATTTTAGCGCCGACACCGTCCTTGCCGCGGACCTCATGGATGGCATGAATCCGCTTGGTGTAATACAGAATACGTTCGGTCAGCGTGGTTTTCCCGCTGTCAATATGGGCGGAAATTCCTATATTGCGCAGCTTTGATAAGTCGACAATCACAGAAACAGTACTCCTCTTGAGAAAATTTCGTTTGTATTTTACGGTCAGGAAACCCAGTCCGTGCTGCCCTGGCATCCGCAGCGCCTGGACAAATAAAAATCACTTATCGTTCGACGACACCGATACCGAGCCTGCGAAGTATCCCGGACAGAGATCCCGCATCCAATCCCGGTGTGAGTCAGAGAACAAACGGCCAGAGAGGCCAGCGGTGTGATTTCCAGCGGATCAGCGCTTCTTTCGTTTCCCAACGCGGCGGGATTGTACCGTAACCTCCATGGAAAATCAAGGGTTACGTTGTAATCAGTCGATCAGGCGTCTGCTGATGCCATGGATGGCCCAGACACCGATCAAGAAAATAAAGATAAGACAGTAAGTAACATCCCAGAGCAGAACCGGTTGGAAACGCATCAGACAAACAGCCCGGGTCAGCCGGACCGTATGGGTCAAGGGCATAGCTTCGGCCAGCGGGAGCAGATAACCGGGCAGTTGTTCCATGGGAAAAACCACCCCGCAAAAAAAGAACATGGGAGAGAGAAGACCGGTGAAATAAAAATTGAAATGATTGATGGTATGGACATAGGAGGTCACCACCATCGACAGAGCGCCGAACATCAGGCCGGTCAAGAAACCCGCGATACAGGCAAAAAAGCTGATCCCGAGAGGCAGGATGCCGAAGAGGGAAATCACGATCAGAACCGACAAGGAAAAAAACAATCCTTTGGTTCCCACCCAGAGCAGTTCGCCTATAATCAGATCGTTGGCATCGATGGAGGCTGCCAGCATCCCGTCGTATACATGCTCGTATTCCATGCGGATGAAGGTCCCATAGGTGCATTCAAAAGAGGACGACCACATGGCGGCGGTCATCGGCAGACCGGTCGCCAGAAACAGCACAAAGGACATCCCGTCCATCTCCTGAATATACGTCCCGAGCCCAACGCCGATGGCGATCAGAAACAGGAGTGGTTCCAGAAAGGGTGGAAAGGCATTGCTCCACAGATTCCGGGTGTAGACCCGTACATGCCGGAACCATACGCTGTAGAGCCTTCTCGAAAGAGAGGGATAGTCCCGGTTATTGGTGTTCATTGAGCACCCGGCCTGTGGTTTTTAAAAACAGATCTTCCAGATTGGAAGGTCGCAAAAAGTACTCTCCGGTGGAAAGCCCGGTAAGGAGGTCTTTCAGGGGTTGTTCTTCCTTGCTGTAACAGAGAACATTTTCCGCCGAGAGATCGACCCGTACCTTCTTGGGATCGATCCTGGGGCCGACTTTTTCATAACTGGTCCGGGCATATATCTGAAGGACATACGGTTCGATATGCTCCCGAATCAGATGGTCCGGTTCTCCTGAAAGAATGCTTCTGCCCTTGTGCATGATGACGATGCGATCGCAAATCTGAAAAGCCTCTTCCATATAGTGGGTGGTCAGGAGAATCGTCATACCCTGTTGTTTCAACAGCCTCAGCTTGTCCCAGATGGCATGTCTGACCTGAGGATCCAGACCGGTCGTCGGTTCGTCGAGAATCAGAAGTTTCGGCTTGTTCAATAAGGCCCGGGCGATCACCAGCCGGCGCTTCATCCCTCCCGACAGCTCCTTGATGGGCACGGAGTGCTTTTCCTGCAGATCCAGAAGGTTCAACAGTTCATCGATACGCTGTTGCGTCTCCTTTCTGCTCATGCCGTAAAATTTGGAAAAGACCGTCAGGTTCTGTTCCACATTCAGTTCCAGGTCGAGATTATTGTCCTGAGGGACAACGCCGCTGAAATACTTGATGGCCAGTTCCGCAGTCAACGGATCATGGCCGAAAACGGAAATAGAGCTATCAGGAACGGCATCCCGCCGGACCTTGCCATAAAGCATCTTCATCATGGTACTTTTTCCGGCCCCATTGGGTCCCAGCAGACCAAAGCAGGTGGCCGGCTCCACCATAAAATGCAGAGCATCCACGGCCAGCAGGTCACCGTACGACTTGCAAACGTTTTGTACTTCTATGGCTCGAATCGTCATAATTCACGCATCTATTCCATATAGAATCGGGAATTTTTCCTCTCCCGACTATCTCTCCGATCCGGCAGATTGTAATTGGTTTTACAAACCGCTGTCAAATGTTTACATGTAGACGCAAGGCTTTTTCATTCGAAATCTCCCCGTACAGGAAAAGTTCTTCCTTGACATGAGTGAGTCTCTCGCCTACAATCAAAATAGTTATTTGCTACCTATTCTGTCCCCTCTCCGGGACAATCTGGTGAATGAGTAGGGGGAGTCGATTGAGTTTATTCAGAAACCTTTTTCAATAAAAGCGCTGGCAATAAAAGTCCGGGGACTTCTGGATAAAGCCGACGGAACTCCCACGCCACCCCATGGAAAAGAAAGAATTAAAAATCCTGATTATTGACGACAACCAGGACATAATCGATCAGCTGCAAAATGTCCTGTCGGATTCCTTTCCCCACGCGGTTTTGTTCTCCGCAGCCAACGGAAGAGAAGGCATTGCCGTCGCTTTGGAAGAAGATCCCGACACCATTCTTCTCGACATTGTCATGCCGGGCATGGACGGATTTGAGGTGTGCCGGCAATTGAAAGAGAGCGAGCGCCTCAAACATATCCCGGTTGCTTTTCTGACGGCCATCAGAACCGATCGTATCAGCCGTATTCTGGCTCTGGAAGCCGGTGCCGAGGCCTTTTTATCCAAACCGGTGGAGGAAACCGAACTGGTTGCGCAGATCCGGCTCCTGGTCAAACTCAAAGAAGCCAACATCTTATCCCGGCAACAGATCGAACATCTGGCGGACCTGGTGTCCGACCGGACCCAGGATCTGGAGAGAGAACTGGCCGAACACCGCAAGGACAAAAAGGCCCTGGAGTTCGCCAACCGTCAACTCCGAGAAAACCAGGTGGTCATGCAATCTCTCCTCGACAACATCAAAGCGGAGGTGGATATCCGCAAACAGGTGGAGAGCCAGCTTCTGCGAGAGAGAGAATTCACCCGCTCGCTTCTGGAAAATGTGGGGGACGGGGTCATAGCCTGCGATACCGATGGAAAGATTGTTCTGTTCAATAAAGTCGCCAGAGAATGGCACGGCGCCGACTACATGGATCTGCCTCAGGAAAGATGGGCGGAAGCCCTTTCCCTTTTCAGTCCGGACGGCAGTTCTCCGCTGACACCCGATGAGATTCCCTTAAAACGTGCCTTGGGCGGAGATATGATCCGAGACGCCCATCTGAGCATGATCGCCAAATCGCAACCTCTGCGATATATTACCGCCAACGGCAATCCTTTCTATGATGTCCATGGTTGTGCCTTGGGGGCCGTTGTCGTCATGCGGGACATAACCGAACTCAAGCGAATCGAGAAGGAACTGAGAGAGAGTGAACGACGGGCCGACGAGATGATACGCAACCTTCCCGGATTTGTCTATCGTTGTGCCAATGATCGCCAATGGACCATGGAGTATATCAGCGAAGGCTGCAAACAGATTACCGGTTACGCTGCGCAGGATCTCCTCAATAACCGGAAGGTCAGTTTTAATGACATTATCCACCCCGATTTCCGGGAAACCATATGGCATACATGGCAGGAATCGCTCTCGCGCAAGGAACCCTTCGAGGGAGAATACCCCATCCTCACCGCCGATGGTAAGATGCGCTGGCTCTGGGAACGAGGGCGAGGAATCTTTTCCGACGAGAACAAACTTCTCTTTCTGGAAGGTTTCATCGCCGATGTTACCGTACGCAAAGAGGCCGAGGAAGCCATTCGGGAATATGAATTCAAGTTTCGCACCATGGCCGATCACACCGCCGATTGGGAATACTGGCAGGACCCCCATGGGAAATTCCTGTACATCAGCCCCTCCTGTGAACAGATCAGCGGATATAGCCCCGAAGAGTTTTTCCATGACGACACCCTCGTGGAAAAAATAATCTTCCCCGAGGACCTGAGCCGGACGAGAAAACATTTTCAACAGCACACCGATCTTCGTATGTCCAGAGAAGGAGGCAAGGCCCATTTTCGTATCGTTCACCGTTCGGGTGACATACGCTGGATAGAACACAGCTGCCGACCGGTAATGGACGAGAAAGGCAGACACCTCGGACAACGTATCTCCAACCGGGATGTAACCGAGCGAATGATCGCCCTGGAAGAGATCCGAAGCAATGAAGTACGGTTGCAGAGCGTCGCCAATATCCTGCAATATCAAGCCGAGACCATCCAGGAGTTTATTGATTTTGCTTTGTGTGAAGCTGTGAAACTGACGGAAAGTCAATTGGGATACATCTTCTATTATCAGGACGAACAAAAGCGATTCGTACTCAATGCCTGTTCTTCTGCGGCCAAGCATCAGTTCATCGCCGTCACCCTATCCGAGACAGGCTTCCCTCCGAAGATGACAACGGCTATCGAAGAAACCGGCCGGGAACATCTGCCGGTCATCCTGAATGATCTGGAGGTCGAGATTCCGACCAGGAACGAGGAGGAGGAGGAGGAGGAACGTCTTATCCTCCATCGCGCCCTGATCTTCCCCATACTTGCCGGAGAAGAGTCTCCCGCGGTCATTTGTGTGGCTAACAAGGAGAGGGATTACCATGGAAGCGACATCCGACAACTGGGACTGTTGATGGGCGCCGTCTGGCGCGTAGTCGAGCAGCGCAAGGCAGAGGAGGCTTGGCGCAATAGTGAGGAACGGTTCCGGCATGCATTCCAAAATGCCAATGTCGGCATGTGCCTACTGAATCCCCAAGGACAGTTTCAACGCATCAATCCCAAGATGTGCGAAATGCTCGGTTACACGAACGAAGAACTGGAGAAACTAAGTATCTATGACATCTGCGACGTTCAGTCCCAGGAGAACGATGTCGAATGTATCCGGCAAGCTTTATCGGGAACGGTAGATCGTGCGACCTTCGAATTCAGATTTCTGCATAAAGACGGCCCTTCTGTCTGGGGACAGGTCTCCAGTTCCCTGATCCGGGATACGCAAGAAAAAGATTTCTACTGCATATTCCATATCCTGGACATTACCGGACGAAAGCAGGGTGAGGATCGCCTGAAGCTCGCCTTAAAGGAAAAAGAAACCCTCTTGCAGGAGCTGTATCATAGAACTAAAAACAACATGCAGGTCATCTGTTCCTTATTACGATTACAATCGACCTATATGGAGGACGCCGAAGTCAAGAATGTTTTCCGCGACATGGAAAGCAGAATATACAGTATGGCTTTGGTCCACCGGAAGCTGTATGAATCCCAGAATCTGTCGAGTATCAATCTCAGCGAGTATATTCGAGAATTGGCCGATCTCCTGATCCAAAGCTACCAGTTCGGTCCCACCAGTGTCTCTCTTTCTCTGGATCTGGAAGATGTATTCGTGCTCATCGACACCGCTGTCCCCTGCGGATTGATCCTGAATGAACTGATCTCCAATGCCATCCGGCATGCTTTCCCCAAAGGAAAACCAGGAAACATCCAGATCCGCCTCCGACGCCTTCCCGATGGATCGATAGAACTGATGGTTGCCGACGACGGAGTCGGCGTTCCCAAGGATTTCGATTTCCGAAGCTCGGGCAAGCTGGGGCTGCAAAGTATTTTCGCCATCGGCGAATATCAATTGCGGGCAAAAGTGGATTTTCACACGGACAAGGGGGTCGGCTGCAGCCTGTGTTTCCGGGACACCTTTTACCAGCCTCGGGTTTGATGGATACGGAATCCGTTTCGGTTTTTCTGGGTCGAAGAGTTACTCGTTCTTCCGAACTTCCTCCTGCATTCTCGCCCACAACCTTTCCACATGGGTCCGTTCGGTCGGTTCGGAACCGATCGAGATACGGACCATCCATTGTTGATTCAGCAAAGCGGAGGAGACAAAGGCAGAGCCGGAGGCGTTGATTCGACCCACCCAGGCCAAAGTATGCGTATCCAGGGCCTCTCCTTTCATCCCCGCAGGTTCGTGACGCACGCAAACCGTCTGCAATGGTACCGGGGCCAGACGAACCCAGTCGGGAGCGGCATCCACCTGGTCCGCCAGCCATTTTGCATTTTCCATGTCTCTCCGCAAGCGGGTTTGCAGTGCCTCCACCCCTTCCAATCGCAGCAGAAACCACAATTTGAGAGCTCGGAAGCGTCGGCCTAAAGGGATCCCCCAATCCCTGTAATTCTTTACCTGGCCATCCGCAGCGGTTTGCAGATAGCTGGGATTGGTGGACATGACCCGAACCAGGTGTTGAGGTTGGCGCACATAAAACAGGGAACAGTCGAATGCCGCTCCCAACCATTTATGGGGATTGAGAACCAGGGAATCGGCCTCTTCGATCCCCTGCCACATCCAGCGACACTCCGGTAGGATCATAGCCGATCCGGCCAGGGCCGAGTCGACATGGAGCCATATCTTGTGGCGACGACAGATGCCGGCGATTTCTGCAATCGGGTCCAGAGCGGTGGTGGCTGTCGTTCCTGTTGTGGCCACCACGGCACAGGGCTGTCTCCCGGCGGACAAATCGGCCTGGATGGCCTTCTCCAGCAGATCGGTCCGCATGGCGTGAGATTCGTCCGTCTCCAGCAATCGCAGGTGGTTGCGACCGAATCCGGCCAGAAGGGCCGCCTTTTCCACCGAGCTGTGACTCTGAGTGGAGGCATATACGACCAAAGGATATTTTCCTTCCTGAAGTCCATTCCGTGCCAGGCAGTAATTTCCCGCCTGTTCTCGAGCACACAGCAGAGCCACCAGAGTTGAGGTAGAAGCCGTGTCTTGAATGACTCCGCTCCATCCATCGGATAGGCCTACCAGTTGCCTCATCCAGTCGGTCATCACTTCCTCCAGTTCGGTCAGTGCCGGACTGGATTGCCAATTCAATCCGATTTGGCCGGTACCGGTGCTGAGAAAATCGCCCAGCACCGAGGTCAGAGTGGCATTGGAAGGAAAGTAACCAAAGAAATTCGGATGTTGCCAATGGCAAAGACCGGGCAGGATTGTATGTTCCAGATCATGGAGAACGGCCTCGAAGCTCTCCTTTTGCCGGGGAGCGTGCTGCGGAAGTTTGGCCCGTATCTCGCCGGGTCTGGATCTGGACCAGACAGGCAAATCGGCCAGACGTTTTCGATAATCGGCAATCCAATCGACAATCCGATAGCCTGCGTTACGAAATTCTTCCGGGGTCATGCAGTTTTCTCCTTCCAATAAGTAGGATTTGCCATTTGCATTCAGGAATCCAATAAATGCTGGTGAATTTCTATCGTCTTGGATATCACCGAGCGCAACATTTTACGTGATTCGCCGATGATAGCCCTTATCTCCATAAGGTTGTAGTTTTTCCACCCACATCTCCTCCAGCACCCTCAGATCCTTCGTACTGCTGTCGTCTCCTTCGTCCATGTTGGTTTCCAGCGTATCCAGCACTTCGTAGGAAAACTGCTCCGGACCGAAACGGTGAAATTCCTGCTGCAATTCTCTACACGGGTGAGAACCGTGTTTCAATTGAAATTCCTCCCGGTTGAAAACCGCCGTCAGATTTTTACTGTGGCCGATGAAGATCTTCCCGTTGACCTGATTCCTGATCTGATAAATCCCCATGGGCTGTTTGATCTGCTTATATTGTTCTTTTAGCTCTTTTTTATTCATTGCATCCATCGCCTCTGCACATTGAAGAATACACGGAATTCAAGATAATCTGTAATTCTCTTTTTCTGATGATTTCCATCAACGGGTAGAGGAAATGGAGCGGGAGTGAAAAATAAAATCAGACCGATCGCATGGATCACCGGTGCCGGCTCAGGAATCGGTCTGGCCCTGGCACGGGAATACGCCCGTCGGGGATGGGACCTGGCGCTCATTTCCCGACGTATAGAACCCTTGCAAGACCTGGCGGAAGAACTTCGCCTCCGTTTTCCGGAACAACGTTTCCTTATCCGGGTCATTGACCTGATGGATACACATCAGCAA
>CAZTVS010000012.1:29559-71675 GCA_964617125.1 uncultured Acidobacteriota bacterium
TCCGGAACAACGTTTCCTTATCCGGGTCATTGACCTGATGGATACACATCAGCAACGAACGGACATGGAAGAACTTGTCCGGGAAACGGGAATTCCCAATCTTTTCCTGGCGAATGCCGGTTTCGGCCACTCCATGGATCCCCGCCGGCCCATGTGGGAAAACACCTACCGGACGGTAATGACCAATCTGACAGGAACATTGGCCGGTATAGAGTTTTGCAAAGAATTATGGATACGGGAGCGATTGTCCGGGCAGCTGGCGATCATCGGTTCTGTCGCCGGAGCCCGTGGTTTGCCGGGCTCAGCCGCCTACAGCTGCTCCAAGGCCGCTCTGGAGTTCTATTGCGAATCGGTCCGCGCGCCCCTCGCCCTATGCGGAATTCGAGTGACCCTCATCTTTCCCGGCTTTGTCCGCACGCCGATGATCTCACGTCGATCCTTCCGACCCTGGTTGTTGGAACCGGAAGAGGCCGCCCGCCGTATCGCCATGGCCATCGAACAGGAACGCGCCCGTTATGTCTTTCCCTTTCCCATGCGACTGATCTTTCCGATTCTGCGGCATATGCCCGATTTCCTCTTCGACGGGATACTGCACCTCATCGCCCAACAAAACCCCTTTCACTACGAATGATGTCGGGTTGTCGGAAAGAGATCCATCCCTATCTCAGGTAGGTATCGAACCAGGCGAAAACGGTCTTATGCCACAGCAGACTGTTTTGCGGTTTTGCGATCCAATGTCCTTCATCGGGAAAATAGAGCAGCTTCGAAGGCACCTTCTGACGCTGGAGCGCTGTGAAAAGCTGCATCCCCTCTCCGATGGGTACGCGGTAGTCCAGTTCGCCGTGAACGACCAGCGTCGGAGTTTTAAATTTGGCGGCCGAGAGATGCGGCGACCAGCGTCGATACATCTCCGGATTGCTCCAGGGAGTCCCCTGGAATTCCCATTCCGGAAACCATAGCTCTTCCGTCACCCCGTACATACTCTCCAGATTATAGACGCCGGCGTGGGATACTAGAGCATGGAAACGGTCGCTGTGTCCCAGGATCCAGTTCACCATATAACCGCCGTAGGAGCCTCCGGCAGCACCCATGCGCTGAGGATCGACCAGACCCATTCCGATCAGGTGGTCGACTCCGTTCATCAGATCCTGATACGCCTTGCCTCCCCAGTCGCCGGAGATCTCATCGGTAAAACCCTGTCCGAAAGAGGTGCTGCCGCGAGGATTGGCGGCAAGCACGACATATCCTTGGGCTGCGAAAAGCACCGGATTCCAGCGATAGTGAAAGGAATCTTCCCAGGCCCCCTGCGGTCCGCCATGAATCAGAAGAAGGAAAGGATACTTGGTCCCTGCCTGATACTTCGGAGGTTTGATCAGCCAGCCATGAACCTGGGCGTCCGCAGCCCCTTTCCACCAAATCTCTTCCGGAACCGGGAAGTCGATCTCATCCACGAGAGATCGGTTCACCGAGGTGATCTGCCGCATCTGGCTGCCATCCCTCTGGGCGGTACAGATTTCCGCAGGCATGGTAAGACTCTGCTGTAAAAATACCAGGGTGTTGCCGTCTTTGCCGATCTGCAGGTTGCCCTGACTGCCTTTGCCCAGAATTTTGCGCGGAACCGCCTGAATTCCATCGGCTACGTTGCCCATAAATACCGAGCTTCGGGCCTGTTCGTCGGCGATCATATACAACGATTTGCCGTCGGGACTCCAGACAAAATCCGAGACACTGCGGTCCCAGGATTCCGCCCAAACGGCATGTTCGCGGCTTTTGCGATCATAAATCATCAGACGCCAGCGGTCGGCCTCAAAACCCGGGCGCCGATGGGAGCGATAGGCGAGAAAGCGTCCGTCGGGAGAGTACTTCGGCGTGTTGTCGGCCGCAGGATTTTGGGTTATACGAACCGGATTTCCGCCGGCCGTCGGTACGATCCAGAGATCATGGTTAGTACTGATGGATTCATCGTCATCCGTGGTTCGGGCATAGCAGATTTCCGTCCCATCGGGAGAAAAATCGTAATCCTGCGGTCCCCCCAGATCGAACGGAGGGACATCCTTTCCCCCGGGAGTCAGATCCTTGACCGGTCCGCCTTCGGCAGAGACCACAAACAAGTGACTCCGTTTCTCCCCGCGCCAACGGTTCCATACCCGAAAAGGTTGCCGGTCGAACAGCCCGGCCTTCACCTTGCTGCCGGCGGCCTCCTGGTCTTTTTGGCGGTTGCAGACATCGTCCTGACAATCCGGATACACCTCGCTGACAAATGCCAGCCGGCGACCGTCCGGCGACCAGCACAGGCCGGCGGCTTCCGTGGAAAGGTCTGTGATCTTGCGGGGCTCTCCACCATCCATATGCATCATCCAGATTTGCGAACCTCCCTCTCTTCCGGAGATATATGCGATTTTCTTTCCATCGGGAGACCAGCGCGGGCTGTCATCCGCGGCCGGTGAAAAGGTCAACCGACGCGGTTCTCCTCCGGTGGCCGCAAGAATCCAGAGGTCGCTGTTACGGCTGTTTTTTTCCACATTCGTCTGGGTGATCACAAAGACAATCCATCGCCCATCCGGAGACAGCTGCGGATCGCTGACTCGTTGCAGGTCCATCAAATCCATGGGGAGCATGGGTCGTTTGCCCGCAACCGGAGAAACCAAAATCGAGAAACAGAGGATCCCCAGGATCCGTTTGATAATCCATGATTTCATGATTCCCTCTGCCTGTCCTTTACCGGACGCGTTTTTTGGAAGGACGTACGTATTGGGCACGAATGGAAGTCTTGATTCCGCCCCGGGGCGTGAATTCTCCCATGACCTCCGCCCACTCGGGATCGCAGGCCTTGACGAAATCTCCGAGAATCCGGTTGACCGCATTCTCGTAGAAGATGCCCAGGTTGCGATAAGCCAGAATATACTCCTTGAATGATTTCAGTTCGGCACACTTTTTAGCAGGCATATATTGCAGGGTGAGGGTTCCGAAATCGGGAAGTCCGGTCTTGGGACACACCGAGGTATATTCGGGGACTTCGATAGTAATTTCATAGTGAGGAAATTGGTTCGGCCAGCACTCAATGGCCGGGAGCTTTGCTTTCAATCCAGCCTCGGCATGTTTTTCCGTATACCCACTCATAAGATCCTCCTTCTCTCTTTATTTAAAGACGGTTTGAATTTTCGGCAACACCTGGGCATCCAGGGAGGCATCGGTGTCCTCGGCCTGGACCTGATCGAAAAGATACCAGTCTTCCCGATGTTGTACGCCGGCGCCGGGCGCCAGTTTTACCATCGGTCCCAGGCTTTCCAACTCCAGCATGACAGGGTTGGTGAAGGTTTCAAAGGAGCAGCCATGATCCGGATAAGAGGCTCCTTCCTGATAGATGACCTTCTTGACAAAAAGATGTCCGTTGCGCAGATAGGCCGCCCAGTTCTGACGGTTGGACAACCCGATTTTCTGGGGCTTGACGGCAGATGGATCCTGCTTGAGAAGCAGATATCTGGAGGTGTACACCCAACGTCGATCCTGCAAATTCGTATAGGACCAAAGGACCAGGTTCCTCACCGGCAAGTAGAACTTTTTATCGATCTGCTGCCCCGGATAGTCGGGGATATCGGGATGGGGCGAGTAGGGTTCTTGGGGAAAGATCGCCTTTCCTTTGCCGGCCATCACCGTGAGCGCCCAGGGGGCCAGCTCCACATCCCACAGGTTATGATTGGTGAGTTTATGAACCACCGTCACATGGGAACCTTCGGCGTCGAGCGAGATTTCGATTTCTTTCTGTATGCCGTTGGTCGATTCCGTCGGCTGTATCAGGCGCAGCCGGCCTTCCGCTTCGATGGCTTGAATGGCCCGGCTGTCCGGATAATAGGCACGTGGTTTGGCTTCCGGAGCCAACCAGAGACGATGGCCGCCAAATGCCAACCAGTCCGGGGCATTAGTCTTTCCCATCTCCTTCGGGTCTTCATACAATTCGTTTTCCTTACCGATAAAACCGTAGCGGATGATGCGGGGTCCTACATCCGTGGTCAGGATCAATTCCACGGTTCCATTACTCAAACGCAGGCAATTCGGCCAACCGCCGTAGCTTACTTTTTCCACTTTCCTGTCTCCTCCCTGTGTGATGGAAATCATGAAACAAAAAACCGATAAACCAAGTAATGCGATCATCGAACCGGCTTGCCGCCGGAAGTAGAATGCCGTCATCGGTACACCCTCCTCGGAAGAACTGTCTGTTGTTCAGGAACGGTCCAATTCTAACGGGAACAAACGGAAAATTCAATCACACGACCGCTGCCGGGCGAATGGTCCTCTGTCGCCTTTTCCACCGGCCGCCTCCCTTGTTGTCGAAAAACGATTTATAATTACCCCATGAAAATCAGATTTTTAACCCTCGTCTTTCTTTCTGTCTGCAGCCTGTGCCTCCTCGCAGGCGATAGACAGAACTCGTCTGCCGGCGGATACCTCTTCACCTACTTTACGGGTAACGGAGAGGACGGCCTACATCTGGCCTGGAGCCGTGACGGGCTGCAGTGGCAGGCTGCCAACGCCGGTCGTACCCTTCTCTACCCTTTGGTCGGAGAGACCGTTCTCATGCGCGATCCCTGCCTTACGCAAGGTCCTGATGGAACGTATCATATGGTCTGGACCACCTCCTGGACAGGAAAAACCATCGGTTATGCCTCCTCATCCGATCTTCTCCACTGGTCGAAACAGAAGGCGATTCCGGTCATGGCCGACGAACCGAAGGCACTCAACTGCTGGGCTCCGGAGATTCTTTATCTGCCGGAAAGCAAAGAATTTCTCCTCTATTGGTCCACTACCATTACCGACCGGTTCGCCGAAACCATCAACAGCACCAAGAGCAAAGAAAAGCGCAATCATCGTATTTACTATACCGTGACCGGAGATTTTCAAAACTTCGCTCCTTCCCGATTGTTGTACGACCCGGGCTTCAACTGTATCGACGCCAGCATCTACCGCGACGACCACCGATATTTCATGCTGCTGAAGGATGAAACCGAACTCCCCCGGGCACAGAAAAACATCCGTATCGCCTGGGCCGATTCGGCCACCGGTCCCTATGGAAAGAGCAGCGAACCGATCAGCGGAAACTACTGGGCGGAGGGTCCGACGGCCCTGAAGATAGGAGATCGTTGGCATCTATACTTTGACAAGTATCGGGACCATACCTATGGGCTGCTGACCTCCACGGATTTGCAGACATGGGAAGACCGGTCGGATCAGCTGCAGGTTCCCAAAGGACTTCGGCACGGTACCGTTTTCTCCGTCTCCAGGGAACGTCTGGAATCGGTCATCCGTTACGACCATACTCCGGAGATGATGTTTCGTGACGAATCCCGCAAGGGGCGTCCCTATGCCAAAGATCCCAGTGTGGTGAAATTTCAGGGAAAATATTTTCTTTACTATTCCCTGCCACCCAAGGAGGAGGAGGGAGAACCGATCGGCGGATGGTCCATCGGTATAGCCGTATCGGAAGACCTTACGCAGTGGAAAAAGGTCGGAGAAATTCTGCCCGAACATCCTTACGAAGCCAAAGGTCTTTGTGCCCCGGGAGCACGAGTGATGGGGGAAGAGATCCATCTTTTTTATCAGACCTATGGCAATCGGGAAAAGGATGCTATCTGCCACGCGCGTTCCAGTGACGGCATCCGCTTTCGGAAGAATGATACCAATCCGATTTTCTCACCGACCGGAGACTGGAACATCGGCCGGGCCATAGACGCCGAGGTAGTCCTGGTCAAGGACACCGCATTTCTTTATTGGGCCACCCGGGATCCGTCCTTCGAAAAGCAGATGATCGGATTGGCCACCGCTCCGATCGTCAAAGGTTTTGACCGGGGATCCTGGACACAGATCGGTTCCGGTCCCCGTTTACGGCCGGAACTTACCTGGGAAAAAAACTGCATCGAAGGCGCCTCGGTGGCAATCCTCGACGGCCGCTGGTTGATGTTCTATGCCGGTGCCTATAATTCCGAAGGGCAGCAGATAGGACTGGCGACAAGCCGGGACGGAATCCGCTGGGAAAGGTATTCCACCTTCCCCGTGTTGCCTTGCGGAGAAGAAAATGCCTGGAATGCCACCGAATCGGGACATCCCGGCGTATTTGTCGATGACGACGGCACCGTCTGGTTATTCTTCCAGGGAAATCCGGATAAAGGCTATACCTATTATCTTTCCAAAAAAAGGGCCGAATGGAAAGACAATATTCTATCTTGGAAGTGACCGAAGGGGCTCTGGGTAGAGACGGCGGGTTGCGTCTCTACAGAGCCCTGCGACCAATCGGGAGTTCGTCATAACACCGCCTGCAGTTTAGCCATTGCCTGTTTCCGTAGCCGTTCGCCATGTCAGGAAACCGCCGGTCAGGTTGTAAACCTCGGAAAATCCTTTTTGCAGCAGGATTCGCCCGGCGATATACCCCCGTAAACCGATCTGACAGTAAACGACGATCTTCTTTCCTGACGGTATTTCCTGCAGGCGAGAGCGGAGCTGATCCAGAGGGATATTCTGGGAACCGGGGATATGGCCCCGGCCATATTCCGCATCGGTACGGACATCGAGAAAATGATAGAGGGTGCGGTCGGCATCGCGGGCCTCTTCCCAGCGGATAACCGGCATTCTGCCGGTCAGTGCATTCTCCGCGGAAAAGCCGGCCAGATTAACCGGATCTTTGGCCGAGGAATAGGGTGGCGCGTACGCCTGTTCCATTTCGGTGAGATCCTGAACGCTCATCCCTCCGTGAATGGCCATGGAAATCACATCGATACGTTTATCGACTCCGGCCTGGCCGACCGCCTGGGCCCCGAGAATTTTACCCTCGACAGGCGAGAACAGCAGCTTCAAGGCCATTCGATGGCTTCCCGGATAGTATTCCGCATGGGACAGGGGATGTACGACCACAGTATGATAGGGTATCTGTTCCGCCCGGCAGATCTTTTCCGAGAGTCCGACGGCAGCGACCGTCAGATGAAAGACCTTTACCACCGAAGTCCCAATGGCCCCTCGGTAGATTTTCCGATTGCCGAAGACCAGATTATCGGCGACAATACGCCCTTGCTTGTTGGCCGGGCCGGCCAGGGGAAGCGGAGCGGTCTTCTGCCGCAGAGGCTGATATACCTCAATGGCATCGCCGGCTGCATATATGTCCGCGTCGGAGGTTTGCAGATAGGAATTCACCGTTATTCCGCCATTTGACCCGATCGTCAGGCCGGCATGTTTCGCCAGTGCGGTGTTGGGACGAACTCCGACGGACAGCACCATCATGGAACTATCCAGATAGGCACCGGAGCGCAGGGTTATACGTAGACCGTCTCCCTGGGAAGCGATCGAGGTAACGAACTCTCCCAGTCGCAATTCGATCCCCTGATTTCTCAGATGATGGTGCAGCAGGGCCGCCATCTCGAAATCGATCGTATTCATAACCTGATCCAGTGCTTCCACTACCGTCACCTGCATGCCTCGGTGGTGAAGGTTTTCCGCAATCTCCAAACCGACGAATCCGCCGCCCACAACCACGGCATTGGATGGTTTCTCCTTATCCAGATAGGATTTGAGCCGATCGGTATCGGTCAGCGTCCATAAAGGAAAAACCAACGGGTGATCGACACCCGGTATGGGTGGCCACACCGCCTCTCCTCCGGGGCATAAAACCAGCTTGTCATAGGTCTCCTCGTATTCTTCCTTTTTCTGCAGATCTCTCACCTTCAGCTTTTTCTGCACACGATCGATGGCGAAGACTTCATGCAGCACGCGAACTTCGATTTGGAAACGACGTCGTAATGCCTCCGGGGTCTGCACCAGAAGACTCTTCCTTTCAGCGATCACTCCGCCGATGTGATAGGGAAGCCCGCAGTTGGCATAAGAAACATAGGGCCCTCGTTCCAAAACCAGGATCTCTCCATCCTCATCTACTCGCCTTAGTCTTGCAGCAGCTGTCATACCGGCCGCCACTCCACCAATGATCACGTATTTTGCCATACTCCCCTCTCTATCTTTCATTTGATAAAATCCCATATGATTTTTCGCAAATATCGACAGACAGGAAATATTACCTCATGGGTCTTTGTTTCCCTCTTCGTCTGTGGAGTATCCCTCTTCTCTTCCCGGTTTTTTTTTAACAGTGACACTATTTTCTATATCGCCCGGCGAATCGGCTCGCTGGCCGATGCGGCAAACCTCCTGTTCCACTATGACGATCGCGCCAATTTCCGTCCTTTGACCTATGGGATCGCCTCCTGGCTGCTGGTTCCCGTCGGCGGCCTTCACCCCTGGGTCTACCATCTGTTGGCGGCACTGATCCACTGCCTGAATACCTATCTTGCCTTCCTTCTCGCCCGGCGACTGACCGGACAAAAAACCACAGCCTCGCTGACGGCATATTTTTTCGGCCTGCATTGGGTCCTTTTCCATGCCACCTACGGCATGGTTTGCCTGCCCGATCTCAGCTATGTCTTTTTCGCATTGCTGAGCCTTCTGGCCCTGTGCCGAAGCAGGGAGTCGGGCACTTTCCCCTGGCTTCCTCTGAGTTTGATGGCCTTTCTGGCGGCCTTAGGCTGCAAGGAGACAGCCGTTGTAATTCCCCTGATTGGGACTGCGGTCGCCTGGCATCGGATCCGCCTATCCTCTCTTTCCGGTCCGCTTCTGCCAACCATACGACAGGCCATCTGCCACACCCGCTTTCACTGGCTGATGGCTTTGATCTACCTGGGCTACTTTGCCTACCTCGGCGGAGGGTCCATCTTTCCCCAGGATCCGGCTCATCCCTACGCCGTCTCCTTTTCCTGGAAAGGTATCCTGGCCAAGTTTTCTTATCTGCAATGGTGGACCAATCTGCCCGCCTTCTACGATGCTTCCCGTGGACCTTCACCGGTCATGGAACGTTTGACTGAGATTTTCCCCTTCTTGCCAAAACAGGCAAAGACGGCTTATCTGCTAAAACTGGAGATAGTCTCCCGATGGGCGGCTGTGTTTGTATGGATTCCCGTTCTGGCTTTTCTCCTTTACCGGACTTTCCGATCTGCCGCTGTACGCTCTTATTTTTATGTCGGGCTGGTTTTTCTTGCTTCTCTCGGCCCGGTCCTGTTCCTTTCCAACAAACAGATGCCCCACAATCTTTATCTCGCTGTATTCGGATTCGCCTTGTGGGCAGCAGCCGTTCTGTCTCTCCATCCGGTCTCGGAGCACCCCGTCATTTCCCCGAAAACGGCCGGCGGGCGGGGTTTCCCTATCGAATATACCGTTTTCGCTTTCCTGTTCCTGACCCTGACGGGCATCTATCAGGAAGCGATACGGTCCTGGCAGACCCATGGCTCCCTGATGGCCCGGACGGCGATCGAGGACCTGAAGACCATCGCCCCCCAGTTATCGCCTGCCGCCGGACTGTATTTTCTGGATACGAAAGATTCCGGACAGCGATGGGATTATGATGGGGGCAATCTCTTTCGCGTGGTGTTACGAAGGCCGGACCTACGGATTCGTTTTCAAGGAGAAGGAAATCCTTTTCCGGATTCCATAGGGCGTAACTCCAACCTCCACGTTCTGGAATCCAGGTGGGGTCGCCTTATCGATGTTACCGGCCGGTACCTGCACCCCGGGGAGCGGGAGGGTGAAGACCTGACGCCCCTGTTCGATCTCTCGACCATTGCCATGAACACCAGGGAGTATTATCCCGATTATCAGGCATTCGATACGCCGAATAAAAAAGCCGCCTTTTTCATCTCTTTGCATCGCGCCCGCATCGAACGGACGGCAATCGTTACCATAGCCGGAGCCTCCGTCAACGCTCACGTTCCTCCTCAGGCTCAACCGGTCGATTTGCTATTGGGTCTATGTTCTCTCAACAAGATCGGCGATGGGGCCCATGGCCGGCTCACGCTAAAAACGGCACGAGGGGAGAAGATCCTTTTCCAGGCAGAATGCCTGCCTCTGCCTAGCACGGAAGACGACTCATGGGTTGAAGTGCGCCTCGATCTTTCGGAATACGTCGGCCAGTCTTTCGACCTGCGCATCGAATGCTTCAACTCACCAGGAAACAATGGAATCGGTGACTGGCTGGGGTGGAGCCTCGTCCTGGTTCGGAAACCTTCCTGAAGGTACCGGCGGCCTGGCTCAGCGGTGGCAACGTGCTATTTTCTGCCTCCCCGTTTTTCCTGCCATAAACGCAACCGAAGACGCAGCAATTCCAGCAGCGTATGCCAGAGGCGGGGAAAATTAAAAAATTGCGATTTGCCGAAGGCGCGGAAAAAATGGTGTACCGGGACTTCACGGAACCGGCAGCCGGTATCCTGAAAACGGCGGATCATTTCGACGCAGATGACTCCCGACGAGGCCTGCAGACGAACACGGTCGAAGACCGAGCGTCGGATCAGACGAAAATCGCAATCGATATCCCTGAGCTGCAGGCCGAAGACAATCTTGACCGTTCGATTATAGATCCATCCGATGATCGTCCGGTGCAGAGGATCGTTGCGCTCCAGTTTATAGCCGTTGATCACATCGACCGCAGCGGAGGCCTGTCCGATGAGTTTGCCAAGCTCGCGGACGTCGTACTGTGCATCCCCATCGGTGTAGAATATCCATTCTTTTGTGGCTGCGGCAAAACCGGACCGCAAGGCGGCTCCATAGCCACGATTGCAGCCATGGTCGACAATCTTCAAGCGGGGATAATGCCGGGCCAGTTCTGTAAGTATTTCCAGGGTATGGTCCCGGCTTCCGTCATTGATGACGATGATCTCATAATCGTTGCCGATTTTCGCTAAAGTCAAATCGGTAGTAATGACCAGAGAGGCAATGGTAGCCGAATCGTTGTAAGCCGGGAAAAAGGCGGTAATGGATTGGATTTCGCTCATCGCTCCCTTCGGTTTCCTATATAAGCAGCCGCAACGAAGGATGAAGGGAAATCGCCGAGCTACCGGGTTTATGGAATTCGGCAGACCATGGATGAATAAGATTTCTATCGTATTCATCCATGGGAAGGTACCGGATACTTTAACGATACCTCATCTCTGCTGGTGCCTCCTACCAACATTGACAAGCTACGATGTTCATTTTACCCTAGAATGTTTTTCGATAAAATCTTTTTTACGATCGAGGCAAGTCCTGAAACAGTAACGACGGAGGAGATTTGGACGCAGATGAATACCGATTGATGTACCGGGCGGAAAACTCTCATTGGTGGTATCGAGGGATGGAGGGGATCAGCCGGGCGGTTCTCAGTCGATACTATCGCCCGCTCTCCGCCCTTCGCATCCTGGATGCGGGGTGCGGCACGGGGGGCAATCACCGATGGCTGTCGCAATTCGGCCGTTGTTGGGCCATGGACCTTTCTCCGATAGCCATGGACTTCTGCCGGCAGCGTGGCATCGATTCCCTCCTTCGCGGATCCGTCGTACAACTCCCCTTCTCCTCCGACCGGTTCGATCTGGTGACCTCCTTCGATGTTCTCAGCATGCTCCCTCCCGAACAGGAAGCAGCCTCTCTTGCAGAAATCACCAGAGTTCTGGTGCCCGGAGGCAGGCTGTTCCTCCGGCTGCCGGCTTACCGCTGGCTGCGTGGCGCTCACGATCGGGCCGTCAGCATATCCCATCGTTACCACCGCAAGGAGCTGCGGCAAAAACTCGAGTCCCATGGTCTGGCATGTGACTGGATCGGTTACGCCAATATGTTTCTCTGTCCTGCCGCAATTCTAAAACGATGGAGCGAACATTTCCGGGCCGACCAGCCACAATCGGACCTCTCTCTCGACAGCCATCGGTGCGACCGCCTGTTCTGTTCCTTGTTGCATCTGGAGTCGCGACTCCTGACCTATCGCCCATTGCCTTTCGGCTTGACTTTAATGGCGGTAGCCCGTAAACATAAGGGGCGGAATCAGACGGCGATCTCCTTAGAGCGGCGATCTCAGATAGACAAAACGGAATCACAGGGAATTTCATGAGCGACAGCTGGCATGGACGTAAGGTAATGATTACCGGAGGGCTCGGTTTTATCGGATCCACTCTGGCCCGGCGCCTGATCGATGAGGGAGCCGAAGTCACCCTCATCGACAGTATGATACCTCAGCATGGAGGGAACCTGTTCAACATCCGGGGCATAGAAAACAAGGTCTGCATACAGATCTGCGATGTCCGAAGCGAAAACAGCATGCACTACCATGTGCAGGGCCAGGAGTTCTTTTTCAACCTGGCCGGACAGACCTGCCATCTGGATTCCATGCAAAATCCCTATCTGGATCTGGACATCAACTGCCGGGCTCAGATCTCCATGCTGGAGGCCTGCCGTAAATGCAATCCCACCATGAAAGTCATCTTCGCCAGCACGCGTCAGGTCTACGGCAGGCCGGAATACCTGCCGGTGGATGAGCTGCATCGGCAACGTCCTATCGACGCCAACGGCATCAACAAGATGGCGGGGGAAAGCTATCACATCCTCTATCATCAAGTGTACGGCATCCCGACTTGCGTACTGCGCCTGACGAATACTTACGGCCCGCGCATGCGTATCAAGGATGGTCGGCAGACCTTTCTCGGGATCTGGTTTCGAAATCTGATCGAAGGCAAACCGATAGAGGTCTGGGACGGGCGCCAGCTGCGTGACTATACCTATGTAGACGATGTGATCGATGCCTTTCTGCTCGCTGCCTCGAGAGAGGAGTCCAACGGACAGATCTTCAATCTCGGCGGCAACACCGTCCTGAGTCTGGAACAGACGGCGCAATGTATGTTGGAATGCAACGGCGGCGGGCAGATGGAAAAGCGGGACTTTCCTCCGGAACGTAAACGGATCGACATCGGCGATTTTTATGCCAGCTATGATCGCATACAAACCGTGCTGGGCTGGCAACCCAAGATCTCCTTGCAGGAAGGTTTCCAGCGGACGCTGGACTACTTTCGCTCCAACCTGAACCAGTATGTCTTATAGAACCTCTTTTTTCTTATCTCATCGATGAATCCCTTGTATCCGCCGCTTCGAATCCTCCCCGCCGATCCGATGGCCCTCTATCTGCACCACAAGAAAGATATTGATGCGGCCCTGGATCGGGTTTTAACAGGAGGGCGGTATATACTGGGCCCGGAGACAGCCCGATTCGAAGAGGAATTCGCCGCCTATCTGGGTGTAAAACATGCGGTAGGAGTCGGTTCCGGAACGGATGCCCTCCATCTGGGGCTCATAGCCATGGATGTCCGGCCGAAAGACGAGATCCTGACCGTGTCCCACACTGCTGTAGCCACCATATCGGCCATCGAACAGGCAGGGGCCGTACCTGTCTTTGTCGACATCGACCCGGATACGTTCCTGGTAGACATCTCACGACTGAAGGAGACCATTCGCAAGAAAAAAGCGGAGGGAGCGCCCCTGAAAGGTATCGTCGCTGTCCATCTCTACGGACAGATGATCGACATGCCGGCCCTCATGCAAATAGCCGAACAGGATTGCCTCTTTGTTCTGGAAGATTGCGCCCAGGCTCACGGAGCCGAATGGCATACGGAGGAAGGAAAAAGAAAAGCAGGCAGTTTTGGCCATTTGTCCGCTTTCAGTTTTTACCCGACGAAAAACCTGGGTGCTCTGGGTGATGGCGGAGCCGTGGTCACCAACGATCCTGCGATCGCCCAGAAGTTGCGATGGCTGAGGGAATACGGATGGAAGGAACGCTATGTGAGCCATCTGGCAGGATTCAACAGCCGACTGGACGAGATGCAGGCGGCCATCCTGAGGGTAAAGCTCCGATTTCTGGATGCCGAGAATGAGCGGCGTAGACGCCTGGCGTCGATCTATGATCATTCCCTGCCTGGACCGAAAGTGAAAACGCCGATAGTGCAATCTTCGGCACTCCATGTTTACCATCAATACGTCATTCGTACTGCGGCCAAAGACAGGGATCCGCTCATGGAGTTTTTAAAAGGGAAAGGGATAGGCTCCCTGATCCACTACCCCCTGCCGGTACACCGGCAACCTGCCTATTGCAGCCACCTTGGTACCGGTGCCGATCTTTGCCATACGGAACAAACCGTACGACAGATTCTCAGCTTGCCGATGCACCCCCTGCTCAAAGACGAGGAAGTGCTGGAAATTGCAGGACTCATTGACTTATACTTGCTTACGATTTTGCGCTCATAAGCAGATAGGAAGACCAGGAAAAGACATGCCGGCAGAAAGAGATTTAGACACATTGCTGGATCGGATGGATCCGGTTCTACAGGAAGGGGAATTCGTTTTTTGCTCCATTCCGGCCGATCAAGTAAGCCGCCTTACGGTCCCCTATCTGGGCTTATTCTACGAGAAGGAGGGGGCAACGATCCTGTGGGAGAAGAAAGCTGCAGAAAAGGCCGGCTTCGGTTTTCAATCCGAGTGGAAGATGATCACGCTCTCGGTCCATTCCGCTTTGGATGCCGTCGGATTTCTCGCCGCCGTCACCGGAAAACTGGCCGCCGAGGGGATCGCCGTCAATGTCCTTTCTGCCTTTTACCACGATCATCTGTTTGTCTCCACCGATCAGGCACACAGGGCCATGGAAGCGTTACATCCTATTCGTAAAACCGCCGAACCGTCTGTCGAAGCAAAACCAGAAATCGAGGAAAATCGGATCTGAACTCCACTCTGCGGAATTCAGGAGGCACACTCTATGCAAGAAACTGATCTCATGAATGAAATCAGGGCCCTGAGAGAAGAACGGGACCGCTTGCGGACCATCGTTGCTTATACCCACGACATAGAATACTGGCAAGACGATGACGGTCGTCTGATATACATCTCCCCTTCCTGCGAGCGAACCACCGGATATTCCGTAGACGATTTTCTTCAGGATCCGACCCTGATTGCCACCATCGTCCATCCGGAGGACAAGGCCATCTTCGAGAGGCACGAACGGGAATGCACGGAAAAAATGGATGTCTCTCTGGTCACCTTCCGTATCGTGTGTCGTGACGGAACGATCAAATGGATGGAACATATCAGTCAGCCGGTTTTCATGGCTGATGGACAATCCAAGGCCCGACGCATATCCGATCGGGACATTACCGCCCGCAAGCAGGCGGAAGCGGATTTGGACCGCGAACGTTTGATGTTGCGCAGTCTCATCGACACCATTCCCGACTTCGTCTATGTCAAAGATGCCCAGGCGCGATATGTAGTGAACAATGCCGCTCATCTGCGTTCTTTAAATGCCGGCAGCCAGCAGGAAGTCACCGGTAAAACCGTCTTTGATTTCCACCCCGAGGAACAGGCAAAGCTATACTACAAGGACGAACTGCAGGTCCTCCGTACCGGGGAGCCGATATTAAACCGGGAAGAGCAGGTCTGGGATCCCGTTTCCGGCGAACAGATATGGAACCTGACGACGAAAGCCCCCATGCAGGACTCGCAAGGAAAAATTGTCGGCCTGGTGGGTGTCAGTCGGAACATTACGCAAAGAAAAAAAGCGGAGGAAAGGGTCCGGCAGAGCGAGGAGCGACTCCGCCATTTGATCGACAACGCCGATGACATGATTTTCCAGACCGATCCGGTGGGAAATCTGGAATTCATCAATCCGACGGCAGCCAAAGTTTTAAAATACAAAGACTCGGAGCTCCTGGGACGAAAGTTTCAGGAATTGATCCCGGCAGACGCACGCCCCTCGGTCGTCGCTTTTTATTCCAACCAGGTAAACGAAAAGATCCCGAATACCTATTATGAACTGCCTTTCCTTGCCGGAGACGGCACCGAGGTATGGATCGGACAAAATGTCCAGCTCACCATAGAATCAGACAGGGTCGTCAGTCTACAGGCAATCGCCCGAGATATCACACAACGCAGAAAAGTCGAGATGCAACTGGCGCAGGAAAAGCTGTTCTTCGAATCCCTGGTGGACATCAGTCCGGTAGCGATCGTCTGGCTGGACCTGGAAGAAAGAATCACCTCGTGCAATCCAGCCTTCGAAAAACTTTTCGGCTATCGACGCGAGGAAGTGATCGGATTCCCCCTGGACCCTTTGATTTCCACCGATACGACGCTGTCGGAAGCGCATAATTACACCAAGATGGCACTGAGCGGTACTCTGGCCCACGGACACAGTCAGAGGTGTAAAAAGGACGGTTCCATTCTGGAGGTGGAGATATTCGGTGTCCCGCTGAACATCGAAAACCGATGTGTCGGTGTATTGGCCCTCTATCACGACATTACCGAGTTGGTAGAGGCCAGACATCAGGCCGAGGCAGCCGATCGCGCCAAATCGGCATTCCTGGCCTCCATGAGTCATGAAATCCGAACCCCTCTCAACGGGGTGATCGGAATGATCGGATTGCTCCTGGAGACAAACCTGTCGCCACAACAGAAACAGTTCGCGGAAACGGTGCGCATATCCGGAGAAAATCTGGCCAAGATCATCGATGACATCCTCGATTTCTCCAAGATCGAAGCTGACAAGTTGGATCTGGAGAGTATCGATTTTGATCTGCAGGAACTCGTCGAATCTATCGGGACCTTATTCGCCGAACGGGCCTACAAGAAAGGTCTGGAATTGATCACCTATCTGGATCCGGATGTACCCACCTCTCTCGTAGGGGATCCCTTACGGATCGGGCAGGTTATAACCAATCTCGTGGGTAATGCCCTGAAATTTACGGAATTCGGCGAAATTTCCGTCAGGGTGAAGATGGAGGAAGCGAACGAAAAGGTGGTTGTCCTGCATATCATCATCCAGGACACCGGGATCGGCATCTCCCCGGAGCAGCAGGAAATACTGTTCCAACCTTTCACCCAGGCCGATACTTCCACCACGCGCCGGTTTGGTGGAACAGGCCTTGGCCTGGCGATTTCCCATCGGCTGATGCAGATGATGAACGGAAAGATAAGCCTCGAGAGCGAGATCGGCAAGGGAAGCTGTTTCCACCTCCGCCTCCCTTTGAAGAAGGGAATCCCGGAAGCAGAAAAAGTCCTTTCCGCGGTTACCAGCCTCGCCGGCCTGCGTGTCTTGATCGTGGACGACAACGAAACCAATCGCACGGTCTTACACCATCAAGTCCTGGCATGGAATATGATCCCTACCTGTGTTTCCAATGCCGCGGAAGCATTGAAAAAATTACAGGACGCGGCATCTCGGGAAGATTCCTTTCATATTGCCTTATTGGACATGGAAATGCCGGGTATGGATGGAATCGGATTGGCACGCGAGATCCGAACCATACCGCGGATTGCCTCCATTCACTTGATCCTCTTGTCCTCCATCGGAAAAATCGGCAATGAAAAATCCATCCGCGAATTGGGTTTTGATGCCGAAATGGTAAAGCCGGTCCGTCAATCCGATCTCTATCGATGTCTGCTGAATGTATTGGGAGTTGCCCCTCCTGAATATGTAAAAATTTCCTCCAAGGAGACTCTCCGCCAACACCTCGGCGAAGGCAATACGGTCCGTGTGCTGGTTGTCGAAGATAACCCGGTCAATCAGAGGGTGGCCATCCTGATGCTGGAATCGAGAGGTTATCAGGCGGACCTGGCCGATAACGGTCAGGAAGCGATCAAAGCCATCGAAAAAACGGTGTACGACGCCGTTCTCATGGATTGCCAGATGCCGGTCATGGACGGTTTCACGGCCACGGCAGAGATCCGCCGCCGGGAAGGTCCCCATCGCCATACTCCCATCATTGCCCTTACCGCCCATGCACTGAAAGAGGAAAGATCCCACTGTCTATCGTCCGGAATGGATGACTATATCTCCAAGCCGATCAAACCGGAGGTGCTCTTCTCCACGCTCCGGCGCTGGGCGCCGGTTGCCCCCCCTCCCAAAAAAGAGTCTTCCACTTCCACGATTGCGGAATACACAGAGGCACATCCCCCTGCGACAGCCTCCGCATCCGAATCGCTGATCGATCATACCGTTCTGTACAATTTGCAGAAGTTGAGACAGCCGGGAGGACCAAACATCGTCAAAGAGTTCATCGATCTCTTTTTTGTAGATTTGGTTCCGAAAATGACAGAGTTACAAAATTGCATCAAGGAGCATGATGGCAAAAGATTGGGTAAAATTGCCCATACCCTCAAGGGAAGCAGCGGCAGTATCGGTGCGGTCGCCATGTCCCGTACTTTCGCCGATCTGGAAGCCAGTGGAAAAAACTCCGACTGGTCTAACGTTCCTCATTTACAGGCCAGACTGGACAGAGAAATCGAGCTGACACGAGAAGCGATGGAAGCGGAGAAAGAAGATAAATGAATGACTCTACCCTGAGACTGAAAGTCGGAAGATCCTTATGATAATACTGATTGCCGAAGACGATTTGATTCCCCGGATGATTCTGAAGACCGCCGTAGAGCAATTCGGCCATGAATGCCTGGTCGCTGAAGACGGTAATGCTGCATGGGAAATTTTCCAACACAACCAGGTAAATGTGATTATCAGTGATCGCATCATGCCGGGGATGGACGGGATCGAACTTTGCCGCCGGGTACGGGAGGCGGTCAGCGACAGCTATACTTATTTTATTTTTATCACCTCCCTGGGAGAGCGGGAGCACCTGCTGGACGGGATCAACGCCGGGGCCGACGATTATCTCCCCAAACCCTTCAATCCCGACGATCTTCGCATACGTCTACAGGTCGCCGCCCGTATTACGTCTCTGCATCGGCAATTGTCCCAACAGAAATCGGAACTGGAACGTCTGAATCTGGAGTTGTACGAACAGGGACGTCGGGATCCGCTGACCAGTCTCGGAAATCGTCTCCGCCTGATGGAGGATTTACCCATTTTAATGGGACAGGCAGAGCGATATGGTCACCAATACGCCGCTCTAATGTGCGATGTGGATTTTTTCAAATCCTACAATGACCATTATGGTCACCTGGCCGGTGACGAAGTGCTCCGCTCTCTGGCGCAAATCATATTCCGGACCGGCCGCAGCGGCGATACCGCCTATCGTTATGGAGGAGAGGAATTTCTCATCGTTTTACCGGAGCAATCCCCCAAACAGGCATTGGTCGTCGCCGAAAGACTACGAAAGGGAGTGGAAACGATGGCCATACCCCATCTGGCCAAAGATCCTCCCGGTGTCATCACCCTGAGTATCGGAGTAGCCATGTTGAATCCCGGAGACCCGCGGCCGACGCATCTTTGGATCAAACGCGCCGACGATGCCCTCTATCGGGCCAAACAGGCAGGCAGAAACCGGATCGAATTGAGTGCGGAACCTTCATCGTCCTGACCGGTCAGGTTTATTCCCTGTTCCTGCTTCTCTCGGGTATCGATGGTAGGTTTTTTAATTTCATCAAGTCCTGGAGGGTGCGCACATGCACCTCGTCTGCCCTACCCAGATTTTTGCACATTTCTGCCAGCCGTGGATTCGCCTTGACGGCAGCCGTGCGGAAATGATGCTCCACGGCACTGCTCTCCAGATTCTCGGCCAATAAAATCGCCTCCACCAGACCCAGATTTTCTTTACCCAGGCGGATCTTCTTTACCCCCTCTGTCATTTCCAGGATATCAACCGGGCTCTCATCGACGTCGGAGAATTCTTTCGGATTCTGCATCACCAGACGAAGAATATAGGTCACTATATTCTTATGTTCCAATTCGTCTCGGTACAGCTGCCGGAATACGTTACAGGCCTCTTCATCCCCCTGGAAACGCTGTTCAAAATCCCGATACATCAGGGCCATTTCCGATTCCAGATCTTCCAGGGCATTTAAAAGACTATACAGATTCACTCTTCCCCCCCCTAATGGTTTTCCTGTATTTCGTCATCTTCCATCCGTACACTTCTATCATACACGCAAAGCGGGAAAGGATGGCAATCCCAACCAGGCAGGTCGATGCACGTTAGGGTTGAGGAGAGTCGTTATCCGTCCGTTTTTCCGGAGCTACAGCGGGCGTGACCTCATCGGCAACAGTCGGTGTCGGTGCCTGGTCCTTTGCGGTTTCCGGGACGGTCACCGGAGATTTCTGATGAGTCACCCAGCCCACCGGTGCCTCCGGCGGCCCCTCAACCCCTTCCGACAGATAAAACGGCTCGACAGGTTTGTCCCGCAGGACTTCCTTCATGAACTCGATCCAAATAGGCAGGGCAATATTACCCCCGGTTGCCCTCCCACCCAGGGATTTCTGTTTGTCGTCATAACCGATCCAAATACCGCAGGTATAGGAGGGAGTAAAACCGATGAACCAGGCATCCGTGGAATCGTTGGTAGTCCCGGTTTTTCCCGCCACCGGCCGTTCCAGATGCAGCGCCCGCACCGAAGTACCGAATAGCACGCTCCCCATCAACAACGAGGTCATTTTGCTCGCGACTTCCGATTTCACCACTTCCTGCATTTGCGGCATGCCATGCGCCTCTTTCTCTACATGATCGTAATCTTCCACCCGTTCCATATGGTACGGTTTCATAAGGATGCCGGAGTTGGGAAAGACGGAATAGGCGGAGGTCAATTCCAGCAGGGACACCTCCGAAGCGCCGATGGCAATCGGAAGATAGGGTTGCATGGGACTGGTGATTCCGAATCTCCTCACGATCCGGATGATATTGGTCACTCCTACATGCCTTCCCAGCCGGACCGCCGGTACATTCCGTGATTCGGCCAGAGCCTGACGTAAGCTGATGACCCCCTTGAACTGTCCATCATAATTGTCCGGCGCCCAGGTTTTTCCCAGCCCGTCGGTAAAAGAGATGTAGGCATCTAAAACCGTATCGTCCGGATTCATTCCCGACTCAATGGCCGCCGTATATACCAGCGGTTTGAAGGCCGATCCTGTCTGGCGCAGGGCTTGGGTTGCCCGGTTGAATTTGCTGGTATCGAAATCATATCCTCCCACCATGGCTAACACCCCACCCGAGGCATTATCCAGCAGGACCAGTGCCCCTTGCACCTCCGGATGCTGTTCCAGGGTTATGATCGCCTGCGCTCCGGCCAGCTTCTCGATTTTGACCGGAACCAGATCTCCCCGCCGCAGCAACCGGGTCAAATCCACTGAACCGGTCCATTCCGATCCTTTTCGATCCAGGTGGGTCCGCAAAGATCCGATGCGAAGTACCGCCTCCCCGGGTTTGACCTCCGTCACCAGGCCGACGACGATGGATCCGACATCCGCCGGGGTTCTCCAGGAGGGATCCTGAAAGGCTTCCAGATCGCTGGCCCCTTCCTGCAGTACATTGCGCAGGCGGCCGCGCCAACCTTTTTTCTTGTCGATTTCCCGCAATCCGTTCTTTAAAGCGGCCTCTGCCGCCAATTGCATTTCTACATCCAAGGTAGTATAGACCCGCAGCCCCTTTCTCCAGATCTCCTCGGTCTCGTACTTCTGCGCCAGAGAGCGCCGTACCCACTCCAGAAAGTAGGCGGCTGTTTCCTTTTTCCGCTGTCGAGGCTTGATGTTGAGGGGTGATTCCATAGCCGTCCGGTATTCCTGGGGGCTGATCATCTTTTCGGCGTACATTCGGCCAAGGACGTAAGTCCGTCGTTGCAGAGCACGCTCAGGATTGTATATGGGACTGTAGCGAAAGGCGGATCTGAGGATTCCCGCCAGCATGGCACATTCTTCCAGGTTCAGCTCGTTGGGTTCTTTGCCGAAATAATGCTGTGCCGCCGAGGCGATTCCATAAGTCCCGTCTCCCATGTAAATCTGGTTACAGTAAAAGGTAAGGATCTGCTCCTTGGTATAGTAATTTTCTATTTGGATGGCCAGGATCGCTTCCTTGATTTTCCTCTCCCAACTGGTCTCAGGCGTCAGAAAAAGAAGTTTGCTTAGCTGCTGTGTCAGGGTACTGGCCCCTTCTACTTTAGCGCCGGCGCGAATGTCTTTATAGAGGGCGCGAAGTATCCCCTGGATATCGACACCGAAGTGGGAGAAAAAATTCTGATCTTCGGCGGCGATAACGGCATTGAGAAAGGTTGGAGGAATGTCCTTATACGGTAGAATGACCCGGCGTTCGATGGCAAACTGACCCAAGACGCTGTTGTTGCGCGAGTAGATCTCGGTGATGACATCCGGACGGTAACGCTCCAGAGATTTGACCTCGGGCAAATCGTATTTGAATCCGACATAGAGCCCGGCGACAGCTCCGCCGGCAATGAATATCGTCAGAAGAAAAAAATAGATCACCCAGGCGAGCCACCGGCTCTTGCGGCGATGCGGCCGCCCGGGAGAACTCTTACCGTTTAAAGCGTTCATCAGCAAAGTATATCGTAATCGAAGTACTCAGGGGTCAGGGGTCGGAATCCGACTCTCCGCTGCTTTTTGCGGTGTGGGATCCGCCGGAGGATAGAAACCGGATGTCCCTGGCCCAGACCTCCACCGATTTTTTCGCCGGCGACCCATCTCTTTCGACCACCCGGGTATGCAGACTTCCTTCCACATACACGGAACGTCCTTTTCGTAGATAATCACGGCTCACTTCGGCCAAATGCCCGAAAGCCACAATGGTGTGCCATTCGGTTTTCTTTTTTACCTCACCGCCGGAATTTGTCCTTTCCGAGGTAGCCAGACTCAAACGGCAGATCGGTGTTCCCGACGGTGCCGTTTTCATGATCGGATCTTGCCCAAGATTTCCGATCAGCATCACTTTATTCAGATACCCCATACTCTCCTCCTTTCTTATCGACCACCCTATCGATATCAACAGAGAAGAGTGCCATTTTACGAATAAAAATTACTCTTCCGACCGGGCGAAGAATCCTGACAGGAACAGGCGACTGTTTCCCATCACAGATCCTTCGTAGTCTTTCGGAAAGCGTTACGGAATTCCACGCTTCCGTGAAATTCCGTAACGGCTAAATCAAGTCCTTGATTCCATTTTTTTTGCGCAGAAAGCGGGGAATTTCCAGATCGTTTTCGTGAAAGATCATTTTATCGGAATAAAAAGCACCGTCGGTACCTGTGGCCAAAACCGGCTTGGGCAGAATATTGCCGAAACCCGTGGCAATCACCGTGATCTTGATCTGGTCACCCATGCTGTCATCGTAGACGAAACCGTTCAGGATATTGGCATCCGGATCAGCCGCCTCTTCAATCATGTAGAGGGCTTCGGCCGCCTTATCCATCGGCATGGTATTGCTGCCGGTGACATTGACCAGCACCGCCTTAGCTCCGTTGATTTTGGTGTCCTCCAGCAGCGGACTGTTGATAGCCCGGTGCGCAGCCTCCATAGCGGCGTTTTCCCCATCGCCGAGCCCGGTGCCCATTAAAGCCACACCCATACTGCTCAAAGCGGTTTTGACATCGGCAAAATCCAGGTTCACCTCCCCGTGCACGCTGATCAGGTCGGAAATTCCCTGAACTGCCTGCCGCAGCACATCATCGGCCATGCGAAAAGCCATAGGCATAGGAGTTCCGGGCGCCACCGTCTCCAGCAGCCTCTGGTTCGGGATGACAATCAGGGCATCGACGTTATCCTTCAGGATACAGATGCCGTCTTCCGCCTGTTGACACCGCCTTTTCCCTTCAAACTTGAATGGTTTGGTCACAACGGCAACCGTAAGGATTCCCATCTGTTTGGCGATGCTGGCAATGACCGGGGCCGCACCGGTCCCCGTTCCGCCGCCCATCCCCGCAGTGATGAAAACCATGTCCGCCCCTTCCAGCTGATCGACGATCTTTTCTGTGTCCTCCACCGCCGCATTTTTACCGATTTCCGGATTGGCGCCGGCGCCCAGCCCTTTGGTCAATTTCGCCCCAAGCTGCAACTTGATGTTCGCCTGGGAGTGACGCAATGCCTGTATGTCCGTGTTGGCTGATATAAAGTTAACATTGCTGATGCCGGCCTGGATCATACGGTTGACCGCATTTCCGCCTCCTCCGCCGATGCCGACCAGTTTAATGACGGCGCCGGGAGTGATTTCGTCCTCCACCAACGCGAGACACGATTTGTCCAGAAAAAGTACGTCTTGCATCTAGGTTTCCTCCCTTAAGATGAAAGTGATTATTGTTTACTTATATAGGCTCAGAATTTTTTTGAGAACCAGTTCAGAATTCCATCGATCCATCCGGAGACCGTGCCGTCGGCATTACGGTGTTTCACCTCACCGACCAGTTGATTCGTACGCGATTTGAAACCGTACAAAAGCAAACCGACTCCAGTGGCATTGGCCGGAACCCGCATCGATTCCGTCAATCCTTCCAATTCTGCCGGATAGCCTCGCCGAACCGGCAGATCGAAGATCTGCTCGGCCAATTCCAGGATGCCGTCCAACATGGATCCTCCGCCGGTCAAAACGGCACCGGCAGCCAACTGCTGTTTGTCAAAGCCGGATTTTTTCACCTCCTCAAAAACAAGTTGTAAGATTTCCTCGGCCCGTGGTTGACTGATTTCGTATAAAAGACGATTCGACAAGGTACGGGAGGTTCTTGTTCCCACCCCTTGTACCTCGATGGTTTTTTCCTCGTCCAACAAGGAGGAAATTACACAGGTATGATTTTTCTTCAGCCTCTCCGCTTCATGGACGGGAGTTCGTAAACCCACGGCCAGGTCCTTGGTAATGTGGTTTCCGGCTACCGGCAGAACGGAAGTGCTCCAGACGGCATTGCGGGTAAAAACTTCCAGATCGGTAGTACCCCCACCAATGTCCACCAGAAGACAGCCCAGTTCTTTCTCGTCGCGCGTCAATACCGCTTCGGCCGAAGCCAGCGGTTGCAGCACCAGATTTTCCACCGACAAACCGGCGTGATTGACGGCGGTGATCAGATTCTGAATGATGGCTCCGGAGCCGGTTACCAGATGGACGTTGACCTCCAGGCGAACACCGGTCATTCCTATCGGATTGAAAATTCCCTCCTGTCCGTCGATGATGAATTCCTGAGGAATGACATGGATGATTTCCCGATCGTTGGGTATGGTCACCATGCGTGCCGCCTCGATGACCCGACGGATATCTTCTGGGCCGATTTCGCCATGACGGCCACGGACCGGGACAACTCCGCGGCTGTTTACTCCCAGGAGATGTTCTCCGGAAATGCCTACAAACGCCGATTCCACTGTGATTCCAGCGGCCGCTTCCGCTTCGGTAACTACCTGGGAAATCGATTGGATAGCCTCCTCCATATTGACCACCACTCCACGTCGCATTCCTTTGGATTCACCCTGGGCAACCGCCAGTATCTGCAGCCGGCCCCGGTCCTGAATCTGACCCAGGACCAGACAAATCTTTGTCGTCCCGATGTCCAACCCAGCCAGGAATGGATTTTTGCGTGCCAAGTACTTTTACTCCTGCCTTTGTAGATTAACGTTCCTGGGAGATGAGCTCCCCGGATGGCTCGGGGATTTCATTCTTGGCCCGTTGATAAATGACCTGACCCTGAAAGCGCAGATCCACGGCCTCTACGGGTCCATAACTTTCCTTCACCTGCCGGAATTTGTTCAGTCGCCGCAGATGGGACTGGTAACGGGAATAAAAATCCTCCTCACCTAATAGAATGCGTACTGACTCTTCCTCGGGGATGATGACCAGATTATGCAGATCCGTCAGATCCACTTCCGATATGGTTCGGGAGAGTTGTGTGCCGTTCCCGTCCAATTCCTTCATCGCCCGCATAAACAGAGCGACCCGATGACGATTGGTTTCCCTGGAGGACGAATCCATTTCCAGGCCATGGATGATCGGATAGGGGAAGGATCCATACCGGGAGGAATAACGATCCAGAAAGGTCCCATCGCCGGACACGACGTACAAAACATTATCCACCATCGCCGGAGCGATGGGTTCACGTTCCACCAGCTCTATCTTAAGCGTATCCGGAAGGATCCGGCGCACGGCAGCCCGTGCAATCCACGGATTGGTTTCCAGGGTGGCCCGGATCTCTTTCAGTGACATGGACGGCAGATTTCCGGAAAACTTTTCCATCAGTTGGGCGCGCAGTTGCTCCGGATTGGTGTACTGATTACCGGAAAAGAGGATATGCCGGAGTTGAAAATGATCGGAATAGTACAGATGCTGCGACAAATGATATCCGGCCAGGACGATGCCGGCCATCAGGAGAACAGCCATCATACAGGAAAACAGCTGTTTCCATTGTCGGCCGGGTTTGACACTCTTGCGCACAGGACGGTTGCTCTGCTTGCGAAGGTATCCGCCGTTCTCCGTCTGCATCCTTTCCGGTGCTGTGACAATTGCTTCCCTTGACTTCATATGCTTCCTTCAGTTTTTCGGTCTTACCTGATTAGTTGGAGACACCCTGATCCCCACCGGGCTGATTTTCCCCGCGACGTTTCAGAAATCTCTCGCCCACCTTGAATACATCGCCGGCCCCTAAGGTCAAGATCAGATCTCCCGGCCGGGCTTCCTGATCGAGGACTTCCAGTGCCATATCGAGGTTGGAGACAAAACGCACCTGCCGGTGCCCGTGCTGCTTGATGGTCTCCGCCAATAGCAAGCCGTTTATTCCCGGAATGGGCTTCTCTCCGGCAGCATAGATATCGGTAAGGATCAGCATTTCCGCCTGATTGAAGGCCTGGGGAAACTCCTGCAGTAGATGCTGCGTCCGCGAGTAGCGATGCGGCTGGAAGACCACCACCAGGCGTCGGTCTTCCTGCAGGGCCGCCGTTTTCAGGATGGTTTCGATTTCCGTAGGGTGATGACCGTAATCGTCGTATACATGGACGCCGTCGATCTCCCCTTTAAACTGGAAGCGTCGCTCCGCACCTTGAAATTCCCGTAGCGCCTCGGCGATCTTTTCCAGAGAGAGGTCCAGTTCCAGGCCCACCCCGATGACCGCCAGAGCATTGAGCACGTTGTGCCTTCCCGGGACATTCAATCTCACTTCTCCCAGCGTTTTTCCGTGCAATCGGACCTGGAAGGAGCTTCCTCCGGCCTCCAGATGCAGGCGGTTGGCCGTCAGATCGGCCTGAATGGAAGTACCATAGGACACGATACGGCGCGTGACCCGGGGCAGCAGGGCCTGCACATTGTGATCGTCCAGGCACATGATGGCGGCCCCATAGAAGGGAACTTTATTGACAAAGTCGACGAAGGTATTTTGAATGTCGGCCAGATCACGATAGGTATCCAGGTGTTCCCGATCGATATTGGTAACCACCGCGATGGTCGGATTCAGCTTCAGAAAACTGCGATCGCTCTCATCGGCCTCGGCTACCAGAAACTCGCCATGACCCAGCTTGGCGTTGCTTCCCAAAACATTCAGCCGCCCGCCGATCACGATCGTCGGATCCAGACCGGCGCGTTCCAGAACCAACGCAGCCATGGAGGTAGTGGAGGTCTTGCCGTGCGATCCGGCCACGGCCACACCGTATTTCATACGCATCAATTCGGCCAGCATCTCCGCTCGGGGGATGACCGGGATCTGTAGACGGTGAGCCTCCAGTACCTCGGTATTTTCATTGCCTACGGCCGAAGATGTCACCACTACCTGTGCCTGATGCACGTTTTCGGCCCGATGCCCCTCCTGAATGATTCCACCCAGACGAGCCAGCCGTTCGGTGACCGGATTCAATCGCAGATCCGAACCACTGACCCGGTAACCCAGATTCAGCAGCACTTCGGCGATCCCGCTCATGCCGATGCCGCCGATCCCTACAAAATGGATATTTTGAATTTTTTTGAACATTCCCGATTTTCCGTACTTAAGCCGTTTTCCTTTTGAGTAATTCCCAGGCGTATCCGGCAATTTTTTCCGCGGCGTTTCCGGAAGACATATCCCGGGCCATGGATTCCATCTTTTGCCGCCGGCGAGGATCGGCCGCCAGCTCGACTACCGCACCTGTCAGGCGTCGTGCATCGGTCTCTTCTTCCAGAAGCATCAGGGCAGCCCCATGCCGCTCCATCACACGGGCATTTTCCTTCTGATGCTGTTCGGCGGAAAAAGGAAAGGGAATCAGGATCCCCGTCCGGCCCGCGGCACACCACTCGCCGATAGTCCCGGCCCCGGCGCGGGACAGCACCATATGGGCCCGGGCAAACTCGGCCGGCATATCGGTGATGAACGCCCGAACGTCCGCGGTAAAACCCAGGCGGCGATAGCTTTCCTGTACATGCGGAAAATCCTTCTCGCCGGTCTGATGTACGACTTCCAGTTTGCCCCATCGCTCATCCCATTGTTTTATCACCGACGGAAGGGCCTCGATCCACAAGGTATTCATCCTTTGACTGCCCTGGCTGCCGCCGAAAAGCAGGAGACGAAACTCGTTGTCCGGCCGCTGTGCCTGGCGACAGGCAAAAAATTCCCGGCGTACCGGTATCCCGGTCAAGCGGCACCGTTCCCCCAGATATGCGGCTGTCTCCGGGAAGGCGATGGCAATCCCATCCACCAGGCTCTTGAGCCGTCGGTTGGTCATTCCAGGCAGGACATTGGGTTCCAGAATCAGTGTAGTGATTTTCATCCGTGCCGCGGTCCATAGAATCGGACCGCTGGAGTACCCGCCGAGGCCGATCGCCAGGTCCGGGCGAAAGGATCGCAGCAGCCGGTACGACTGATAGAGGCAGCGCGGAGCCAGCCAGAGGAACCGTATCCAACCCATCCAGCCTTTTCCCAGAATTCCCTCAATATCGAGGAACGCCACCCGGATGTCTCTTTCCGTCAACAATTTCACTTCCAATCCACGACGCGTTCCAACAAACATCGCCTCCAGGGGATGCTCCTGTCGCAACACATCCAGGATGGAAAGCCCGGTAAGGATATGCCCTCCGGTTCCGCCGCCGGCCAATAGAATTCTTGTTTTCCCCGGAGCGGGACTCATTGTCCCTCCTGTGCGACATTCAATAGGAGACCGGCCGAAATCGCACTCATCAACAGGGAAGATCCTCCCTTACTGATAAAGGGGAGGGTTATTCCTTTGGTCGGGACCAGGCTCAAAGTCACACTCATGTTGATCAAAGCCTGTAAGACGATCATCAGGGTTAAACCCAGAGCCAGATAGGATCCGAAGAGATCGGGGGCGCGCAGCGCGGCCCGTAATCCACGCCAGCACAGGATCGCAAACAGAGTCAGAACCAGCAAAGTACCCCAAAGTCCCAGTTCCTCTCCAATGACGGCAAAAATAAAATCCGTATTGGATTCCGGCAGAAAAAACAGCTTGGCCTTGCTCTCTCCCAGCCCCAAGCCCAAGACTCCTCCGTTGCCCACGGCCATCAGCGATTGACGTATGTGATAGCTGGAATTCAGCGGATCGCCGAAGGGATCGAGAAAGGCCAATAGCCGCTTCATGCGAAAAGGCACGCGGAACAGAAACCAATACAGGAAAGGGAGAGATGCCAGGACGGCCCCTAGAATATACATCCATTTCAATCGGGCAAGAAATAAGAGGAGCCCGCAAACTGCCGCCAGACAAAGAACGGTCCCCATATCCGGTTGCAGTTGGATCAGTCCGAGAATGATGACGATGGGCAAGCCACAAATCAGAAGGACCTTGGGGCGGTTGATCTCCGCGCCATACTGCTCCAGATACCAGGCCAGGAAAACGATCAGCGTCAGCTTGGCGAATTCAGCCGACTGGAAATCGGACAGGGGCAGTTCGATCCAGCGACGTGCCCCGTTTCGGGGAGGGAAAAAGAAGACGGCGATTAAAAGCAAAACAGTTAATAGCAGCAGGGATAAGACTACATGTCTGCTGCATAGTTTCCGATAATCCCAACTCATGAGGAAAAAAAGCACGCCAAAACCCAGGATGGAACAGACGGTCTGCACCAGAATCGCCCTTTGGAACCTTTCCGGCGACAAGGAGACAGAGGCACTGTAAACCATGAGGATACCAATCATCATGAGCCCGCTGATGACGGCAAACAGCCAGACATCCGTCCGCAGACGGTGGGCAAAGTGCTTCACCGCACTCCCGGCACCACGATTTACCATCGGATGATGCAACCCCTTAGGATGCACTTTCGATCACTCCTTTTCTCTTCGCCACCTCTTCTTTAAATTTCCGTCCACGCTCCTTATAATCTTCAAACATGTCGTAACTGGCACAGGCCGGCGCCAACAAAAGCACATCCCCCGGGGTCCCAATGAGAAGACCTTGCTCCACAGCGGAGGTCATGGAATCGCAGATTTCCACCGGGATGCTGCCTCCCAGGACTTCCTGAATCTCCGCGGCCGATTCGCCGATAGCCAGGATCTTTTTCACCCGGCCTTCCAGCGAGGAGCGCAGCTGGCTAAAATCCATTCCCTTGTTCCGCCCTCCCATAATCAGGACAATGGGGGAATCGAAGGCTTCCACTGCCTTGGCACAGGCATCGATATTGGTTGCCTTGGAATCGTTATAAACATCGATCCCCTGCAGATTACCGCACCACTCCAGGCGATGTTCCGGGGCCTGAAAGGAACAAAGGGCATCCACTACCTTGCCCGGATCCAACATCCGTATCAGGCTGACGGCCAGAGCTGCCATCACGTTTTCCAGATTGTGGTTCCCTTTCAAGGGAATTTTGGATTTCTGTACCATAGGAATCACTTTTCCCTCACGTCGGTAGGAAATCCATTCCCCTTCCAGTAAAAAGCCGTTTCCTTGATATGGCTTAGTACCGAAATAGATCGGTTTGGCTATGACATTGGACACCAGATGGCGCATGATCGGCTGCACGTAAGGGTCCGTGGCATTCAGCACGGCCCAGTCATCCAGAGTCTGGTTCTGGAAGATTCGGGCTTTGGCTTCTACGTAGTTTTCCAGAGAGCCATGGCGGTCCAGATGATCGGGGGTAATGTTCAACAGGACGGCGATATGACAGTGAAAATCCTTGATGGCCTCCAGCTGAAAGCTGGACAGTTCGGTGACCAGCCAGCTGTCCTCTTCCGCCTGATCGACGAATCCGATCAGCGGGTCGCCGATATTACCGGCCACCAGGGTTTTATAGCCATTTTGACGCAGGACATGACCGATCAGCATGGTGGTCGTTGTCTTCCCGTTGGTTCCGGTTACTCCGATGATCTTGCCCTTCAGATGCCGGTAAGCCAATTCCACTTCACTGATCACTTCCACACCCGCTTCCCGGGCTGCCTTAACCTGTTCCTGGTCAAGAGGCACTCCCGGACTGAGCACGATCAGATCGGCCTTGGTAAAGGTCTCTGTCCGATGGAATCCCAGTTCGGTGGTCAGCCTGGAGGTGATCGATCCAGGCAAATCGCGCAGCTGCTTTACGGCCGATCCCAGTCGATTGGCCGGCTGCTGATCGGTCAAACAAACCGCCGCTCCTCGTTCCAGGAGGAAGCGGGCCACGGCCACACCCGTTCTGGCCAATCCGACTACAACCGTTTTTTTACCGATATATTCCTTCATAGTCTGTCCTTAACCAGGCGGCATTCACCGCAGTTTCAACGTACTCAGACTGAAGAGGGCGAAGATCAGGGCGGCGATCCAGAAGCGAATCACCACCTTGGTCTCGTCCCAACCAAGCAACTCAAAATGATGGTGTAAAGGCGCCATTTTGAAGATGCGCCTTTTTAAAAAACGAAACGAACCGACCTGCAGTATTACGGAAAGGCCTTCGAGAACGAATATGCCGCCGATCAGAGGAAGCAACAGCTCCTGTTTGATGATGACGGCCACCGTACCGATCGCCCCCCCCAGGGACAAGGCGCCGACATCCCCCATGAAGAGCTCCGCCGGATGGGCGTTATACCAGAGAAAACCCAGAGTGGCCCCTACGATGGCCCCGGTGAAAACTGTCAACTCGGCGGCATAGCTGTTCTTGATCAGGCCCAGGTAGGTCGCCAGCTGGGCATGTCCCGTGACATAGGTCAAGATCGTCAGCGAAGAAGCCGCAACAATGATGCAGCCCGCGGCCAGTCCGTCCAGACCATCGGTCAGATTCACCGTGTTCGAGGATGCCACGATGATGAACACCAGGAAAAGAAACAGCGGAATAAAAGTGGAATAACCCAGGATCGTCCAGTTCAGATCGGGAGTATAGAGTTTGAAGAAGGGCACACTCAGCCTGGTACTGTACAAACCATACTGGGAAAGCCATACCAGGGCAGTGAAGATGCCGGCACAGATCAGGACCTGGAAAAAGATTTTCTTTTTGGCCGAAAGGCCTTTGGAATTTTTCCGTGAAAGCTTGAGATAATCGTCGGCAAAGCCGATGGCCGCAAAAGCGAGAAGGGAGAGCATGGCAATGAGGATGTAATAATTGCCGATATCCCCCCACAGTAAGGTGGCCACCAGAATGGCGGCCACGATCATGACTCCGCCCATCGTCGGCGTACCCGCTTTGCCCTGGTGCGATTGCGGACCGTCTTCGCGAATCTGCTGTCCGACCTGGAATTTACGCAGCTTGCCGATGAACCAGGGGCCGGAAAGCAGGCAAAACAGCAATGCCGTCAGCGAGGCGTAAGCCGTGCGGAAGGTAATGTATTGGAATACATTAAAGGGGCTGATATAGTCATGCAACAGATAAAGCAAATGACTTAACATGACTTCCTGCCCCCTGACTCTTCCGGCTCATCCGTCCTGACCGTATACCTCCCGGTCAGGGCATCGATCATACGGTCCAATCGCACGCCGCGCGATCCTTTAATCAGTACCAAATCTCCGGGGCACAAGCCGGCCGCCAACAGTTCCATGGCCTCTTCTGCATTTTCGGCAAAAGACATGGCCGAGGGCGGCATACCATTCTCTTTGGCCCCATCGAGAAAATAGCGGGCATCCCCCTGCACGCCGATCATTTGCTGAAAACCCAGGGAGGCTGCCCGTCGGCCGCAGTTCCGATGCAGTTCCGCGGAAGCGGGCCCCAGTTCCAGCATTTCACCGATCACTAGGAGACGCCGTTGCACGCCGGCGGTCCGGCTCAGGACCTCCATCATTCCTTCCAGGGCGCACGGATTGGAATTGTAAGTATCGTCCAGAATGGTAAAACCTTCCTGGAAGCGAATTCGTTCACCCCGATGGCCCACTGGATATGCTTCCGATCGTATCTTCCCGGCAACTTCGAAAGGCATTCCTTCCGCTATGGCTGCGGCCACCGCCGCCAGCCGGTTGAGAATATTGTGGATGCCGGGAAGACGAGTCTGCAGAGACTGGGAATGTTGCCCGTACAGCAAACGGAATGTACTGCCATCCATTCCCCGATCGACAATCTCTACGGCCCTCACATCGGCTCCGGCAGAGAAGCCAAAGGTTATCTTTTTCCCGGGGAAAGCATCTGCCCGGATCGCCAGCAGCGGATCGTCGGCGTTATAAACCAAACACCCACCCTCACGAATTCCAGGGATCAATTCGGCCTTGGCATCGGCGATCTCTTCCAGGGAAGAAAAAAATCCCAGATGAACCGGCGCCACACAGGTCAGCACGCCGGTATGCGGCGAAGCCATGGCGGTCAGTTGAGCTATCTCCCCTCGATGGTTCATTCCCAGTTCGACGACCAGGCGCTGGTGATCGGTACACAATCCTAAAAGGGTAAGAGACAGTCCGATTTCGTTATTGAAATTTCCCTGGGATCGATGCACCAGACTGCATTGGGACAAGAGTTCCGCCGTCATCTCTTTGGTGGTGGTCTTACCGGCACTTCCGGTGATGCACACCACCCGGCCTTTCCATTTTTGTCTGCAGGCCGATGCCAGTTGTCCGAGGGCCTGGCGCGTATCATCCACCTGTATCATCACCTTGCCTGAAGGCACGGCAACCTTCCGCGAGACGATTGCCCCGGCAGCACCTGCCCGTAGGGACTGCTCTAAAAAATCATGGCCATCGAACCTATCACCGGAGACGGCGACGAAGAGCTGTCCAGGCAGAACGGTCCTGGAATCGATGGAAACGCCCAGAGGAAATCCATCCGGCAGGAAGGATAAGGCTTTTCCTCTTACCGCATCCCGGCATTCTTCATAGTTCAGCAGCAGGGCATTCTGATTCCGGATTTCGACGGACATGCTGGTATTCACCCGATTCCCTTATTTCCCTTCCATCCTGCGTTGCACCATCTCTCTGGCCACCACCCGATCGTCAAAATCGATTTTTTTTCCGTTAATTTCCTGGTAGGGCTCATGACCTTTCCCGGCGATCAGCACGACATCGCCCGGTTCGGCGAGACGTATGGCTTCTTCGATAGCCGCTCGGCGATCCAGTTGCCGTGTCCACCGTACGGGGCTGCCGCTGAAACCGATCTCAATCTCCGCCGCTATATCGGTAGGTTTTTCCGTGCGGGGATTATCGCTGGTGACGATCACCAAGTCGCTGTAATTGGCGGCTACCCTGGCCATCAACGGACGCTTGCTGCGGTCCCGGTCTCCGCCGCATCCGAAAACGGTAAGTATCTTGCGCGGTTGCAACCCCCGGGCAATCTGCAACAGATTTTCCAGGGCCGCTTCCGTGTGGGCATAGTCGACAATCACCGTATAAGGTTGGCCAAGGGCAATCGTTTCCAACCTGCCCGGAACACCATGGATCGCGGCTATCCCTTGCTCGATGGCCTCTCCCGGAATATTCATCGACAGTCCGACACTCACGGCAGCAAGGATATTATAGAAATTCCCTTTTCCGGCCAGTCGGGAACGGATCGCAAGCTCCCCTTGAGGAGCGGTGATTTGTAGAGTGATCGGATTCAGATCTACATCCTCCTTTTCCGGTCGGACATCGGCCGAGGAGGATATCCCGTAGGAAAGGATTGGAGTTTTCAGATGAGCGCACAACCGCTCTCCCCACAGGTCGTCACGATTGACAACAGATACTTTCGGACCCTGGACTTCGTCCCCGTCGAACAGCATATACTTTGCCAGGAAATAGTTTTCAAACTCGCGGTGAAAATCCAGATGATCCCGGCTCAAATTGGTAAAACAGGCCGTATGAAAGGACATGCCATATACCCGATGCAGAACCAACGAATGGGAAGATACTTCCATGACCGCACGCCGGCAACCCATTTGCCTGGCATGATAGAGAAGCCGTTGTATGTCGTCCGATTCCGGTGTCGTTCGTTCCGCGGGCCACACCTGTGTGCCCACGCGCGATTCGATCGTGCCCATCAGGCAGGAGACACCTCCCGCCGCCTGAATGATGGAATCGACCAGATAACAGGTAGTTGTTTTCCCTTTGGTACCGGTGATCCCGACCAACTGCATCTCCTGGCTGGGATCTTTAAAGAAGACTCTGGACAGGATTGCCATGGTTTTGCGTATGTCCCCGGTTTGAATCCAGCCCAGAGTGTTGTCCGCCGGAGCAGGCTGTTCCGAGCAGACTACCGTGGCCCCCAATTCCCGTGCTCCACCGGGACCGAAGATGAAATCGTTGCCGTTGGCCTGACCTCCTTGGATGGCAACGAAAAGAGATCCCGAATGTACGAACCGGGAATCGTGGGTGATATCGGTTACCGGCAGGGAGTCCTCTCCCCGTATCACACAGTCCGGTAGCGCCGACGCCAGGACACCCAGAGAGGTAGGCTCAGGCTCGCACAGATTTTTCCTTTTATTGTCAGCGCCGGGTGACATAAGACTATCCTGTTTCCCCATCAATGGACCGCCTCGGCGATTTTCCGGGGAGCATCTTCTGATGGAGAAATGCCTTGCACGGTACGGTATTTCGCCGCTGTCTGGTTACTGCCCGCCGTTTCGGCTGCCAGTTTGCCGTTTCTCGCCAACCGTACGAAACATTTGGAATTCGGAATCAGCGGCGTTCCAGGCAGAGGTTCCTGTTCGATAGCTACTCCCACCCCATGAAAAGAGAGTTCGATTCCCATGGAATTGCATTCTTCCAGGATGGCCCTCATTGTCTTACCCCGGAAGTCCGGCATTCGAACCAGCCGATCATCCTCGCCTACAACCAGGACATCCGGCAATATTGCAGCGGCATCTCCTTCGGCAAACAGGGAATTGATATCGGGTGGCATTTCCTCTTTTTCAGCAGCGATCGGGGAGCGAACGCCCTGGCTCCGGGCCATCAGATCTTTAAGGACCGGTCTCTTTTCCGGGGCTACCTCCAGATAGCGAAGGACTTTCTCGGCGATTCGCTTGAATACCGGTGCGGCCACGGCACCTCCCATATAGGAATGTGTGGTCGGCTCGTCGATAACCACGATTGCCGAAAAGACAGGGCGCTTGGCCGGTGCATAACCAATGAAAGAAGCGATATACTTGCCCTGCAGATAGCCGGATCCGTTCTGCTTCTTGGCTGTCCCGGTTTTCCCGGCTGCTCCATATTGTTCCATGCGGGCGGCTCGGGCTGTACCTTCGGCCACCACCGCCTCCATGGCCATCCGCAGCTGAGAAACCGTACGGTCTTGTAGAATCTGGCGCCTTTCCGGGAGATTTTCGCGTATCAACGCACCGTCCGGACCGATCACTTTTTTTACCAGATAGGGTTTTACCCAGTGTCCCCCGTTGGCTACGACGGACACGACCGTCACCATCTGCAGCGGAGTGACGCCGATCTCGTACCCCATACCTATAAATCCGGCGGAAACAGCCGACCAGGCATCGGACTTGCGCAACAGGCCGGGCACTTCCGCTGGGATATCAATGCCGGTCTTCTGTCCCAGACCAAAGGCCAGTATTCTCCGATAAAAACGTTCTTTTCCCATGCGCAGGCCGATCTTGATGGCTCCGATATTGCTGGAATGGCTGATGATTCCGGCATAATCCAGAAGTCCATAGGCATGAACATCCTTGACGATATGGTTGGCCAGAACGATTCGCCCGTTCTGGCAATCGATCATCTCATAAGGAGACAGGATTCCTTCATCCAGGGCTGAACCGATGGTTACCACCTTGAAGGTGGATCCCGGCTCGTAGACGTCGGTTACCGCCCGGTTACGGAAGTGTCCGACCGGATACTCGCTATAGCGATTGGGATTGAAATCCGGATAGTTGGCCATGGCCAAAATTTCTCCGTTCTCCGGATTCATCAAAACGACTGTCCCAGCCTGAGCGTTGTTCTCGATTACGGCGGCGCTAAGTTCCTGCTCCACGATGAATTGAATATTCTTATCAATGGTCAAAATGAGGGAACTTCCAGGGATCGATTTTTGCGAGTACTGGCTCTCGAGGATCTGCTGGCGGGCATCCTTTTCGATGATGGCCTTTCCGGGCATACCCCGCAGCAGCTTGTCATAATAGCGTTCCAGTCCGTAGGCAGCCTGATCTTCTCCGTCCAGGAAACCCAGGATTTGTCCGGCCATTTCTTTGTGGGGATAAAAACGTTTGGGTTCCGGAATCAGGTGAATGCCGGGCAAGGCAGACTCTTTTATTGCCAACTCTACATCTGGAGGGACCCTCCGCTTCAATAGCCGATAATTTTGCGAAGAAGTCAATTTCTTTCTGACCCAGGAAGGATCCAGATCCAGAATTCCACTGATTTTCTCTACCAAGGAGGACAGGTTCTTGATCTCTTTCGGATTGGCCCATACGGAAGGCATCACCACACTTCCGGCCAATTCGTTCATCCTGCGGTCATAAATAGTCCCACGACGAGCGCTCACTTCCACTATGTCCTGTTGCTGGCCGGCCGCCATCTGCATCATACGCTCATGATCGAAAACCTGCAGGTAGAATAATCGGGAAACGACGACCAGAAAAACGCTGATGCACATGGCAATAAAGATCAGCCAACGCGAAGTCAGCAGATAGGAACCATTGGGAGATTGCATTTTGGAAAAACCTGCCATTGCTCTCTCAGAAATGATCCGGCGCCTCAGGTTTCAATGCAGCATTGGAGGCCGACATGACCATGGTTCCGGGATTTTCGACGAAAGAATCGGTATCGAAGATGACCTGATCGGGAGAGGGAGTCGTCATTCCAAGCCGGTCATAGGCGAGCTGATTGATCCTGGCCGGAGTAAGCAGATAGGCCTCCTCCAGTTTTAATTGCCTATACTTTTCCTCCAACTCGATAATTCTCTGTTTTTCCACTTCCATCAGATATCCATAATTCCGCATCTCGGCTTTTTGCCAGCAATAGACGCAAAGCAGTCCGACAAAAAGGAATCCCCCTACAAGAAAAAGAAACAGGGGTGTCTTCTTCGCTTTGTTTCGGTTTCTGGGTCTTCGAACCGGACGGTTTTGCCAACGGGCTGTTCCATTATGTTCCGTTAAAGACATGGTCATTCTCTCCGTGTATCCCTATCACCTTATCTTTAGAAATCCGTTCCCTCTGCGGGAGAGTCCGATCTACCATTTCTTTTGTTACAGCGAATCTCTACACTCGAATAGACCGGCATCATATCTGCTCCGCCATTTTTTCCACACAGCGCAAACGGGCACTGCGGGCCCGTGGATTCCTGCTTACTTCCTCTTCTCCCGCTTTGCGGGCTTTGCGTATTATCTCCAAGAAACCTGCCGGCGGAGTTTTAGGGGCAATGGTTGGCAGTTCCCAGGAGGACACTTCTTCTTCTCCTCCGTGTCCGCAAAGCTTGCGGAAGAAAGTCTTAACCATGCGGTCTTCCAGCGAATGGAAAGAAATGACCGCCAGACGACCCTTAGGCTTCAGGCAGGCCGGAGCACAAAGAAGGAAGCTCTGCAGATTTTCCAGTTCTTCGTTCACGGCGATACGGAAGGCCTGAAAGGTCCTGGTTGCATAATGGATGCGCCGGGAATTTCGAACGGCGGTGGCCCCGACGGCCCGACGAACGATATCGACCAGCTGCTGTGTAGTTTGTATGGGAGCATTCTGCCTAGAAAGAACAATGGCATGAGCGATTCTACGGCTGGCACGCTCTTCCCCATACTTCCAGATCAGGTCGGCCAGCTCTCTTTCTTCCAGGTGATTGATCAAATCCCGGGCCGTGGTCCCCTGGGTTTTATCCATGCGCATATCCAGTGGCCCATTCTCCTGGAAGGAAAAACCCCGGTTTGGTCGGGATAGCTGGAAAGAAGAGAGTCCGATATCCAGAAGGATCCCATCCACTGCCTCGATGCCGAGCCGGTTCAACACCAGGGGCAAGTTGCAGAAATTATCATGAATGAAACGCACCCGGGATCCGAATTTCTCAAGACGACGCTTGGCTATTTCCATGGCTTCCTGATCCCGGTCCAGAGCCAACAATCTCCCGTCGGGTGAAGAAGCTTCCAGGATATCTTCACTATGTCCTCCCAAACCGCAAGTGCCGTCTACATACACACCCGTCGAATGACACTGCAAGCAGTCGATCACCTCTTTCGGCATAACCGACTTATGAATTCCTTCCCATTCCAAGACACCCTGAGCAACCATATATCCATGTACAGACAGACAGGAGGAGCAAAACACCTTCCTCCGGAAATACCGAGATCTCGTCAAGCGCTCGGGCGAAACCACCTAAACGTTTAACGCCTCCATCTCCTGATCGGTAAAAACCTCTCCTACAATCTTTTCCTGGAAGTACTTGCGATCAAGCCAGACCTCCAAGTAATTCCCTTTTCCCAGCACGGCGACTTCCCCCTCGAGCTGAGCATGATCCCGCAGCGGGTTGTGAATTAAAACCCGCCCCTGGTCGTCCATTTCCGCTTCCCTGCCCCAATAGCTCGTCTTGCCCAGGAACTTCTGTTTTTCCGGTTTCATGATCGGAGGCTCCAACAACTTCTTCTCTATCTCCTCCCAAACGGGTAAAGGATAGATTTGTGCGCAGGTTCCATGGATGCTGGTAATGAAAAAGGAATTGGTCTTGTGCTTTTCCTCGATTACCTTGCGATAGGAGGTAGGTATCTTCAGGCGACCTTTCGCATCAATTGTCGCTGTAATGTTGCCTCTAAACATGATAAAGTAAACGACTGTGAACGTTAATAATCAAAAGGTTGCAGAAGAATCTAGTTACGCACAAATGAGTTAAAAATACCTTGCTCCACAAAAGACCATTTTTTACCACTTTTGTCCACTAGTTTAAAGCTATGGCTCGAACTTGTCAAGTAAATTTAGCCATCTGCCATTTGAAATTTGCCAAGTTGTGATTCAGGTCCAAAATGCAACCTGAAACAGGTATAAACAGTAGAAGTTTCGTCCGCTTTTATAAACCATTTTTTATAGAACATATAAGCTTTTTTCCCGAAGAGCTTTAAGGAGAATACAAGATGTTAAGGACCGCCCTCGTAGGATGGCCAAAAGTGGGTAAAACTACTCTTTTTCGCCTTTTAACCGGCATCCCCGCCGATCAGCATCCCTCGGGATCAGGCAAGTTTTCTCACCACATCGGGATATGCGATGTTCCAGACCATCGTCTGGATGCCCTGGCGGAGATATTTCACCCTAAAAAGGTAACTCCAGCCCAAATCGAATTCGCCGATCTGGCCGGAATTGTCAAAGGAGAAGCGAAGGATTCGACCTATCTATCCCAGCTGCGTAATGTTGATGCCTTGGCTCACGTCTTACGTTCTTTCCAGGACCCTTCCGTTATGCATGTCGAAGGGGACGTGAACCCGTTGAGAGATCTGGAGCTCTTTGAAATGGAGCTGATACTGGCCGATCTTTCTTTATTGGAGGCACGCAGAGAAAAGGTCAGCAAAGACATCCGCAAGATGAACAACCGGGCCATGGAAGAGGAATTACAACTCTTGGAGAAGATGGTCCCCTGGCTGGAAAATGAAAAACCTCTGCGTTGTATGACCCTGGAGCCGGAAGAGGAGAAGATCGTTCGCGGCTTTACTCTTCTCAGCCTGAAACCGATGCTTTATGTCCTGAACCTGGATGAATCGGACACCCATAGACAGGAAGAGGTTATACGCGATTTGGGGCTGGAGAAATACAAAGATTCACCAAAGACTGCCTTGGTTAACGTCTGCGCCCGGATTGAGGCAGAGATCGCCGAACTGCCGGCTGAAGAAGTGGATACTTTCCTGAAGGACTTGGGTTATACCGAACCGGGTTTAAACCGCCTGATTACCAGTATGTACGGACTTCTTGACCTGGTGAGCTTCCTGACAGCAGGAGAACCTGAGGTACGTGCATGGCCTATACCCCGAAATTGCCTGGCTCCGCAGGCGGCGGGAACGATCCATAGCGATTTCGAGAAGGGTTTCATCCGTGCGGAAGTTATTCCCTGGGAAAAACTCGTGGCTTGTGGGGGGTATCCAGGAGCGAAAGAGAAGGGATGGTTGCGGCAGGAGGGAAAAACCTATCACGTACAAGATGGGGATACCATCCTGTTTCGTTTTAATGTGTGATCTATTTCCAAACAGAAAATGGGGGAACCCCTTCCCTGTTTTACATAAACTATGCTATATTTAGCACCTTTTTTATAAGTCTGCCAGATAGCGAGATCAGTACATGAAGACGAAAGCCAAAAACAAGAAGGAATCGGCCTCCGGGAAAATCCCGGCAACCGTGAAAACCTCCATAGGTACCAAGCCGAATGCAGATGCCAAATCGACATCGGCAAAGTCCTCGGTACAGGCTTCCCAGGTGGGAAAAAAGAAGAATCTGGCCTCCAAACCTGTCAGGAACGCCCCGGTAGCAAAAAAGAAAGCGGCTGTCGAAAAGCCTGCATCCACGGGTAAAAAAACAGCCTTGGCTAAAAAGGATAACCTGCTGACCGGAAAAGCGATCTCCTCTAAAAGGATTTCCGCCGCCACTGACCAGGTATCGAAGGCTCAGCCGTTGAAAAAGACGGCCAAGGAAAAGTCCTCGGTTGATACCGGAATGATCTCTAAAGGGAAAACGAAAAAACAAAGTACTGGTGAAACCGGAATCCATCAGAATAAAAAATTTGGCGGATCGGTTTCTACCCCATCCATTGTTGGAGTCGCAGCCAAACAGATGTCGACGTCTAAGAAAATGTTTGCCGGTCCAAAACCGCAGACGATCAGCAAGTCAGCCCTGAAAGCGTATAAGGATTTGCTTCTAAAGAAGAAGACCGAACTCCTCGAAGCCAATAGTGCGAAAAAAATGCCTATTGAAACTACCGAGTCCTCACGCAAAGGGGATTGGATCGATCAGTCCAGCGAGGACAACGACATCTACATCAACATGCACTTACGGCAGACAGACGCCCGCGTCTTGAAAGCGATTGAAGGAGCCCTGTTACGTATCGAACATGGAACATTCGGCATCTGCGAATCCTGCGATGAACCCATTTCCACAGCACGACTGAATGCGGTGCCGTGGGCTAAGGTCTGTGTCGCCTGCAAGGAGAAGAAGGACTAAGTTAAAGTAACTATTCCTTCTCACGGTATTATCTTTGTGCTGATCGGATGGTTCCAAACCCATGATCAGCTCGCTTGGGGGACAGCCACAGTGAATCCCCCGACGGTTTTTGCGCCTGTAGCTCAGCCCGGATAGAGCGTTGGTCTCCGGAACCAAAGGTCACTGGTTCGAATCCAGTCAGGCGTACCA